>CAZDFS010000001.1:0-19946 GCA_964504865.1 uncultured Wenzhouxiangella sp.
CACGCAGGCCCGGGTTACGGCCCGCGGCGCATTGAAATTGTTGTCCTGCTGCGGGCTGGTGCCGGTGAAGTCGATCACGGCTCGACCCGCCGAGCGATCGACGTCGACTCGAACCTCGATGCGGGCGCCGCAGTCCATGGTCTTGCTGGCGTGACCGCTGTCGAGCGAGCCCAGGGCGCGACTGACCTGGTCGGCGGCATTGTCGCGGACGAAGCCCATGTAGGCCTCGACCACGGCCTGGCCGTAGTTCGCCACCATCGCTTCGAGTTCGGCGATGCCGCGAGCATTGGCGCTGATCTGGGCGCGCAGGTCGGACAGGTTCTGTTCGACGTTGCGCGCCGGGTAGGGCCCGTCCAGGAAGCACGCGCGCAGGGCGTCTTCGAGCAGTGCGCCATCGCGCAGGACCAGTTCACCGGAGAAGAGGACGCCTTCCTCATCGATCGTGCGCGAGTCGGGGGGCATGGAGCCCGGCGTCACGCCGCCGATGTCGGCGTGATGGGCGCGGCTTGCGGTAAGGAACAGGCAGCGCCCGTCGGCGTCGAAGCAGGGGCTGACCACGGTCAGGTCGGGCAGGTGGGTGCCGCCTCGATAGGGGTCGTTCAGGAGGAAGGCATCGCCGGGCTGCATGCGCTCGCCGTGACGTTCGATGACGGCCCGGACCGATTCGCCCATCGAGCCCAGATGGACCGGCACGTGCGGTGCGTTGGCAACGAGGCGGCCCTCGCGGTCGAAGAGAGCACAGGAGAAATCGAGGCGCTCCTTGATGTTGGCCGACCAGGCGGTCTGCTGCAGCGCCGCACCCATGTGCTCGGCGATCGACTGGAACAGATTGCCGAAGACCTCGAGCTGGACCGGATCGACGCGATCAGCGGCGATCGAGGCCCTTTCCTGGCCTCCTTGCCGCTGCAGCAGCAGATCGCCGAGATCCGTCACGCGGCCCTGCCACCCGGGCTCAATGACCGTCGTTGCATTGGCCTCACTGATCAGCGCCGGCCCCTCGATCGTCTGGCCGCGAGCGAGCTGCTCGCGCCGATAGACCGGCGTGTCCGGATGCGCCTGGCCCGCCATGAAGGTGGCGACGGTTTCAGCCGGCCGCGCCGGTGTGCTGGCGGTGAAGCGCTGCGAATCGGTGTCGGGCGAGGCCTGGGCCGAGCGTCCCACGGCTTCGACCAGGCCGGCTTCGACGGTCAGATCGCGGCCTGGCATCACGAACCCGAACTGCTGGCGATGGCGTTGGGCGAAGTTCGCAGCGACGGTCTCCGGGTCGTCCCGGTCGATGAGGAGGGTCGTGTCGGTGCCCGCGTATTTGATCTGGAGTTGCTGTCGTATCCTGATCTGCGCCGCATCGAGGCCCTGATCGAGGAGCTCGCGACGCGCCGCGTCGCTGGCCGAATCGAACTCGGCGGCGAGCTCGGCCATCAGCGCTTCATCCAGGCGCGCTTCGACAGCGAATTCGCGCAGGGCAGTGACCTCGGCCAGGCCCATGCCATAAGCCGACAGGACGCCGGCCAGGGGATGGATCAGAACCGTATCGATACCGAGCTCGTCGGCGACCAGGCAGGCGTGCTGACCGCCGGCGCCGCCGAAGCAGTTCAGCAGATAGCGCGTCACATCGTGACCGCGCTGGATGGAGATGGTCTTGATTGCGCCGGCCATGGCGTTGACGGCGATTTTGATGAAGCCCTCGGCGATATCCTCGACGCGCCGCTCCAGCCCCGTCGCCTGGCGGATCTCCCGGGCCAGGGCGTCGAAGGCCGTCGCGACGGCCTCGGCATCCAGGGGCTGATTGCCGTCGGGGCCGAAGAGGTCGGGAAAGTGGCCGGGCTGAATCTTGCCAAGGACCAGATTGGCATCGGTGACCGTCAGCGGCCCGCCGCGGCGGTAGCAGGCCGGGCCGGGATCGGCGCCGGCGGAGTCCGGACCGACGCGGAAGCGGCTGCCGTCGAAGTGCAGGCAGGAGCCGCCGCCGGCCGCGACCGTGTGGATTTCCAGCATGGGAGTACGCAGGCGCACGCCGGCGACCTGCGTCTCGAAGACGCGCTCGTACTCGCCCTTGTAGTGAGCGACGTCCGTCGAGGTTCCGCCCATGTCGAAGCCGATGACCGCGTCGAAGCCCGCGGCCTCGCCCGTACGTGCGCAGCCGACGATCCCGCCGGCGGGGCCGGACAGGATCGCGTCCTTGCCGGCGAAGCGCTGAGCGTCGCTCAGGCCGCCGTCTGACTTCATGAAGCTCAGGGGGATCGAGCCCAGGGCAGTGGCAATGCGGTCGGCATAGCGGCGAAGGACCGGTGAGAGGTAGGCATCGACAACGGTGGTGTCGCCGCGGCCGATAAATCGAATCAGCGGGCTGACGCGATGGGACAGGCTGACCTGTTCGAAGCCGAGTTCGGTGGCGATGTCGCCGATGCGCCGCTCCTGATCCGGGAAGCGGTAGGCGTGGATGAGCACGACGGCCAGCGCCCGGTAGCCATCCTCGCGCAGCCGATGGAGCAGGCGTCGCAGGGCGGTCTCGTCGAGCGCCTGGACCACGCGGCCGTCGGCATCGACGCGCGCCGCGATTCCGTGCACGGCGTCATAGAGGGGCTCGGGGCGCTGAATATCGAGGGCAAAGATGTCCGGGCGGGCCTGGGTGCCGATCCGCAGGGCATCCTCATAGCCCGCGTTGGTCAGCAGGGCAGTGCGCTCGCCCTTGCGCTCGAGCAGGGCATTGGTGGCCACGGTCGTGCCCATGCGAACGCTGTGGATCGACTCGACCGGAAGCGCGGCGCCGGCCTCGATACCGAGGAGCCGGCGGATGCCGGCAAGGGCGGCGTCCTGGTACTGCTCCGGGTTATCGGAAAGCAGCTTGGTGGTGACCAGCTCCCCCGCCGGCGATCGGGCAACGATATCGGTGAACGTGCCGCCGCGATCGATCCAGAAGCGCCATTGTTGTCGCTGATTGGCGATGGGACTCAGGTCCTGGAGCGGGGACTCGCCTGTGGCTGGCGGGTCATTCCCGGATGCTGTCCATGTCGATGACGAAGCGGTATTTGACGTCGCTGCGCTTCATCCGCTCATAGGCGTCGTTGATGTGGCGGATATCGAGCATTTCGATGTCGCAGGCGATGTCGTGCTCAGCGCAGAAGTCCAGCATTTCCTGCGTCTCGGGGATGCCGCCGATCAGCGAACCGGCCAGCCGCCGACGGGCGAAGATCAAGGCGCCTCCGGCGACCGGCGGGTCGAGGGGTTCGAGCACGCCGACGAGGATCATGGTGCCATCGCGTCGCAGGCAGTTCAGATAGGGGTTGAGGTCATGCTGCACCGGGACCGTATCGAGGATGAAATCGAGCTGGCCCATCTGGGCCTCCATCTCGGCCTCGTCCGTTGAGATGACGACGTGGTGCGCGCCCTGTTTTCTGGCCTCCGGGGCCTTGGCGGCAGAGCGCGTGAACAGGGTGACTTCAGCCCCCATGGCGCGCGCGAACTTCACGCCCATATGGCCGAGTCCGCCCATGCCGACGACGCCGATGCGGCAGCCCTGGGTGACGCCGAAGTGGCGCAGGGGCGAGTAGACCGTGATGCCGGCGCACAGGAGCGGCGCGGCGGCCGCGGGGTCCAGGGCGCCGGGAACGCGCAATACGAATCGCTCGCTGACGACGATCCGCTCGGAGTAACCGCCGAAGGTCCGCGCGCCATCGTGGCGGTCTTCACCGTTGTAGGTGAAGGTCGCTCCCTGCTCGCAATACTGCTCGAGGCCATCGTCGCAGGATGCGCATTCGCGGCAGGAATCGACCATGCAGCCGATGCCGACCCGGTCGCCCGGCGCGACGCCGGTCACCTCATCGCCGACGGCGGTGACCGTGCCGATGATTTCATGGCCGGGGACCACCGGATACTCCGTGCGATCCCAGTCGTTCTCGACGAAGTGGATATCCGTATGGCAGATGCCGCAGAAGTCGATGTCGATGGCGACATCGTCGGGTCGCAGGGACCGCCGCTGGATCGGCATGGGCGCGACGCCGGAGCTTTCGGATTGAGCGCCGTAGGCGCGGACATCGGTCATCGGTTCGACTCCTTGTTAAGGAAAGGTAGCCCACGAGTATAGCCCCGCCACTGACGGCTACTCCGGAATTTGCGGCCGATCCCGTCGGCCCAGCATGTCCAGCTGCTCGAGGGTCCAGGCGATCCCGGGGGGAGCTCCGCCGTTCAGCGGGTCTGGCCGGAGGAGCCCCCGATGGGAGGCGGCGACGATCGTCGGCGCCGTGGCGCCCGGCGCGGGCAGGGCCTCGACGGCAACGACGCCGTCGCCGAGTTGCGCGGCACTTTCCTCGAGCCAGCGGGCGAAGGCCTCGCTCCAGTCCTGATCGCCGGTGCGCGCCTGGATCGCTTCCAGGGCCGCCTGCCGCTCCTCGTCCTCCAGCCGGATTTCACCGCCCAGGATTCGCAGGGGAATCTCGCCCGGCCAGGATCGGGCGTTGAGCTCGCGCAGGAATCGACTGCCGGGGCGCAGATCGACCTTGGCCGCGCCCGTGCCGTCGCGCAGGCCGGCGAACAGGCCGAAGTCATCGACCCCTTCGGATCCGAGCAGATCCCGCACCTCGAGCCAGACCCGCAGGCGTGCCCACTCCGAACCCTGGTTGGGTGTGCCGATGAGCAGCGCCGCCGCGACTCGGGCGGCATCGGGATCGATCGCGGGATACAGGCGAGTGACGAAGTCACGGATCACCAGGCCACCCATGCTGTGCCCGAGGAGCACAATGGGGGAATCCGGTGACAGCTCGGTCCAGTGCCGGTTCAGCAGATCGGCGCTGGCCGCGATCGATTGATCGTTCGGGTAGAGAAAGCGCGTTTGGCCATGACCTGCCTCTTCAAGGGCCGGGCCCAGCTCATCGAAGATGCCGCCCGGTTCGTCGAGGCCATGGATCATGACCACCAGGAACTGCTCCGGCTCGGCGGCGGTGGCACCGTCGAATCCGATCTCCGAGGGCAGCGGCTGCAGGGTTTCCGGAAACCAGGTCTGGAGCCGGGCCTGGGCCTCGCTGCGCAGCCAGCCCTCGTGCTCGGGCCGGCGCTCGGACCACAGGATCCAGATCAGCGCAAGGCCGAGGGCAAGGGCGGAGAGGATCTTCAGCCAGGGCCGTTTGGTGCGCGCTGAGCTCACCCCTGTGCGCGCTCATCGGCGGCGATCACCCAGCTCAAGGGGTCGACGCCATAGCAACGCTGCATCTCGGAGTAGAGCGCCGGGTGGTGCTCTTTCAGGTCGCGCGGCTCCTCGTAGAAGGTTTCGGTCAGAACGGCGAAGAACTCCGCGGGATTGGTCGCGCCGTAGGGATCGATGACCGTGGGCAGGCCGCGTTCGACCCGCTCGACGTGCGCTTCGAAGCCCTCACGCATGGTGCGGGCCCAGCGGCGCGCCTCCTCGGCCGTCGTCAGGCCGGGCGCACCGTCGACGGCACCGTCCATGTCATCGATCTTGTGGGCGAATTCGTGCAGGACGACGTTGTGGCCGTCGCGGGGGTCGAGGGCGCCGTGGCGCACCGAGTCCCAGGCGAAGATCACCGGACCGCGAATCCAGGATTCGCCGAGACGGTGCTCCCGTCGAACGGAAGACACGACGCCGTCGAAGTCTTCCTGGTCGGAGAAGAAGGTGCTCGGGTAGACGTAGACCGACGAAAAGTTTTCATAGAACTGGCCGGGACGGTTCAGCAGCAGCATGCAGGCATTGCCGGCGATGGTCAGCCGAACTTCGTCATCGATGACCTGGCCGTGAAAGCCCTGGAACTCCATCGAATCGAGGAAGACCTGCACGTGGCCGTGGAGTTTGGGCCTGAGCGATTCAGGGAGTCGTTCGTAGAGGGGCACGTTGCGCTCGAGGATGGCCACGGCAGCGTCGGACAGGGGCTGCTCGAATCGCCGCTGGCGACGCTGCTGCTGCCAGCGGCGCCAGCCCAGCCAGGCGACGAAGGCCAGGGCGGTGAAGACCAGGATTTCCATCGGCCTTAGTCCGGGGCTTCGAAGCTGACCGTCTGGCTGGATTCGACGAGCAGGTGCTGATAACGCGCTTCGATGGCCGCTCGACGAAGCTTCAGGGTCGGGGTCAGCAGGCCGTTCTCCGGCTCCCAGCTGTCCTTGATGACGACCAGCTGTCCCAGCCGCTCGTGGGGCTCCAGCGCCTGGTTGACGGCGCGGCGCGTGGCCTCGAGTTCAGCCTTCAGGAAGGAGCGATCCTCCGGGGCCGTGTCGGCGAGCTGCACCAGGGCGATGGGCTGGGTCAGGCCGGAGCCGGTCACGCAGGCCAGCTCAATGTGATCGTTGCGAGCCAGCAGCGATTCGATCGGCACCGGCGAAATGTACTTCCCCTTGGTCGTCTTGAAGCGTTCCTTGACCCGACCGGTGATGTGCACCCAGCCTTCGGCGTCGATGCTGACCTGATCGCCGGTGCGGAAGTAGTCGCCGTCCATGGCGAGGTCGCTGGCTTCCTCGTCCTGGTAATAGCCCTGCATCAGGCAGGGGCAACGGATCAGCAATTCGTCCTCCTCACCGATCTTCAGATCGACGCCGGGCAGCGCCTTGCTGATGGCGCCGTAGAGCGGATCTTTTCCTGCGGGAAGCGAAGTGCCGTAGGCGAAGGTCTCGGTCATGCCCCAGCCCTCGCTGATCGGCACGTCCATGCGATCCCACCATTCCAGCAGCGATACGGCGATGGGCGCGCTGCCGCTGGCGAACCATCGAGCCTGGTCGAGGCCCAGGCCGCGCTTGATCTTGCGCTTGATCAGTCCGCTGATCAGGGGCAGACGCAGCAGGCGATCGAGCTTGCGCTGGGGCAGCTTTTCCTGAACGCCGATCTGGAACTTCTTCCACAACCTGGGCACCGATCCGAAGAGGGTCGGGCGAACGTGGGCCATATCGTCCATGAAGGTCTCGATGGACTCGACGAAGTAAAGGCTGGTTTCGCCGTAGAAGCTGGCCGCTTCGACGTAGGCGCGCTCGGTGCAGTGCGACAGCGGCAGATAGGAGAGGATCCGCTCACCGGGCTGAACGCCGATGGCCTTCGGCAGATTCTCCCCGACCCAGGCAAAGTTGCCGTGGCTGTGCATGGCGCCCTTGGGCGTCCCGGTACTGCCCGAGGTATACAGCAGCGTCGCGAGGTCGTCCGGCTGCCGGGCTCTGAGCTGAAAGCGCCCGGCATCGGCCGTCTCTCTGAGGGCGTCCCAGGTCATTTCGCCGGTTGCTTCTTCATAGGGGAAGGCAATGGTGCGGACCTCGTCGGGGAGCTCGCTCAGCTGGCTGGAGGGCTCATCGATCTTGCCGACGAACAGGACTCGGGTGCCGCTGTGCTTGACGATCTTGCCGACGGTCGCTGCATTGGCGGTGGGGTAGACCGGCACGCTGACCAGGCCGGCGAGGATGATGGCCATGTCTGCCAGTACCCAGTGGGCGCAGTTGCGGGAAATGATGCCGACGCGATCGCCAGGCTCGAGCCCCAGGTCGCTCAGGGCCACGGCCATCTGCCGCGCTTCCTGGATGGCCTGACCCCAGGTCCAGTGCTGCCACTGACGATTGATCGGTTGAGCCAGATAGAGCTGTCCGGGCGTGGTCTGCGCACGCCGGAGGAGTTGGTCCTGGATACCCCGCATGATTTTGCTTACCGCTGGAAAATGAGCGCATAAGCTATCACGCAATTTTCACTTCGCCTACACGCGACACGCACGCGGAACCCCTGCAGTGGCGGCGGTGAGGGCTGGATGATCGAGGGGGGTGACGCCGGCCGGATGCGGTCGCCGGGAACGCGGTCGCCAGGACTCTGCTATCGTGCCCTCGTACCCGCCGGACCCGCTCCTTGCGCATGCTCTATCAACTCTACGAATTCCAGCGCTCTTTTCTGAGCCCCTTCAGCATCTGGTCGCAGGCGACGGCCGAGATTCTCTCCAATCCGTCGAGCGCCTTTGCCAGGCTGCCCGGGGCCGAGCAGCTGGCCGCCAGCTACGAACTGCTGCATCGAATCGGCAAGGATTACCACAAGCCCGAATTCGGCATCGACCAGGTCTGCGCCCACGGCCACAACGTGCCCGTTGCCGAAGTCATCGAACTGCGCCGCCCCTTCTGCCGCCTCCTGCGCTTCAAGCGCTATTCCGATGAGGGTGAAACGATCGCCGACCTGAAGAACGACCCGACGGTGCTGGTCGTCGCGCCCCTGTCCGGCCACCACTCGACGCTTCTCCGCGATACGGTGCGCACGCTCCTGCCGGAGCACAAGGTCTACATCACCGACTGGCTGGACGCGCGGATGGTCCCGCGGGATGAGGGTGATTTCTCCCTCGCCGACTATGTCTCCTACATCGAAGACTTCATCCGGCACATCGGCGCGGAATCCCTGCACGTCATCGCCGTCTGCCAGCCCGTGGTCCCCGTGCTCGGCGCCGTCGCCTTGATGGCGGCTCGCGGTGAGCCCGGCCCACGCTCCCTGACCCTCATGGGCGGACCCGTCGACGGCCGGGAAAGCCCCACGGGCGTCAACAACCTGGCGACCACCCGGCCCCTGAGCTGGTTCCGCGCCAACCTCATCCATCCGGTTCCGGCCAACTTCCCCGGTGCGGGTCGGCGCGTCTACCCGGGCTTCATGCAGCACGCAGGGTTCATGGCGATGAACCCCCGCCGCCACGCCCGATCGCACTGGGATTTCTATCAGCATCTCGTCGACGGCGATCTGGACGACGCGGAGTCGCATCGCAAGTTCTACGATGAATACAACGCCGTCCTGGACATGCCGGCCGACTATTACCTCGACACGATCGAGACCGTGTTCAAGCGCTTCAGCCTGCCGCGAGGCGAATGGGTTGTCGGCGACGAGCGCGTTCGCCCCGAAGCCATTGAGGACACGGCGCTCCTCACCGTCGAGGGTGAACTGGACGATATCTCCGGACTCGGTCAGACGCGTGCGGCGCACTCGGTCTGTAGCGCCATCCCCGACGAGCGGCGCACGCATTTCGAGGCCCCCGGGGCCGGCCACTACGGTATCTTCAGCGGTCGCCGCTGGCGAACGCAGGTGTATCCCGTGGTACGGGACTTTATCCGCTCGGCCTAGGTCGAGTTCCAACATGATCCAATCTGGCGGGAGTCGAAGCCATGCAAAGCAAGCCCTTCCGAACCCTACTGGTCCCCGTCCTTGGCCTGATGCTTCTCGTCGCCGCGCCGTCGGCGTCAGCTCAGAACACGGACATCGATTCACATGGCGAGCAGGCCCGCAGCGAAGCGCTTCGAGGGCTCCTGGATGATTTCCTCGCCGGGGCTTCGGTCAACGAACGCGGGACCCACGAGCGCTTCTGGGACGAGGCGTTGATCTACACCAGCTCATCGGGCCTGCGATTCGGCAAGGCCACGATCCTCGCAGGTCTCGATGACTCACCCGCCGTCGCCGCAGGCGCGCCGGTCTATTCCGCGGCAGACGTGCAGATCCAGGACTTCGGGGCGACCGCGGTGGTCACTTTTCGCCTCCTCGCCCATCAGCACGGGGCGCTGACTGATCAATACTTCAACACCGGCGTCTTTCGCCAGCGAGAGGGCCGCTGGCAGGCGGTCACCTGGCAGGCGACGCACATCCCGGACGAAGCGGACGACTGAGCCGCTTCGATATACTGCAGCCCCTGCTGCAATCGATGGCCTGCACCGCATGAGCGCGACTCCCGAACGCCCGGAACTCAGCCTGATCATCCCCTGCTTCAATGAAGCCGACGGGGTCCCTGCGCTGGCCGGGGCTCTGCGGACCGCCCTCGAGGGCCTGGATGCCGATAGCCTGGAGATCGTGGTGATCGACGATGGCAGCGTCGATCAGACCTTCGAGCAGCTCCTTGGGTGGCGGGAGCGCCAGCCGGAAGTTCAGATCGTTCGCCTGGCGCGTAATTTCGGCAAGGAGGCGGCCATGACCTGTGGACTGCACCTGGCGCGTGGTCAGGCCGTGGTGATTCTCGATGCGGATCTTCAGGATCCGCCGGAGCTGATTCCCAGCATGCTCGAGCGCTGGCGTGACGGTGCCGATGTGGTGCTGGCCCATCGCACCCTGCGACGGGAGGACGGCTGGTTCAAGCGCCTCAGCGCCGCGGCCTTCTATCGCCTGATGGGGATGCTGGCCCGCAATCAGGTGCCGGCCAACGTCGGCGACTTTCGCCTGATGGATCGGCGCGTGGTCGATGCCTTGCTCCACCTGCCGGAAAAGACACGCTTCATGAAGGGCTTGATGAACTACGTCGGTTTCAAGGTCGTGACCCTGGACTACGAGCGACCGGCGCGGCATACGGGCAGCAGCCGCTGGAGCGTCTGGCGCCTGTGGAATCTCGCGCTGGAGGGCATCACTTCCTTCAGTACCGCGCCGCTTCGGGCCTGGGGCTATCTCGGCTTCCTCTTCGCCTTTCTCGCCCTCATGTATGCCAGCTTCATCGTCATCCGCACCCTGATCTGGGGCGTTGACGTGCCGGGTTATGCCTCCCTGGCGACGCTGATTCTCTTTTTCAGCGGGCTGCAGATGTTCTCGATCGGCATCCTCGGCGAATACCTGGCGCGCATCTTCATCGAAACCAAGAATCGTCCCCTCTACGTGGTGCAGGACATCGAGGGTTTCGACGCGGCGTGGATCGAGGAGCAGCGACAGCATATTGTCGGCAATATCGTTCTGCCCAGGCCCTGAGGCGGACCGGACCGATCAGTCGTTGAGCGCGCCCCCGCAGCTCGAGCCCTGGCCCGCCGTGCAGCCGTAGCAGTGGTCGCCGACGCCGATCCGTCGCGGCAAGCCGGCCTGCGACAGAAGATCGCTCAGGTGCTGGCGCGCTGTGTCCCCGCCGATCGGCAGCCCGAGCATCTGGTTGAAGTCGCAGTCGTAGAGGTAGCCTCGGTAGTCAACGCTGATCAGATTGCGACACATGACGGCCTTGAGATTGTCTTGCCGATACGCGTCCTTGAGTAGCTGCATGTATTCGACGAACTGTCCCTGGGCGGCAAGGATTGCACCGAAGCGCTTGATCGGCATATTGGTGATCGTGAAGAGCTGATTGAAGCGGATGCCGAACTCATCGCCCAGAAGGCGCTTGTAGTCGTCCTCGAGCGCGCCCTGCGGCGGCGGCAGGCTCGGGCCGATCGGGTTGTAGACCAGGTTCAAGGCCAGGCCGCTGTCCGGGTCGCCGTAGCCGAGGGCGTTGAGCGTCTGCAGCGCCTTGATCGAGGCCTCGAAGACGCCATCGCCCCGCTGCGCGTCGACGTTGTCCCTGGAGTAGCAGGGCAGGGAGGCAATGACCTCGACCCGATGCCCGGCCAGAAACTCGCCCACCCAGTCGTAGCCCGGCGCTTCCATGATCGTGGGATTGAGGCGATCCATGACGTGGATGCCGCGCTTGCGCGCCTCCTCGACCAGCCAGCGAAAGTGCTCGTTCATCTCGGGCGAGCCGCCGGTCAGATCCAGCGTCTTGACCTCGAAGCGGTCGGCGACAGCAAGGGCCTGGTCCATCGTCGTCCGGTCCATCAGCTCGGTGCGATTGGGCCCGGCGCCCACGTGGCAATGGAGGCAGGCGAGGTTGCACAGGTAGCCGAGATTCAACTGCAGCGTGTCGATTCGCTGTCGCTGGATTGCCGGAAAGTCCGTGTCCTTGAGTAGGGGCCAGGTATCACGCATGCGATTCAGGCGTCCTTGGTGGTGGATCGAAGGGGGTTTCGAAGCAGGGCCCAGAGGCCCAGATCGCTGGCGCCGCGAAACTCCTGGAGGCCGATGGCCATGCGCCGCTCGTCGTCCCTGGGCGTGCTCGTGTAGCTGCCGAAAAGCCGGTCCCAGATCGAAAGATGGAAACCATAGTTGGAGTCGGTTTCGGGCTGCCAGCTCGAATGATGGATACGGTGCATGGATGGCGTCACGAACAAGCAGCGAATACGCCGGTCGAGTCGCTGCGGCAGGGCAATATCCGTATGCGTCCAGAGGGCGCCGACGGCGAGCAGGATTTCAAAGAGCACCACGGCCACCGGATGAGGACCGAGGACCCAGATCGCGGCAAGCTTGACTGCCATCGACAGGGTGATTTCGAGGGGATGGAAGCGCACGCCGGTGGTGACGTCGAAGCCCTCGTCCATGTGATGGACCCGATGCAGGCGCCAGAGCAGCGGTACGACGTGCATCAGGCGGTGCTGCCAGTAGATGATGAACTCGAGGGCGAGCATGGCCAGGGGAATCGTCAGCCAGACCGGCCAGGTCAGGGCACCGAACAGGCCGCCTTGCTCCTCATGGACGATCACCGCCAGGCCGACGGCGAGGATCGGAAACGCCAGGCGAAGGATGAGCGTATTGACGATGGCGAGCGCGGCGTTGATCGCCTGGCGCTTCGAAGCGCGACCGTCCCCCCGGGCGGGCCAGACACTCTGCGCGCCGAGAAGCAGTAACAGCAGGACCACGAAAGACACCAGTCGCAGCTGCGGTTCATGATTGATCAGATCCATGGCCTGATGCTATCACCGGGTTGTCGAATACGGGTGCTCCTGCAGGCGCGCTGCGCCGCCGATTCGACATCCTCGCGGGTGCGCTGGCCTCGTCCGTGGCCCATTGCGTCTCCAGGGGCGGTAGCATGAGCGACCTGGTGCAAGGGTAGGAGGCCGCCGCCGCATGTGGCGTCTGTTTTGGTCAAGTCAACGGAGGATGGCGGCGCTCTGGCGCCAGTGCTGGCACGCCGGGGGCAGGTCCCCGCGCCGAATGTCCCGGCGCCTGGCACTCCTAGTGCTCTGGCCCGGTTTCTGGCTGCTTCAGTGCCTGCACTGGCTCGGCTTCGTCGTCGACGCCCTGTGCTTTCGTGGCGATCGCCGCGTCCAGGTGCACGAGCCCCTCTTCGTCGTGGGTCCTCCGCGCTCCGGCACTACGCACCTCCACCACGTGCTGGCTCGGGATCGGCGGCATACGACTTTCCGCACCTGGGAGTGCCTGTTCGGCCTGTCCGTATCGGCGAAGCTCCTGATTCTGGGGCTGGCGCGCGTCGACGCCTGGATCGGTCGGCCCCTGGCGCGCCTCCTCGAGCGCGTCGAGCGCCGCCTGTGGTCGACCCTGGATGACGTCCATCCGTTCAGCCTTGTCGCGCCCGAAGAGGACTTTCTCTGCTTCCTTCCCCTCGGCTGGTGCTTCATCCTGATCGTCCTCTTTCCGAATGACCCGACGCTCTGGCGCGTGGCGCAGCTCGACGTCGAATTCGCGCCCGACGAGCGCGAGGACTGGGTCCGCTGGTATCGACGCTGCATTCAGAAGCACCTCTATGTCTTCGGGCGTGACAAGCGATTCCTGTCGAAGAATCCCTCCTTTTCGGGCTCGGTCGAGACCCTGATGCACGCCTTTCCAGACGCCCGCTTCATCGCCTGCAGTCGGGATCCCGAAAGCCTCGTCGCATCCCAGCTCAGCGCGCTGCTGCCCGGCCTCGAGGCGGCGGGATTCGACGGCATGCCCGAGCGATTGCAGCCGCGCCTGATCGCGCTTCTTCAGCACTACTACGAGCATCTCGATAGGGCAGCGCGGGGGCATCCGGGTCGGATTGCGCTGGTCGACAACGCGGCCCTGCGCCATCGCCTGAAGCCGACGCTGGAATCGGCCTTTGCTGCCCTCGAGCGGCCGATCGACGAGCCCCTGCGCCAGGCCCTGGAGGCGATCGGCCGACAAGCGGCACAGAAGCCGTCGGCGCATCGCTATCGCCTGCAGGATTTCGACCTCGACCGCGCCGAGATCCGGCGTCTTTTTGCCGGCGCCTATCGGCGCTGGCGCTTCGACGAAGCGGGATCGGTGCTGCGATGAGTGGCGATCAGCGCCCGCCGATCCGCGTACTGGTGGCCTCGGATTCGATTCCCGAGCGCAACGGCGTCGGTGCCTATTACGTCGATCTCCTCGCCCAGCTTCGTGGTCGGGGTTGCGAGACGGCGCTGGTCTGTCCCGAGCCGGCCCGTGATCGACTCCGGCTGCCCCTGCCGGGCGATGCCACCCAGCGCATCTATTGGCCTGCCTGGGGGCGCTTTCGGGCGCGCCTGCGTGACTTCGAGCCGGACGTCGTCGTGGTCGCGACCCCGGGGCCCTACGGCCTGGCGGGTGCGCGCTGGTCGCGTCGTCTCAAGCGGCCTCTTCTGGTCGGATTTCATACGCACTACGCGGGCGTGACGGACCTCTATCCCCATGCCATCCTGCGGGTGCTGAGCCGAGCCTATTTTCGCTCCATCGACCGCATGCTGTTCCGCCACGCCGCTCAGGTGCTGGGCAATTCCGACGAGATGCTCGAGCTGGCGGGGCGGATGGGGGCCCCGGGTCTCGAGCGCATCGGCACGCTGCTCCCGCAGGCCGTGCTCGACACGCCCTGGGTCCCGCCGAGCGGGCGCATTCGGCGCATCCTGTTCGCCGGGCGTCTGGCGCCGGAAAAACGCCTGCACCACGTCCTCGAGACCGCGCGCCAGATGCCCGGGGTCGAGTTCGCCATCGCCGGGGACGGTCCCCTTCGCGCCGAGGTTGTCCAGGCCTCCGAGCAGCAGGCGAATATCCATTATCTGGGCTGGCTCTCGCGCCAGCGCCTGATCGACGCCATGGACGCCGCCGACGCTCTGGTGCTGCCGTCGACGGTGGAATCCTTCGGCAACGTCGCCCTCGAGGCGATGGCGCGGGGGCGCATCGCCGTGGTGACCGAGACCTGCGGCATCGCCGACTGGGAAGCGCTGGCACTGCACCTGGTGAGCTTTCCGCTGCAATCCTCCCTGACCGAGGTGCTCGAAGGCCTGGCGGCGGCGTCCGAAGCGGACCTGATCGATCGCGCCAGCGCCTCTCGCCAGGCCGCGCTGGCGCTGAACGACGCCAGCCTGGACCAGTGGCTCGAGATCCTTCGCCGGCACGCGCGTCGATGAAGCCCACGCTCCGCTACCTGAGCTCGATCCATGACGTCATGCCCGAGACCCTCGATCGGGTCGAGGCCATCTTCTCGCGCCTGTCCGGCCAGGGCATGGGGCCCGTGACGCTCCTCGTGGTCCCGGGGCGCTCGTGGCAGTCGTCGGACCTCGACCGCCTGCGGGGCCTCGTCGAGCGGGGCGCAGAGCTGGCCGGCCACGGCTGGGTCCATGAGGTCGAGTCGATCCGCGGAGTCAAACACCGCCTGCACAGCGCCCTGATCTCGAAGCGGGTCGCTGAGCACCTTGCCCTGGACGCCGGGGGCTGCATCGACCTGATGCAGCGTTGCCACGCCTGGTTCAGCCAGCACGGCTTGCCGGAACCCGCCCTCTATGTGCCGCCAGCCTGGGCCATGGGCCCGGTCCGTCGATCGGCCCTGGAGGATCTGCCCTTCGAGCGCTTCGAAACGATTGCCGGAGTCTACGATGCCCGCCGGCGCGAATTCCGGCGCCTGCCCCTGCTGGGTTTCGAAGTCGAGGCCGGCTGGCAGCGGGTGCTCGTGGGGCGCTGGAATGCCGTCAATCTGGCCTGGGGAAGGCGAGCGGACCGTCCGATTCGTCTGGGGGTTCACCCGAACGATCTTTCCTTGCTGCTCTCGGATCAGCTTGAACGCCTGATCGCCGGCGGCGGCGCCGGCCTGAGCTATCGAGCGATCAGCTGAGCGAGGCTGATCCGCCGGCGCTCGATGCAGCGCCGGGCTGTTGGAGTGCTTTCAGACAGTCGATCGCCGCACCGAGTGCACCGCCAGCCTGTCGGTGTTCTTCATCGAGCTCCTTCAGAACTCGGGGCAGGTCCGCCGCTTCGTCGAGATCGCTCAGTTCGTCCAGCAGCAGCCCCTGGCCGGCATCGATAAGTCCGGCTTCGAAGTTCTGGCGCGTATCACACTGGCTGTAGCGTACCGACTTCCAACGATCGGCCGGCAGTCGACGATTGCTGCCAAAGGTCCAGAAGCCGCCGTCACTTGCCGGACCAAGGACCCAGCGGGCTGGCGAGTCGGCGAGCCAGGTGCTTGCCTGTCGCAGGTGCTGCAAACGGAACTGCACCGTGTCGGCCCCGAGGAGGAGGCCGCTGCCGTGCCGTTCGATGAGCTGATCCAGTACGCGTTGCATGCGCTCGCCCAGGCCGCCCTCACCCTGCGCCAGTCGCGGCAGGGTGGCCCAGAGGGGATGATCCAGGGCACCGGCTTCGGCCACCGCGAAATAGACGGGACCGACCGCGGCGGTCTCGGCACGTTCGCCGATGGCCTGCGCGGCGAGGCGATGCCATTCTTCAGCCCGCGCTCGCCCCAGGCTGGCTGCCAGTCGCGTCTTGATCGGAGACAGGCCCGGCGTCTTGACGAAGATGGCGATGGCCGTCATGGCTGCGGCGATGGATCTTCAGCGGAGGAAGTAGAAGGCATAGCCGACGATCAGCGCCGGGATGCCGCTGTAGAGCGTGGCCACGACAGCGGCTCGCGGGGCCAGGGCGATCGCGGGGAAGAGGGCATCCCCGTCGTTGGAGATGGCGTTGGCCAGCAGGGCGCCGAGGGGGAGCGCGCCGTTGAGGTAGAGGGTCGTGACCACGATCTGCGGCCCGCAGCCCGGGAGAAAGCCGATGAGGGCGGCGATGAGCGGCGTGAAGGGCGCCCAGACGGCAAACCAGGCCGAGACGTCCGCGCCGCTGAAATGGACCGTGAGTTCGTAGACCAGGAAGGCGGCGATGACCCAGACGGTGACGAAATTCGTGTCGTTGATGACGCGCAGCAGGGTCGACGCACGCTGACCGCGCTCCGGAGGGATGATTTCGTCGGCGCGATCGCCCGGGTTGACCCCCGCATAGAGATGCGCGGGATTGGCGGTGAAATGCAGTGCCCACATGGCGATCGCCAGCACGCCGCCGGCAAAGCCGAGCAGCGTGACCGGCTCGATCCAGGCCAGCGGTCCGAACCACGGGTTCGGATCGACGAGGAAGGCCATGGGGACCGCCAGCACCAGCCCGGGTCCCATCAGACCGAGCCAGAACGGTTGCAGCCAATGGCTCGAGCGTGGTGCCGGGCGGCGATGCTCGCCAGGGTCCGCCGGCGTGCTGCTGGTCTCCTGGCGCATGAAATTCGGAGAGTGAATGGCATCGACGAGATAACCGGTCAATGACCCGACGATGACGCCGATGGCAAACACGAGAAGCGCCGTCAGGGGTTCGCGCGCCAGGAGCAAGAAGGCGGCATCCCCCATGGTCGAGATCAGCACGGCAATCAGCGCGCCGAAACGGACCTGCCCCCGGACGTATTGGGTCACGACGATGATGGCGCCGCCGCAGCCGGGCAGGGCGCCGAGGAGGGCGGCGAGGGGGACCTGCCAGCGGCGATGGCGAGCCATCAGCTCGCCGGTATCGAAGCGGAACAGACGCTCGGCACCGTAGACCAGGGCAAGGGTCGCGGCGACGAAAACGCTGACGGCCAGGTAGGCCTCACTGATCGATTCGACGATGATGCGGCCCGCCGCGGGGGACAGCAGCGCGAGGGCAATGAGAGCAAGCGGCACCAGGACTCGCCAGTCCAGGGCGCTCCAGCGCCTGAAGTCTCGAATTCCCTGCCTGGCGGCGAAGAACAGGGCTGTCATCGGTGCTGCGCCTGACTCATGGGTGGAGAGTAATGGATCGGCGCTATCGAATCGCGTGAAAAGCACAAGAAAAATCCCCCCAAGGCGTCGTGCTGGTAAGGTTTCGGATCCTCCCAGCGGTCGATGAGTTCATTGGATTCCCTTCTGCCAGTTCCCACGCGGCCGTCAGCCGGGCGCTTCGCCCTGACCGCTGCCCTGGCGTCCAGCCTGGGTCAGACCTTTTTCATCGGCCTCTTCGGCGCCGAGATTCGCGCCGCCTTCGATCTGAGCCAGTCGGCCTTCGGAGCGCTTTACGGCACGGCGACGCTGGCCAGCGGCCTGCTGATGTTCTGGCTGGGTGCCATGGCCGATCACTGGTCCATGCGCCGCTCAATCGCCCTGGTCGTTGTTGGACTGTCGCTGGGTGCGGCCCTGGTTGCCCAGACGCAAACGGTGCTCGGATTGATGCTCGGCATCTTCCTGCTGCGTCTCTGCGGTCAGGGGCTGGCCGGCCACCTGGCGGTCGTGGCGGCGGCTCGCTATGCTCGGCGTCGCGGCCGGGCGGTGGCCATGGTCAGCTACGGGTTCATCATCGGTGAAGCGCTCCTGCCGGCGGCCGTGGCGGTGCTCCTGCCTGCGCTGGGCTGGCGCGGGGTCTGGATGGTTTCCGCGGCGGTGGCGCTGAGCATTCTCCTTCCGCTGCTCGTCGCACTGGCCTGGCCCCTGACCCATCCGCGCGCGCTCCCTGATTCAAGTCCGGATGGGGCGCCAGCGATCAGGATGACGCGGCGCAAGTTGTTTTCCCAGGCCGCCTTTCTGCGCGTGCTGACGCTGGTCCTGGTGCCGCCGGTCGTGGTTACGGCGATCTTTCTTCACCAGGGCACGATTGCCGAGCGCCTCGATTGGCGACTCGCTGATATCGCCTCCGGGTTTGTCCTTTTTGCCGCGATTCAGGGCGTCTTTGCCTTTGCCGGTGGCCGGGTGATCGACCGCTTCAGCGCTCGCGTCCTGCTGCGAGTCTCCCTGCTGCCGGCCGGGTTGGGGTTGCTCTCGCTTGCTGCCCTCGACCCGTCGCTCTCCCTCTGGTGTCTGTTCGCCGGCGTCGGCATGACGGCGGGTCTGAACGGCGTCATCAGCGGCGCAATCTGGGTCGAGCTGTTCGGGTCGGCGCAGCTGGGGCTTGTTCGTGGCGTCTATTCCGCTCTGATGGTCCTCAGTACGGCCCTGGGTCCGGTGGGGCTTGGCGCTCTCTTCGATTGGCAGGTTTCCTTCATGACGATGGCGTTGGCCTATCTGATCTACGCAGTCCTCGTGCCGCTGCTCGTCCTGCCGCAATTGCGGCCAACGTCGGATCCTGGATGATCGTTCGACCGTGGTAATCTTCAGCCCTTCGAGGGATTCATGGTCAGCATCGGGAGCGCGATGAAATCGGTCTTCGCCGTCATTCTTTCCTGCGCGCTCGTCTTGCCCTTGCCGGCCCAGGCGCAGGTCACGCGCTATCTCCTGGTGGGCGACAGTTGGGCTGAAGAACAATGGCTGGATGAATCCCACGCGCGGGTTCTGGCCAAGCGGGGCCTGGGTGAGATCGGCGTCAGCGGTGAGCTGACAACGACGAGCGGCAGTACCGCCGCCGATTGGGTCACGCCCGAGAACCTCCTGCGCATCGATGCAGCGCTAGCCCGATATCCGCATCTGGATACGGTGCAGCTCACCGTTGGCGGCAACGATTTTCTTGACCAATGGAACACGAGCCTCGCGCCCTCGCAGTTCGATGCCGTGATTGCGCAGCTTGTTCAGGACGTTCAGATCATCAGCGAGTACATCCTCGCGCAGCGGGCCGATATGGAGGTCCTTCTCAGCCTCTATGACTATCCGAACTTCGAGGACACGCGCGATGGTCTGATCTGGCTGTTTGCCTGCAACGGGCTCTGGAATGACCTGGGCCAGCCTGATCCGGAGCAGGTCAATACGGCGGCCGTTCGCGTCATCGACGCCATCGAGGATTTCGGCAACGGCAATCCCCGCATTTCCCATGTTCGTCATCTGGGCGAGGCGCAGAACGCCTTCGGCGCGACCCTGTTGCCGCCGCCGGGTGATATCACGCAACCCAGCCCGCCGCAGGCCATGCGCCAGCGATTCGTTGGCGGCGGCCTGGACTGCTTTCATTTCAACGCAGCGGCCTATGACGTGCTTGTCGACAACCTCGTGGACGGCTACATCGATCAACGATTCGCCCCGGGCTTGAGTTTGACCATCGGCAATGCGCAGGTCGAATACAACGGAGAAGCTCAGGCGATCGCTGTTTCGACGGCGCCGGCCGGGCAGTCGCTGATCATTACCTATGATGGGCAGGCCCAGCCCCCGACCTCGGTGGGAAGTTATGCCGTTGTCGTGACGGCACCGGGATGGCGGGAGATGCTCACGACCACCTTCGAGATCCTGCCCGGGTCACAGGCCATCGA
>CAZDFS010000001.1:19956-57641 GCA_964504865.1 uncultured Wenzhouxiangella sp.
CGCCAGTCCTGAGGGCCGATGATGCACCGGTTTCACTGACCGCCAGCGCCAGCTCCGGACTGCCGGTCAGCATCGAGCTCGTGTCGGGACCGGCGAGCCTCGACGCCAGTGTGCTGACGCTGAACGGCCAGCCGGGCATCGTCGAAGTCAGGGCCACCCAGCCAGGGAACGACAACTGGCAGCCGGCCGAGCCGGCGAGCCGCAGCATCGAGATCCTCGAGGTGTTCGACCCGCTGTTTCACGACCGCTTCGAGCCCGCGTCGGGCCCAGCTCAGCTCTCCAGTTCCTCCCAGCGCCGATAGGCGGCGTCGAGTTCGCTCTGCAGGTGCTGGGCCCGGGTGGTTTTTTCGGCGATGACCTCGGGTGACTGCTTGAAGAACGCCGGATCGTTCATGGCCTGCCCCAGCGTCTCGATCTCGCGCTCGAGTGCTTCGACTCGACCCGGCAGCTGTTCCAGTTCTCGAGCCAGCTTGTAGCTGAGCTTCTTCTTCTCTGCCGGCGGTTCGGCTCTGGCTGGCGCTCGCGTCGACTGGCTTTCGCCACCGGCGTCGGCCGAATCGTCTGAACGCTTCGAGCGCTGGGCCTGGCGCTTCCAGTCGCTGTACCCGCCAATGTATTCGCCCACCCGGCCGTCGCCCTCCATGACCAGCGAGCTGGTAATGACATTGTCGAGGAAGACGCGGTCATGGCTGACCAGGAGCAGGGTGCCGGGATACTCGGCGAGGCGTTCTTCGAGAAGCTCCAGGGTCTCGGCGTCGAGGTCATTGGTCGGTTCGTCCATGACGAGCAGGTTGGAGGGGCGCGCGAAGAGCTTGGCGAGCAGCAGGCGGTTGCGCTCGCCACCGGACAGTTTGGTGATCGGCGCTCGCGCGCGTTCCGGCGTGAACAGGAAATCCTGCAGATAGCCGATGACGTGCTTCTGCTTGCCGCCGATCTCGACGAATTCCTTGCCCTCCGAGACGTTTTCCGCCGTGCTCCAGTCATCGCGCAGCGCCGAGCGATGCTGGTCGAAGTAGGCGACCTGCAGATTCGTGCCCAGCGTGACCTCGCCGCGGTCGGGTTCGAGCTGGCCGAGCAACAGTTTGATCAGCGTCGACTTGCCGCTGCCGTTGGGGCCGATCAGGCCGACGCGGTCGCCGCGCATCACGCGCGTCGACAGGTTCCGGACCAGGACCTGGTCGCCGTAGGCGAAATGGACGCCTTCAGCCTCGATGACCTTCTTCCCCGATTTTTCGGCCGTGGCCACGTTCATCTGCACCGTGCCCTGACGTTCGCGGCGTTCGGCGCGCTCGCGGCGCAGCTGCTTGAGCGCGCGTACGCGGCCCTCGTTGCGGGTTCGTCTGGCCTTGATGCCCTGGCGGATCCAGACTTCTTCCTCGGCAAGCTTCTTGTCGAAGCGGGCCTGTTCCAGCGCCTCGGCGTGGGCGCGTTCTTCGACGCGCCGCAGGTAATTGTCCCAGTCGCCCGGCCAGGAGCTGACCTGGCCGCGATCGATCTCCACGATGCGGGTGGCCAGGGCCTGGAGGAAGCGCCGGTCATGGGTCACGAACACGAGCGACCCGGAGAACCCCAGAAGAAAATCCTCCAGCCATTCGATGGACTCGATGTCCAGATGGTTGGTCGGCTCATCCAGGAGGAGCAGGTCGGGTTGCTGGATCAGGGCCTGGCCCAGGGCCACGCGACGCTTCATGCCGCCGGACAGGTCCTTGAAGTCCTTCTCGCCGTCCAGGTCGAGCTTGTCGAGGACCTTGGCCACCTGAGCGTCGAGATCCCAGCCGCCGACCGCGTCGATCTGTTCCTGGACGCGGGCCAGGGCGGTGGCGTCGAACTCGCGCTCGGAGAGCTGATGATAGCGGGCGAGGAGGGCGCCGACTTCTCCGAGACCAGCGGCCACCTGCTCGAAGACCGAGCCGTCGGTCTGCGCAGGCACTTCCTGCTGGAGGCGGGCGATGCGGACGCCCGCCCCGGCAACGACCTCACCGTCGTCGGGCGCAAGCTCGCCTGCGATCAACTTGAGCAGCGTGGACTTTCCCGCGCCGTTGCGCCCCACCAGGCAGACACGCTCATCGGCTTGGATGTCGAGATTGATCCGTTCCAGCAGCATCGGGCCACCGACGCTGTAGTCCAGGTTCTTGATCGTGATCAGCATCGAATCAGGTCGCTTCGGGTTGTGGGCCGCCCGGGCTGGCCCATGCCAGGCCGAGCAGGCGGGTGATGAATTTTTCCAGCTCGACGAGCACGGCCAGCCCGGCACAGACGCCAAGGATCAATAGCCATTGGCCCAGCGACAGCGCTGCGGTACCGAACAGGCCTTGCAGGGGCGGCCAGTAGGTCAGCCCGATCTGGAGGGCGATGACGGCGCCCGCCATGGCCCAGGCCCAACCATTGCTGAACAGGACCTGCGGTGAAAAGGAAAACGCCTGCCATCTGCGACAGTTGAAGAGATAGAACAGTTCACCGAAAACCAGCGTATTCAAGGCCACCGTCCGAGCCAGCTCGCTGCTGCCGGTCGTCTCGATCGTATGGCCGTGGAGAACGAACACCGCGACGGTCAGCAGCAGCCCGACCCAGAGTATGCGAAACAGCATGAAGGAGCCCACCAAAGGCTGTGTTGGCGACCGCGGCGGCCGCTGCATGACGTCGCGCTCCAGGGGCTCGAAGGCGAGCGACAGCTCCATGGTCACGGTGGTGACGAGATTGACCCAGAGCACCTGGATCGGCGTGATCGGCAGGGCGGTGCCTGCGACAACGGCGAGGAGAATGACCAGCGTCTCGGCCACGTTGGTGGGCAGGATGTAGAGCAGCGCCTTGCGGATGTTGTCATAGACGCCTCGGCCCTCTTCGACGCCGGCTTTCAGGGTCGCGAAATTATCGTCGGCAAGGACGATGTCCGAGGCCTGGCGCGAGGCTTCGGTGCCCTTGATCCCCATGGCCACGCCGATGTCGGCGCGCTTGAGCGCGGGCGCGTCGTTGGCGCCGTCCCCGGTCATGGCGACGACCTCGCCCCGGGCCTGCAGGGACTGAACGAGGCGAAGCTTGTGCTCGGGTGTGGCGCGCGCCACCACGTGGAGGTCCGCGCACTGGCCGAGGAGGGCTTCGTCTGTCAGCGCATCCATCTCGCGCCCGGTCAACGCCATGGATTCCTTGCCCGCAATGCCCAGTTCTTCGGCGATGGACCGCGCCGTGGCGATATGGTCACCGGTAATCATTTTCAGATCGATGCCGGCGGCGCGACAGGCGGCGATGGCCTCGGCGACCTCGGGACGCGGTGGATCGGCAAAGCCGACGAGACCCACCAGGGTCAGGCCCCGGAGATCGCGATCCGCGTCGATCGGCCCGTCGCTGGATTCGTCGACCTCGCGCGATGCCATGGCCAGCACGCGCAGCCCTGATCCGGTCATCTGATCCAGGCCTTGCGTCCAGCGCTCCCGCTCCAGCGGCGCCGGACCGCTGATCCCCCACTGCCGCTCGCAGCGGGCCAGGATGGTCTCCGGTGCGCCCTTGACGGCGAGGATTCGCGGGTGGCGTGTGGCCATCAGGCGCCGTTCCGGCGAGAAGGGCAGAGCCGCGCTGCGCGGGTGGTCGGCTCGCATGGACTCGGGGTCCAGCCCCCAGGACGCGGCCAGTGCCAGCAGCGCCTGCTCGATCGGGTCGCCGCCGTGGCCCGGCTCGGCGTCGTTGCAGAGCACGGCGAGGTGGGCGAGCGCCAGGGCCTGCTCGCCTGCGGGCGCGTCGGCTGAGACGGGTGCGCCGTTCAGGGCCAGGCGTCGCACGGCCAGTTCGTTTCGGGTGAGGGTGCCGGTCTTGTCCGAGCAGATGACCGACACCGACCCCAGGGTTTCGACGGCAGGCAGTCGGCGGATGATGGCCCTGCGCTTGCCCATCTTGCGCACGCCGATGGCCAGGGTGATGGTGATGATGGCCGGCAGGCCTTCGGGAATGATGGCAACGATCAGGGCAATCGCCGCCAGAATGCCGTCGCCCAGGGGCTGGTCGTGGATGGCGCTGGAGATCACGAGCATGGACGCGGCCAACGCCAGGGCAAGGACGGTCAGAGCCCGGCCGAAACGATTGATCGTGTTCAGCAAGGGGGTGTCCAGCTCTTCGACCTCGGCGATCAGATGGCTGATCTTGCCGAGCTCCGTGGCCGCTCCAGTGACCACAACCCAGGCCTCGGCGGTGCCGCGAGTCACGATGCTCCCCGTGTGAGCCATGCTCGCCAGCTCGGCCAAATCTGTCTCTGAAGCAACGGCCTCGCAGGCCTTGTCGACGGGCATGGATTCGCCGGTCAGCGCGGCCTGGTCCACCTGCAGGTCGGTGCTGGAAAAGATCCGGAGATCGGCAGGCACGCGATCGCCCGCTTCCAGTCGAACGACATCACCCGGTACCAGCTGGTCCGTGGGCAGCTCGATCCACTGCCCATCCCGCCTGACGCTGGCGCTTTCGGCCAGCATCCTGCCAATGGCGGCCATGGCCTCCTCCGCCTTGCCCTCCTGAACCACGCCGATGACGGCATTGAGCAGCACGACGGCAACGATGACCCCCGCATCGATCGCGTGACCGAGCGCACCGGCGGCCAGGGCCGAGGCCATCAGGATATAGATCAATACGTTGCGAAATTGATCGAAGAAGCGCAACAGCCAGGGCCGTCGCTTCTGCTCCGGCAGGCGGTTTGGTCCGTAGGCTGCGAGGCGGCGTCTGCCCTCGGCCGCCTCCAGACCCTCGCGGCACGTGCGCAGGGTGCTGGCAACGCGCTCCAGCGTCATCGCATGCCAATCCTGTGGCTGCTCCTGCCTCACCGCTTCTGCCCTCGATTGACTCCTCGCCTCATGGTAAGGCCTGGCCGCTCGTTTTGGGCTCGGGAAGCGGGGCGAAAGTGGCGATCTCTCATCCGCGCGCGGCGGCCCTTATTCGGGATCACTCGCCGTGGCTCGGGCGGACGCTGTGGGGGCATTTCGAAGCAGGGAGCCGCAAGGCGCCGGGTAGCGCGCAAAGGCCCCTCGACTGGACCGGCTGAAATGCGCGCCGCACAGCATTATTTAAGAGGGACCCTAGGCGGCGGCTCTCTTGTCGGGGGTCAACCGGTCCAGTAGCTCGCGTGCGATGGCCAGGCGTTCTTCGACGGTTTCGAAGTCTCCCTTGACGCGCAGCTTGTCGTTGGCGGGGAGCTCGAAGGTGTGCGCCTCCTTCTGGATCATCTTGAGCAGCTCGTTGATGTTGATCTCGGGTTTGGCGACGAATTCGACGCGCCCGCCGGCCGGGCCGACTTCCAGGCGTTTCATGCCCAGTGCGCGAGCCTCGAGTCGGAGCTCCGCCACCGTAAACAGGTGCTTGACCTCCGGCGGGAGCAGCCCGAAGCGATCGATCATTTCCACGGCGAGGTCATTCAGGGCCTTGTCGTCCTTCGCCTGGGTGATGCGTTTGTAGAGCACCAGGCGCTGGTGCACGTCGGGCAGGTAGTCCGGCGGGATCATCGCCGTGGCGTGGAGATCGACCTCGCTGATCATCGACAGCGGCTCGTCGAGGTCGGGTTCCTGACCGGCCTTGAGCGCTTCAACGGCTCGGTTCAGCAGGTCGGAATAGAGGGAGAAGCCGATCGCTTCGATCTGGCCGGACTGCTCTTCACCCAACAGCTCGCCGGCACCGCGGATTTCCAGATCGTGGCTGGCCAGGGTGAAGCCGGCGCCCAGCTCCTCGAGGGTCTGGATCGCTTCGAGGCGCTTGCGCGCGTCGCGAGTCATGGATTTCTTCGGCGGCGCGATCAGGTAGGCATAGGCCAGATGGTGGGATCGCCCGACGCGGCCACGGAGCTGATGCAGCTGGGCCAGGCCGAATTTGTCGGCGCGGTTGATGATGATCGTGTTGGCCGTGGGGACATCGATGCCGTTCTCGATGATCGTCGAGCAGATCAACAGATTGATCCGGCGGCCGTAGAAATCACGCATCGTGCGCTCCATCTCGCCGGGCGCCATCTGACCGTGGGCCATGCCGATTCGGGCGCGCGGGAACAGCTCTTCGAGGTCGCTGGCCATGCGTGCCATCGTCTTGACCTCGTTGTGCAGGAAATAGACCTGGCCACCGCGCTGGAACTCGCGGCTGACCGCATCCTTGATGGTGGCCGTGTCCCACTGGGAGACGAAGGTGCGGACGGCCAGGCGCTTGGCCGGCGGCGTGGCAATGATCGACAGCTCCCTCAGGCCGGTCATGGCCATATTGAGGGTGCGGGGGATGGGCGTGGCCGTCAGCGTCAGCAGGTCGACCTCGGCGCGCAGGGCCTTGAGCCGTTCCTTCTGACGCACGCCGAAGCGTTGTTCCTCGTCGATGATGACCAGTCCCAGGTCCTTGAACTCGACGTCCTTGGACAGCAGGCGATGGGTGCCGATGACGATGTCGACGGTGCCGTCGGCCATCCCCTTGACGGTCTGGGAGGTCTTGCCGCCGCTTCGCGAGAGAAGGGCCACGTTGATCGGCCAGTCGGCAAAGCGGTCGGCGAAGTTGCGGTAGTGCTGTTCGGCCAGCAGGGTGGTCGGCGCCAGCATGGCGACCTGGCGGCCCGATTCGGCCACGGCGAAGGCGGCCCGCAGGGCCACTTCGGTCTTGCCGAAGCCGACGTCGCCACAGACGACCCGGTCCATCGGCTGATCCGAGGCCAGGTCGTCCAGAACCGCCTGGATCGCATCGAGCTGATCGTCGGTTTCCTCGTATTCGAAGCCCGAGGCGAAGCGCGCCTGCATCCCGCGATCCAGGCTGTAGGCGTAGCCGGCGCGGGCGGCCCGGCGTGCCTGCAGATTGAGGAGCTCGGCGGCCACGTCGCGGATCTTCTCCGCCGCCTTGCGACGGGTCTTGCGCCACTGGTCCGAACCCAGGCGATTGAGCTTGACCTGCTCGGGGTCTGATCCCGTGTAGCGGCTGACCAGATGCAGGTCCGTGACCGGCACGTAGAGCTTGTCGCCGTCGTCGTATTCCAGGGTGAGGTATTCGCCGGTGGAGTCGGAAACATCGAGCACCTCGAGGCCCATGTAGCGACCGATGCCATGCTCGAGGTGCACAACGAGTGCCCCGGCCTGGAGGTCGGCCAGGGACTTGATCATGCTTTCCGGATCCTGCCCCGTTCGCCGCTCGCGGCGAAGGCTTCGCGTGTGTCCGGGGAAGAGCTCGGATTCGGTCAGGATCGTCCAGCCCCGGTCGGGCAGGGCGCAGCCGCCCGAAACCGGCATCACGGTCAGGCAGAGCGCATCCTCACCGCTGGAAAAGGCCTGCCAGGAGGCGACGAGCGTTGGCCGCAGGCCTGCCGCCTTGAGCGCATCGTTGATCAGTTCGCGGCGGCCGGCCGTATCGGCAGCCAGGAGCACCCGGCCGCCCAGGGCGCGGAGACGCTCGGCGGCGGCCTCGCGGCCGTGATCGAGGTCGATGTCCGGCGGTGGGCTCAGCGTCGAGCGGGCCGGCTTGCGCCGCGTCAGGCGAACCTGCGCGCGCTCGCTGAGCATCGCCATGAGTTCCCGGGCCGGCAGATAGACCTCGTCGGGCTTGAGCACGGGCCGCTCCCGATCGCCGCCGCGCTGCTCGTAACGGCTGTGAAGCTGCAATTCGAACTCCCTGGCCGCCTCGTCGATGGCCGTCAACAGGACGAGACGATGCGCCTTCGGCAGGTAGTCGACAAGGCTGGCGGTGCCATCGAAAAACAGCGGAAGATACTGTTCGAGCCCTTGTCCCAGGATGCTCTCGCCCACCTCGATATAGGGGACGGCCGTTCGCAGATCGACATCGAAGCGAGTCCGGAATCGGCGCCGGAAGGCTTGCCGTGCCTCATCATCGAAGGGGAATTCGCGGGCCGGCAGCATCTCGATCCTTTCGATCTTTTCCGTCGAACGCTGCGATTCCGGATCGAAGCGGCGGATCGATTCGATTTCATCGTCGAAGAGTTCGAGGCGGTAGGGCTCGGGTCGACCCATCGGCCAGAGGTCCATGACCGCGCCTCGCACGGCGAACTGACCGGGCTGCCAGACCTGATCCGACAGGACGTAGCCGGCGTCCCCGAGCAATCCCCGGAAGCGATCCGAATCGAGGCGGTCACCCACGGCCAGGTTGAGACTCTGGCCCTGAATCCAGGCGGGTGGGGCGAGGCGCTGAATCAGTGCCGAGACCGGCGTGATGACGATCCCCTCGGTCATGCCCGGCAGGCGTGCGAGGAGGTCGAGTCGGCGCGAGACGAGATCGGGATGCGGCGAATAGAGATCGTAGGGCAGGATTTCCCAGTCAGGAAACAGTTCTACCGGTGGCGCATCGAGCTGCTTCAGGTCATCACGGAGCTGGCGGGCCGCATAGCCGTCCGATGCCACGACCAGCACGGGACCGCCCTGGCGCCGCGCCAGGCTGGCCAGCGCCAGCGCCAGGCCGAGCCCATCGAGCGCGGGCCAGTCAGCGGCCTGACCGGCGTCGGTCGGTCGCGTTGGATTCAGCACGGAGAAGGTCTCGGTCATGGCGAATGGCGGGCGGATGGCGGACGGAGCGGGCGCGTATTGTAGCAACGCGACCCCCGGGCTTTGTCTCGGCGATTTGACGGTGGCGCCGATCAGTCGCGCAGGGCGCGCTTCGCATTCCTGATCAGGCGCAGGGCCGCGATCTGGTGCTCGACGCTGGTCCTCAGCCAGCCCCTGTCGCGGTAACGTCGCGCACTGGTCTGTACGCAGCCGGCGAGCTGGATGAACGTCAGCCCGGCGGCGCGAGCGCGAACGATGAAATCCAGGTCCTCGCCCCGATCCAGGTCAGTGCAAAAGCCGCCGAGGGCCAGGAAATCGCTCCTGCGCAGGCACAATCCCTGGTCGCCGTAGGGCAGGCGGAGCCAGCGGGATCGCCAGTTGGCACCCAGCGCATTCAAGCGCGTTGCCGAAGGTCCGTCCGCGTCGAAGGCCAGGCGACCGTAGGCCAGGACCGACGTATTGCCCGTCAGGCCCTTGTCGGACACCAGCGCTTGAACGGCGCTGATTGTCCGTGGATCCGGTGCGCTGTCAGCGTGCACGAACCAGAGCCAGTCGCCCTGGGCGGCGCGAGCCGCGCGATTGAGCTGGACGCCGCGGCCGAAGTCGCCGTGAATCGTCGACCAGTCGGGGCTTAGTTCCAGGGACTGTCGCGGGCCGAGGGAGGCGATGCGCTGCCAACTGTCGGGCAGCAGATCGTCCATTGCTGTGATCCGAGGGGGGGCGGTCTCGCCGGGGCCGCAGGGAACGATCAGGCTAAGGGTGGGCGATGTCACGCCGCGTGTTCCTCCGCTCTCGCGCAGCTGCGCTCCGATGCTACCCGACAACGGGGCCGCTTCGCGCCAGCGACCGACACCCGTCGATCGGGGTTTGTCAGTGACTCCAGCGGCTGGCGTCAGGCCGTTTCGGCCATGCCCTGGGCCAGCTCTTCCTCGGTTGCAGGGCGAACGCTCTTGACCTCGACGGCGAAGTTGAGCACCTTCCCTGCGAGCATGTGATTGCCGTCGATGGTGACCGTGTCGTCGCCGACTTCACGAACGATGACGGTCATCGGACCTGCCTTCGATTCGGCCCGGAAGCTCATGCCGGGTTCGACCTTCTCCTGACCGTCGAAGGCTTCCTTGGGGACGTCCTGGACCAGCTGGTCCTTGTATTCGCCGTAGCCGTCGGCCGGCTGGACCTGAACGGACAGCTCCGCCCCGGCTTCACGTCCCTCGAGACCCTGCTCGAGTCCGGGGATGATGTTGTTGTGGCCGTGGAGATACACCAACGGCTCGCGTCCTTCCGAGGTATCGATGACCTGGCCATCGTCACCGGTCAGGACATAGTCGATGGAAACAACGCTGTTTCGGGCTATCTGCATGATGCTCCTCTATTCGGTTCGGGTGTCTGTTTTCAAGCCGCAAACCTTAACATGCAGCGCTCAGCGTTCCCTAAGCGCTGGACAGATCCTCGAGCTGCTCGATGGCTCGTCGCGTCGCTGCGGTCATCTCGGCACCGGCCCTGAGCAGGTCCCCTCCGACCACGATGGCGCAGTCCACGCCCAGCTCGTCGACGGTCTCGGGCAGCTGGGCGATCGTCTTGCCGCCGCCGGTGCAGGGCAGGCTGGGTCGGATCGCGTGCCAGGGTGAGCGCAAGGCCTCGGCGATGGCTCGGTCCGGGCCCCGCGTGCCCGCGCCGAGGCTGATGCGCCCGCCTGCGCCCGGGAAGATCGTCAGATCGGCGCCGGCCAGGCGTGGCAATCGGCCGAAGATGAGCTCCGGTGCCACGCCGTGGTCGGTCGGCTGGGTGTGGCTCCCGGCGCCGGCAGGATGCGCCAGCCAGATCAGACCGTACTCGCGCGCAGCCGCGGCGGCGTGTTCCAGGCCGATGATCCAGGGGCACAGCACGACGCCGGGGAGGCCGCGCCGGGCGACCCATTCCAATCGACGATGCAGCGCCCCGCCCGCGCCGGACACCACGGGCAGGTACAGGCAGTTGCGTCCCGTCGCCTCGCCGGCGCGATCGACGGCGTCGGCGCAGGCCGAAACGCGATGAACGAAGGCCTCAAAGGACAGGTCGATCAGATTCTGGTCGTCTTTCAGGAGGTCGCCACCGCCCCGTACGAAGCGCTCGGCCAGTCCGGCGAGGTGCTCCGCGGTCGACCCGCGGGGTTTGAGTACCGTCAGCAGCAGGGCTCGTCGGTACACGCCGAGCCGATGCCGCAGCCCCCGGATGCCGTCTGCGGGTCCCTGGAATGCCGCGCTCAGGGTCGCGGGCAGGGTGAAGTCGATCAGACGCACGCGCGGATAGAAGCTGACGTTGCCGTAGAGCAGCTGGATCAGCTGGCTCAGCTGGAGGCTGGCGAGGACCTCTGGATAAGCGATCCTGATCTCCCAGACGTCGTCGGATCGCCGAGTAACGCTGAGTACGCGACCGAGAAGGCGATCGCCAATGGCCTTCGGGATCAGCGCGGGCAGAATCTCCAGGCTCTGCTCGCGCGCGATCGCCTCGGCCAGCGCCGTCGGGTCCATCTCGGGCCGCGTAGCGAGATAGATGGCTTCGATCATGTCTCGGGAACTCGGATGCGGGTGCCTAAAGGGGAAACGATAGCCCTTTTCGGGCCGGATTTGCATTTACGAATTTATTCGTATAAAGTTCCGGCTACGTTGCTTTTCGTAGGGCTTTCCCGATGCTCGGCGAGGTCGCAGGGCAGCGGTGAGGCGCGAGGCCTGCTTCATTGAGCTCGGGCGACTGTCTGGATTGCCCAAGGTCCATGGAAACGGGTTACGCTTTCGCATATCGGAGCGCGGACGACATCGAGCGTCTGGACCTTCGGAATCGACCAGCAGATGACTTTTCAACGACGGATGTAACAAACTTTATGATTAAATGAATTATCTTCTCCATCTTCCTGATTTCGCTCATTTCAGCCTGCGCCACGACCTCGGAACCGCAGCGTCTTGCGTCCCCGGAGGACCCGTTTGCCATGCCGATTTCTGATTTCCTCGAAGAGCAGGAGATCCTGATGTCGAATCTGGCTCAGGGCACGCCGCGCCAGCTCGATGAGCGCGAGTGGGACCGTCTGAATCGCATTCGCGACAACATCGTCGATCTGGTCGGTGACGCTGAAAGCATCGGCGAAATCGACATGGAAACACGCTTTACCCTGTTTCAGCTGCGGACGCAGCTGGTGGCCACAGCGATCGGCGGCAATGCTGACGACATCGTTTGTTTCCGAAACCGCACGACGGGAACGCGCGTCGGGCCGCGCCGCACCTGCATGACCCGCGCCGAGCTTGATCAGGCCGAGTTCAACGCTCAGTTCGTGATGGAGTACATCACCGCTCAGCCGCAGGGCCTCGACGCGAACCAGTTCTGATCGGCGCCTGAGCCACTCCTCGACCGCAGCCCGGGGCGATGATCGCCCCGGGCTTTTTTCGTTCCATGGCCTTTGCGTCGAGCCATCGTCGGTCGCCGCTTGTCGCTACAATGCTCGAAAGTTGTGGCACGAGAATTTTCAGATGAGCAAGCAGCGGATCCTGACCGGGATCACCACCACCGGCACCCCCCACCTCGGGAACTACGTCGGCGCCATCAAGCCGGCCATCCTGGCCAGCCGATCCAAGGACAATGATTCCTGTTATTTCCTGGCCGACTATCACGCCCTGGTCAAATGCGAGGACCCCGAGCGAGTCCAGCGCTCGACGCTGGAGATTGCCTCGACCTGGCTGGCGCTTGGCCTGGATACGGGGCGGTCCGTGTTCTATCGCCAGTCCGATATCGCCGAGATTCCCGAGCTGACCTGGCTGTTGACCTGCTCGACCGCCAAAGGGCTGATGAACCGCTCCCATGCCTACAAGGCGGCGGTCGATGCCAACATCGAGGCCGGGGAGGACACGGACTTCGGGATCAACATGGGCCTGTTCAGCTACCCGATCCTGATGGCGGCCGATATTCTCATGTTCAACGCCCATCGCGTTCCCGTCGGCAAGGATCAGATCCAGCATCTGGAAATGGCGCGCGATATCGCCCAGCGCTTCAACCATCGCTATGGCGAGTATTTCGTCCTGCCCGAGGCGGACACGGACGATAACGTGGCGACCCTGCCGGGCACGGACGGGCGCAAGATGTCGAAGAGCTACGACAACACGATTCCGCTCTGGCTGCCGGAGAAAAAGCTCCGCAAGGCCATCATGAAGATCAAGACCAATTCCCAGGCGCCCGGTGAGCCCAAGGATCCGGATACTGCCTCGGTCTACTCGGTCTATGCCGCCTTTGCCAGCGCCGAGCAGCGAGCGTCCATGCGCCAGGCCTTTGCCGACGGCATTGCCTGGGGCGAGGTCAAGCAGCAGTTGTTCGAGCTGGTCAATGGCGAACTCGAAGCGCCGAGAGAACGCTACGAAGCCCTGATCAACGATCCCGCCCGCGTCGAATACGAGCTTGCGATCGGTGCGGAGAAAGCCCGTGCAATGAGCAGGCCCTTTATCCAGAAGCTGCGCGAGGCCGTGGGCATTCGCAAGCTCGGATGAGCGCTGATCTGACCTGGTCGGCGCCGACCGTGCTGGCCGCTTCCGGCGAGAGCTTCGGCGTGCGCCAGGTCTGGTGCGTCGGCCGAAACTACGCCGAGCACGCGCGCGAGATGGGCGTGGATCCCGCGCGCAGTTCACCGCTCTTCTTTGCCAAGCCGGCCCAGGCCCTGGTGCAGACCGAGCGAATCGACTATCCGGCGCGCACCGGTTCGCTTCACCACGAAGTGGAACTGGCCGTGCTGCTTGCCAGCGGTGGCCGTGAGGTGCCTGCTGACGCCTGGGCCGAACGAATCTGGGGCTACGCGGTGGCCGTCGATCTGACGCGGCGCGACCTCCAGTCCGAACTCAAGGCAGCCGGCCAACCCTGGGAGCTGAGCAAGGGCTTCGATCAATCCGCGCCGCTGGGACCGATCCAGCGCGCCGCCCGGTGGCAGCCTTGCGCGGAGACATCGATCCATCTGAGCATCAACGGCGAGCGACGTCAGAACGGACGGGTAGGCGAAATGATCTTCTCGATTCCGGCGCTGCTGGCTCGCCTGTCCGCCGAGCTCACGCTGAACGCCGGCGATGTCGTGTTGACGGGAACACCTGCCGGCGTTGGAGAGATCCAGCGTGGCGACTGGATCGAGGCGGGCATCGACGGCCTGCCGACGCTCACGTTCCGCGTTGTTTGAGTGGCATGGCCGGGGTCGCCGGCGGTTCCGGCAGCTCTGACCGGGAGGTCGCGTCAAACCAGCTGCTGGACCATCCGGAAACCGGCGACCCAGGTGCCGATCGCTGATCCGACGTTGGAGAGAAAGAACACGACGAAAACGTGACTGACGCGGTTGTGAAACCAGCCCGACAGCGTCGTCACGTCGTCGCGGAGCGACTCGAAATCGCCCACGCGCGGTTTTCGCAGCCAGGCTTCGACGGCGCCCGTCACCATGCCGGCGCCGATCGTCGGGTTCAGGGAGGTCAGGGGGGCCGCGAGCAGGGCGGTAAAGATGGTCAGGGGATGAGCCCGGGCGCACAGGGCACCGAGCGCCGACAGCCCGCCGTTGATCAGCACCCAGGTCGCGACGAGGGACAGGCCCAGTTCCGGTGAGCGGCTGAAGCCGATGGCGAAGCCGGTGAGCACTGCCACGAGGATGATCCAGGGGATGAACTTGAAGGCCTTCGAGGCCGGCGGCATCGCGTTGAGCCGGCTGACGGTTTCGGCCGGAATCTGTTCCTCGCTCAGGGCGTTTCGGGTGCCTGCGAGATGGCCGGCGCCGAGCACGGCGAGAACCCGTCGCGGCGCTTCGTCCGATGCCGGTGGATTTTCCTGGATCATCCGTGCGGCCATGAACTGGTCGCGTTCGGCGATCAGCGCATCGAAGAGCTCGGGAGAGGCCTGGGAAAATTCGCTGAAGGTCTGCGTCAGCAGATCGCCTTCCTTGAGCTTTTCCACGTCCTCCTCGCTGATTTCCTCGCGTGAGAAGAGGGAGAAGATCAAGCCATTGATCATGACCCAGCGCTGCCACCAGCCCAGGCGGCGACTCGCTCGCCGCAGGGTAATACCGATATCGCGATCGATGAGCTGGATCGGCAGGCCATGGCGCTCGGCCGCGGCGATGGCGGCTTTCATTTCCGCGCCGGGCTCGATGCCGAATTGTTCGGCGATGCGCCGCTGGTAGGCCGACAGGGCCAGCGAGGCCATCATCATCCCGGCCTTGCCCTCACGCAGCAGGGTGAACAGGTTCAGCTCCCGCCACTGGCTCTCATCCTTGAGGGCGCGATAGCGCGACTCGCACAGCTCGATCGCAACCGCGTCGTAGTGCTGGCTGTCGAGAAGACGCTCGACGGCTTCGGCGCTGGCCCTGGAGACGTGCGCGGTGCCGAGAAGGTCGAAATCGACGCCGTGGCGATGCACATGTTCAACCGGCTCGTCGGCAAAAAGGTCGCGCAGTTCTTCGTTCATCGGTCGGGCGGGCAAATGATCAGCCGGCATAGTAGCAAAGGCGGGGCTCGTGCCCGACCGAATATTTCTCTGCCCGATAGGCAAAATCCTTGGAAAGGGCGCATACTATGGCGGCCCTGCCTGAGGGTTTTCTGGCCTCACCCACGTGCCCGCCGAACCCCATCCTTCGTCCATTGCGATCGAGGCTCAATCCGACACGACGCGTTGTGGTCCGACGGGCCCGCACACGCCGCATTTGCCCGGCAAGCAGATGCTTAGCGGACCGAGTGCCACCGGCCAGCGATTGCCTGGAGCGTGCTCATCATGCGCCAGCTGATCGTGGTCAGCCGTCGCCGCGACTGGCCGATCGAGCTGTCGGGCTGCGAGGTCATTACCGCCCGTCAGTACCTGACAGAATCGCAATGGTCGACGCTGCGCCGCGCCCGGGTCTTCAATCTCTGCCGGAGCTACGGCTACCAGACCAACGGGTACTACGTCTCACTGCTGGCTGCGGCAAGGGGTCATCGGCCGCTGCCGGCGGTCGGAACGCTCCAGGACTTCAAACTGCCCGAACTCCTGCGATCGACGAACGCCGATCTGACTCGTCTGATTCGAACGCGCTTGAAGGCGCTCCAGTCCGATCGGTTCTTTCTGAGTATCTACTTCGGCCGCAATCTGGCCAAGCGCTATGACGCCCTGTCGAAGGCGCTCTTCAACCTGTATCCGGCACCCATGCTGCGGGCCGAATTCGTGCGCGTCGGCGAGGAGTGGATGATTCGCCGACTCGCGCCCTTGGCCTATTCCGACGTGCCGGAAAATCATTACGACTTCATGCTCGACTCGGCGCGACGCTACCTGGCAGGTCATCGGCCTCGGCCGCGCACCCGACAGGCGAGCCGCTTTGACCTGGCCATCCTCGCCAACCCCGAAGAAGCCAAGCCGCCATCCGATGAAGCCGCCCTGAAGCGCTTCGAGCGAGCCGCCGAGCTTATCGGTTTCAGCGTTGAGCGCCTCGGGCCGGATGAGATCGGCCGGCTGGCCGAGTTCGACGCGCTGTTTATTCGCGAGACGACGGCGGTCAATCATCACACCTTTCGATTTGCCCGCCGCGCCACGGCCGAGGGCCTGGAGGTGATCGACGACCCGGATTCGATTCTTCGCTGCACCAACAAGGTCTACCTCGCGGAACTGCTGCAGCATCACAAGATCACGGCGCCGAGAACGCTCATGGTCCATCGCGACAACGTCGCCGACATCGAGCCGGCGCTCGGACTGCCCGTCGTGCTGAAGCAGCCCGACAGTGCGTTCTCCCTGGGCGTGGTGAAGGCCTCGGATGGAGCGACGCTGATCTCGACGGTCAAGGAGATGTTGAAAAGCTCCGATCTGATCGTGGCGCAGGAGTACCTGCCAACGGATTTCGACTGGCGCATCGGCATCATCGATGGCAAGCCCCTTTATGCCTGTCGCTACCACATGGCCAGGGGCCACTGGCAGATCATCAACCATGCAGCCTCGCGCCAGCGCGAGGGCGCTGCGGAAACGCTGGCTGTCGAGGATGCGCCGGCGCGCGTCATTCAAACGGCGCTCAAGGCGACCGCTCTGATCGGTCGTGGTCTTTATGGCGTGGACCTCAAGGAGGTCGGTGGTCGGATCCTGGTTATCGAGGTCAACGACAATCCGTCGATCGATGCGGGCATCGAAGACGCCGTGCTCGGCGATTCGCTCTACCAGTCCATCATGGAAACGCTGATGGCGCGTGTGGTGCAGAAAAAATCCCTTCGCGGTGGGGTGAGGGTGTGACTGGCGTGGGTGCGGGGCCTCTGGCTGCCTTTCAGGGCTTCGGAATCGAGCTGGAATACATGATTGTCGATCGCCAGACCCTGGCCGTACGGCCTTTGGCCGAGCATCTGCTCAAGGATTCTCAGGGCCGGGTCGTTAACGAAGTGGAGCGCGGCGAGACGGCCTGGTCCAACGAGCTGGTCAGTCACGTGATCGAATTGAAGACGAACGGTCCAGCCCCGCGCCTGGCCGGATTGGGCGAGCGCTTTCATCGAGATATCGCAGCCATCGATCGTCAGCTCGAGGGCGCCGGCGCCAGGCTGCTGCCGACGGCGATGCATCCGCTTTTCCATCCCCCCACCGAAACCCGCCTGTGGGCCCACGGGCAGAACCAGATCTATCGCGCCTACGACCGGATCTTTGGCTGCGCCGGTCATGGCTGGTCGAACCTGCAGTCCATGCATATCAATCTGCCCTTCGCCGATGACGAGGAGTTCATCCGTCTCCACGCCGCGATTCGCGTCGTCCTGCCGCTGATCCCCGCGCTGTCGGCTTCGTCGCCGCTGGAAGAGGGTCGAAGCGCGCCGTGGCTGGATGGAAGGCTTCGCTACTACCGCGATAATCAGCGCCGCGTACCGACGATATCCGGCCCGGTGATTCCGGAACCGGTCAGCGGCATGGAGGACTATCGAGGAAAGATCCTCGAGCCGATGTATCGTGATATCGCGCCCTTCGATCCAACGGGGGAGCTGCGGGATGACTGGCTGAATTCCCGAGCGGCGATCGCGCGCTTCGAGCGGCAGGCGATCGAAATCCGCATCATCGACCTGCAGGAATGCCCGGCGGCGGATCTGGCCATCGCCGAGGCTGTTGTCGCTCTGGTCAGGAGTTTCTACGACGGGCGCCTGGCAAGCGTCGATGCTCAGCAGGCGGTGCCTACGGAGGCGCTGGCCGATCTCTTCTGGGACGCGGCTCGCCTCGGCGATCAAGCCCGAATCAGGGCGCCGGAGATTCTGGCCCTGTTTGGCCTCAAGGAAGAGCTCGCCCTGTCGCTGTTCTGGCGTCAGCAGATCAGCCGCCTTGACGGCCTGAGCGCGCCGGCGAGCGCTCTCCTTGATCGGATGATCGACAGAGGACCGCTGGCCGGGGCGATCATGTCGCGTCTGGGTCCCTCACGGAACCACCATGAGATCATCGCCTGTTATCAGGAGCTCGCGGAGTGTCTCGTCACGCAGCAGCTGTTCGAACCCTGATCACCGCCGAGCACGCCAGTCGGGAGGTCCCCGCACGCTGGCGAGCCTGCTTTGACGGCGAGCCTGGGGTTCTCGATACGCACCGCTCCTGGGATGAAGGCAGTCTCCGGCTCGCCACAGCCCTGGCAGAGGCGCTGACCTGCCCGCTGATGCAGGGAGAGGTGACGCGTCTGCTCGTCGATCTGAATCGTCCGGAAACACATCGAGACTGCTTCAGCGAATTCTCCCGTTCCCTCGACGGCTTGCAGCGCTGCGAACTGCTGGATCGATTTCATCGACCTTACTGGCAGGCGTTCAGGGAGCGCGTGGGTGAACCCGGCCGATGCCTGCATCTGGCCAGCCACAGCTTCACGCCTGTCTGGGCGGGCCGCGTCAGACGCAGCGATATCGGTCTGCTGTTCGACCCCGCTCGACCGCACGAGGCCGAATGGTGTCGGGGAGTGATAGGAACCCTTCGTCAGAAACTTCCCGGCTTGCGCATCCACGCCAATCAACCCTATCGCGGCACGAGCAGTGGTCTTGGCCAGTTCCATCGAACATGCTTTCCGGCCGACAAGCTTTTGACCGCCGAGCTGGAGATCAATGTCGCGCTGTTGGATCGAGACGACTGGGCCGGGCTGTTGGCGGTCTTGACCGAGGCCTTGCTGGAGCATCTGCGCTAACCCTGACGTTGCGGTGGGGACCGCGGGACGGTCTCCCCTAAGGGCCTGTTTGTGTTAAAATTTCCGTCTTATCCCACGGGTCGAAGAGGCCGTGATGCCGGCCTTTTAGAAGTCGAATAAAGTTCATTTAGATCAGTGGTTTAACAACAAAAATTTAAGCAGTTTAGGAAGATTGATCATGGCCGAAATGGCGCGCGAAGTTCTGCAGGTCAACCTCGAAGACGAAATGCGGCAGTCCTACCTCGATTACGCGATGAGCGTGATCGTGGGTCGGGCGCTTCCGGACGTTCGCGATGGGCTCAAGCCCGTCCATCGCCGCGTGCTCTTTGCCATGCACGAGTTGGGTAACGATTACAACAAGCCCTACAAGAAATCGGCCCGTGTGGTCGGTGATGTGATCGGTAAATATCACCCGCATGGCGATACGGCGGTGTACGACACGATCGTGCGTATGGCGCAGCCGTTTTCCATGCGCTACATGCTCGTCGACGGCCAGGGCAACTTCGGCTCCGTCGACGGTGACTCGCCGGCGGCGATGCGCTACACGGAAGTGCGCATGGCGCGCCTGGCGCATGAAATCCTGGCGGATATCGACAAGCAGACGGTCAATTTCGTTCCGAACTACGACGAATCCGAGAACGAACCCACGGTCATGCCGACCCGGGTACCGAACCTGCTCGTCAATGGCTCGGCGGGGATCGCCGTGGGCATGGCGACGAATATCCCACCGCACAATCTGCGCGAGGTCATCGACGCGCTGCTGGCGATGGTCGACGATCCGGACATCGACGTCGACGGCATCATGAGTCATCTGCCCGGGCCGGACTTTCCGACCGCCGCAATCATCAACGGCGCCGACGGTATCGAGCAGGCCTATCGGACCGGGCGTGGTCGAATCTACCTGCGCGCTCGCTCGCACGTCGAAACCGACGACAACGGTCGCGCCCGCATCGTCGTGACCGAATTGCCTTACCAGGTCAACAAGGCTCGCTTGCTTGAGAAGATTGCCGAGCTGGTCAAGCTCAAGAAGCTCGAAGGCATCTCCGAGCTGCGCGACGAGTCCGACAAGGATGGCATGCGCATGGTCGTCGAGATCAAGCGTGGCGAAGTGCCCGAGGTGCTGCTCAATAACCTGTATCAGCAGACCCAGCTGCAGACCGTCTTCGGCATCAATATGGTCGCCCTGGTCGACAATCAGCCCAAGGTCCTCAACATTCGAGACGTCCTGAAGGCCTTCCTGTCCCACCGGCGCGAGGTCGTTACGCGCAGGACCCTGTTCGAGCTGCGCAAGGCCCGCGATCGGGCCCACATCCTCGAGGGGTTGACCGTCGCCCTGGCGAATCTCGATGCGGTGATCGAGCTGATCAAGACCTCGCCCACGCCGAACGACGCGCGCGAAGCACTGCAGGCTCGGCGCTGGGAGGCCGGACTGATCAAGGCGCTGCTGGGGCAGGCGGGTGCCGAGCTCTCGCGCCCCGAAGCCCTGCTTCCCGAATACGGCCTGCATGAAGACGGCGAGTATCAGCTCTCGCCCACTCAGGCCCAGGCCATCCTCGATCTTCGCCTGCAGAAGCTCACCGGCCTCGAGCAGGAAAAGCTTTCCGAGGAATACCAGGAGATTCTGGGTCAGATCAAGGAGCTGATGCGCATCCTCTCCGAGCCCGACGCGCTGATGCAGGTCATTCGCGATGAGCTGGCCGCCCTGAGGGAGCAGTTCGGCGACGAACGGCGCTCCGAGATCGTTCGCGATCAGCTGCAGCTGACGATGGAGGATCTGATTACGCCGGAAGACGTGGTCGTGACCCTGTCGCACGGCGGCTACGCGAAATACCAGCCGCTGGATCGCTATCGCGCGCAGAAGCGCGGCGGGCGCGGCCGGTCGGCGACGAAGACGAAGGCGGAGGATTTCGTCGAGCGTTTCTGGGTGACCAACACTCACGACACGCTGCTGGTCTTTACCAGTGCCGGCAAGGTCTACAAGACCAAGGTCTATGAGCTGCCGCAGGCCGGCCACAACAGCCGCGGCCGACCGATGGTGAACCTGCTTCCCCTCGATGACGGCGAGCGCATCAATGCGGTGCTTCCGACGCGAGAATTCCCCGACGACTGGTTCGTCTTCTTCGCCACGCGCAAGGGACGGGTCAAGAAAACACCGCTGTCGGATTTCGCCAACATCCGGGCCAACGGCATCTGGGCGGTGCTCCTCGAGGAGGGCGACGAACTGGTCGACGTGTCCTTTACCGACGGCGACCGCGACATCCTGCTGTTCTCATCGGCGGGCAAGGTCATTCGCTTCAACGAGGGCGATGCTCGCCCGATGGGTCGCCAGACCCGTGGCGTCGTGGGGATTCGCCTGAAGGATGATCAGGAGGTCGTCTCGATGCTGGTGACCGGTGATGAGCCCATGGATATCCTGCTCGCCACGGCCAACGGCTACGGCAAGCGAACGGCGATCGACGAATTCCCAGTCTACAAGCGCAGCGGGCAGGGCGTGATCGGCATCCAGGTGTCCGAGCGCAACGGCGCCCTGGTCGCGGCCATGGCGGTGGGCGAAGAGGACGACGTCATGCTGACCTCGAACAGCGGGACGCTCGTTCGGACCTCGGTGAATGAAATCTCTCGCCTCGGCCGTAATACGCAGGGCGTGACGCTGATTCGCCTGGCCGACGGCGAGGAGGTCATCGGCATGGCGCGCATTGCCGCCTCTGACGATGATGATGATGACGAGATCGTCCTCGACGATTGACCGATCGTGAGTCCGCTTGTGGCTCGGCCGCTGGCCGGGGCACAAGCGTGTCTATCGCCCGCGCAGTTCCGCCTCGAAGCGATCGCTGAACAGATCCGCCTGGATGATCCACGCCGCCGTGGGGACGCCGGTCTGGGCGTCGTCGTCGCTGGCCTGAACGAACAACAGGCGGGGCGCCGACAGATCGAGGGTCCCTACGGGCAGCGGGTCGGAGAAGCCGACGACGCTGCCGCTGCCAGTCAGCGTCACCTCGAAGGTCTGTGCTGCCAGCAGCGGCGGCAGATCCAGGCTGGCCGTGACCGTGGCGATCGAGCTGATCGGGTCATTGAAAGGGGCTTCGCTGGCGCCGTTGCGGTCGAAGCGCGTGTCGTCGGCCACACCCTCGATAAGCAACTGACCCGTGCCGGCATCGTAGGCAGCCGTGAGGGCGGTGACGTCGGGCCCCGCCGGCGCGGCGTAGGGCCGAGCGGCGGCCTTGGCGCTGTAGATCAACGAGTCGCGAATCCGCGGCCAGATTGACGCTTCGAAGCTGCTGCAGCTCTGGAAGAAAGTGGTGCCGATTTCGTAGGTGTAGGCGGCGATTCCCAGCTCGCCGTGGGCGAAGTCAACGGTGGTGCCGCCGGCCGGGCCGAGCACCTCGCGCCCGACTCGATAATCGGTAATAAACCCGATCTTCCGACCGAGCCAGGTGAGCTGATCATGGTTGGGCGCCGTGTTGCTGCTGCCAAGGCCAGAGCCCTCCCAGGGAAACAGGATCAATTCTCCTGACGAATGAATCGAGTGAAAGATGCCTTCGGCCGTGTCCGGAATCACGTCGTTCATGCCGTCGCGGTAGTCCGTGAACACGCTGACGAGGTAGTCCTGAATGGCGGCCGTCTCGGGCTCAGAGGACGCAAGATCGCCGCGGAAGGTCTGGGCGCAATCGCTTCCGCTCGACTCCTGATTGCCGAAAAAAACCGGACTGTTGCGATTTAGATCCACTCCAGGCCAGCCACCGGCAACCTCTTCTCTTGGGCAGTGCGTGTTGTTCGCGTTCTTTCGCCAGAAGGGTTCCGTATCTTCGGCCTCCCGACGACCGTCCGGATTCTGGATCGCGATCACGTGGATCTCGCGGTGGTCCAGCAGCCAGCGGGCCGTGGCGTCATTCTCGTAGCCCAGGACCAGCCATTCGGCAAAGCGCGTGGCCGACTCTGCGGTGACCAGTTCCCGCGAATGCTGCGCCGCCATCACGACGAGCGGCGCCTTGGGGTGGGGGCTGGCCTGGTTGGCAATCACCAGCGATAGGATGTCGTCGCCGGCGGGGGGCGCGTTGATCTTGCGCCAGCTGTCGCCGATGTCCTCGATGCGGGCCAGGCCCGGGTGGTCCTGCGCAAGGCTGGTCAGCGTGGCATGCGTTTCATCCACGGTCCGATAGCAGGGAAAGCCGGGGATGCCCCCTCGGCCCTCGTCTCGCCAGGCCGCGCGATCGATGGCCCGAAAGCGCGCCAGCTCGGCCTGCTTTTCCTCATCGACTTCCACCCGATAACCGAGATCTTCGATCGCCGAGCGCCCGCGCGGCGTTACGTAGACATTGACGTAGCCCGCGCGCCAGTTCACGCCCCAGAAATCGCCGAGATGGCGCAGGCGATTGTGCTCCGCCGGCGGGACGTCATAGACCCGAAGCACCAGGTCGTCGGACGCCGCGGTCGGCGCGCCGACGGCCAGGAGCAGGATCGAAAGGAGAGCGGTGGGCAGTAAGCGGACCGGGGTCATCGCAATTTCCTTTATCAGAACTCAAGGCCCCGGCGCATGCGGGTTCGGCGCCGGGGCTACTGCGGAGCGGGCAGGGGCCTAGTTCTCGAAGCGATCCCTGAAGATGAACTGCGAGTTTTCGGTCACCGTCAACTCAATCGGCATCGGCGTCATGGCGGCATTCGGGTCGTTACTGCTGACGCACAGATAACCCGTGTAGATGCCGGGGACCATGCCGGTCGTGTCGATATCGACGCTGACCATCTCGCTCTCTCCGGAAGGCACGCTACCCGACTCAGGGTTGACCGACAGCCAGGGAACGGCAGAGAACGAGTCCATGCAGAAGGGGGGTGGTGCCTTGAGCAGAGTCACGGTCACATCGGTCCAGGCCATGCTTCCAGCGCCGTCGTCGACCCAGCCGTGACGGAAGCTCAGGGTCCAGTCGCCGTCATCGACGGTGCCCGTACCAAAGGCCGCCGGGTGGGTGCTGCTGTAGGTGCCGTTATCCGACGAACCAGCGCCCTGGAAGTCCCAGCTGTTGGCGGTGCCGCTGAAACCGCCGACGTCGAAGCTGGCGCCTTCGGGGCTGGTGATCACCAGGCGAAGATCCGATGCCCAGTCGGAATTTCCGGTGATGCCGCTGACCGTGCCCTCGAACCCGAAGCCCAGAACCGTGCCCCGGGTCAGGACGCCGCCCGGAATCGTGAAGGCTTCCGTGTTGCCGCCGCTGGCGTCGCCGGTGACGGTGAAGTCAGGGACGCTCAGGGGCTCGTCGTAGACCGGGTCGATCGCAGCGCGGCCGGCCGCGCCATCAAGCTGGTCGGTGGCGACGCTCCAGCTCAGGCTGCCGGTGCCGAGGTTGCTGATCTCGAGCGGTGTGCTGTCGAAGGAGTCGGTGGCGACCGACAGGTCGAATTGCGATGCCGAGAAGCCGGCGACCGGCTCGAGGCGAGTCGTAAAGCTGCGAGTGCTGCTCCAGGCGCCAGCGCCACAGAGGTTACCGCCGGCCACGCGCCAGAAGTACTCGGTGCCCGTCGCCAGCTCCGCGGCCGGCACGAAACCTGATGACGCGGGCGCCGCGTCGACGACCAGACTGCTGAAGGCCGCATCGGTGGCGATCTGAAGGCGATAGTCGTCAACGCCAGCGATGGCTTCCCACTGGAAGGTCGGCTGCAGGGTCTGATCGACGGCGCCGTCAGCCGGTGTCGTCAGGACCGGTCCGCTGGCCAGCAGCGCGTCGAGGCGATAGGCCAGGTCGATGCTGTTCTGGTTGCTGCCGTCGTCACCGAGCAGGCTGATCGTGCCCGACCCGCTTGCTGCCGTATCGGCGACGGTCAGCGTCCAGGTCGAGGTGGCGGGGGCGCTGACGGAGGCGGGGTCGATGCTGCTCGTCAGCCCGGCGGGCTCGCCCGACGTGCTCAGGCCGACGGTGCCGCTGTAGGGTCCGCGTGTGCCGACGTTGACGATGACCGCCGCGTCCGTCGTGCCCGATTCAGGGATGCAGGCCTCCAGCGGGCCGTCGTCCAGGCTCAGCCTGTAGGTGGGGTCCCCGAAGAAGCAGTTATAGCAGACCAGGGCGAAGTCCTGGCTCGGGTCACCAGGCGTCCAGGGGTTCAGGGCGTCGCCGGCGATGTCCGTGGCGTCCACGGTGATATTGATGGCGCCGCCGTGCTGGGCCGGGTTGAGAAACACGCCCTCGAGATTGTTTCGATCATCGGCGCTGCCGCCGCTGGCCGACCAGCCGTCCGGTCCGATGACATTGCCGAGGTAGGTGCTGCCGTTCGCCGTGACCGACAGATCCAGATCGTTGACCCAGGCGGGCGTGGAACCGCCCAGCCCGCCGCCCGGCGCGTCGGTCCAGGCCAGCATGATGCGGATCGGTTGACTGGGGTCGTCGGCGTTGAGGCCGACGGACCAGCTGTCGCCGGTGCTCGTGAACACGGTCTCCTGGTCGCGCGTGTAGACCTCGAGACCGTGGTTCATGACCGCGTCGAGATCGATGCGCCCGTAGCCCTGAAAGCGGTCTGGGCGATGGCCCATGGTGCCGCCGTCGGCGTTGGGGTTGCCTTCCAGGTCCTGGGCCGCCGCCGTGAAGATCGCCTTGACCAGGGCGGGAGAGGGCGGGACACCGTGCTCTGCAATGTAGCGCTCCATGAAGATCGCCACCGCGCCGGAGACCACGGGTGAGGCCATCGACGTGCCGCAGAAGGAAAACGAATGAGCCGTGTCCGAGGAACTGGTTGTGCTGTCAGTTGAACAGCCCGGCGCGACGATATGCGGGACCCGGCGGCCATCGCAGGCGTTGCCGTGGGCGGAGTTCGATGAAATCCGGAAGATATTGCTCAGCTGGGCGCCGTTACTGCCGCTCTGAAGCGAGGTGGAGCCGACGGCGAAGAGGTTCTTCGCCTCGTCCGGCGCGCCGAGGGAGCTTGGGGCGCAGGCGCCGCTGGAGTCGCCGTAGCCGTTCATGATCGACCAGACGGCCAGCACGGGCTGATCGCCCGGCGTGTCCGGATCCGCGTCGCGGCTGATCACGTCGATCTGGCGGGTCGGAATGTTGTAGCCCTGAGGCGTCGTCGACGGGCCCCAGGAATTGTTCGTCAGCAGGGCGCCGCTGCGCGCCGAGTCGAGGTAGATGTCCAGCATGCCGTCGGGCACCATGCCGCCGCTGCCTGCCCCGATGAACGGTTGGTAGCGCTGGGTCACCAGGCTGGCGCCCGGCGCGACGCCCTGGCCGCGCAGGAATTCGATCGGATCCTCCGTCGTCCCGAGATTGAGGACGGCCCCGGTGGCGCCGGTGCCGGCAATCGCGCCTGCCACGTGGGTGCCGTGGGCGCTCGCGCCACTGGTGGTGCAGCTGTTGTTCGGACCGCTGCAGGGCACCATGCGATCGGCCAGATCATCGTGGCTGATGCGCACGTAGCCGTCGACGACTCCGACGATGACGCCGCTGCCGTCATAGCCCGTATCGCTCAGCCAATCCACGTAACCGGGAAGCACATTACCGGCGCCGTCGATATTCCCGACGATCGACTGATTGCTCATTTCTCCTCGAGGCCCGGCGTCCTCGGTGATGGCCTGAACCGTGTAGACCCCGGGCAGGCGAGCCAGATCAAAAAAGTGACTTGCGGGCAGCTGGTCGAACTCGAGCAGGATGAAATGGCGAGTTTCGTTGCGAACCTGCTTGATCGAGCCGAAGCGTCGCAGCGAGTTGATGCGATCGCGGACGTCACCGTGGGCGCTGATCATGACCATGGCTGGCGCGGGCCTGCTGCTGGCGAGCGCCTGCGGCGCCTGCAATTTCCAGGCGGATTCCATCGGGCCGGACCAGCGAATGGCGGGGTCGCCGAGCGCGTCCTGGAGCTGCGCCTCACTGGCCCAGACGAAATAACTGAAGGGGTGCAGCGGTTGCACGATTTCGAGGCCCGTTCGACGCAGTCGCTGCAGCCATTCGGGGCGGATCGGGCCCTTGAACTGGATCAGATGAAGATCGCCCTCGGCGCTCACTTCGCGGTCCAGGGCTAGCGTGGGGCGCGTGGTCGGATCGAAGGTCTCCCCGCCGAGGCTGAGGAGGAAGGGGTTTTCGCTGACCTGGATCCGATACCCCTGGTCGCGCAGGGCCGTCGCTTTTGCGCCATCGATAGGGCCGAAAAGAAAACTGCCATAGTCCGCCAGATCGTTGCCGTCGCGGATTTCCGCCGTTCGGGCATCCCGATCGGCGAGGTGGATTCGCGCCCAGACCTCGTCGTCGGCGGTGGCGGGTTGTAGCGCCAGCAGTAGAAGGAAGGAAACGAAGGGCAAACGAAGCTTCAGAGCAACAGAGGAAGGGGGCATCGAGTTGGCTGACGTCCTGTGCAGATTACGGGTTTCTCAAGCGGTCGCGCTGCGGGGCCCACAGATGAATTGTGCCTGGCGACGGTTGAAGGATCAGTGGGCAGGCGCCAGAACCTTTTTCCGTCTTGTCGGGATGGCTGAGGTGTCGTTGACGCCACCGGGGATCCCAGGCAAGCCGCCGGCGCGTGCGCCGCTGTGCTTGAATGGTACCGCATGCCTTGAAGCGCTGCACTGCCTCAAGACCACGGGCCTGGCGGCGTCGATCGTCCAAGGCGCCCGACGGCGGCCGGCGTGACTTCTGGCCGGTGCCGAGGCGGGGAGGGCGGGCTACAATCCGGCGGTTGAACGATGCGACTCCACTATTCATTACGACCGAGGTTTCCGATGACGGCGTTTCCTTTCCTTTTCCGCCTTTTCCTCACTGGCCTGATGCTCCTTGCGAGCCTGCCGGCGCTGGCCAACACCAAGCTCCTGCGCTTTCCCGATGTTCACGGCGATCGCGTCGTGTTCAGCTACGGCGGCGATCTCTGGGGCGCGCCGCTGGCCGGTGGCACGGCCTATCGCCTGACCAGCCACCCGGGCCTGGAGCTGTTTGCCAAGTTCTCACCCGACGGCGAGATGATCGCTTTTACCGGGCAGTACGGCGGCGATGAGCAGGTGTATGTCATGCCGGCGGCTGGCGGCGAACCACGTCAGCTGACCTTCTATCCGGCCACCGGGCCACTGCCGCCGCGCTGGGGTTACGACAACCAGGTCTATGGATGGGCCCCGGACGGTCAATCGATCCTCCATCGATCCCGCCGTGATGCCTGGGACTCCAGCGATGCAACGCTGTTCACCGTCGGCCTCGACGGCTCGATTCCCGAGGCTCTGCCGATTCCCGTGGCCGGGGCGGGCACCTTTGCCGAAGCGGGCGGTGCGGTGTTCTATTCGCCGCTGTTTCGCGACTTCCGGACCTGGAAACGCTACGAAGGCGGTTGGTCCCAGGACCTCTGGCTGTTCGATATCGACGAAGGCCAGGCTCGCCAGCTGACGGATCATCCGCGCACCGATCGTGATCCCATGTGGATCCAGGGCGCGGGGTACTTCGTGTCCGATCGGGACGGCAAGCTGAACCTGTTCCGCGTCGACCCCGAATCAGGCGCCACGGAGCAGCTGACGCGCCACCGCGATTGGGACGTGCGCTGGGCCAGCGCCGACGATGAGCGGCGAATCGTCTACGAGCTGAACGGCGAGCTGCGCGTCTTTGATGTGATCGAGGGCACGGATAGGGCCATCGAGATCACCGTGCCGGACGATGGCCTCAATCGACGCATCAAATGGGTCGATGTGGCAAGCGATATCCGTGATGCGAGCCTGTCTCCGACGGGCCAGCGCGTCGTCTTCGCGGCCCGAGGCAACCTTTACAACGCGCCGGTCGGTGAAGGCATCACGCGCAGCCTGACCGACCGCTCGAGTGCCCATGACCGCGAAGCCAGCTGGTTCCCCGACGGCCAATCGATCGTCTTCATTTCCGATGTCAGCGGCGAGGAGGAGCTCTATCGCGTCGCGGTGGATGGCAGCGGCGAGCCGACGGCGCTGACATCCGGCAACCGGACCCGCTTCTACGATCCCGTCGTCTCGCCCGACGGCGAGCACGTGGTGTTCTCCGACAAGGATGGCCGCATCCTGATCGTTGCCAGTGATGGCGATGGGGAGATGACCGAAATCGGCCGCGATCCCGGCTGGCGAAACCGCGACTATGTCTGGTCTCCGAACGGCCGTTACGTCGCCTTCAGTCAGACTCAGGAGACCGGCCTCAGAGCGCTCTACATCCACGACCTGGACGCCGAAGCAACCCGTCAGATTACCGACGGCATGTTTTCGGAGTATCGGCCCGCGTTCTCTCCCAGCGGCGAGCACCTGTTCTTCCTCGGCGATCGCGAATTCGCCCCACAGATCGCCCGCCGGGAGTGGAACTACGCCACCAACCGGATGACCGGCATCTTCGCCCTTGCCCTGACCGCCGACGCGCCCAACCCCTTTGCTCCCGAAGACGCGGAGGAACCGGGGATCTCGAGGGCTGGCGGCGATGGGGACGATGAAGACGACGAGGACGCCTCCGAGACCCGCGACGTCGAGATCGAATTCGACGGTCTGGCGCAGCGCCTCATCCGCGTTCCCGTCGACAACGGCAACTTCGGTGCCCTGGCCGTGACCGAGACCGGCATCCTCTTTACCGAAGGCGGCGCCTTCTACTACGGACGCTCGCCAGAGATCCCCACGGCGCTGAAGATGTTCAAGTTTGCCGACGACGAGGTCGTCACCTTCCCCAGCGGCCACCAGCTGGCCGACCTCAGCCTGGACGGCAAGCGGATTCTGGTGACGCAGAACGGGGGCTGGCACGTCATGGATATTGCCAAGGAGGGCAGTGATCCCGACGCCGTCGCCCTCGATGGCCTTCGCGCCCAGGTCGATCCGATGGCAGAATGGGAAACGGCCTTCAATGAGGTCTGGCGCCGCTTCCGCGATCATTTCTACGTCGCCAATATGCATGGCTACGACTGGGAAGCCCTGCGCGAACAGTATCGCCCGTGGCTGGAGCACATCGCCCATCGCTCCGATCTCAACTATCTGATGGGTGAGATGATCGGCGAGCTGAACGTATCGCATGCCTATGTCTCCGGCGGAGATGAGGGGCTACCCAACCGCCCCTCCGTATCGCTCCTCGGAGCGCGCTTCGACACCGATCGCGGGCGCTATCGCATTGCCCGGATCCTCGACGGCCAGAACGATGAGCCCCGCTATCGCTCGCCCTTGACCGCGGCCGGCGTGGAGGCGTCAGTCGGCGACTACATCATGGCGATCAACGGTCAGGCGCTGAGCGCGGATGACAATATCTACGAACGGCTGATGCTGCCACCAGGTCAGGCCGTGGCGCTGACCCTGGCCAGTCGCGCCGATGGGCGCGATGCGCGCACGGTCATGGTTGACCCGATCAGCGATGAGTCGTCGCTGTTCTACCTGGCCTGGGTGCGCGATAACCACCGACGCGTCAGCGAGGCGACGGACGGCCGCGTGGGCTACCTGCACGTGCCCGACATGGGCGCCAACGGGATTCGCGAGTTCATCAAGTGGTTCTACGGCCAGATTCGCAAGGACGGTCTCGTGATCGACGTGCGCTCCAACGGCGGCGGCAATGTGTCCCAGATGTTGATCGAGCGCCTGTCGCGTCGCCCTCTGGCCCTGGGCTATGCGCGCACGATGCCCTACACCTCGACCTATCCGAACCAGGCTTTCAACGGTCATCTGGTGGCGATTCTGGACGAGAATTCCGCCTCCGACGGCGACATCTTTCCCTGGCAGTTCCGCAACGCCGGCCTGGGACCCCTGATCGGCAAGAAGAGCTGGGGTGGCGTGGTCGGCATCACCAGCCACGGCCCCCTGATCGACGGTGGGTCAGTCAACGTGCCGGAGTTCGGCTTCGCCGATGTCAACGGTAACTATGTCATCGAAGGGGAGGGTGTCGAACCCGATATCGAGGTCGACAACGATCCGGCGAGCGTCATCGCGGGCCGCGATCCGCAGCTCGAACGCGCGATCGAGGAGGTGATGAACAGGATCGAAGCCGATCCGCCGAGCTTCCCGGAGCGCCCGGAAGCGCCGGTCAAGATCGACTGACGGCAGGTGATCACCACAGAGGCAAGGGGGCTGACGGCGCCGCCAGCCCCCTGCCTCTGAGGTGAACGAGCGGTCCCGTCAGCTGGCTTCCTGCCAGACGTCCATCGGCGGGCAGGAACAGACCAGATTGCGGTCCCCATAAACGTTGTCGACGCGAGCCACCGAGGCGAAGAACTTGCCCTGACGCAGTGAGGCGGCGGGCCAGCCGGCCTCTTCCCGGGTATAGGCGTGGGGCCAGTCATCGCCGCTCAGTTCCTGCAGCGTGTGCGGGGCGTTCTTGAGCGGGTTGTCGTCCGCATCCCAATGACCGTCAGCGACCTTCTTGACCTCCGCCCGGATCTGGATCAGCGCGTCGATGAACCGGTCCAGCTCATCCTTCGATTCGCTCTCCGTGGGTTCGATCATGAGCGTGCCGGGCACCGGCCAGGACATGGTCGGTGCGTGGAAGCCATAGTCGATCAGGCGTTTCGCCACATCCTCTTCGCTGATGCCGGCCTCGGCCTTGAAGGGTCTCAGGTCGATGATGCACTCATGAGCGATCCGTCCGTTACGGCCCGTGTAGAGGACGTCATAGTGGCCCCGAAGGCGGGTGGCGATGTAGTTCGCGTTCAGAATCGCGACCTGCGTGGCCTTGCGCAGGCCGTCCCGTCCCATCATGCGAATGTAGGCCCAGGAAATCGGCAGGATGCCGGCGCTGCCCCAGGGGGCCGCCGAGACGGCGCCCGACGAGTTGGCGTCGCCGCCGAGCAGGCCCGTCACGTGGCCTGGAAGAAAGGGCTTGAGGTGCTCGCGAACGCCGATCGGCCCGACGCCGGGTCCCCCGCCGCCGTGGGGAATGCAGAAGGTCTTGTGCAGGTTCAGATGGCAGACGTCGGCGAACTCGGCGACCTGGGCCCAGCCGACCAGGGCGTTCATGTTGGCCCCGTCCATGTAGACCTGACCACCGGCCTCGCGGACCTTGCTGCAGACGGTGACGATCTGCTCTTCGAACACGCCGTGGGTCGACGGATAGGTCACCATGAGCGCCGCCAGCTTGTCCTGGTGCTTTTCGATCTTGGCCTCGAGGTCGGCCAGATCCACGTTGCCCTCCGCATCGCAACCGACCACCACGATCTTCATGCCGACCATCTGCGCGCTGGCTGGGTTGGTGCCGTGTGCCGAGGAGGGGATCAGGCAGACATCGCGATGGGAATCACCGCGGCTTTCGTGATAGGCCTTGATCGTCAGCAGGCCGGCATACTCACCCTGGGAGCCCGCGTTGGGCTGCAGGGACACGCCGGCAAAGCCGGTCACTTCACGCAGCTGGTGTTCCAGCTGATCAATCAGCTTGTGATAGCCGCGCGCCTGATCCCAGGGACAGAAGGGGTGGAGATCGGCGAATTCGGGCCAGGTCACGGGAATCATCTCTGCCGTGGCGTTGAGCTTCATCGTGCAGGAGCCGAGCGGGATCATCGAGTGAGCCAGACTCAGGTCGCGATTCTCGAGGCGTTTGAGGTAGCGCAGCATCTCGGTTTCGCTGCGGTAGCGGCTGAAGACCTCGTGGGTCATGAAATCCGACCGACGCTGCAGGCTGAGCGGGATCGCCGTGTGCTCGGCGGGGAGATCGTGGTCGAGGGCATCGACGTCCACCTCCTCTCCCGTAAGTACCGCCAGGAGGTCGGCGAGATGCGCTCGCCGCGTGCACTCGTTGACGCTGATTCCGATGAGGCCATCCTGATCCGCTCGCAGAATGATGCCTGCGCTCTGGGCGCGGTGGAGCAGCGCCTGGCGCAGGGGCTCGTCGACGCGCAGGCTCAAGGTGTCGAAAAAGGCGTCATGGGCAAGCTCGAAGTCGTGCTGCTTCAGGGCGTGGGCCAGGAGGCAGGTCATGCGGTGGATCCGTCCGGCAATGCGTCGGATGCCCTCGGGGCCGTGCCAGACGCCGTAGAAGCCGGCCATGACGGCCAGGAGCGCCTGGGCCGTGCAGATATTGCTCATGGCCTTTTCTCGGCGGATGTGCTGCTCCCGGGTCTGCAGTGCCATGCGCAGAGCAGGCGCACCATGGCGGTCGCGCGACACGCCGATGATGCGGCCCGGGACGCTGCGGCGGTAGTCTTCGCGCGTGGCCAGAAACGCCGCGTGCGGGCCGCCGAACGCCATCGGTACGCCGAAGCGCTGGGCCGATCCGACGACGACGTCCACGTCCGACTCGCCGGGCGGCTTCAGCAGGGCGAGGGAGAGGAGATCCGTCGCGACGGCGACGAGGGCGCCCTGCTCGTGGGCTGCGGCGCTGATCGGATCCAGGTCGCGCAGCTGTCCGGCATGCCCCGGGTACTGGACCAGTACGCCGAAGAAGTCATCGCTCTTCAGGCTCGCGCTGAGATCGTCGCTGATGACCACGTCAAGGCCGAGGTGCTCGGCCCGAGTGCGGACGACATCGATCGTCTGCGGCAGGCAGCAGGCATCGACAAGGAAGCGCGCGCTCTTCGATCCGCGATTGACGCGTTTGATCATCGCCATGGCTTCGGCCGCTGCCGTGGCTTCGTCAAGGAGTGAGGCATTGGACATTTCCATGCCCGTCAGGTCCATCACCATCTGCTGGAAATTCAGCATTCCCTCGAGGCGACCCTGCGAGATCTCGGCCTGGTAAGGGGTATAGGCGGTATACCAGCCGGGGTTCTCGAGGACGTTTCTGAGAATCACCGGCGGCGTGATCGTGGGGTGGTAGCCCAGGCCGATCATGCTGTGGCAGATCGTGTTCTCGTCGGCCATTGCGCGCAGCTCTTCCAGTACTCGCGCCTCGTTCTCCGCCCGCGGCAGCCTCAGTCCGTCCTCGTTGAGGATGCTGCCCGGCATCGTCTCGTGCATCAGATCCTGCATCGAGCGACTGCCGATGGTGCTCAGCATCTGATCGATCTCGGCAGCATCGGGCCCGATGTGCCGTCCGATGAATTCATCGTGTGCTTCAAGCGAGAGGAGCGGTGACGCCTGGGTCTTGGTGTCGGACATAGGGTTGGTCTCGATAAACGCGATGGAAGAAGGGTCAGAGGGTGATGTAGTGGTCGATCAGCAGAAAAGCGAACAGCGCCATCAGATAGACGACCGAGTAGCTGAACATCTGCATGGCCAGCTGCTCGGTCTTTGGCCGCATCATGGCCAGCGCATAGCCCATGAAGCCGATGTTGAGCACCGTGGAGCCTGCGAGATAGACGAGCCCGCTCATCCCGGTGAGCCACGGCAGTAGCGTCACCAGCACGAGAATGATCGAGTAGAACAGGATCTGGAGGCGGGTGAATTCGACGCCGTGGGTCACTGGCAGCATCGGAACGTCGGCTGCGGCGTAGTCGTGCCGCCGATAGATCGCCAGGGCCCAGAAATGCGGGGGTGTCCAGACAAACACGATCAGGAACAGGATCAGCGCATAGGCGTGCACTTCGCCGGTCACAGCGGCCCAACCCAGGACCGGCGGTGCGGCTCCTGCCGCGCCACCGATCACGATATTCTGAGGCGTGGCGCGCTTCAGCCAGGCGGTGTAGATAATGGCGTAGCCGATGAGGCTGGCGAAGGTCAGAACGGCGGTCAGGAGATTGACGAAGGTGATGAGCAGCGCCATGGACACCGCCGCCAGCGATAGCGCGAAGACCAGGACCTGGCGTTCGTTCAGCTCGCCCATGGGCAGGGGGCGATTGCGCGTCCGGGCCATGATCAGGTCCGCTCTGGCATCCAGGAGGTGGTTGATGGCCGCGGCGCTACTTGCGGCGAGCCCGATTCCCAGGCTGCCGATGATCAGTGGCTGCAGGGGCACCATGCCGGGCACGGACAGCGCCATACCGACGATGGCGGTGAACACGATCAGGCCGACGACCTTCAGCTTGCACAGCGCAAGAAAGCGACCGACCGGCAATCCGGAGGCGACGGCCGTGCTCATCCTGCGGGTTCCGGCCGTCTTGAAGTCACGAAGATGAGCGACAGCATCGTCACCAGGAGTAGGGCAGCGACCGCATTGTGGGCGACGGCCACGTACAGCGGCAGGCCGGCCAGTACGTTCGCCAGGCCCAGGGCCACCTGCACGGTCAGCAGGCCGCCGACAGCCGCGGTCCAGCGCCCCATGCCCGGCGTGTTGATCATGGTCCACAGCAGCCAGCCAAAGACGCCAAGGACAAGGATCGCCCCGATTCGATGGGCGACGTGGATTGCCATGCGCGACGGCTGATCGAGAATGCCCCCCTGGTAGTCGACGCCCAGGTCACGCCAGAGATCGAATCCCTCGCTGTAGTTCTGCTCGGGCCAGAGTTCACCCATGCAGGTGGGAAAATCCGGGCAGGCCAGCGCGGCATAGTTCGTGCTGACCCAGCCTCCCAGGAGGATCTGGCCGATCAGAAAGGTCATCGCGATCAGCGCAGGGCGCTTGAGCTTGCGCTGCGGCAGGTTGATCCTTACCGGGTCGGGGCGCGTCCGCCAGTACAGCCAGACGAGGAGGCTGAAGGTGGTGAAGCCACCGACCAGATGCGAGGTGACGATCGCCGGTTTCAGCAGGAGCGTGACCGTGAAGGCACCGAGGGCGGCTTGCGCAGTGACGATGACCAGAAGCACGAGCGGCAGAACCACCGGCTGGCCGGGTTGACCGCGTCGCACCCAGGCACCCACCGCCAGGGCCAGAACCATCAGACCCAGCGCGCCGGCAAAGTAGCGATGCACCATCTCTCTGATCGCCTTGCCGGTCTCGACCGGCAGCTCGGCCCAGCGTTGATTCGCCGCCGCGACCGATTCCTCGGTCTTCGGCCAGGTGAGCTCCCCATAGCAGCCAGGCCAGTCCGGACAGCCCAGTCCGGCACCCGTCAGGCGCACCCAGGCGCCGAGGATGATCACGATCAGGGTCAGGCAGATCGCGGCCTTGACGATGCGATGGTAGGTCAGTGCACTCATGCGCTAGATCAGTCTCGTTGAGTCCAGGTGAGAAGGCGGCCCAGATCACGACGAATGTCGTTGGGATCGGCCTGTTTGGAGTAGGCCATCATTATATTCCCGCGGGGGTCAACGATGTAGCGTTGCCCGTCGATGTCATTGCCGGGAAAGGCCTCGATGAGGGCCGTGGTCTGGGGTCCATCGATGATCGTGTAGGCATCGGTGAGTTCCCTGATGCGCGCGCGCTGCTCAGCACCGACTGGTGCTTGGCTGATCAGGAGCAGGCCGACTTCTGGAACATGGCGGTCCTGGGCCTGGCGTGCCTGGCGCAGCCAGTAGAGGTCCTCCATGCAGGCTTCGTCGCAGACGCCACGCCGCACGTGTGCGATCTGCCAGAGATCCAGCAGGTCGTCGCGCTCCAGCGCTTGTCCATCGGCATCGGTCCAGGGGCCTTCGGGCAGGGGAACGACCGGTGAGATCAGTTCACCGAAATTGCGCGTCTCGCCGGGTGCCCAATCGACCCAGCGGGAGTTCAGCAGCACGGCGACGAGAACCGGCAGGGTGAACATGCCGAAGACGAGGAGAATGATCTTGCGGTTCATCTAGACGCTCTTTTTCTTGAGGAAGTAACGCAGGGTCAAGCCGACCCAGAGAATGAGGACGGCGATGCTGATGGCAGCCCATTGAAAGGCGTAGCCTCGATGCCGGTCCGGGCCCATGTTGACCCGTGGCCAATCATCGCCGCTCAGATGCTGGCTGTGGTCCGGATCGAGGAGCAGGATCCGGTCGGCCAGCTCTGGCCCAAAGACCTCCCGGACCTTGGCCAGATCGAGGTAGGTCATGAGGTTCGGCCATTGATCGGGATCCAGTGGCAGCGCCTCGCCGAGCTGAAGCCCGGGTCGCGGTGCATCGGTCAGCCGGCCCGAGAGTTCGAGCGTCGCCGAACTCGTGTCGAACTCGGGCCAGCTCCCGCGGGTGCGAAACCACGGTTGCCAGCCGCGATTGACGAGAAAAGGTGGCGCGCCGTCCGACGGCTGAAACAGGCTGTAGACGTGGACGCCCGGGTGATTGTTCCGGGTCTGGTTGTCGAGCAGCACATGGCGGTCCGCGTCGAAGCGCCCGCGTGCTTCGACCCGGGTCAGGTCGGGGATCGACTCAAGCGGCTGATTCGCCAGCGTGACAGCTTCCGTGCGTTCCCAGCGCGCGAGAAGCGCCGCCTTTTCTTCAGCCCTGTCCAGCTGCCAGAAGGCCAGGCGAACGGTCAGGGAAAGGACCAGGACGGCCGCAAGCTGTGGGGCAAGAAACCACGCCAGCGTTTTCAGTTTCGAGCCAATCATCGGGGGCCTTTATAATGCAGCCTTGTCAATCGCAGGTCGTGCATTTTGCTGAGCAACATCATCATCATCGCTGTGTTTCTTGCCATCCTTTTCACGTTGGCGTCGAGCTTCTATTATCTGGTGAAAGACCAGGGCGAGGGGGACCGGACGGTGAGGCGGCTCAGCTGGCGCGTCGGACTGTCGCTGGCACTGCTCGGGCTGCTCTGGCTTGGATTCCAGTTCGGCATCATCGAGCCGCAGGGCGTCAACCCGGTGCAATATCCTGCTGAGCCGGGCGACTGATTCCGGCAGGCGCCGCAGCGGCCGTGGAGGTCCGGAAACCGTTGAACGATTATCGTCGGGGGCGACGGGTCGCTGCGGGAGGCGCCGAGTGACAGGCGCGCCGAGCCTCGTTGATCACGGGTGCCCTAGATCTTGTCGATGAGATAGTCCGCGCTCGAGACGCGAAATTCGCCTGGTGCTTCGACGAATACGCCATCAACGATGCCATCGCGGACGATCAGGGCGAAGCGCTGGGAGCGATGACCCATCCCGAAGGCCGTGGCATCCATTTCCAGGCCGAGCGCTCGCGTCAAGTCTCCGTTGCCATCGGCGGCCATGGTGATCGCTGCGTTGACGCCGGCCTGGCGCCCCCAGGCATCCATGACGAAGACATCGTTGACGGCCATGCAGATCAGCCGATCAACACCCTTGGCGCGGAATTCATCAGCGCGCTCGATGAAGCCGGGAAGATGCTGGGCGGAGCAGGTCGGGGTAAAGGCGCCGGGAACGGCAAACAACACGCTCAGGCCGCCCTCGCACAGCGACGCCAGCGCGCTCGGCGGCAGCGGCCGCCCGGCCGCCAGCGCATCGGTCGCCTTGCGGAAGCTGGACACTACCGAGGACACATA
>CAZDFS010000001.1:57651-69693 GCA_964504865.1 uncultured Wenzhouxiangella sp.
ACAGCGACGCGGAACCGATCGGTGTCGGACCGTCGTCACCCATGATCATCAGCTGCCGATCCGGCAGGGCCTGGCCAGTTTCAATCATCGTCGATCAGGCGCCCATGGCTTTGTTCATGGCGTCGAGAAGAATGTTCTTGTCGACGGGTTTGGTGATGTAGGCCGATGCGCCCTGTCGCATGCCCCAGATGCGGTCAGTCTCCTGGTCCTTGGTCGTGACGAAGATGACCGGGATATGAGCGGTCGAATTGTCCTTCGAGATCTTTCGCGTCGCCTGGAATCCGTTGAGGCCCGGCATGACGACGTCCATCAGGATCAGGTCGGGAATTTCCGCCAGCGCCTTTTCGACCCCGACTTCGCCGTTCTCGGCGGTGATGACCTCGTGGCCTGCGCCCTCGACGATCTTGCTCAAGGCGTAGAGCTGAGACTCGGAGTCATCGACGATCAATACTTTTGCCATGATGCACCCTTGCAGTTGATATTGCTTTCTGAGGCTGACGCCAATGATACTCGAAATGCACGGGTTTCAGCACGATGGGTCCGAATCCGCAGGGCGCCCGCAGGAACGCCGCTGCGCCCGAGCAGGGTTACCCAGAGCTTCCCTGGGTGAGGTCGACGGTGATTCGCCCGCGTCCGCCGCCGGACAGGAGCTGGTCGAAGGCCTGCGGCAGGTCCTCGAGGGTCATGCTGGGAGCAGCTATGGCCTCGAGGTGGCGGGGTTTCCAGTCCCCGGCGAGTCGAGACCAGATCTCCATGCGCAGATCATAGGGGCAGCCGGATGAGTTGATGCCGAGCAGGCCGATGCCGCGGATGATGAAGGGCATGACCGTGGTCTGCACGCCGATGCCGCCGGCCATGCCACAGCTGGCGATGTTGCCCCAGGGTTCGATGACGCGAGTCAGGCCCGACAGGGTGTCGCCGCCGACGTTGTCGAGTGCCCCGGCGAAGCGTGCGCTGGCCATGGGCGACTCGGGCCAGTGCAGATCCTGACGGGCAATGCACTGATCGGCTCCGAGCTGATGCAGCCAGTCGAATTCGTCGACCTTGCCGCTGATGGCGGTCACGGAATAGCCGGCTTTGCTGTAGATGTCCAGGGCCAGGGAGCCGACGCCGCCGGAGGCGCCGGTCACGCAGATCGGACCCATGTCCGGGCGCTGGCCGTTAGCTTCCATTCGATACAGTCCGAGGGCGGCGGTAAAACCGGCGGTGCCGAGGACCATCGCTTCTCGCATCGACAGGCCCGCCGGGAGGGGTATCAGCCACTCCGAGTCGAGGCGCGCGTACTGCGCGTAGCCGCCGTCTCGTGTCTCGGACAGGCCGCTGCCTGTGACGAGTACCTCGTCGCCCGCCTGGAAGCGATCGCAGTGGCTCTCCACGACGGTCCCGGCGAGATCGATGCCGCCGTTCAGGGGAAAGCGGCGCAGGATCTTTCCCTTGCCCGTGCCTGCGAGAGCGTCCTTGAAGTTGACGCTGGACCAGGCGACACGGACCGTGACGTCTCCAGCATTCTGGTCCTCGATGGACTGGTCTTCGATGCCTGCGCGATAGCCGTTCTCGTCGTCGCGAATCCTGAAGGCTCGGAAGGTGGCGGGGACGGGGTCAGTCATGGGCTGCTCGCTCCTGGGGGTCAGTGGCTCGATCGTTGACGATCGCGCGAGGCCGTCAGTTGGCTTTGTGGATCGCGCGCTTGTTGACCGCCAGCGCGGCCTCGTGAACCGCTTCTGACAGGGTCGGGTGAGCGTGCACGATTCGCGCGAGATCTTCGCTGCAGCCATGGAACTCCATCGCCACAACGCATTCAGCGATCATTTCCGAGGCGTTGGCGCCGAAGATCTGAACGCCGAGGATCGTGTCGTCATCAGCATCGGCGATGATCTTGACGTGGCCAGCCGCATTGCCCATGGCCAGGCCGCGGCCGGTCACGGCGAAGGGGAAGCTCCCGGTCTTGTAGTCGATGCCGGCTTCCTTGAGCTCTTTTTCGGTCTTGCCGACCCAGGCGATCTCGGGGTCCGTGTAGATCACCCAGGGAATGGTGTCGAAGTTGATATGGCCGTGGCCGGTCACGATATGCTCGACGACCGCGATGCCTTCTTCCGAGGCCTTGTGCGCCAGCATCGGTCCGCGGACCAGATCGCCGATCGCCCAGACGTTCTCCACCGCGGTCTGGCAGTTGTCGTCAACCTCGACCTGGCCGCGGTCGGTCAGGCGAACGCCGCTGTCGTCAGCCAGAAGACCCTCGCTGGCGGCCTTGCGGCCAACGGCAACGAGGAGGCGGTCGAAGGTTTCCGTATGTTCTCCCTTGCCGTCTTCGTAGGTGACCTCGACCTGGCCGTCAACGACGCGAGCGCCGGAAACGCGGGCGCCGAGCCGGATATCCAGGCCCTGCTTCTTGAATTCACGCGCGGCGGCCTTGGCCATGTCCGTATCAACGACCGCCAGAAGCTCGTCCATGGCTTCGAGAAGCACCGTTTCAGCCCCGAGGCGCGACCAGACGCTGCCCATTTCCAGACCGATCACCCCGGCGCCGATCACGCCGAAGCGGCGAGGCACCTCCTCGAAATCGAGCGCGCCTACGTTATCGACGATGTGCTCGCCGTCGATCTCGACGTTCGGGATCGTGAAGGGAACCGACCCGGAGGCCAGCATGACATGCTTGCCTCGGGCTTCGTAGGATTCGCCGTCGTGCGGGCTGACCTCGACAACGCGGTCGGCGAGCAGCTTGCCGAATCCGTTGGCGAACTCGATCTTGTTGGCCTTGAACAGCTGGATCAGGCCGCCGTTGAGCTGCTTCACGACCTTGCGCTTGCGGCCGATCATCGTCGGCACGTCCATCTCCACCCCCTTAACCGAAATGCCATGGTCGGCGTAGTCGTGCTGGATGTGATGGAAGTGCTTCGAGCTATCGAGCAGGGCCTTGGAGGGCACGCAGCCGACGTTCAGGCAGGTGCCCCCGGGCGCGGGCTTGCCGTCCGCATCCTGGCGGTCGTCGATCAGCAGGGTCTTGAGATCGAGCTGAGCGGCGCGAATGGCGGCGGCATAGCCACCCGGGCCACCACCGATGACGATCAGATCGAATTCCTTGTCAGACATCTTGATTCCTTGATTGATTCAGGTTCAGGGCCGCTCCCGACACGGAAAACGGTCCTTGCAGCGCCATCGATCAGAGCCCGAGCAGCAGCCGCGCCGGATCCTCGAGCGCCTCCTTCACCGCGACCAGGAACTGGACTGCATCCTTGCCGTCGATAATGCGATGGTCGTAGGACAGGGCGATGTACATCATCGGCCGGATCACCACTTCGCCGTTTTCGGCGATCGGTCGTTCCTTGATCGTGTGCATGCCCAGAATGGCGCTCTGAGGCATGTTGAGGAGCGGCGTGGAAATCAGCGAGCCGAACACGCCACCGTTGGTGATGGTGAAGGTGCCGCCCTGCAGGTCCTCGAGCTGGATCGACCCGGCTCGGGCCTTTTCCGCGTAGTCAGCGATCGCCGATTCGATCCCGGCGAGGCTCATGGACTCGGCGTTGCGCAGGATCGGCACGAGGAGGCCGCGGTCCGTCGAGACGGCGATCCCGACGTCCTGATAGCCGTGGTAGATGATTTCGTCGCCGTCGACGGAGGCGTTGACCACCGGATGCTTCTGGAGCGCCTCGCAGCAGGCCTTGACGAAGAAGGACATGAAGCCGAGCTTGACGCCGTGCTTGCTGGCAAATTCGTCCTTGTAGCGTTTGCGAATGTCCATGACCGCCTGAAGATTGACCTCGTTGAACGACGTCAGAATCGCCGCGGTGTTCTGAGCGTCTTTCATGCGCTCGGCGATGCGTGAGCGCAGCCGCGACATCTTGACTCGTTCCTCGGGCCGCGCACCGCCGCCGCCGGCGTGGCGCATGACGTCGGGCTTCGTGACGCGCCCGCCGCGTCCGCTGCCCGCCACCTCGGCGGTATCGATGCCCTGATCTGCCGCCGCGCGGCGCGCGGAGGGGGAGGGAGCGCCACCAGTGGAGCCGGTCCGACCAGAATCCTGGCCGGATGAAGCACCGTCCTCAGGGGCGGCGTCATCGTCGGCGCTGGCCGCCTGGCCGTCGTCCTTGCTCTGCGCCTCGGAGGCCTTGGCGGACTCGTCTTCCGGCGCCTCACCCTCTTCAAGGGTGCCGAGGGCCTGGCCTTCGGTGACGGTTTCGCCGGTCTCGGCCGTAATGGCCTGGAGGATGCCACCCGCGGGGGCGGGGACCTCGAGGACGACCTTGTCGGTTTCGAGATCGACGAGGTTTTCGTCGCGCTCGACGTACTCACCCGGCTGCTTGTGCCACTTGGCCACCACCGCGTCAGAGACGGATTCTGGAAGATTGGGAACCTTGATTTCTACGCTCATTGAACTGTCCTTAAACTATGCCTTCACCATGAGTCAGCGCCTGGCCGACCAGTCGTTTCTGTTGTTCGAGGTGGACCTGGTAATAACCGACCGCTGGCGAGGAGGAACCCGCGCGCCCGACGTATTTGAGTGTCTTTCCGCCCGTGCAGGCCTGCAGGTGGTGTCTGATCTGGAACCATGCACCCTGGTTGAGGGGCTCTTCCTGGCACCAGATGAATTCCTCGGCCTTCGAATAGCGCTCGACGATTGCCTGCACTTCGTCCCGCGGGAACGGGTAGAGCTGCTCGACCCGGACGAGGGCGATGTCGTCGATGCCGCGCTCGGCATGTTCGGCCGCCAGGTCGAAGTAGACCTTGCCGGCGCAGAACACCACGCGCTTGATGCGCTCCGCGTCGGGTTGGTTGGGATCGTCGATGACCAGCTGGAACTGGCCATCGACGAGATCCTCGAGGGAGGACACGGACGATTTGTGTCGAAGTAGGGACTTCGGCGTCATGACGATCAGCGGTTTCCGGAAGGGCCGCATCATCTGGCGCCGCAGCATGTGGAACATCTGCGAGGGCAGGGAGGGCACGCACACCTGGATGTTGCTGCCTGAACTCAGCTGCATGAAGCGCTCGAGGCGGGCCGAGGAGTGTTCCGGACCCTGACCCTCGTAGCCGTGGGGCAGGAACATGACCAGACCGCAGAGGCGGCCCCATTTGGTCTCTCCGGAGGCGATGAACTGATCGATCACCACCTGGGCGCCGTTGACGAAATCGCCGAACTGCGCTTCCCAGATCACCAGCGTTCCCGGGTCGGCGGTCGCGTAACCGTACTCGAAGCCGAGCACGGCTTCTTCCGACAGGAGGGAATCGATGATGGTCACATCCTCGGGCTTCTCGGCGAGGTCGGCCAGGGGAACCCAGTCCTCGCCATCGGTCTGATTGTGCAGCACCGCATGACGATGGAAAAAGGTGCCGCGGCCCGAATCCTGCCCGACCAGGCGCAGCTTGAAGCCCTGCTTGACGAGCCCGGCGTAGGCCATGGTCTCGGCAAAGCCCCAGTCCATCGGGGTCTCTCCCGCAGCCATCTTTCGCCGAGCCGCGACGATCCGGTCGACCTGCTTGTGGAGCTGGAAGCCCTCCGGGTGCTGGGTCATGCGCTCGGACAGGTCGCGGATCTCGTCGAGGGCCATGGCCGTGTCGGCTTCCTGGCGCCAGTTCTGATCGAGGAAGGGTACCCAGTCGACGGTAATCGGCGCCTCATCGCCGGGGACGAGATCGACGACGGGCTGGCCCGCATCGAGGCGGTCGCGGTAGTCCTCCTGCATCTTCGTCACGGCGTCCTGATCGACGAGTCCCTCTTTGACGAGATGGTCGGCGTAGAGCTTGCGGGTCGAGTCCAGGTCGCGGATGATCGAGTACATGCGTGGCTGCGTGGCCGCCGGTTCGTCGGCCTCGTTATGGCCGTGGCGGCGATAGCAGACCAGATCGATCACGACGTCCTTCTTGAACTCGTGGCGGAAGTCCGCCGCCAGCTGCGTGGCATAGATCACCGCTTCCGGGTCGTCGCCGTTGACGTGCAGGATCGGTGCCTGGACCATCTTCGCGACTTCGGTGCAGTAGAGGGTGGAGCGGGCATCCAGCGGATTCGAGGTGGTAAACCCGATCTGGTTGTTGACGACGATGTGGAAAGTGCCTCCGACCGCGAAGCCGCGCGCCTGAGACATATTCAGAAGCTCCATCACCACGCCCTGGCCGGCAATCGCGGCATCGCCGTGGACGAGGACGGGCATGACCTGCTCGTGCTTGTGGTCCTCCAGTCGAGCCTGGCGGGCCCTGGCTGAGCCGGCGACGACGGGGTTGACGATTTCCAGGTGGGAGGGGTTGAAGGCGAGGGCGAGGTGGACAACGCCGCCGGGCGTGCGCACGTCCGAGCTGAAGCCCATGTGGTATTTCACGTCGCCAGAGCGATTCGGGTCGTCCTTGGCCATCTGGCCTTCGAATTCGGCGAACAGCTCGCCGGGGCTCTTGCCGAGGATGTTGATCAGCAGATTGAGGCGGCCTCGGTGGGCCATGCCGATGACCATCTCTCGAACGCCCTTGCTTCCGGCGTGGCGAATCAGCGCGTCGAAGAGGGGAATCATGCTCTCGCCACCCTCAAGGGAGAATCGCTTCTGGCCGACGTACTTGGAATGCAGGTATTTCTCCATGCCTTCGGCGGCCGTCAGCTTCTCCAGCAGGCGCAGGCGTTCCTCGTTGGAGGGCGAGTACTGGCCACGCGTGGTCTCCAGGCGCCGTTGCAGCCACTGGCGCTGATCGGTCTCGCCGATGTGCATGTACTCAACGCCGATCGAGCCGCAGTAGGTCTGCCGGCAGATATCGATGATTTCCTTCAGCGGCAGGCGATCGGGCGCGGCCAGCGAGCCGGTGTGGAAGGTCGTGTTCAGATCGGACTCGCTCAGATTGTGGAATCCGAGCTCGAAATCCGCCACATGCGGCCGTTCGCTCATGTTCAGCGGGTCGAGTTTGGCCTGCTTGTGGCCGCGCACCCGGAAGGCGTTGATCATCCGAAGAACGCCAGCCTGCTTGTAGTCCTCGGCGCCCAGCGCCGGGCTGCCGGCGGTGGCCAGGTCCTTGAATTGTTCAGCGATCGCCCGGTGGCGTGTATCGTCACCTGACCCGGGCCCCAGCTGAGCGAAGACGCTCTGCCAGTGTTCCGGGACGGACGTCGGGTCGTCTAGCCACTGTTCATAAAATTCCTCCACGTAGGCGGCATTGCCACCGGACAGGTGAGATGCCCGGTATTGCTCCAGGAGGTCATCGGTCATGTCGAAGGGCTCTTGTTCGGCGTGGGAATCAATAGCGGTCGATTATAACGGGGCTGGTCTTTTGATGGGCCACAATCGCGTCCGACCTTCGTCTGAGCAAGCGACTGATCCAGCGGGGCTTATCGAACGACCGATGGGCCGAGGGGGCGTTGGATCGCACCCAGCTCGAGCAGCTGGTCGAGGGCGTTTTCGTGGGCGAGCCAGTCGCCGTGCAAACGACGCCGCCGGCTCAGGTCCAGCGCCAGTTCCGGCGGGCAATCGATGGGCTCGCCATTGACGTAGAGTTGATCCTCGCCGAGGAGCGCCAGCCGCGCGGTGGCGGCCAGATACACGGCATGTCCGGCGCGAAGCTGACGCGTGATTGCGGCCAGCTCGACCGATTCATCGCCGGGCCAGAGCCGCCAGCGAGTGAGAAAGGTGGCGAGGAGGCGACCGAGGTCACGGTCGTCCAGGGCCAGTCCCTGCTCGAGCAGCTGCCGTGCCTGGCGAATCAGCGCCGCATCGATGCGATCGGGATAGCGCTCGTCGATGTCGGTGACTCGCAGCCGGGCGCCAGCGGCCTCCTCGTCCAGCAAGCGTTCGGCCAGCGGAAACATCAGCTCCGGGCCCGACGGGGTGCGCAGGCCAACGGACCAGGTCTGGCAGCGATCGGTGGCGACGCCATGATGGCCCACGCCAGGCGGCAGGTAGAGCACGTCGCCGGGGCCGGTCTCGATGCTGACCTCCGCCGCCCAGTTGCCGATCAGGGCCAGCTCGAAGCGCGCATCGGCCTCGAAGTCATCGCGCCGTGCCAGTTCCCAGCGGCGGTGCCCCTTGACCTGCACGAGAAAGACGTCATAGGCGTCCTGATGGGGACCGACGGAACCGCCGGGCACCGCTTCGGAAATCATTACGTCGTCGAGAAGCCAGTGCGGCAGGAAGTCGAAGGCATCGAGAATCGAGGCAACCTGCGGGCAGGCCTTGTCCATTTCCTGGACCAGGACCGTCCAGTCCCGCGCCTCGAACGGCAGCTCGTCGGGGCGGTGGATCCCGTGCAGGACGCGCCATTCGTCGCCGACGAGGCTGCCGGAAATCAGGCGCGTGGGCAGGTCCTCGGCCGCGGCCAGGGTCAGCATGTCGTCGAGATCTCTGGCTTCCGGCTGCAGCCAGCCGCGAATCAGGCAGGGCTGCCGCGACCAGTAGTCGGTCAGGAAGCGCGCCGCATCGAAGCGGTCGAGTTCCGCGAGGCAGTTCATACGTAGCGCTTGATGTCGCGGGCGAACTCGGCGGCGAGGCCGATGTAGCTGGAAGGGGTCAGGGCGAGGAGGCGATCGCGGTCATCTTCGGGAATATCGAGCGTTCGGATAAATTGATGAAGGCGGTCGCGATCGATGCGGTGGCCTCGAGTCAGGGCTTTGAGCTTTTCATAGGGCTCGGGGACGCTGTGCAGGCGCATGACGGTCTGGATCGGCTCGGCCAGCACTTCCCAGGCCTGATCGAGATCGGCCGCAATGCGCGCCGGGTCGGGCGCGATGCGCGTCAGGCCGCGGAGGATCGACTGCCAGGCCAGGGAACAGTAGCCAAAGGCCGAGCCCAGCGAGCGCTGCACCGTGGAGTCGGTGAGATCACGCTGCCAGCGGGACACGGGCAGCTTGCTTGCGAGGTGATCGAGCAGGCTGTTGGCCAGCCCCAGATTGCCTTCACCGTTTTCGAAGTCGATGGGATTGATCTTGTGCGGCATCGTCGATGAGCCGACTTCACCGTCGACGCGCTTCTGTCGGAAGTAGCCCAGGGAAATATAGGACCAGCTATCGCGGGCGTAGTCGATCAGGATCGTGTTGATGCGAATCAGCGCGTGGCTGACCTCGGCGATCATGTCGTGCGGCTCGATCTGCGTGGTGTAGGGGTTGTAGACCAGGCCCAGATCCTCGACGACCCTGCGTGACAGGGCCGGCCAGTCCAGATCTGGGCAAGCGACGAGGTGCGCATTGAAGTTGCCCACCGCACCGTTGATCTTGCAGGGTCGTCGGGGACGCGGTCTGACCGTGGGTTCGGGACAACATGGCGATCTCCCCGGTCTCCAGCGCCAGCGACTGGAGCTGATGATCCAGCTTCGACAGCAGGGGGTCGAGGACCTCGCGGATCGCCGCCTGGATGATCAGGGCCCAGGACAGGTTGTTGATGTCTTCGCTGGTCAGGGCGAAGTGGACGAATTCGACGTGGGGCTGAAGCGTCGGCCGCTCGCCCATTTTCGTCTTCAGCCAGTACTCGACCGCCTTGACGTCGTGATTGGTTTCGCCTTCGATCCGCTTGATCTCGGCCGCGTCGTCGTGGCCGAAGTTCTCGACGAGTTCGGTCAGAAAGCGCTCATCGTTGGGGGCCAGGCCGGGTAGTGCGTTGAAGTCGGGATGCGCCGCCAGGGCCTTGAACCAGGCGACCTCTACCGTGACCCGGCGATGAATCAACCCGGCCTCGGACCCCAGTTCGGCCAGATCAACCAGTTTGTTCGCATAGCGACCGTCGAGGGGCGAGAGTGCCGTGAGTGAGTCGAGTGTCATACCGGGTCCTGTTGCAACGAGTCCGGTAATGATAGCGGCGATGACGGATCAGGCCATGCGAAATGTAAGGATCGTTGCTCGCTCGCTTGCCGGAGCGGACCCCGTCGAGGCTGCGGGTGCCCTTCAGCGGCGCCAGCGTTTGAGCAGGTCCTCGTAGGCGTCGATTCGTCGGTCGCGAAGGAAGGGCCAGATGCGGCGGACGTGCTCACCGCGCTCCATGTCGATGTCGGCCATCAACAGCTCGGCCTCCTCGCCGGCCTCTGCCAGCAGCTCGCCCTGGGGGCCAGCGATAAAGCTGTGTCCCCAGAAATTCGCGTCGCGCCCGGCGCCCGAGCGATCGGGCTCCCCGCCGACGCGGTTGCAGGCGATCACGGGCAGGCCGTTGGCGACCGCATGTCCGCGCTGAACCGTTCGCCAGGCATCGAGCTGTCGGGCCTGCTCGGCGGGTGCATCGTCGGGGTCGTAGCCGATCGCCGTCGGGTAGATCAGCAGCTCGGCGCCGGCCAGGGCCATCAGCCTGGCGGCCTCCGGATACCACTGGTCCCAGCAGACCAGAACGCCGAGTCGACCGAGGCTCGTGGTGATGGGTTCGAAGCCCAGGTCGCCGGGCGCGAAGTAGAATTTTTCGTTGTAGCCCGGGTCATCCGGGATGTGCATCTTGCGATAGATGCCGGCCCGCGAACCGTCCCGATCGAAGACGATTGCCGTGTTGTGAGACAGTCCCGCCGCTCGGCGCTCGAAGAGACTGCCGACGATGACAACGCCGTGGGCCCGAGCGGCAGACGCCAGCGCCTGCGCCGTCGGCCCGTCGAGGGGCTCGGCCAGCTCATGGAGCGCCGGGTCCTGGAACTTGCAGAAATATTCACTGGCATGGAGTTCCGGCAGGACGATCAGTTCGGCCCCCTTGCTCGCCGCCTGATCGATGAGTTTAAGGGAGCAGCGCAGGTTCGCGTCCACCTGCGGGCCCATGGCGTGCTGCGGGAGGGCGACGGTCAGGCGCTTTGGCATGGATCAGGCTCCGGGATGTGCATGGTGGCGCAGTGGGGGCCGCCGAACTGGGTGATCATCGTGCGGGCGGGCGTTGAAAGGACCTCGAGCCCGGGTAGAAGTTCGGCCAGTCGCTGCCGCGCGACGGCGTCGCTTGCAACGCCGTAGGCGGGGACCAGACAGGCCCCGTTGACGAACAGGAAGTTGACGTAGTTCGCCGGCAGCGTCGGGTCGAAGCCCGCGACCTCGGGCAGGGGGACGAGCTCATAGGCCTGGCCGCGGGCGTCGCGCAGCGCCTTCAGCTGGTCTTCGAGGCGCGCGGTCCAGGAACGGTTCGAATGCTGCTGGTAGACGATCGTCCCGGCGGTGGCGAAGCGCGCGATGGTGTCGATGTGGCCGTCCGTGTCGTCGCCGGGCAGGGCGGGCACGTCGATGGCGAGCAGCTGCTCGAGATGCAGGCAACGGCAGAGCGCCCGCTCGATATCCGCTCGGCGCCGTTCGGGAAGGCGATGGGTCAGGCACGACCAGTTGACGAGAAGCCGTCCTGCGCCGTCCGAATCAATGGCGCCGCCTTCGAGCTCGAGATCGATCGCGACGCGTTCGAAGTCCTTGAGTAGGGCGATTTCAAGCAATCGCTGATTCACCCGATTGTCCTGGCCGGCGTCGTACTTGCCGCCCCAGGCGTTGAAGGTGAAGTCCAGCGCCGACGATCGACCGCTGTCCTTCAGCAGGCAGATCGGGCCGTAATCCCGGCACCAGGTGTCGTCGTGGGGGATCGAGGCGGTGTGAAGCGATGGGTGGTCGGCGAAGGGCAGCTCATCGAGCGTATCGGAGGGCTGCAGCAGCAGGATGACATCCTGGCGCGCGAGGAGCTTGCTGATCAACTCGGCGTATTCGCCGCGGACGGCGGCCAGCGACGACGACCAGTCGCCGCCAGATGACGGCCAGGCCAGGAGCGTGGCCCGCTGCCTTTCCCACTCGGCGGGTAGCCGCACGCCCTCAGGCGCCGGCATCGAAGTCACCGTTCGTATTCATCAGGGTGCCGAAGATCGGGCAGACCGTTGGAGCGGCGATCGCCGGGTGGGCGGCGAAGGATGCGGGGCCTGCTGGGTTCAGTCGGGGTCTCCGCTGCCCTCGCTCAGCTCGACCTGGCGCGCGACGGCCTCCGGATGAAGGACGCTTTCGATGACGATCTGGTGCTCGAAGTAGACGCTATGGTCGGAATAGATCCAGCGCGTGATCGGAGGCTCGCCGACGGGTCCACGACGTTCCATGGGTTCGCCATAGCGCGCCTCGACCTCGGTCATGGTCAGGCCATTGACCGGCAGATCGCGCAG
>CAZDFS010000001.1:69703-71763 GCA_964504865.1 uncultured Wenzhouxiangella sp.
GACCGCCTGAATGGAGGCCGCTAGGTCCATCTCGCGCTGCGTCACCGGCGACTCGGGCCGGCGCGGCGGGCCGCCGAACAGCCTGTCGAAGGCCTTGCTGGTCATGGTCAGGCCGTTGACCGGCAGATCGCGCAGCATGCGTTCGCGCACTTTCTCGATCAACAGGACGTCAGCGCTCAGAACGCTGCTCAGGCTCAGGAAAATCACCCCCAAAAGCAGCGTTGCCATCGGCTGTCTGAATGCGGTGTCATTTTTCATGGCTGGCCTCTGTCTGAAGTTAAGATGATTGCCGGAATGGGCGTGGCAAGCGGAAGCGCGCCAGACGCTCGAGTCGGCGGCTCCATGCAACGTGCCGTCTGCGGCGAAAACCGTTTAGCCCGACGGCGAAAGTCTAGCATAGGAAGTAAATTCGAGGAACGGAGGGAAACTTCATGAAAACAGCAGTGATTACCGGCGCCAACCGCGGCATCGGGCTGGCGCTGCTTCGGCGCTTGAAGCAGGACTATCGAATCATTGCCGTGTGTCGATCCAGCGCGCCCGCCCTCGAGGCCGAGGGCGTGGACATCATCGACGATACGGATGTTGCCAGCGCGTCGGGCATCGACAATCTCAGGCGACGACTGTCGGGTGTATCGATCGATCTGCTCATCAACAATGCCGGCGTGCTGCGGCCGTCCAGCCTGGCAACGATCGAGGACGAGATCGACGACTGGCGCCGCCAGTACGAGGTCAATGCGCTGGCGCCTCTTCGCGTCACCTCGGCCCTGTCGGATCGACTTGAGGAGGGGGCCCGGGTCGTCATCATCACCTCGCGCATGGGCTCGATCAGCGACAACAGCTCGGGCGGCGCCTACGCCTATCGAATGTCGAAGGCCGCGGTCAATAGTGCCGCCGTGTCCCTGGCCCATGAGTTTCGACCGCGCCAGATCGCCGTCGGGCTGTTTCACCCGGGTTACGTTCGCACCGACATGACCGGCGGTTCCGGCCTCGTCGATGCGGACGAAGCGGCAGCGGGGTTGATCGAGAGGATCGAGGAACTGGCGATGGCAACCAGCGGGGCGTTTCGTCACGCCAACGGAGACGCGCTGCCCTGGTAGCTCGCTCGGCACTCCTCGGGCCGTGTCAGCCCAGGCGCGCCTGATCGCTCAGAAGCCGCAGCCAGGCCTCATAGCGGCACTGGGGCAGCTCGCCGGCTTCGGCGGCGGCTCGGACCGCGCAGCCCGGTTCCTGGCGGTGACTGCAGTCGCGAAAGCGGCAGCGATCGCGATAGGCCAGGAATTCAGGGAAGCCGCGCACGAGCTCGGCGGGCGACATGGACCACAGGCCGTACTCCCAGACGCCGGGCGTGTCGATCAACCAGCCGCGGTCCGGCAGATGGTGAAGGCGTGCCGAGGTGGTCGTGTGGGTGCCCTTGCCGGTCACCGTCGACAGGGCGCCGGTCTGTGCCTGCAGATCGGGGACCAGTTCATTGACCAGGGAGGTCTTGCCGACGCCCGACTGTCCCGCAATCAGGGTCGTCTTGCCCGTCAGCACGCCAGCTAGGTCATCGATGTCCGCATCGGGTCGGCAGCGCGTTCGGATGATCGGATAGGCAAGGGCCTCGAGCTCCTTGAGCTGATCGAAGGGCGCCTGATCGGGGAGCGGAAGATCGGACTTGTTGATGACGATGATCGGTGCGACGTCGCAGAGATGGCAGGCCGCCAGGTAACGATGAATCAGGTCCGGGCTGGGCGCCGGCTTCGGCGCGATGACGATCAGCGCCTGGTCGAGATCCACCGCGATGGGCTTGAATCGCCCCCGGGGGTCGCCGCGCCCGAAGCGGGTCCGGGTGGGACGCACGTCCGTGAGCTCGTCGCGTTCGTCGAGCTCGACGGTCTGGCCGGGCAGGGGGCGCGCCATACGTCGGGGCAGATGGAAGGCGACGATCCGGCCATCGTCGTCCGCCATCACGGCGGAGTCGAGCCCGGATTGCCGGTCCACGGCCAGATCGAGCGCTACGCGGTCATAGCGCCCGTCGTCATGCGGCCCCGGATAGGCGCCTGATTTCACACGCAGATCAA
>CAZDFS010000001.1:71773-131992 GCA_964504865.1 uncultured Wenzhouxiangella sp.
CCCGATTGGCCCAGGCCTCAAGGACGATCGCCGAGCGACGCCTCGCCGGCCCATTCATTGGCCCGCCACCTTGACGGCTTGCGATAGACTGGCGCCACAGCCGCCCGATGAAAACCGCCCATGAGCCTGTCCCGACTGATCTGGATCGACCTGGAAATGACCGGCCTCGACCCGGATGCCGATCGAATTATCGAGATTGCGACCATCGTCACCGACCTCGACCTGAAGGAAATCGCCCAGGGCCCGGTGCTGGCCATCGCCACGCCGGCGCCGATCCTTGACGCGATGGATGAGTGGAATCAGCGCACCCACGGCGAGTCAGGCCTGATCCAGCGCTGTCTCGACAGCACGGTCAGCCTGGCGGAGGCCGAGCGCCAGACGCTGGCCTTTCTTGCGGAGCATCTCGAGGCAGGCAGCTCGCCGATGTGCGGCAATTCGATCTGCCAGGATCGTCGTTTCCTGGTGCGCGGCATGCCCAGGCTCGAGGCCTTTTTCCACTATCGCAATCTGGATGTCAGCACCCTTAAGATTCTGGCCCAATGCTGGGCGCCGACGATCGCTGCGGGCCTGAACAAGGCCACGAACCACCAGGCCCTCGATGATATCCGCGACTCGATCCAGGAGCTCGAGTATTACCGGAGGTTTATGGGCCAACTTGCTGGTTTAACTGCATAAATTCAACATCATTCTCGGCCGCGAATTGCTCGAGGTTCAGCGCTTCGACGTCTTCTCAGCGAGCATTCGCCAGGTATCGACGACCGTGTCCGGGTTCAGCGACATGCTCTCGATGCCCTGGTCGAGGAGCCACTCGGCGAGATCCGGGTAGTCGGACGGTCCCTGGCCGCAGATGCCGATGTATTTTCCGCGTTCGCGACAGGTCTTGATGGCCATGCTCAACAGGGCCTTGACGGCGTCATTGCGCTCGTCGAAGCGATGCGCCACCAGGGCTGAATCGCGATCCAGACCCAGGGTCAGCTGTGTCATGTCGTTCGAGCCGATGGAGAAGCCGTCGAAGTAGTCGAGAAACTGATCGGCGAGGAGGGCATTGGAGGGCAGCTCGCACATCATGATCAGCTTCAGGCCGTTGTCGCCGCGCTTCAGGCCGAATTCTTCGAGAACGGCGACGACTTCCCGCGCTTCGTCGACGGTGCGAACGAAGGGGATCATGGCCCAGACGTGTTCCAGGCCCATGGTTTCGCGCACCTTACGCAGGGCGCGGCACTCGAGTTCGAAGGCGGGTTTGAAGCTGTCATCGACGTAGCGCGAGGCCCCGCGCCAGCCGATCATGGGGTTTTCCTCGTCGGGTTCGTACTGCTCGCCGCCGATCAGATTGGCGTATTCATTGCTCTTGAAGTCCGACAGGCGGACGATCACCGGATGGGGGCCGAAGGGCGCGGCGATGGTGGCGATGCCTTCGGCGAGCTTGTCGACGTAGAACTCCACGGGTCCACCGTAGCCGGCGATGCGACGATCGATCTCGGCGCGAATGTCTTCGCTCTGGTCGCGGTATTCCAGCAGCGCCCGAGGATGGATTCCGATCATCCGATTGATGATGAACTCCAGCCGCGCCAGGCCGATGCCGTGGTTGGGGATCTGAGCGAAATCGAAGGCGCGATCGGCGTTGGCGACATTCATCATGATTTTCAGCGGCGCCGGCGGCATCTCGCCCAGCGTGTCTTCGCTGCGGCTGAATTTCAGCGCGCCTTTGTAGATCCGGCCCGTGTCGCCTTCGGAGCAGGCCACGGTGACTTCCATGTCGTGGGGGACGCGGCTGGTGGCGTCGCCACAGCCGACTACCGCCGGAATTCCCAGCTCGCGCGCGATGATCGCTGCGTGGCAGGTTCTGCCTCCGCGGTTGGTGACGATGGCCGAGGCTCGCTTCATGATCGGCTCCCAGTCCGGGTCGGTCATGTCCGTGACCAGGACATCGCCGGCCTCGACGTCGTGAATCGCATCCAGCGACTCGATGACCTTGGCGCGTCCGACCCCGATGCGCTGACCGATGGCGCGGCCTTCGGACAGGACATCCCCCGTCTCTTCCAGCCGGAAACGCTCCATCGCCTGACCGGAACGACTCTTGACCGTCTCGGGCCGGGCCTGGAGGATGAAGAGATCGCCGGTTTCGCCGTCCTTGCCCCACTCGATGTCCATCGGGCGGCCGTAGTGTTTTTCGATGGTCAGCGCCATCTCGGCGAGGCGGGTGGCCTCCTCATCACTGATCGAGAAGCGATTGCGCAGGTGCTCGGGCGTGTCCTCCGTGTGCACGCCAGTGCCCTCGGCGTAGACCATTCGGGTGGCTTTGCTGCCCAGGGAGCGCCGCAGGACCGCTGGCTTGCCGGCCTCCAGGTTGGGCTTGAACAGGTAGAACTCATCGGGGTTGACGGCGCCTTGCACGACGCTCTCGCCGAGGCCGTAGCTCGATGTCACGAAAACGACGTTGCGGTAGCCCGATTCCGTGTCCAGGGTAAACAGGACGCCCGACGAGCCGCTGCCCGAACGGACCATCAGCTGCACGCCCGCCGACAGGGCGACGTCGTGGTGGGCGAAACCGTGGTGCACGCGGTAGGCAATCGCCCGGTCGTTGTAGAGGCTGGCGAAGACCGCGTGCAGCTTGACCAGCACCTCGTCGATGCCGCGGACGTTGAGGAAGGACTCCTGCTGGCCGGCAAAGGAGGCGTCAGGCAGGTCCTCGGCGGTCGCGGACGATCGCACGGCAACGGCAAGGCTGTCGCCGTAGCGCTCCTGCATGGTGGCGTAGGCGTCGCGAATCGCGTTCTCGAGGGCCGGCTGCAGGGGCGTGTCCATGATCCACTGACGGATCGTGCTGCCCGTCGCCGCCAGCGCCCGCGTGTCATCGGGGTCCAGCGGCTCGAGTTCGGCCTGAATTTTCTTGTCCAGGCCGGACTGGTCCAGGAACTCCCGAAAGGCATCAGCCGTCGTAGCAAACCCACCCGGAACGCTGACGCCGAGCTCGCTCAGATTGCCGATCATTTCCCCCAAGGATGAGTTCTTCCCGCCAACGCGGTGCAGGTCGCTCATGCTCAGATCGTCAAGCCAAAGAATGTAGTCAGTCACGCGCAGCCTCGGATTTTTGGTTCAAGTCATCAAACAAACCCGGTATTCTAACCACTCGCCCCCCTGCAACGGCAGTCTGATTCCATGCGCCGGACCGTATTTTTCGTCTCTGACGGCACCGCAATTACCGCAGAAACCTTCGGACACAGTCTTCTGACGCAGTTTTCGGCGGTGAATTTCCGGGAAATCCGGCTGCCCTTCGTCGACACCCACAATAAGGCTCGAGATGCGGTATCGTTGATCGACAAGGCCGCCGAGGCGGATGGAACGCGACCGCTGGTCTTCAGCACCATCGTCGATATCAGCATCGGGCGCGAACTGACGGCGGCGAATGCGCACGTCTTCGACATGTTCGCGACCTTCATGGAGCCTCTCGAACAGGTCCTCGGCGTGGACCGTTCGCCGCGCGTGGGCCAGGCGCACGGCATGGGCAACAGCCATGCCTATGAGGACCGGATGGAGGCGACCAACTACGCCCTGACCCACGACGACGGCATCAGCAAGAAGCTCGATCAGGCCGACGTCATCCTCGTCGGCGTTTCCCGCTCCGGCAAGACCCCGACCTGCCTTTACATGGCCCTGCACTACGGCGTCAAGGCGGCCAACTATCCCCTGACCGAGGAGGATCTGGAGCAGCCGCGCTTGCCGCAGTTCCTGCGTACGCATCAGGCGAAGCTTGTGGGCCTGACCATCAATCCCGAGCGCCTCGCCCGTATCCGGGAAGTCCGCCGTCCGGGCAGCCGCTACGCCTCGGTGAAGCAGTGCCGCTACGAGGTCGATGCGGCTGAGGCGATGTTTCGCGTCGAAAAGGTGCCGGTGCTGTCGACGACGGGCTCGTCGGTCGAGGAGTTGGCCAGCCGGATCCTCCTCGAACAGGGGCTTCAGCGCGACTGACAGCGCCGCGTTCTGCCAGGGCCTCGCGCTTGAATGGAGGTCTTCGCCGTCGCCGGGCCGTCCGCCCGCGGCCGTCGCTCGGTCGCTGATCGGGTCGGGGGTGCGGCTTCGATCGCCAGCAGGCTTGTCATTCGATCGAAATAGCACCACAATAGTTGAACTTCATAACAATAACTCTGGTCCATCACCTGACATCGATTTAAGGAGAGTCCGCGCGCCGCGTCATGACGCGTCGCAGGTTAGTCATGTTGACATCGGTTCGAAACCTGCACCCGCCCACCCAGGTCCTGGCGCGCCGCTTGCCGGAGCTTCATACCTCGGTGTTCAGGGCCCTGAACCTGCTGATGCCGGACGGGCTGAGTCGCAGCGACTGCCTCGTGTCGCGTGTCGGCAGCGGGCCGGACCTTTACATGCAGGTCATCGAGCGACACGACTACACCACCTTCCTTCGCCTGACCTACGTCATCGGCGACAGCCAGCAGCACGATCCCAATGCCCACATCCGCGTCTACCACGACGCCCGCATGGCCGAGGCCACGGCCTTCAGTCCCGAGCAGGGCATTCATCGCCTGGCCGGACCGGAACTGCCGATGCAGAGCCTGGTAGTGCGGAACTGGCGCTTGAACAAGGCCTTGCTGAAATGGCTGGACTACCTGTTGGATCAGGGCCACAGCTCGCAAACGCTCAAGCCGGCCGAAGAGGCCCCGCAGCTCGGTGCTGGCCTGGCGGGTCAGGAAGTCGGATAAAGGCGCCGATCTGGCCACCGGACGCTGGCCGAAATCCCGCAGCTGGTCTACAATCAACGCCCGGAGTTCGAGCATGCTGCTTGATCAGTGTCGCGCGTCGTCGCTCAGCGCTTAGACGGCCACGAGGCACCCAACCGGGAGGTCGCGAGTGTCCCCAATGAAGGCTCTACTGGTTTTGGAAGACGGCACCTCGTTTTCCGGCCAAGGTATCGGCGCGCCCGGTGCTGCCACCGGTGAGGTCGTGTTCAATACGGCAATGACCGGCTATCAGGAGATTCTCACCGACCCGAGCTATGCCGGTCAGCTGGTCACCCTCACCGCCGCCCACGTCGGCAACACGGGCGTCAACGCCTTCGACGCGGAATCGAGCCGCGTCCACTGTCTTGGATTACTGGTCCGACACTATCCACGACGGGTCAGCTCCTGGCGGGCGCAGCAGTCCCTCCACGATTACCTGGTCGAGCAAGGAGTTGGCGGGATCGCCGGTCTCGACACCCGCTCCCTGACGATGCATCTGCGCACCCACGGCGCCCTCAACGGCTGCCTGATGACCGGCGACCAGATCGATAGGGAAGCGGCGCTGGACCAGGCACGACAGTGCCGGCCCATGACGGGTCTGGATCTGGCAGGCAGCGTCTCGGTGACGGCGCCCCAGGGCTGGTCGGAGGGCGTTTTTGATCTGGCCAGCAATGAATTCACCTCCGGCCAGGAGGAGCTGCACGTGGTCTGTTATGACTTTGGCGTCAAACGCAATATCCTGCGCCTGCTCGTCGCGGCCGGCTGCCGCGTGACCCTGGTTCCTGCGCGCTACCCGGTGGAGGACGTCATGGCGATGGCGCCGGACGGCGTCATGCTATCCAATGGGCCGGGCGACCCCGAGCCCCTGACCTACGCGATCGATGCGATTCGCGTCCTGCTCGAGCAGCGCATTCCGACCTTCGGTATCTGCCTGGGACATCAGCTCCTCGCGCTGGCGGCGGGTGCGCGGACGCAGAAGATGAAGTTCGGTCATCACGGGGCCAACCACCCAGTCAAGGACCTCGCCTCTGGTCGGGTGATGATCACCAGCCAGAATCACGGCTTTGCCGTGGACGAAGACTCCCTGCCGCCCGATGTGACGGCGACGCACCGTTCCCTGTTCGATGGCTCCCTGCAGGGTATCGAGCTCGACGGTCGACCGGCCTTCGGATTCCAGGGTCACCCCGAAGCCAGCCCCGGTCCTCACGACCTCCGGCCTCTGTTTCAGCGCTTTGCCGAGCTGATGCGAGAAGCACGCGTCGGCCAGCCCGCTTGAACCATCGCCCAAGACCACGGATGCCTGCCCGCAATGCCCAAACGAACTGATATCGAGTCCATCCTGATCATTGGCGCCGGCCCGATCGTCATCGGACAGGCCTGCGAATTCGATTATTCGGGCGTCCAGGCGGTCAAGGCGCTGAGAGAGGAGGGCTACAGAGTCATCCTGGTCAACTCCAATCCGGCGACGATCATGACCGATCCCGAGGTGGCGGATGTGGTCTACATCGAACCGATTCGATGGGACGTCGTCCGCGATGTGATCGAAAAGGAGCGGCCGGACGCCCTGCTTCCGACGATGGGGGGGCAGACTGCGCTGAACTGCGCGCTCGATCTCGATCGTGAAGGTGTTCTTGCCGAATTCGGCGTCGAGATGATCGGTGCGTCGAAGGCGGCCATCGACATGGCCGAAGACCGCGAACAGTTTCGCCTGGCGATGGGCGACATCGGCCTGGCGGTGCCGACCGCCGCCGTCGCGCACTCGCTGGAGGACGCGCTCGAGATCCAGCAGCGCATCGGTTTCCCGACCATCATTCGGCCCTCCTTCACGATGGGCGGTTCCGGCGGCGGCATTGCCTACAACCGCCAGGAGTTCACCGACATCGTCAGTCATGGCCTGGACCTGTCGCCGACGAACGAGGTGCTGCTTGAAGAATCCGTCCTCGGCTGGAAAGAGTTCGAGCTCGAAGTCGTCCGCGACCGCGCCGACAACTGCATCATCGTCTGTTCCATCGAGAACCTGGACCCGATGGGCGTGCACACGGGCGATTCGATCACCGTGGCGCCGGCGCAGACACTGACCGACAAGGAATATCAGGCGCTGCGCGATGCCGCCATCGCCGTGCTGCGAAAGATCGGCGTCGACACGGGAGGATCCAACGTCCAGTTTGCCGTCAGCCCCGAGGATGGCCGGATCCTGGTCATCGAAATGAACCCAAGGGTGTCCCGCTCCTCGGCGCTGGCCTCAAAAGCCACGGGCTTCCCCATCGCCAAGGTGGCCGCCAAGCTGGCAGTGGGCTACACCCTCGATGAGCTGCTCAACGACATGACCGGCGGCGCGACTCCGGCATCCTTCGAGCCTGCCATCGACTACGTGGTGACGAAGATCCCACGCTTTGCCTTCGAGAAGTTCCCTGCAGCCGACGACCGCCTGACCACGCAGATGAAGTCGGTGGGTGAAGCCATGGCGTTCGGCCGGACCTTCCAGGAGTCGCTGCAGAAAGCCCTCAGGAGCCTGGAGACGGGTCTGTCCGGCCTTGATCCGCAGAGCTACGAAGGGACCATGGCCGAGATCGATGTCCTGATCAAGCGCGAGCTGCAGGCGGCTGGCCCCAATCGTATCCTGTACCTTGCCGACGCCTTCCGGCGGGGCCTGAGCTTCGACGAAATCCATCGCCTGACGCGGATCGACCCCTGGTTCCTGGACCAGGTGGCGGAACTGGTCGAAGAGGAACAGCTGATCATCGAGCAGGGCGTGGCCGAGCTCAACCACGACCGCCTTCTGGAGCTCAAGCGCCTCGGTTTTTCCGATGCGCGGATCGGCACCCTGGCGGGCGTCGACGAAGCCAGCGTGCGCAAGATTCGACGCAAGGCAGGGCTGGTGCCGGTTTTCCGTCGCGTCGACACCTGCGCTGCGGAATTCGCCACGGAAACAGCCTATCTCTACTCGACCTGGGGCGAGGCCTGTGAGGCCGCACCCAGCGACAAGCGCAAGATCATGGTGCTGGGCGGCGGCCCCAACCGCATCGGGCAGGGCATCGAGTTCGACTATTGCTGCGTCCACGCCGCAATGGCCATGCGGGAACTGGGCTACGAGACCATCATGGTCAACTGCAATCCGGAAACCGTGTCGACGGACTATGACACCTCGGATCGCCTGTACTTCGAGCCCCTGACGCTCGAAGACGTGCTGGCGGTGGTCGATATCGAAAAGCCCGAGGGCATCATCATCCAGTTCGGTGGCCAGACGCCCCTGAAGCTGGCCCGTGCGCTGGAGGCGGCGGGTGCCCCGATCGTGGGTACGACGCCGGACTGTATCGATCTGGCGGAGGATCGGGAGCGATTCCAGGCCCTCCTGCAGACCCTTGGCCTGAAGCAGCCCCCGAATCGAACGGCGCGCGATCCCGAGGCGGCAATCGTCCTGGCGCGGGACATCGGCTACCCCCTCGTGGTGCGGCCGTCCTATGTGCTCGGGGGGCGCGCGATGGACATCGTCCACGGCGAGGACGAGCTCCGGCGCTACATGACCGAAGCGGTGAAAGTCTCGAATGACTCACCGGTGCTGCTCGATCGCTTTCTGGACCATGCCATCGAGGTCGATGTCGATGCGCTCTGCGACGGAGAGCGCGTGGTCATCGGCGGCATCATGGAGCACATCGAAGAAGCCGGCGTTCATTCCGGTGACTCCTCCTGCAGCCTGCCGCCGTTCTCGCTCAGTGCAGCCGTCATCGAGGCGATCGCGGACCAGACCCGGCAAATGGCGAAGGGGCTGGATGTCATCGGCCTGATGAACGTTCAGTTTGCCGTTCGGGGTGAGGAGATCTTCGTGCTCGAAGTCAACCCTCGCGCATCGCGCACGGTGCCCTTCGTGTCGAAGGCGACGGGCACCCCACTGGCGCGGGTCGCCGCGCGCTGCATGGTTGGAAACACCCTGGAGGATCAGGGCATCGTCGACGATCTCGAATCCGGTTTCTATTCGATCAAGGAGCCGATCTACCCGTTTATCAAATTCCCCGGCGTCGATCCCATCCTGGGGCCGGAGATGCGCTCGACCGGTGAAGCGATGGGCGTGGGCCTGAGCTTCGGTGCCGCCGTCGCGCGCGCGCAGCAGGGTGTCGGTATTCGGGCAGCGTCGAGCGGCACCGTGTTCATCAGCGTGCGCGACGCGGACAAGGAGCGCCTCCTGCCCGTGGGTCGAGAGCTGTTCGAGCGGGGATTCAAGCTGATTGCGACCGAGGGCACCTGGAAGCATCTGGTTGAAAACGGGATCGAGTGCGCTTACGTAAACAAGGTGGCGCAGGGGCGGCCGCACATCGTCGATCTGATCAAGAATGACGAGATCGACTACATCATCAACACGACCGAAGGGCGCCAGGCCATTTCGGATTCGTTTTCGATTCGGCGTCAGGCTCTGCAGCACAAGATCAATTACTCGACCACGATTGCCGGGGCCAAGGCCACCCTCCGTGCGCTCGATCACTGGAACGATCGCGGCGTCCGCAGTCTGGCCGAACTACACGAACTATAAGGAGCAGTCATGAGCCAGATCCCGCTGACAAAGACCGGGGCCGAGCGACTCAAGTCCGAGCTGGAACGATTGAAGAAAAAGGATCGTCCCGCAGTCATCGAAGCCATCGCCGAAGCGAGAGCGCACGGGGACCTGAAGGAAAACGCCGAGTACCACGCCGCCCGCGAGCAGCAGGGGTTCATCGAGGGTCGGATCCAGTCGCTGGAGAACGCCCTGGGTAATGCACGAATCATCGATCCGGCCGAAACCGACGTCGGTGACAAGGTGGTCTTCGGCGCCCACGTTACCCTGATCGAAGACGCCGACGGCGCCGAGGAAGTCGTCTGGCAGATCGTCGGAGAACTCGAGGCCGACGTGAATGCTCGCCTGCTCTCGATCAGCGCTCCCCTGGCTCGGGCCCTGATCGGGAAACAGGCCGGTGATGTCGTCGAATTTCAGGCGCCGAACGGTGTTCGCGTCTACGAAATCATCGAAGTCGAGTATCGCTGAGCCGGATCCTGACCTCCTCACCGACTGATCGTGCCGGCATGATCATCGTCTTCGCCCCCGACCTCGAGGCGCTCCTGTCCGAGGTCGAGCGACCGCCGCGGCTCCTGTCGAGACTCCTGACGCGGTCGAGCCAGCGGGAGCTGGCGGGCGCCGGCTTTCTTGCCGACCTGGTGACGGGTCGGGCGGTCGCGCCCGCCGCGATCGCACGCCGCTACCTTCGTCCCGATGACCATGCCGGCGCCTGGGCCTTTGCCGATCCGCTGCGGCTCCAGCCCGACCTGAATGCCGTCTGGATTCAGCCGCACGCATTCCGGGACGATCAGGAGCCGGTCCTTGCGGACCTGCGCGAGTTGCTCCGCGAGGAGGGCCTCGACTTCGAGCTCACCGAGCCGGGCCGCGGCTTCCTGCGCCTGGCCGAAGCGCCCGGCGCCGAGTTCACGCCTCCCTGGGCCATTGCCGGCCAGAGCATGGAGAAGGTGCTGCCCCGCGGTCCGCGCGCAGCGCTCTGGACACGCCGTTTGAACGACTGCCAGGTCCTTCTCCACCACCACGCCCGCGATGACGGGTCCGTGCCGAGCGGTCTCTGGTTCTGGGGTGCCGGGTCCTTGCCCGATCAGCGGCCCGCGGCGCGAATCAGCCATCTGATCGGTGACGGCGACGGCCTGCGCGAGCTGGCTGATTGGCTCGAGCTATCCCATTCCCCTGCAGAGAGCGGGGTGCCGGACGGCACGCTGTACCGCTGGGCGCCCGCACCCGAGGACTCCGCCGATCGCGCGATCGTGGCGCTGAGCGAGCTGCTTCGCCCCCTCTGGCAGCGTCTCGCGCTGGGCCGAATCGACGCGCTCGAACTGGCCAGTCGGCGAGTCGTCTATCGGGTCCGCCCCGTCGATGTCTGGCGCTTCTGGGTCCGATGATTCGCTCCGTAGCCATCCGTCGGCGCTCGCCCGGCCGGGTCAACTTCGATCAGGTGCACCCGGTCGTTGCCCGAGTTCTGGCCGGCCGCGGACTCGACCGACTGCCGGACTATCGCCTGGATCGATTACTGCCGCCGACGCTCGGCGGACTCGACAAGGCCACCCGACTCATCGAGGAGGCGATTCGCGGCCAGCAGCGCATCGTCGTGGTCGGCGACTTCGACGCGGACGGTGCTACGGGCACGGCGCTGGCGGTTCGAGCGCTCAGAGCGATGGGCGCCGTTGACGTGGACTGGGTCGTGCCGGACCGGTTCCGCCACGGCTACGGCCTCGGCGACACGCTGGTCGAGGAAATCGCACCAACCCATCCGGACCTGCTGATCACCGTCGATCAGGGCATCAGCTCCATATCAGGGGTTGCCCTGGCCAGATCGAAGGGCATTCGCGTCATCGTGACCGATCACCATCTGCCGGGCGCGCAGCTCCCCGATGCCGATGCGCTGGTCAACCCCAACCTCGAGAACGATCCCTTCCCGTCCGGCGCGCTGGCGGGGGTTGGGGTGATGTTCTACACCTTGATGGCTCTGCGGGCCCGGCTGCGGGATGCCGGCTGGTTCAAGGACCGTGCCGAGCCCAGGCTCGACGCCTGGCTCGACCTCGTGGCGCTGGGCACGGTGGCCGATCTCGTGCCCCTCGACGAGAACAATCGCCGGCTTGTCCATCAGGGGCTGTCGCGCATGCGAGCGGGGCGTCTCTGTCCAGGGATTGCGGCCATCCTCGAGCTGGCGGGGCGCAATCTGCGCTTCATCGACGCGTCGGATCTGGGTTTTGCCGCCGCGCCGAGACTGAATGCGGCCGGCCGACTGGACGACATGGGCATCGGAATCCGCTGCCTGCTGGCCGATAGCGAGGAGTCGGCCTGGTCCTATGCCAGGCAGCTGGACCAGCTCAACGCCGAACGCCAGGCCATCCAGGCAGACATGCAGGAGGCGGCCGAGCGCCAGGCCGAAGCCCTGGCCGAGGAACTGGGCAAGCGCCTGGGCGAGGACGTTGACTCGATTCCCAAGGCGATCTGCGTTCACGATGAGGATTGGCACCAGGGTGTGGTGGGTCTGGTGGCCGGGCGACTCATGGAGCGATTTCAGCGACCCGTCATCGCCTTTGCGCCAGGCGAGAGCGGGGCAGGGGAGCTGAAGGGCTCTGCCCGGAGCCCGGCCGGGGTGCACATGCGCGATCTGCTCGTCGATATTGACGTCGCGCACCCGGGCCTGATCGATCGATTCGGCGGCCACGCCCGAGCTGCGGGCCTGACGCTGCCCGCCGGTCACCTCGATCGCTTCCGCGATGCCCTGGGCCAGCAGCTGGACGATGTCGAGTTCGGCCTCGAACGGGTCGACACGGACGGACCGCTGAGCGACCGGGAGTTCTCCGTTGAAGCGGCCGAGGCCCTGGCCGCTGCCGGGCCCTGGGGGCAATCCTGGCCCGAGCCGCTCTTCGACGGTCATTTCGAGATCATCGATCGTCGAATCGTCGGTGGCTCCCACCTGAAGATGCGTCTGCGCCCCCAGAGCGGCGGGCCGGTGCTCGATGCGATCGCCTTCCGAGCCGGCGCGCTATGCCACCAGGAATTGCCGAACCCCCTCCACGTCACATTCCGTCTCGAGATCAATCGATTCCGTGGGCGGGTTCAGGCGCAGCTCAACATTCAGCATCTCGTGTCCTCCCTCGTCGCCGACTGAGGAGGCCGAAGACAGCCCCGGAGCGTGCAAACAAGCTGACTTCGGAGTGTGAAGCCGATACAATGGTGAGTTGTTTTTCTCGAGGCTGGATCATCTACCGGGTCCTGGCGCTGGCGGTGTATCGAAGGAGCGGCCAGGCCAGGGGATACGGGAGAGAGAGGGTCCGGTCGACCAATAACCAGTACTTTATTCTGACAATCTGGAGTTCGCATGCAGCGCACACTGTCCATCATCAAGCCCGATGCCGTCGCCAAGAACGTGATCGGTGAAATCTACACTCGCTTCGAGCGCGCCGGCCTGAAGATCGCAGCCGCCAAGCTCAAGCATCTCAGCCAGGCCGAGGCTGAGGGCTTCTACGCGGTGCACGCCGAACGGCCCTTCTTTGGCGATCTGGTCAAGTTCATGACCTCCGGTCCGGTCATGATTCAGGTCCTGGAAGGCGAAGATGCCATCGCTCGCAACCGCGAACTGATGGGAGCGACCGATCCGGCGCAGGCTGCGCCTGGAACGATTCGCGCCGACTTTGCCAGCAGCATCGACGCCAACGCTGTGCATGGCTCGGATGCCGAGGCGACCGCCGCTGAAGAGATCCGCTTTTTCTTTGGTGAGGATGAGATATACTCGCGTTGATTGACAGTTCTTCTCAGCGAAGCGCGCTAAATGTCTGTGGTTGAAGCAGAAAGACTCGATCTTCTCGGGCTTGACCGGGAACGATTGGAAGGGTTTTTCGTCCAGCAGGGCGAGAAACCCTTTCGCGCGCGCCAGATTCTCCAGTGGATCCACCAGCGTGGAGTCACCGAATTCGCCGAGATGACCGACCTCTCGCAGAAGCTCAGAGACCGCCTCGAAGCCCTGGCCACGATCTCGCGGCCCCGGGTGATTCGAGAGCAACTCAGCGACGACGGGACGATCAAATGGCTGCTGGCGGTCAACGGCGGCAGCGCGGTGGAGACGGTGTTCATCCCGGAGGCGCAGCGCGGAACACTGTGCATCTCATCGCAGGTCGGCTGCATGCTCAACTGCACCTTCTGCTCGACTGCCACCCAGGGCTTCAAGCGGAACCTTTCGACGGCGGAAATCATCGGCCAGGTCTTTCATGCCGTGCGCGAGCTTGAAAGCGGCCGTTTCGGTGAGCGACGCGTCACAAACGTCGTGTTCATGGGCATGGGAGAGCCCTTGCTGAATCTCGACGGCGTGCAGCCTGCCCTGAACCTGCTGCGTGACGACCTGGCCTATGGCCTCGCCGCTCGCCGCGTGACGATTTCGACGGCCGGGGTGATTCCCGGACTCGATCAGCTTGCCGGCGGTGTCGAATTCGCCCTGGCAGTCTCGCTCCATGCCCCCGATGATGAGCTGCGCTCGAAGCTCGTGCCCCTCAACCGAAAGTATCCGGTCAGCGACCTCCTCGAGGCATGCAAGCGCTACGTTCGGGGCAACAAGCGGCGGACGGTGACCTTCGAATACACCATGATCGACGGTGTCAATGACGGTCGGGCCCAGGCGAAGGGCCTGGTCAGAGTTCTGAACGGTCTGCCCTGCAAGATCAACCTGATTCCCTTCAATCCGTTCCCGGGAACGCCATTCCGACCCTCGTCGCCAGAGGCGATCTACGAATTCCAGAAGATCACCCGTGCCGCCGGAATCATCACGACGGTTCGCAAGACTCGCGGTGAAGACATCGACGCAGCCTGCGGTCAGCTGGTCGGCAAGCTGCTCAGTCCAAGCGAGCGTCGTCGAACGGTGCAGGAACAACTCGCGCGGCAGGCGTTACCGGCGTGATTTCAATCGCTCGATCGCTCATCATCGCTCTGATATTGATGACGGCGGCCTGCGCGAGCTCGAACACATCGACCCGACCGACCGCTGAACGCGGCAGCTCGGGTCTGAATAGCACCAGTCCCGTTCGCGCCGCAGAAATCAACACGCGTCTGGGCATCGGCTACCTCGAGCGCGGACAGCTGCAGGTGGCCCTGGAAAAGCTGCAGATTGCCGTCGTCGAAGATCCCGGCCACGTCCCGGCACATTTTGCCCTGGCGCTGCTCTTCGAGCGGCTCGGTGATGACCGCAACGCCGAGCGGCACTATCGCGCGGCCGATCGCCTGGCGCCCAACGATGGCGGCGTCCAGAATGCCTACGGGGTGTATCTCTGCCGGCAGGGCGAATTCAGCGGCGCCGACAGGCACTTTCGACGCGCCATTCAGGATCCGTTCTATGCGACGCCGGAGGTGGCCCTGGCCAACGCGGGCTCCTGTGCTCGACGGGCGGGCCGCCGCCAGGAAGCCATCGACTACCTTCGGGAAGCCCTGAACGTGGACGGAGGCAATCCAGACGCGCTCTACAATCTTGCAGAAATCTACTTCGAACAAGGGGATTCCTTTCGGGCACGCGCTTTTTTGCAGCGGCTGGAGGCCGGCGGTTTGGCGGAAGCAGCGACGTTCCTGCTGGGCTTTCAGATCGAGTCCGACCTCGGCAACGACCGCGAGGCGGATCGTTACGCGGAGCTGCTGGAGCGCGATTTTCCGACAAGCCCGGAAACCGAACAGATGAGGCGATTGACTCGCAATGACTCCTGACACCCCCTCGATGGCAACAGAATCTCAGCGTGGCGCCGCCGATGCCGACGGCACGACCCAGTCAGAACGATTCCTGTCGATCGGCCAGCGATTAAGGCAGGCGAGAGAAGCGCAGGGAATGGAGCGAGCAACCGTTGCCGCGCAGCTGCATCTGCCCGTGCATCTCCTCGATGATCTCGAAGCTGGCCGGATGGAGCGGCTGGCCCCGATCTATCGGCGCGGCTACATCAACAGCTATGCGTCCGTCCTCGGCTTGGACCAGAACGAGCTGGCGGCGGGGCTCAGGGATGATCCTCCGCCGGCCCTGACCGAGGTGCTGCCGGTCAGAAGGCCGCGCTTTCGCTTCGACAAGTACATGAAGTTGGCAAGCTATCTCATTGCAACCATTGCAATTGTGCCACCGCTGGTTATCGTTTACCTGAATACCGGTGCGGGGCTCTTCGAGGCCGATCGATCCGCTGCTGACGTCGATCGACCGGCGCTGTTGCCGCTGGCCGGCGACGAATCCTCGGTGGCCGACGCGACCGCGTCGGTCCCACAGAACGAGCAGCGGCCGGTGACCGCCTCGGCCATGCCCCTGACCTCGATCCGCCCGGTGCGCAGCGCCGAGGCGCCGGAGGCGTCGGCCTCGACCGGCGCGGTGGGTGTCGAGGACGCCCCGCTGGCAGCGCCGGAAGCCGAACCCTCCCAGATCACCCTGACGCTGCGCCTCCTTGCCGACAGCTGGGTCGAAATCAGCGCCGGCGATGACGAACGGCTCGAGTACGATCTGCTGCGCGCTGATCAGGAACGAATCTACCAAGCTCAGCCGCCGCTGAACATTCTTCTCGGCCGCGCCAATGCCGTCGATTTGATCGTCAACGGCGAGCGACTGCGGTTCGACGGGGACGATCGCGGCGACGTGGCACAGCTCAGGATTACCGAAGACGGCCTCATCCGGCGCTAGGCCGGGGCGGCTGCCGCCCCCTTGTCGGGGCCATTTGCCGGCACGAAACTCCGGCGTCCGCCGCCGATCCCTTGGCCGGCCAGGCGCTTCGCATTGATAGACACCAGGGCGAAATGAACAAACTTCAATCCATTCGTGGCATGCACGACGTGCTTCCGGACCACTCGCCCGTCTGGCAGTGGCTGGAGCGCGAGTTGCGGTCGATCGCCACGCGATACGATTTTCGCGAGATTCGCACTCCCATCGTCGAGAACATCGAGGTCTTTACCCGTGCGATCGGCCAGACCACCGACGTGGTGGAAAAGGAAATGTACGCCTTTCCTGATCGCAACGAGGACCTGCTCGCGCTGCGGCCGGAGGGGACGGCCGGCGTCGTGCGCTCGGCGATCCAGCACGGCCTGCTGCATACGCCGGGACTCAAGGTCTGGTATGCGGGACCGATGTTCAGGCATGAGCGACCGCAGAAAGGTCGCCAGCGGCAGTTCTTCCAGTTCGGCGCCGAAGTTTTCGGGCTTGAATCGGCGGCCACGGATGTCGAGCTGATTCTGATGGTCGAGCAGATCTGGCGAGCCCTGGGCTTGCGCGATCGCGTCGAACTCCAGATCAATACGCTTGGCGACAAGGCGGACCGAGAGCGCTATCGCGCTTTGCTGCTGGACTACCTCGAGCCCTTCAGGGCGGAGCTCGATGAGGATTCCCAGCGCCGACTCGAGCGGAATCCCCTGCGAATCTTCGACAGCAAGCACCCGGCGACCCAGGCCATCATGGCCGATGCGCCGCGGCTGTCGGACCATCTCGGAGAGGAGGCGCAGGCGCACTTCGATGATGTTCTCCGAATGCTCGACGCCCTCGCTATTCCCTACCGCGTCAACACGGGCCTCGTTCGCGGCCTCGACTACTATTGCCGAACGGTTTTCGAGTGGGTCAGCGGCGATCTCGGCGCCCAGGGGACGGTCTGCGCCGGCGGCCGCTACGATGACCTCGTCGAAATGCAGGGCGGCAAGGCGACACCCGGCATCGGCTTCGCCATGGGCATCGAGCGCGTGATCGGCCTCCTCGAAGCCGCGGGCAGGACCGTGAATCAAACGCCCGATGCCTTTATCGTCAGCCGGGTCGATCCCGCCGACATGCTCCGTATCGGGGAACAACTGCGAGCCGAGCTTCCCCACCTGACCCTTGCCGCCTCGCTGGCCGGGGGCAGTTTCAAGGCGCAGTTCAAGCGAGCAGATCGCAGCGGTGCGCGCTTCGCTATCGTGCTGGGGCCGGACGAGCTGGCGCAGGGTGTTGCCCAGGTCAAGGACATGCGCGCGGATGAGGCTGTTCAGGAGACGGTCGAACTTGATAAACTGGCGGGCTGGATCGGGTCAAGAATCGACCCGTCGGTCGGCGACTGACTTTTCCTTTTCGACAATCAACAATGACTGACGCCGGGCGTGTCGAACCGGCCTGGCGCTAAACAGAGGACATCATGGCAGTAGAACTCTACGACGAACACGAACAGGGCGAACGCGTTCGCTCGTGGCTCAGCGAGTACGGTGCGTCCATCGTGACGGGACTGGTGCTGGCCTTTGGCGGCATCTTCGGGTTCCAGTACTGGCAGGGTCAGCAGTCGGCGGCGGCGCTGCTCGCCGCGGACTACTACTCGGTGATTCGCGATGAAGTCGAAGCCGGCAGGCTGGACTTCGCCGAGGAGCAGTTCCAGGCCATGCAGGAAGCCGTGGGGGATTCCCCCTACAGTGGCCTCGCCAGCCTGATCATGGCCGGTGCCTACGTCGAAGATGGACGGCTCGATCCGGCCGCCGATCTGTACCGCCAGATCCTCGACAACGCTGACCTCACCTCGGTGCATCCGATGACGACGACGCGTCTGGCGCGCGTTCTCCATGCTCAGGGCGATCACGCGGCAGCGCTCGATCTCATCAGCGGTGAGGCGCCCGAAGGCTTCAGGGGCGCCTGGGCTGAAGTCCGCGGCGACATTCTGATGTCCCAGGGGAATCTTGATGAGGCGCGGCTTGCCTATCGGGAGGCGCTGGACAATCTCGTCGGTCAAGGGGTGGGGCGCAGCCTTATTCAGATTAAACTCGACGCCACGGGTCCGGGGCTCGAAGAGGATGCTTCATGAGGACTGGAATCCGCCTCGCGCTGATTCCTGTTCTGGTTCTTTCCCTCGCCGGATGCCAGACCCTGCGGGACTGGTTCAGCACCGACACGGATCTCCTGCCGCCGGCGGAGCTGATCGAATTCCAGCCGAGCATCGCCTTCAGCGAACGCTGGTCCGTCGATACGGGGGACGGTCGAGCCAAGCGCCTGGCCGCCCTTCGCCCCTTCCTCAGCGGGGGTGAGATCTGGGTCGCCGACCATGAGGGGCAGATCACGGCGGTCGACGCCAGCAGCGGCGACATCGTTCGGGAATTCGAAACGGAAATGGCCCTGTCCGCGGGCCCGGCGGTCTACGAGGACCTCCTTCTTATCGGTACCTTCGACGGAGAGCTCGTTGCCCTGGATCGGCAGAGCGGACAGGAACGCTGGCGAGCGCCGCTTTCCTCCGAGCTGCTGTCCTTTCCCATCCTCCATGACGGCATCGTCGTGGCTCGCGCCATCGACGGTCGGACCTTCGGTTTCGATCGCGCCGACGGCGCCAGGCTCTGGGTTTATGATCGCTCCATTCCATTGCTGACTCTGCGCGGGAACAGCGACCCCCTCGCTCGAGGCGGCGAGGTGTTCATCGGCTATGACGACGGCACCGTGGTCAGCCTCGACGTCGCCGACGGCGTCCTGAACTGGGAACAGCGAGTCGGGATCCCGGAAGGCCGCAGCGAGCTCGATCGACTCGCCGACATCGACGGGCCGATGGTCATCGTCGGAACCGATCTCTACGTGGCCACCTATGCTGATCGCACGGCGGCCCTGGCCGTTGAATCAGGCCGGATTCTCTGGGTCGAGGACCTGTCCTCGTTCAGCGGCCTGAGCCTCCAGCGCACCACGCTGGCGGCCGTCGACGGCGACGACACGGTCTGGCTGGTCGACCGCCGCAACGGCTCGGCCCTCTGGTCCGACGATCGCCTTCTCCGTCGCGATCTGACCCGCCCGGTCTTCTTCCAGGACTACCTCATCGTTATCGACTTCGAGGGCTACCTGCACGCTTATGATCAGGACAGCGGCGACTTCGTGGGCCGCGAGCGCGTCCTCGACGAGGCGCCCGCTGCCGCGCCGCTGGTGCTCGGCGATTTGCTCTACGTCCTCGACGAGGATGGCACGTTGAGCGCCTGGACCGTGTCGAACTGAGCTCCGACGCCAGACCATGAGCGGGCTGCCGATCGTCGCCATCGTTGGACGACCCAACGTGGGCAAGTCGACGCTGTTCAATGCGCTGACTCGATCCCGCGATGCGCTCGTCGCCGATTTCCCGGGCGTGACGCGTGACCGCATCTATGGCCGCGCTCATCTGGATGAACGCGGCGTCATCCTCATCGATACGGGCGGTCTTGAGGATTCTGACGATGAAGTGCTGTCCGGCGCCCAGCGCCAGACGCGCCTGGCCGCCGACGAGGCCGATGTGATCGTCTTCGTCACCGACGCGCGAGCCGGCATCACGCCGGACGACATGGGGATTGCTCGCTGGCTGCGCGCCCTCGACAAGCCACTCATCCACGCCGTCAACAAGACCGATGGTCTGTCAGAAGCACAGGCCCTGGCCGATGCCTCCGAGCTGGGGCTGGGCGAAGCCCAGCTGATCGCCGCCAGCCACCGCCGCGGCATCGATCGCCTGGCGCGCTTTGTCGAGGCGGCGCTGCCGCCGCCCGAGCCCGTCGAAGCGCAGCCCGATGGCGTCATCCGCCTTGCGCTGATCGGCCGGCCCAATGCCGGCAAATCAACGCTGCTGAATCGTCTCGCCGGCGAGGAACGGGCGCTGGCAACCCCCGTGGCAGGCACCACGCGAGACCCGATCCATGCGCGCGTCGACCGCGACGGACTCAAGCTGCATCTGGTGGATACGGCAGGCATTCGGCGCCGGCGAGGCAGCCACGAGGGTATCGAGCGATTCAGTACCATCAAGGCGCTCCAGTCGATCGAGCAGGCACAGATCGTTTGTCTGCTGGTCGATGCCATCGACGGCGTCACCGAACAGGATGCCAGGCTGGCAGGTCACGTCATCGATGCGGGTCGGGCTCTGATCGTCGTGCTGAACAAATGGGACGCCCTTGATGAAAAGCAGCGCCGACAGCTGCTGGTGGCGATGGCCGAGCGAATGGATTTCACGGGTTTTGCACCGGTCGTCACCGTCTCCGCCCTGCACGGCAGCGGGCTGGGGGAACTGACCGACGCCATCGACCACGTCTTCAACTGTGCGCGCCAGGAGTTTCCGACCTCGGGGCTGACGCGATGCCTGCGGCGGGCCGTGGAGGCCCATTCACCGCCGGGGGGCAAGCGCGCGACGCCGAAGCTGCGCTATGCCCATAGCGGCGGCACGTTTCCGACCCGCTTCATCATTCACGGCAACCGAACGGCCCAGGTCCCGGAGCAGTATCGGCGCTACCTGATCAACTGCTTCCGGCGCCAGTTCGACTTGACGGGGCTACCGGTGCGCCTGATCTTCAAGGATTCCGATAATCCCTATGCGGGCCGCAAGAACAAGCTGACGCCGCGCCAGGTCCAGAAGCGCAAGCGCTTGAAGACCCTCGGGCGGAAGAAGAAATCCCGGCGCTGAGCCCCCAGCTTCGGGGTCGACGCTTCGGCCCTGCGGCTAGAGCGACCAGGACTGCAGGTTGCGCGTGATCTGGTGCGTCACGGCGGGATCATCGGGCGGCGTCTGGGCCGGCCAGTGCTCGACCAGTGCGCCTTTTCGATTGAAAAGGTACTTGTGGAAGTTCCAGCGGGGGAGGATGTCGCCACCGTGTTCCTGCGCCAGGTCCTTGAACATCGGATGGGCGTCGATGCCGATGCAGGAGTACTTGGCGGTCATCGGAAAAGTCACCTGGTAGTTGTCCTCGATGAACTGCGCGATCTCCTCCTCGCTGCCCGGTTCCTGGCCGCCGAAATCATTGCAGGGCATGCCGATCACGACCAGACCCGACTGGGAGTAGTCCTGATAGACCTGCTGCAGTTTGGCGTAATGCGGGGTAAAACCACACTCGGATGCCGTATTGACAAACAGGATCGGCTGATTGCGGAAGCGTTCCAGCGGCAGGGGACCGCCGCCGAGTGCAGCAAAAGTGTAGTTATAAAGATTCATAATGTTCGGTTTCACCTGTCGACCAGCGTTCAATCTTGACCCTCAATCCTACCCGCTAGCAAGTACAATGTCGCGAACGTGAGCTCTCAAGACGAAAAAATTCTGGACGGTCGTCAGGTGGCGGCTCGTCTGATCGAGAACGTACGACGCGCTGTCGATGCCCACAGTCGCCACGGCGAGCGTCCGCCAGGACTGGCCGTTGTCCTGGTCGGCGACGACCCCGCCTCGGAAGTCTACGTGGCCAACAAGATCAAGGCCTGTGAACGAGCGGGCATTCGTTCTTTCAGCCATCGCCTTCCTCTGGGCGTCGGACGCGGCGAGCTCCTGGCGCTGATCGACGAGCTCAACGAGTGCGATGAGACGGACGGCATCCTGGTTCAGCTTCCACTGCCGCGTCATCTCGATGAGCGTCTGGTCACCGAGAGAATCCACCCAGACAAGGACGTCGACGGTTTCCATCCGGTCAACATGGGACGCCTGGCCCTGCGCAATCCGGGCCTCCGGCCCTGCACGCCGCGCGGCGTCATGACCCTCCTGCACGCCTATCAGATCGACGCCAAGGGCAGGGATGCCCTCGTCGTTGGCGCATCGAATATCGTCGGTCGCCCGCTTGCCCTGGAGCTGCTGCTGGCCGGCGCCACCGTCACCGTTGCCCACCGATTTACCCAGGATCTGGAAAAGCACGTCCGACGTGCGGAGCTGCTCTGCGTCGCGGTAGGAAAACCCGACCTCATCGATCCGGCCTGGATTGCCGAGGGCGCCGTGGTGGTCGATATCGGGATTTCGCGCAAGCCCGAGGGGGGACTCCGGGGCGATCTGGATTTCGACGGGGCCGCTGAACGCGCCGCCTGGATCACGCCGGTGCCCGGCGGGGTCGGACCGATGACCGTGGCCACGCTGATGCAGAACACCGCCGAGGCGGCCGGTCTCGTGGTGCGAGCGCCGTGAGAGGGCTGCGCGACGTGGCGACGGTCGTCGCGCTGCTGTCCCTGGTCGGCTGCGCCGGCATCATCGACCGGGCGACACAGCAGTTTGCCGATGACCTTGAAACAGCGATCCGCGAGTACGACGACCCGACCCTCGTGTCCGACGGCCTGCCGGCCTACCTGCTGCTGCTAGAGGCACGCATCAACGGCAGTCCCGAGTCTGCCAGCCTGCGCCTGAGCACGGCCCGCCTGACCGGTACCTATGCCGCGCTGTTTGCCGACGAGGGCGAACGCTATCAGCGTCTCAACGCACGGGCGCTCGACCATGCGCGCGAGGGTGCCTGCCTGGCGTCGGAACGCCTGTGCGGCCTTGATCGGCTCGATTTCGATGCCTTCGACCAGCGCATCGAGGAGCTCGAGTCGGGCGATCTCGACCCCCTCTACATTCTGGCCACGACCTGGACCGGCTGGATCGACGCGAACGCTTCGGACTATCTTGCCCTTGGTGACCTGCCGAGAGTCGAGCGCCTGCTGGCCTGGGTGGCCAAGACCGATCCCGATCATGACGACGGGGCCGTTTGGCTTTACCTGGCGGTTCTGAATTCCCAGCGCCCGCCGGCCGCCGGCGGGCAGCCGGAAAAGGCCCGTCGATATTTCGAGCGGGCGCAGGCCATCACCGACGGCGAGAATCTACTGATCAACGTTCTCATGGCCGACTCCTATGCACGCCTGACCTTCGACCGCGAGCTCTACGTGGACCTCCTGCGGTCGGTCATCGACAGTGACACCGATGCCCCCGATTACCGCCTCAGCAATGCTGTGGCAAGACATCGGGCCGAAACCCTGTACGAACAGACAGAGGCAATATTCGACTGATGAAGCCCTTGACCACCGACCGCCTCCTTCCATACGTCGCCCTTCTTGCTGCGCTGATCGCCGCTCCCCTGAGTGCGCAACAACTGAAGATTGCCACCCTGGCACCTGACGGCTCGAGCTGGATGAACGCCCTCAACGAAGCCGCCGATGCCGTCGAGGAGCGAACCGAAGGTCGCGTAACGATCCGCTACTACCCCGGCGGCGTCATGGGCGACGCGACGGCGATCTTTCGCCGCATGCGCCTCGGTCAGCTCAACGGTGGGGCCTTCACCCTCGGCGATCTGGTCTCGATCAGCGGTGCCGTCAATCTCTATTCCCTGCCGTTCGTCTTCGACAGCGTGGACGAAATCCAGGCGCTCCGGCCCACCTACGACCCCTTGATCCTCACCGCCCTGGAGGAGGGCGGCCTGGTGATTCCGGGCATCGCCCTCGGCGGATTCGCCTACCTGTTCGGCCGCGATCCCTTCCCCGAGCCTCAGGCCCTGGATACGGACTGGCGCGTGTGGGTCCAACCCGACGATCTTCTCTCGCACGAGACCCTGCAGCGCCTCGGCGTCAGCCCCGTGCCGCTGCCCCTGGCCGAGGTCTACACCGCGCTCCAGACCGGCGCCTTGAATACCTTTGCCAGCACCACCTCCGGTGCAATCATTCTCCAGTGGCACACGCGCGCTCGCCATATGCTGGATCTGCCGGTGCTCATGACCGGCGGGACCATCGGTTTTGACCCTCGAAGCCTTGATCGCCTCGCCGCCACGGATCGCGACGCGCTGCTGGCGGTATTCGCCGACACGATGCAGGCGCTGGAAGACAGCAACCTGGCGGAAAACGAACAGGCGCGGCAAGCCCTGCTGTCCCAGGGCATCGCCATTGATCCCGCAACGACAGAACAGGTGGAGACCTGGCGCCGCGAGGCGGATGCAACGCTGCAGGACCTTCTGGACCGCGGTCGTATCGAGATTCCTCACCTCGACGCCATGCTCCAGGACCTGGAGGCCATGCGTGCGGCTCCATGAGCAGCTCGGCGAAGCCTTTGCTCTGCTGTCCGAGGGTCTGCGGCGCCTCGAATCCGCGCTTCTGACGCTGTTGCTGCTCGGTCTGATGGGCCTGGGGCTTGTCCAGATCGTGATGCGCAACCTCGGAACGGCGCTGCCCTGGGCGGACGGCGTCATGCGCTCCATGGTGCTCTGGCTGGCAATGGTCGCCGGCATCATGGCAGCCGGTCAGCTGCGCCACATCCGGATCAATCTGATCGAGCACTGGCTTCCGACCTTCTGGCTTGGTTGGATCAATCGACTGGCCTACCTGATTGCCGCAGCGGTCTGTGGCGTCATGAGCTGGTACGGCATGGAGATGGTGGCGATCGAGGCCAGCTTTGGCGCGACCGCCTTCCTGACCGTGCCCGTGTGGGTCGTCCAGATGATCGTGCCCATCGGCTTTGCCCTCATGGGCCTGCGCTTCGGACTGATCTGCCTGTCACCTCGAGGACCGCGGACCTCGCCGCCGTCGGGCCTTGACGCCGGCCTGGAGCAGGGAGACGCGGCGCGCCCGTCTCGACCATGACCGTCGTCCTACTCATAGTGCTGGCGCTGATCGGCGTCCCCTTGTTTGCCGTGATCGCGATCGGCGCCTTCGCCGGCTTCATCGATCTCGAGCTGTCCCTGATGCTCGTGCCGATGGAGTTCCAGCGGATCGGCGATCTGCCGGTCCTGATCGCGCTCCCCATGTTCACCTTTGCCGGCGTCCTTCTGGCGGAGAGCCGCACGCCGCAGCGTCTGGTCGACTTCACCCACGCCGCCCTGGGCTGGCTGCCGGGTGGCCTGGCCATTCTTGGTCTGGTGATGTTCTCACTGATGACGGCGTTCACCGGCGCGTCTGGCATCACCGTGATCGCTCTGGGCAGTCTGATGCTGCCCGCCTTGATCCAGGCCGGCTACGAACGACGCTTCGCGCTCGGCATGGTCACCACGGGATCGAGCCTTGGCGTGCTGTTCGCTCCGTCCCTGCCCCTGATCCTCTATGCCGTCGTCGCCCAGCAGGTCGCGCCGGGCGAGGGCATCGGCGTCAACGATCTCTTTCTGGCCGGTATCCTGCCGGGGCTGCTGATGATCGTGCTGCTGGCCGCCTGGTCCATGTGGCAGCAGCGCAGCATCGAAACGCCGCAAACCTCGACGAGGCCGACGTCACCCCTGAGCGTCTGGGAAGCTGGACGGCGAATCATCTGGGAGCTGCCGCTGCCCTTCGTCGTCCTGGGCGGGATCTACTCCGGCTGGCTTCTCGTGGCCGAGGCCGCCGTCGTGACCGCGGTCTGGGTGTTGATTACCCTGGTCCTCCTTCGACGGGAAATCGCTTTCCGGCGACTGCCTGCCATCATCAGCGAGGCGATGATGCTGGTCGGTGCCATCTTGATCATTCTGGGCATGTCCCTGGCCTCGACCAACGCGATGATCGATGCCCAGATCCCGCAGAAGCTACTGGCGTGGGTCACGCCATTGATCGATTCGAAGTTCGTGTTTCTCATGCTGATCAACCTGGTGCTTCTGGTCGCCGGCATGGTCCTCGATATTTTTGCGGCGCTGGTCATTCTTGCCCCGCTGATCATCCCGATTGCGCTGGCCTTCGGCGTTGACCCGGTCCACCTCGGCATCATCTTTCTGGCCAATCTTCAGATCGGCTACTGCACGCCGCCCGTGGGCATCAATCTGTTTCTCGCCAGCCATCGCTTCGGCGACGATATTCTCAAGGTCTATCGCGCGACGCTGCCTTTCCTGGGCCTGCTCTTGATTGCCCTGCTGCTGATTACCTGGTTCCCGGGCCTGAGCCTCTGGCTGGGCAGCCTGGCCGCCTGACACGCGCCGTCCGCACCGGCTTCCGATGGCCGTGACGCGCTAGCAACACCCGGCGGCGACAGGCTCGCCGCCGGGCAGGGAGGGGATCAGTCGCGCTCGACGATCGCGCTGACGCCCATGCCGCCGGCGGTGCAGACGGAAATCAAGCCCCGGCCTGATCCAGCTTCCTCGAGGATGGCGGCCAGCGTGCCCAGAATCCGCGCGCCAGTGGCCGCAAAGGGGTGGCCGATGGCCACCGAGCCTCCGCGCACGTTCATCTTGCCGCGATCGATTTCGCCCATGGCCTTGTCCCGGCCCAGGCGTTCGCGGCAGTAGCGCTCCGACTCCCAGGCCTTCAGGGTGCAAAGCACCTGGGCAGCAAAGGCCTCATGGATTTCATAGAAATCGAAATCCTGGAGCGTCAGATTGGCCGCGGTCAGCATTTCGGAGACGGCCACGGTCGGTGCCATCAGCAGGCCCTCGTCCTGTTCGACGAAATCAACCGAGGCCGCACGCCCGTGACTGAGCCAGCCCAGGATCGGCAGATCGTTTGCCTTTGCCCAGTCCTCGGAGGCGAGTAGCACCGCGGCGGCACCGTCGGTCAGGGTCGTCGAATTGCCGGCGGTCAGCGTGCCGTTCTTGCGGTCGAACACCGGTTTCAGCGAGGCCAGTTTTTCGAGGGTCGAATCGGGTCGAACGATGTTGTCGCGAATGACGCCACTATGGTTGGTGACGAGATCGTCGAAGAAGCCAGAATCCCAGGCCGCCGCCGCTTTGCGATGGCTGTCGAGGGTCAGCTCGTCCTGCTCCTGCCGGCTGATCGACCAGGTCTTGGCCATTCGTTCGCAGTGCTGCCCCATGGACAGCCCCGTGCGCGGCTCGCCGTTCCGGGGCGGCTGGGGCGCGAGTTCGGCGGGCGAGAAGCCCTTGAAAACGCCAAGCTTCTGGCCGAGGGAGCGCGCCTTGCCCAGCTTGATCAGGCGCTGGGCGAATTTGCGCTGGAAGACGATCGGTGCGTCGCTCGTGGTGTCGGTTCCGCCGACGATGGCGCACTCGATCTGGCCGCTGGCAATCTGAGCGCCCGCCATGAGCGCCGCCTGCAGGCTCGTACCGCAGGCCATCTGCATCGTGATACCCGTGGTCAGCGGCGACAGGCTGGTCGACAGCACGGCTTCGCGCGCCAGGTTCCAGTCCTTCGAGTGGGTAGTGACCGCACCGGCGACGACCTGGTCGATCACTTTGCCGTGGAGGTCGAAGCGATCGGTCACGCCCTGAATAGCGGCCGCAAGCATGTCCAGATTGGTCTGGTCGGCGTACAGGCTGTTCGAGCGACAGAACGGAATGCGGCTGCCGCCAACGACGGCAATCCTGCGCGTTGAATGATCACTCATTGGCCTGCCTCCTTGTCGCTGCCAGTCTCGGTCTTGTTGGTGCTTTTCGGGGTTGTCGATCGTGCTGAGGTCGACGCCAGGTAGTGCATGGGTCCACCGCGGAAGGGCGCAAAGCCGGTGCCGAAGATCATGCCCGCGTCGAGCAGGTCCGCATCCTCGACCACCTTGTCGTCGAGGCAGGCGCGACATTCATCGAAGTAGGGCTGCATCAGTTTTTCAGCCAGCGCGTCGAGATCGTGGCCCTTGTGGGCGTCCGCGTCGCGCTGGGGCTTGCCCTTGACCCAGCGGTAGAAGCCCTCGCCGGACTTCTTGCCGAGCTTGCCGGCCTTGACCATGTCTTCGAGGATCTTGCGGTCTTCACCTGCCTGGTCGCCCATCAGCGTGTCGATGACGCCCATGCCGACGTCCAGGCCGACCGTATCGGCGAGCTCGACGGGGCCCATCGGCATGCCGAAGCGTTCCGCCGCCTTGTCCAGCGCCTCCTTCGGAATCCCCTCGCGATGCATCTTCATGGCGTTTCGCATGTAGGGCGCGAGCACGCGGTTGACGAGAAAACCCGGCGTGGAGGTGACGGGCAGGGCGAACTTGCCGATCTGCGTGGCAAAGCTGCAGCCGTCGTTGACGCGCTCGGCGTGGGAGGCGTCGTCGTAGACGATCTCGACCAGGGGCATCTTCGCCACCGGGTTGAAGAAGTGCAGGCCGATCAGTCGACCGGGATCATCGAAGACGTCAGCGAGTTCGGCAAGCGGGATGGCCGAGGTGTTGGTGGCCACCAGCGTGTGGGGCTGGAGGTCCTTGATCAGCTTCTCGAACAGCTCTCGCTTGGCTTCGCGGTTTTCGAAGATGGCCTCGATGATGACGTCCGCACGCGCGACGCCCTTGCCGTCGACATCGGCGATCAGGCGACCCTGAGCGGCGGCGACGGCCGCGGGCTTTTTCAGCTTGCGCTTGAACAGGGCCCGGGCCCGCTTCAGGGCCGGCTCGATGTACTTCATCTCGCGATCCTGGAGCGTCACCTCCAGCCCGCGGCTGGCACACCAGGCGGCAATGTCTCCGCCCATGACGCCGGCGCCGATGACATGCACCCGCCGCGCCTTGAACTCGCTGCGCTTGCCCTGATCCTTCAGTCCCTCCATCAGCCTGAAGACCCGGCGCAGGTTACGCGAGGTCTCGCCAACCAGCAGGCGCGGGATCTTTTCGGCCTCGAGGCGGATCATCGCTGCCTGTGAATCGCCGTGAGCTTCGAAGGCATCGATCAGTTCGTAGGGCGCGGGGTAATGGTCGGGGTTGGCCTTCGATGCGGTTTTCTTGCGCATCTGACCGGCCAGAAACTTTCTTACCGGTCCCCAGGTCGTGGCGCGAGCGCTGAGACCGGGCTTCTTCGACGTCTTCTTCTTCAACACCGCGTTGCGCGCCGCCCAGTGAAGTGACCCGTGGGGCGAAACCGTCTGATCGATCAGGTTCAGCCCCCTGGCCGCACGCGGTCGCAGCATCCGCCCCATCAACATGATCTGCATGGCCTGCAGACCGCCCATGGCCTGAATGGACCGGCCTGATCCGCCGAAGCCCGGATAAATGCCCAGGTTGACTTCCGGAAACCCGATCCGCGTGTGATCTGCATCCAGGGCGATGCGCCAGTCAAAGCACAGAGAGAGCTCGAGGCCGCCACCGAGGCAGTAGCCTTCAAAAGCGACGACGGTAGGAAATTTCAGGTCTTCGATGCGCTGGAACAGGCCGTGGACCCGCCGAACCTGTTCTTCGAGTTCGCTGACCTTGTCGGTCTGATCGAACTCCCGCACGTCGGCACCGACGATGAAGCTTTTCTTCTTGCCCGACATGAGCACCAGGCCCGTCGGTTGGTCGGACTCGAGCCTGCTGATGATGTCCTCGAGCTCCTTGAGTACCGGCGTACCGAGGGAATTGACTTTCTCGTCGGCGTGGTCCAGCGTCAGCCAGGCGATGCCGTCGAGGTCATGGTCGAGTCGCCAGTGCGCCCAGCGTGGCTCGTTCGATGGGGGTGATGCCGCCATGTCAGGCCTTCTCCATTCTCATGCGTACGGAGCCTCAAGTGTAACATTCGAGCGCCCCAGCGCCCGGCCTCTGGCTTGCCTGCCAGGGCGGCGCGGACAGGCCCCTGCCGGGTGCGTCGTCTCAGTTGGAGGCCGCTGCTTGGGGCTTAAGAACGTTGATGCCGAAGCGCTGGAGCAGGGCGGTGAGGCGAATCATGGGCAGGCCGATCAGTGCCGTGGGATCGTCGCTCCGGATGAATTCGGTCAGCGCGATTCCCAGGCTCTCCGATCGCATCGCGCCGGCACAATCGAAGGGCCTGTCGCGGTCGATGTAGTGCCGGAGGTCCGTCGCGCTCAGCGCTCTCATCTTCACCCGCGTGGGCACGCACTCGACGAGGCGCGCCTCGTCGAACTGAAGTGCCATGGCGCTGTGGAAGACGATTTCCTTGCCGGCGGTGTAAAGGAGCTGCTCCAGGGCTCGGTCGGCAGAGCCGGGCTTGCCCAGCAAGCGGCCGTCGCAGTCTGCCACCTGATCACAGCCAAGGATCAATGCGCCGGGGTGCTGCGCTGCAATCGCGGCCGCCTTTTCCTGCGCCAGCCGAACGGCGAGCGCGCGGCCGTCCTCATCGGCCAGGGGGGTCTCGTCGATATCTGCGGGCACGACCTCGAAGGGCCAGCCGAGACGCTCCAGCATCTGTCGCCGGTACACGGATCCGGAGGCAAGAATCAGGGGCGGAGCGCGGTCGGGCGTAGGGACGTCATCCATAAGACAATTCTTGTTGTGAGTGATGACTCAATGATATACTGGCGGGCTTATGTCGAGAGATTATCCCGACTGGATCAACACCGAGAAAGCGGCACAGGCCAAACGCGTGTACCGCGGAAGCGTCGAGGTCGAGGAATTGCCGCGGCTCGACGGCATGATCGTCAAGGGTCAGGACAGCGAGATCGATTTCGAGGTCGCGTTCGGCCTCGACGGCCAGGGTCAGATCGTTGCCGACCTTGCCGTTCGAGGGGATGTGACCCTGCAGTGCCAGCGCACGCTGACGACCTTTCGCCAGGCCATCGCCAGCCGCTCGAAGGTCGGCATCGTCGCTGACGAAAGACAGGAAGCGGAGCTGCCCGAGGATTACGAGGCGCGGCTCTGCCCGGACCATCGCCTCGAGCTGCTGGATCTGGTCGGTGAAGAGGTGCTGCTGGCCCTGCCTCTGGTCCCGGTAGACCCGGCGTCGGAGCCGCTGCCGGATCTGGAAGGGTCTGGGGACACTCACCGACCCTTCGCAGCGCTGGACAAATTGAGCAAGAATTCGAAATAGTGCTTTAGGTATCTGGAGAAACAACAATGGCCGTTCAAAAAAGTCGCAAGACCCCATCGCGTCGCGGTATGCGCCGCTCCCACGACAGCCTGTCCGGTCCGACCCTGTCGGAAGAATCGGCAACGGGTGAAACCCATCGTCGCCATCACGTCTCAGCGGAGGGCTTCTACCGCGGGCGTCAGGTGGTGGATGTGGCCCCGGTCATCGATGAGGAAGACGAAGAAGAGCTGCAGGGCTAAGCTCGCCCCGCTGTCACTTTGGACGTCTCCAAGCCGGTCACGATCGCCGTTGACGCAATGGGCGGAGACGGCGCGCCGGGCGTTGTTTTCGACGCGATCGATCAGGTGCTGGCGGGCAACACGTCCACCGCCTTTCGCCTGATCGCCCCCCTTCAGGCCGTCGGTGATGATCGTCGCGCCCGCTGGGGGCGCCGCGTCGATGTCGTCGACGCTGAAAGCGTACTGCCCCCCGATTCAAGCGTTGTGGCGGCCATTCGTCGGGGCCGCGGCAGCACCCTGTGGAATGCCATCGCCGAAGTGGAAGCAGGCCGCGCCGACGCGGTGGTCGCCGGCGGCAGCACCGGCGCGCTCATGGCGCTGGCGCGACACCTCCTTGGCATGCTGCCCGGCGTCGAGCGTCCGGCCCTGCTCTCGGCACTGCCGACCACCGATCGCGCCGTCTGGATGCTGGATCTGGGGGCCAACGTCAACGTCGACGCGCCGCGATTGTTCGAGTTTGCCCAGCTGGGTTCTGTCGCCTTCCAGGTGCTGGAGGGTCGCTTGCCGCGTATCGGCCTGCTCAATATCGGCACCGAGCCCGGCAAGGGCCCGGATGTCGTGCGCCAGGCCGCTGATTTGATTCAGGGCGATCGCACGCTCAACTACACCGGGTTCGTCGAAGCCGATCAGGTTTTCGAAGGCGCCGTCGACCTGGTCGTCTGCGATGGGTTTGCCGGCAACATCCTTCTGAAGGGCGCCGAGGGCGCGGTGCGGCTGCTGTTCGAGTCGCTCAAGGATGAGTTCGCCGGGTCCCTGGCCGGCCTGCTCGCCAGACCCCGTCTGAAACGCCTCCATGACAGCCTCGACCCGGCGCGGCATAATGGCGCTCCCATGCTGGGCGTCCGCGGCACCGTGATCAAGAGTCACGGTGGGGCCTGCGCCCGCGGTGTAGCCCGGGCCATACAGCTGGCCGAGCTGGAGGTCCGGCAGGATCTGGTCAATCGACTCGAACGTCAGCTCTGGGCATCGAACGACAACGAGAATCCCCGTTAGGGATCAGGAAAAACTCCGCCTATGAAGTACGCCAGAATCGCCGCGACCGGCAGCTACCTCCCGGAACGAGTGCTGACCAATAAGGACCTGGAGTCGCTCGTCGACACCAACGACGACTGGATTCGCAGCCGCACCGGGATCGAGGAACGCAGGATTGCGGCGGATGGCCAGACCACCTGCGACCTGGCGGAGCATGCCGCGCGCGCCGCTCTGGATGCCGCAGGCATCACCGCCGCCGATATCGATCTGTTGATTCTCGGTACGACGACGCCGGACGTGGTTTTTCCGTCGACGGCCTGCATGCTGCAGCACCGACTCGGCGCGGGTGAATGCGGCGCTTTCGACGTCAATGCCGCCTGCTCCGGCTTCCTCTATGCCCTGTCGATCGCCGATCAGTTCATCCGGGCGGGCAACGCCAGGACCGTCCTGGTGGTCGGAGCCGAAACCCTGACCCGCATGCTTGACTGGTCGGACCGCTCGACCTGCGTTCTCTTCGGCGATGGGGCCGGCGCCGCCGTACTGGTGGCTGACGATCAGCCCGGCATCCTGTCGACCCATATCCACGCCAACGGCGGTTACGGCGACCTGCTGAAAACAGATGTCGGTGTCTCCCGCGGTTTCAAGGCCGAGCCACGCGGTGGTCTGGCCGTGACGATGCGCGGCAACGAGGTCTTCAAGGTGGCGGTCAACACCCTGGGCCGCATCGTCGACGAGACGCTGGCCGCGAACGCGCTGGAAAAAAGCGATCTCGACTGGCTGATCCCTCATCAGGCCAATCTGAGGATCATCAAGGCGACGGCGAAGAAGCTCAACATGTCGATGGACCAGGTCATCGTCACCGTCAACAAACACGGCAACACCTCGGCGGCGTCGGTGCCGCTCGCACTCGATGTCGCGATCCGCAGCGGCCGCGTCGCCCGCGGCGATAAACTGCTCCTGGAAGCGTTCGGGGGCGGGTTCACCTGGGGCGCGGCGCTGATCGCCTACTAGGCCCCGCTCAAGCGGCGGCAGCTGCCCACAGCGCCTCGCAATCGACGGAGATTCGGTACGCCATGAATCAACTCGCATTTATCTTTCCCGGTCAGGGCTCTCAATCAGTCGGCATGCTGGCTGCGCTGGCTGAACGGTCGGCGTCGATCCGGGACACCTTCGACGAGGCCTCCGACGCCCTCGACCTCGACCTCTGGGCGCTGGCCAGCCGTGGTCCGGAAGAACAGCTGAATCGTACGGCAATCACCCAGCCGGTGATGCTCGCGGCCGATGTGGCCGTCTGGCGCGCCTGGCAACAGGAGGGCGGCGAAGCGCCGTCATTGCTTGCCGGTCACAGCCTCGGCGAATACGCGGCCCTCGTCGCCGCCGAATCGATCAGCCTGCGCGATGCGACGGCGCTCGTCGCCCGCCGCGGCGAGCTCATGCAGTCGGCGGTCAAGGTCGGGCAGGGCGCAATGGCCGCAATCCTCGGCCTGGAAGATGAAGTCGTCGAAGCCCTGTGCCGGGAAGTGGCCGAGGGGCAGGTGGTTGCTGCGGCAAACTACAACTCACCGGGTCAGATCGTGATCGCCGGCGAGGCCGCGGCGGTCGAGCGCGCGATGCACGAAGCCAAGAGTGCCGGCGCCCGCCGCGCGGTGATCCTGCCCGTGAGCGTGCCCTCGCACTGTGCCCTGATGCGACCGGCCGCCGCGGCCCTGGAAGAGTCTCTGGCGTCGATTGCCATCGCGCCGCCCAGGATTTCGGTCCTTCATAACGTCGACGTGGCTCGCCGCGACCAGGCCGACGCCATCCGCGAAGCGCTGAGTGCTCAGATGTATTCCCCCGTTCGCTGGACGGGGACGATTCGACAGATGATCGCCGAGGGCATCGAGCGAATCGCCGAGTGCGGTCCCGGTCGTGTGTTGAGCGGCCTGGGCCGACGGATCAGTCGCGACACGGAGTGGCTGACCCTCGAAGACCCCGAGACCTTGCGCTCGGCGGCCCATTCCTGAAACCCATCGATCCAGGCTGGCGGCAGGTCCGCCGGGGAGCAGAACAATGAACGTGGAAGACATTTATCGAATCGACGACCAGGTCGTGCTGGTGACGGGTGCCAGCCGGGGTATCGGCCAGGCAACGGCGGAACACCTGCGTCAGCTCGGCGGCAGGGTGTTCGGTACGGCGACCTCACAGGCTGGCGCCGATGCCATCAGCGAGCGGCTCGGAGCGGGCCACGGACTGGTGCTGAACGTCGCCGACGGCGACGCGGTGCTGGCGGCGGTCGAGCAGGTCAAGGAGCGCGCCGGACCGATTACGGTGCTGGTCAACAATGCCGCGATCACCCGCGATCAACTCCTGATGCGCCTGAAAGACGAAGACTGGCATGAAGTGATCGAGATCAATCTGACCGGGGCGATGCGGATGGTTCGAGCCTGCCTGCGAGGAATGCTCAAGGCGCGCACTGGACGGATCATCAATATTTCCTCCGTCGTTGGCTACGCCGGCAACCCGGGTCAGGGGAACTACTGCGCGGCCAAGGCTGGATTGGCCGGTTTCAGCCGCGCCATTGCCCATGAAGTCGGCTCCCGGGGCATTACCGCCAACGTCATTGCGCCGGGGTTCATCGACACGGACATGACCCGAGCCCTGGACGAGCAGCAGCGCGAGCGGCTAACGGGTACAATTCCGCTCGGTCGCCTGGGTACGCCCGAGGACGTGGCCGCCTGCGTCGGTTTCCTCGCCAGCCCGGGAAGTGCCTATGTCAGCGGGCAAACGCTCCACGTCAACGGCGGTATGTACATGAGCTGACCCAGTGAAAATTGCATAAGGCGTTGTTATTACGCTTTTTCCATCAAAAACCAAGCCGTCGAAGACCGCCGGACTACTACGAATTCCACCTGCTTTCAACTGGTCACGGCGTGGATTCTTGCCTACAATGGCGCGGCTTTGGAACAACCCCCTCAGAGGATGAATACAATGAGCAGCATTGAAGATCGCGTCAAGAAAATCGTCATCGAGCAGCTGGGAGTCAAGGACGAAGAAGTGACTCCGAGTGCATCCTTCGTCGATGACCTGGGTGCCGATTCACTTGATACGGTGGAACTGGTCATGGCTCTCGAAGAAGAGTTCGAGTGCGAAATTCCCGACGAAGACGCCGAAAAGATCACCAGCGTCCAGCAGGCCATCGACTACATCAAGGCCAACGTCGACAAGTAAGCCGTGCGTTTATTCTCGATCAGCTTCGCGCCCACCACAGCGGCAGCGTCGGCGGTGAATCCCCATGCGCGGTGATCGTCGAATCGTCGTCACCGGGCTGGGCACCATCAGCCCGGTCGGCAATGATGTGCCAACGGCCTGGGCGGCGATCAAGGCCGGGCGCAGCGGCATCGGGCCGCTGACGGCCTTTGATTGCGAGCGCTTCAGCGCCAAGATCGCTGGCGAGATCCGCGATTTCGATCTCGACGCCTACCTGCCGGCCAAGGACGCTCGTCGGATGGATCCGTTCATCCACTACGGCATGGCGGCGGCGATCCAGGCGATCGAAGACGCTGGCCTGGAGCCCCATCCCGCCAACGCCGAACGCATCGGGGTGGCGATCGGTTCAGGGATCGGCGGCATCGAGACCATCGAGCAGACCTATCAGACCTTCCTCGATAGCGGACCGCGTCGCATATCCCCCTTTTTCGTGCCGGGCTGCATCATCAATATGGTGGCCGGGAACATTTCCATCCGCTTCGGTTTCAAGGGCCCGAACATCTCGATCGTGACGGCCTGCACCACGGCAACGCACAACATCGGTGAAGCTGCGCGGATGATCGCCTACGGCGACGCGGACGTGATGGTCGCCGGCGGCGCCGAATACGGCACGACGCCAACGGCCTACGGTGGTTTCACCGCGGCCCGAGCACTGTCGACGCGCAACGACGACCCCGAAGCGGCCTCCCGCCCTTGGGATCAGAATCGCGATGGCTTCGTTCTCAGTAACGGCGCCGGCGTGATCGTTCTCGAGGACTACGAGCACGCGCGCCAGCGTGGTGCACGGATCTACGCCGAGCTCGTCGGCTATGGCCGGAGCGCCGACGCCTACCACATGACCTCCCCACCGGACGACGGCGAGGGAGCTGCCCGCTGCATGCGTGCCGCCCTGAGCGATGCGGGCCTCGACCTCGATCAGGTCGACTACGTCAATGCCCACGGCACATCCACCCTTGCCGGCGACCGCGCCGAGATCGCGGCGATTCGCAGCCTCTTCGGAGACCATGCCGGATCGATGATGATCAGCTCGACGAAGTCGATGACGGGCCATCTCCTCGGGGCAGCGGGTGGTGTCGAGGCGATCTATACCATCCTCGGTCTCTATGAGGGCGTCGTGCCACCCACGATCAATCTCGATGATCCTGATCCGGCCGTCGAGGGCCTTGATCTCGTCCCCCATGAGGCGCGCGACGCATCGATCACGGTGGCCCTGTCGAATTCCTTCGGGTTCGGCGGAACGAATGGCTCATTGCTGCTTCAGCGGCTGAGCTGACTTCAGCGCCTGCGGGCTTAACGATGCCAACGGCGGGTCAGCCGCACACGCTCGCGCTGGGGTCTGACCTCGATCTCCTGGCGGTTCACCGAGCCCAACCCGAGCGCTGGCCCTATCTGCTGGCCAGCACGGCACCCGGCGGCTCGCTGGGCCGCTACTCCCTGTTGATGTTTCAGCAGGGAGAGTCGTTCTGCATCGATGGCCCCGCGGAGGGAGGCACGGTCAGCCCGGACCCGCAGTTCTTCGAGGCGCTCGCGGCGCTGCCACTGGTCCGCCCGGACAGCGTCAGCCCCTGGCCCTTCGTCGGCGGCTGGTTCATCTACCTGGCCTACGAGCTGGTTGCCTCGATCGAGGCTCGACTCCGCCTGCCGGCGGCGAGAGACAGGCTCCCCGTGGCCTGGGTCGCTCGCTGCCCGGCAGCGCTCATCCTGGATCATCAGGACGACGAGGTCACCCTCGTCGCCGAGACCGAGGAGATCCTGACCCAGGCCCGACGCTGCCTTGACGGGATCGACGGGCGAGCCCTCGGCGAGCTCGAGCTGCCAGCGCTCGAGTTGACCGTCGATCCCGGTGAACGGTTCACCACGGGTGTCGATCGCATCCGCGAATGGATTCGCGCCGGCGACGTGTTCCAGGTCAATCTCTCCCGGGCCTGGCGAGGCCGCGCCGAGAGCACCATCGATCCGGTCTCGATCTATCAGGCCCTGGCGGCGGCCAACCCTGCGCCCTTCGCCGGACTGGCGCGCCTGCCGGGCGGCACGATCGTCAGCTCATCGCCCGAGCGCCTCGTCGAGGTTCGCCATGACGTCATCCAGACGCGACCGATTGCAGGGACGCGACCGCGCGGCCATGATGAGCTGAGCGACGCGTCCCTATCGGCTGAGCTGATCGCCAACATGAAGGAGCGCGCCGAGCACATCATGCTGATCGATCTGGAGCGCAACGATCTCGGGCGCATCTGCCGGGCCGGCAGCGTTGAGGTCGATGAGCTGATGGTTATCGAGAGCTACGCGCACGTGCACCATATCGTCTCGAACATCCGCGGCCGCCTCCGTTCGGGCATCGGCCCCGCCGACGTCATTCGGGCAACGTTCCCCGGAGGCACGATCACGGGCTGCCCGAAGGTCCGCTGCATGGAGATCATCGCGGAGCTCGAGGGCCAGGGACGAAGCCTCTACACCGGGTCCATGGGCTACCTGGGACGGGATGGACAGCTCGACCTGAACATCCTGATTCGCAGCCTGGGGATCTGCGGTCGGACCCTGACGTTCCGCACCGGTGCCGGTATCGTGGCGGACTCTGACCCCGCCGCTGAGCTGGCGGAAACGGAAGCGAAGGCCCAGGGTCTGCTGCGAGCACTGGGCGCGCGATGACGACCCTGATCAACGGACAGATCAGCGACGAGCTGCCGGCCCGCGATCGCGGTCTGCTGTTCGGGGACGGGCTGTTCGAAACCCTGGGTTTCCAGGACGGTGCCTGTCCGCTCTGGGATCGCCACATGGCGCGCCTGCGACGGGGCGCGCAGGTGCTCGGCATTGCACTACCGGATCCGGCGCTGCTGCGTGCCGAGTGCCAGGCGCTGGCAGAGCAGGGCCGTAAGCGCGTCATTCGAATCACCCTGACTCGCGGCAGCGGCGGGCGCGGCTACTGGCCCGACGAGACGGCGGCGCCGACGCGCATCGTCCAGAGTCGGGACTGGCCGGCCAGTCCCGCCGCCGGACTCAAGGCCATCATCAGCAGCGTTCGACTCGGTCTCCAACCGATACTGTCCGGGCTCAAGCACTGCAATCGACTCGAGCAGATCCTCGCCGCGCAGGAATGTCAGGCACACGGTGCCGATGAAGCCTTGCTCCTGGATCAGGCCGGTTGCGTTGCCGAGGCGATCTCATCCAACCTCCTGCTCCGATTGCGGGGGGAATGGATCGCGCCGACGAGCCCGTCGGCCGTCGCCGGCGTCGGCCTGGAATGGCTCCTCGAGACCTCGCCGCTCGACCTTCGCCGGCGGGCGATCGACGTCGCCGAGCTCGATCGAGTCGACGCCATGCTGGTGATAAACTCCGTAGCCGGCATCCGCCCGCTGGCAGAACTCGACCGTCGTGCGCTGCGTATCGACGAGGACTGCCACCGACTTCAGCACCACTGGAACCAGCACCTGATCCCGCCATGCGACGACTGTTAGCTCTTGCCCTGGTGTTTGTCCTGATCGGCGGGCTGGTGGGTGCCTGGCAGTGGTTCCAATGGCAGCGATTTGTCGATGCGCCGATCAACCCCGACTCCGAACTGGCCCTCTGGATCGACTCGGGCGACAGCTTCGGTGACCTGGTCAGCGAGCTCCAGGCCCTCGGCCTGGCCCGATCCGACTGGCGCTGGCGTGCCTATGGCCGGCTGCGCGCGCCGCAGCTCAAGCGCGGCGAGTTTCGCCTCGACAGGAATCTGACGATAGATCGCCTCGTCGAAGCGCTCGAAGCGGGTCGCGTCAAAGAGCATCGCTTCACCATCGTCGAGGGCTGGACGCTGGCCCAGCTCCGGGACGCGCTGGCCAGCGACCCGCGGCTGCGGCACGACAGCGCGTCCCTGAGCGATGAGGCCCTGATGGCACGCTTCGGCTGCACGGATTGCCCGGCCGAAGGACGCTTCCTGCCCGAAACCTATTTCTTCCTCAGGGCCAGCAGCGACCTGGCGCTGCTCGAGCGCGCCTACCTGGCGATGGAAGACGCCCTCGCCGAGGCCTGGGCGCAGCGCGCCGAGGACCTGCCCATCGACAGCCCGGATGAACTGCTTATCCTCGCCTCTCTCATCGAGCGCGAAACCGGGGCCCCCTTTGAACGGCCCGAGGTGGCAGGCGTCTTCAAGCGACGCTTGCAGCGCGGCATGCGCCTGCAGACCGACCCCACGGTGGTCTATGGCCTCGATGACAGCTTCGACGGGCGCATTCGCCGGGTGCATCTGCGAACGGACCATCCCTGGAACACCTATACCCGTCACGGTCTGCCGGCCACCGCGATCGCACTGCCGGGTCGCGCTTCGCTGATGGCCGCCGCTCAACCGGCCGAGGGCACGAGCCTCTACTTCGTCTCGCGCGGCGACGGCACCCACAAATTCTCAGATACGCTGCGCGAGCACAACGCAGCGGTCAATCGCTATATTCGAGGACGTTGACCATGGGGAACGACAGGCGCGGCCGCCTGATCACGCTCGAGGGCGGGGAGGGGGCCGGAAAATCCAGTGCCGTGGCGACGATCCAGCGCTGGCTGGAGAAGCGAGGCCGAACGGTGATACTCACCCGCGAGCCAGGCGGCACACCGCCCGCAGAGAAGATTCGCCATCTCCTTCTCGATCCTGACACCGGGCATCTCGACCCTCTGACGGAGCTGCTTCTGATGTTTGCCGCTCGCGCCGAAAACCTGAGGCAGATCATCCGCCCCGCGCTCGAGCGCGGCGACGACGTCATCTGCGATCGATTTACCGACGCGTCGATGGCCTACCAGGGCTACGGCAGGGGGCTGGGCCCCGGGCCGGTCAGGGCCCTGCAGGCGGTCGTCCACCACGACCTCGTGCCGGACCTGACCCTTCTCCTGGACGTCCCCGTGGATCTTGGTCTGACACGGATCGGCCAGCGGGATGCGCAGCCCGATCGCTTCGAGCAGACCGACGGCGATTTTCTGGAACGCGTGCGCCAGGGCTACCTCGCCCAGGCCGAGACCGCGCCGGAACGCTTCGCCGTCATCGACGCCAGCCGGTCGCTCGAGCAGGTCCAGGCGGCTGTCCTGGCCACCCTCGAAGAGCGCCTGTCATGACGCCACCGATCAATCTTCCCTGGCTTGACGACATCAAGGCGCAGCTCGATGAGGCCTTCGTCACCGAGCGACTGGGACACGCGCCGCTCATCCAGGGCCCTGCCGGTGTTGGAAAGCGGGCCCTCGGCGAGTGGCTCAGCCGCAGGATTCTCTGCCTGGAGGGCGGCGCGGCGGCGCCCTGTGGCGAATGCCGCTCTTGCCAGCTCCTCTCCAGCGAGACCCACCCGGATTTCTTTCCCGTCGACATCCCGGAAGACAAGCGCGAGATACCCGTTGATAGCATCCGCAATCTCAACGGCCGACTGCAGCTGACATCCAGCCTGACCGACCGCCGAGTCGGGCGGATTCTTCCCGCCGAGGCGATGAACACCAATGCCGCCAATGCCCTGCTCAAGACCCTCGAGGAGCCTGCAGGTAATGCCTGGCTGATTCTGATCAGCGATCGCCCGGGTCGTCTTCCAGCCACGATTCGCAGCCGTTGCCAGGCGATTGCCGTCAGGCCGCCGGCCCATGACGAGGCGTCGCTCTGGCTCAAGGCTCAGATTCGCGAGCGGGACCTCGAGGTGTCCGAAAACGACGCCGAGCAAGCGCTGCGGCTGGCCGGGGATGCACCCCTGGCGGCCCTCGCGCTGGTCGAAACCGACGGCCTGGCCTTCGGGTTCACGATCCGCGACGGCCTCGTCGCGGCCGCCCGGGGCAGGGCGATCGAGCAGGTCATCGATTCCCACTGGACCGACCGGGCCGAACTGACCTGGCGCTGGATCGCGACCTGGGCCGGACTGGCACTCCAGGCCAGCCTGCGCGCCGGCGATGCGTCGGACCTCCTCGGGGATCTGCCGTCGGCCCTTGAGCCCGCCCAGGCAGCGCGGCTCTGGGACAAGGCGCTGACGGGAGGCGCGCTGGTGCGAGGCAACGCCCGCCAGGACCTATTGATCGGCAAATGGCTGCTAGAATGGAGCCAAGTCAGTCAACCCGGGACCTAAGCTCGATGGCCCAGCAAGGCATACTCTCCTACAGCATCGATTCGAAGCAGGACCTCTACGCGGCCTACATGCCCTTCCTGCTCAACGGCGGCCTGTTCGTGCCGACGAAGAAACAATTCCGCCTCGGTGACGAGGTGCTGATCCTGCTCAGCCTGCTCGGCGAAGAACGGATCGCCATCCCGGGGCAGGTTGCCTGGATCACGCCGCCGGGCTCCCAGCACAGCATCCATGCAGGCGTTGGCGTGCATTTCTCCGACAGCCCCGAGGGCACCCAGGCCAAGCATACGATCAGTTCGCTGCTCGCCGGAATGCTCGAAAGCGACAAGCCGACGCAAACCATCTGAGCCTGACCATCACCCTCCAGTGCTGATGGCGCGGTCGATCATCCATGTCGACATGGATGCGTTCTATGCCAGCGTCGAGCAGCGCGACCATCCGGAGCTGCGCGGTCGCCCCGTGATGGTCGGCGGCGGACGAGCCAGAGGCGTCGTTGCCGCGGCCAGCTACGAGGCGCGTCAGTTCGGCGTCCGGTCGGCGATGCCGGGTCGCACCGCCCATCGCCTGTGCCCGCATGGCGTTTTCGTTCGCGCGCGCTTCGAGCGGTATCGAGAGATCTCGGCCACGGTCTTCGGTTTTTTTCATGAGCTCACGGATCAGGTCGAAGGGCTCAGCCTCGATGAGGCCTTCCTCGACGTCAGCGATGCCGTCCGGAATGGCCAGGCCCTGGCGTCGATCGGCCGGGATCTGAAGCTCAGGATCAGCCAGGACCTCGGATTGAGTGCGTCGGTCGGGATGGCGCACAACAAGCTTCTGGCCAAGCTGGCGTCGGACTACGACAAACCGGACGGCCTGGTTCATGTCCCCCCGGACGGCGTTCACCGCTTCCTCGACCCGCTTCCCGTTCGACGTCTCTGGGGCATCGGCCCGAAGACCACCGAAAAGCTGCACGATGCGGGAATATTCACCGCCGGACAGCTCAGGAAGACGGCGACGGATGTTCTCGTCGAGCTGTTCGGCAGCAGCGGCCCGGAGCTGGCTGCCCGCGCTGCGGGCATCGACGAGCGGCCGGTCAAGCCTGGGCGGCGGCGACGCTCGGTCAGCCAGGAGAATACCTTCAGCGAAGATCTGACGACGCTGGAGCAGCTGCTGCCGGTGATTCGCGACCAGTCTCGATCCGTCGCCGAGACGCTCAGGAACAAACAGCTGCATGCGCGCACGGTGGTTCTCAAACTCCGTTCGAGCAGTTTTTCAACGCTGACACGAAGCCAGACCCTGCCGGGCTACACCCGTGAAGCACGCCTGATCGAAGAAACAGCCACCGAGCTTCTGCAGGCATGGCTGACCTGGCATCCGGAATTCGCGATCCGACTTCTGGGGGTCGGGGTGTCCGGCCTGGTCAGCCAGCCTGATGACTCAAGCTGGCTGACGACGCAGAACGATACGTCGGGCGACTGACCGTCGCCCGAGCGGGGAAGGGCGCTGATCAGTCGCTGGAGCTCTTCGCTTCGCCGTACTGATCGCGCAATTCGCGACGCAGGATCTTGCCCACGTTGGTCTTCGGCAGCTCGTCAACGAACTCGACGTACTTGGGCACCTTGTAGCCGGTCAATTCCTTGCGGCAGTGCTCGCGCACTTCCTTGACCGTCAGGCTCGGATCCTTGCGCACGACGATGACCTTGACGACCTCGCCGGACTTCTCGTCGGGCGCGCCGATGGCGCCGACTTCGAGTACCTTCGGATGATCGGCGATCACGTCCTCGATCTCGTTCGGGTAGACGTTGAAACCGGAGACCAGAATCATGTCCTTCTTGCGATCGACGATATAGAAGTAGCCCTGCTCGTCCATTCGGGCCATGTCACCGGTCCTGAGCCAGCCGTCCTCGTCGAGGACCTTGGCGGTTTCTTCCGGTCGTTGCCAGTAGCCCTTCATGACCTGCGGTCCCTTGATGCACAGCTCGCCGGTTTCTCCCACCGCCTGGGCGTTGCCTTCCTCGTCGATGACCTTGCAGTCCGTCGAGGAGATCGGCAGGCCGATGGCACCGTTGTAGTCCTTGAGGTCCATCGGGTTGATACAGGCGGCTGGCGAGGTCTCGGTCAGGCCATAGGCTTCGATCAGGGGCACGCCCGTGGTCTTCTTCCAGCGCTCGGCGACCGCACGCTGGACGGCCATGCCGCCGCCCAGGGTCAGGCGGAGCGACGAGAAGTCGAGCTCGGCAAATCCCGGCGTGTTCAGCAGGCCATTGAAGAGCGTGTTGACGCCGGTGATCGCGGTGAACTTCACCTTGCTCAACTCCTTGACGAAGCCGGGCATATCACGCGGGTTGGTAATCAACACGTTGCGTCCACCGAGCTTGAGGAACACCAGGCAGTTCGCCGTGAGCGCAAAGATGTGATAGAGCGGGAGCGCCGTGATGATCGTCTCCTTGCCGGGAGAGGCCAGCTCTCCCAGCCAGGCCGAGGATTGCTGCATGTTCGCGACCATGTTGCCGTGCGTCAGCATCGCGCCCTTGGACACGCCCGTGGTGCCGCCGGTGTACTGGAGAAAGGCCAGGTCATCATGGGTCAGGGCCGGCTCGTCGAGGGTCTTGCCGCCGCCCTGGGCAAGGACGGACTTGAGCTGCAGGGCGCCGGGCAGGGAGTAGGCCGGCACCATCTTCTTGACCTTGCGCAGGACGAAGTTCATGACCATGCCCTTGAGAGCACTCATCATGTCGCCCATGCTCGTCAGAATGACATGCTCGACCTCCGTGTCGTCGACGACCGCTTCGAGGACGCTGGCAAAGTTCTCCATGATGAGAATGGCCTTGGCGCCCGAATCCTTGAGCTGATGCTTGAGCTCACGCGCCGTGTAGAGAGGATTGGTGTTGACGACGACGAAGCCGGCGCGCAGGGCGCCGAAAACGGCAATGGGGTACTGCAACACGTTCGGCATCATGATGGCGATGCGATCGCCTTTCTTCATGCCCATCGACTGCAGCTGCGCACCGAAGGCGGCGCTCAGTCGATCGACGTCGTCATAGGTCAGTTCGGCACCGAAATTCATGTAGGCCACGGTGTCTCGATACGTGTCACAACTCTTGTTGATCACGTCGGGCACCGAATTGAATTCGTTCATGTCGATTTCGGCCGGCAGATTGGCGCGATACTGCCCCAACCAAGGTTTGTCGGTCATGCGTCTACCCTTCGATTAGTGTTGGATTTATTTCCTCAAGCTTGGCACAGGCGGAGTCCGGAGACAAGCCGGTTTGCCCGTTGATCGACAGTGGGCTATGCTCCGAACGTAGCCGCAGGCAAGAGATCGAAATGGGCGAGCAGAACGTACAGCAGAGCAGCGACGAAAACACCCGCAGAGCCTTCATGAAAGCGCTGCTCGACGAGGTGCGCGCGCTCGAAGACATGCACAGCGCCGGCATGTTTGAATCCGGCATCCGTCGCATCGGTGCCGAACAGGAAATGTTCCTTGTCGATCGGGCAGCGCGGCCGGCGCTCACGGCCATGCAGGTCCTCGACCAGACCGACGATCCTCGCTTTACCCACGAACTCGGCCAGTTCAATCTCGAAGCCAATCTTTCGCCTCTGGAGCTCGGCGGCAACTGCCTGAGTCGAATGGAGGAGGAGGCCCGCGAGGTCTGCGACCTGGCCGCCGAGGCCGCCGCCAAGGTCGATTCCCGCATTGCCCTGGTCGGCATCCTGCCCACGCTGACGCGGGATCACCTGACCCTGGATGCGATGGTCCCGACGGCGCGGTATTTCGCCCTCAACGAAGCGCTCCTGAGGCTTCGCGGCAGCGAGTTCCAGATCAACATCAAGGGCATCGATCAGCTTAATTTCAAGCTCGACAACCTGATGCTCGAGGCCTGCAATACGAGCTTCCAGGTCCATTTCCAGGTCGACGCCGATGAGTTCGCGCCGCTCTACAACATCGCCCAGGCCGTGACCGGCCCCCTGATGGCCGCCTGCGTGAACTCGCCGATCCTGCTCGGCAAGCGGCTCTGGCACGAGAGCCGCATCGCGGTCTTCGAGCACTCGATCGACGCGCGTTCCGAAGCGCACGCCGCACGCGGCCACAAGCCCAGAGTTCATTTCGGCGACCACTGGATCGACGAGTCGGTGATCGAGATCTTCAAGGAAGACATCGCGCGCTTCCGCGTCATCCTCACCACGGAGTTCGAGGACGACCCGATGGGCAAGGTGGCGCGCGGCGAAGTTCCGAAGCTCAGCGCCCTGCGCCTGCACAACGGCACGGTCTATCGCTGGAATCGCGCCTGCTACGGCATCTCCGACAACGGCAAGCCCCACCTGCGCATCGAGAACCGGGTGATCCCCTCGGGTCCGACGGTGCTCGACGAGGTCGCCAATGCCGCCTTCTTCTTCGGGATGATGGCCGGCCTGTCCCGTCGCACCCCGGACATCCGCCAGAAGCTGCAGTTCGCCGACGTCAAGGCCAATTTCCTTGCCGCGGCGCGCGAGGGCCTGCGGGCCCAGCAGATCTGGTTTGATGATCAGCAGGTCACGGCACAGGAGCTGCTCCTCGACAACCTCCTGCCGCTGGCGCGCGAGGGGCTCGCCGAAAGCGGCATCGACGAGGAGGACATCGAGCGCTACATCGGCACCGTCGAGAAGCGCGTGGAGCGGCGTCGGACGGGGGCTCGGTGGCAGCTCGAATCCCTCGAGCGAATCCGGGACAAGGCCAGCCCGCACGAGTGCCTCAGGGCCCTGACCTCGAGCATGATCGAGCAGCAGCAGAGCGGCAAGCCCATTGCCGAGTGGGAGCTGGCCGAATTCTGTCTTACCCAGGACTGGCGCGACAGCTACCGGACCGTCGGCCAGTTCATGGCCACGGACCTGTTCACGGTCAGACCGGACGATATCGTCGACTTCGCGGCCAGCCTGATGGAATGGCGCTACGTTCGCCACGTGCCCGTTGAAGATGATTCCGGCCATCTGCTCGGCCTCGTCTCCCATCGCCAGCTGCTGCGCCTGGTGGCACGGGGCGGCCGCGACGGACAGACCAGCATGGTGCGCGACATCATGCACTCCAACCCCTTGTCGGTGGCGCCTGAAACCACCACCGTCGAGGCCATCCGGATCATGCGAGAAAAACGCCTCAGCTGCCTGCCGGTCGTCAAGAACGGCAAGCTCGTGGGCCTGGTCACGGAGTACGATCTGATCATGGTCGCCGGGCGTCTGCTCGAGAGTTATCTCGCCGAGGACGCTGAGGCTTGAAATGGCGGCTGCGCTCGTCGCTGGCCATCACGGCCGCGCTGGTGCTGGTGGCCTGCGGCCCGCGACTCCCGGACGAGGAGCTCATCCGCCAGCAGCTCACCTCCATGACCGACGCCCTCGAGGCACGTGAGCCGGCGGCGGTACTGGAACCCCTCGCAGAGGATTTCGTCGGCGAGACCTGGGATCTCGACCGTCGCGCCATCCGCCTGATCCTGCGCCGGGAGATGCTTGCCCATGACCGCTTGCGCGCCCGCCTGTTCGATATCGAGGTCGACCTGCATTCGGCCGAAAGGGCGAGCGTCCGCTTCCAGGTCCTGCTGACGGGAGGCAGCGGGCTCGTCCCCCGCGAGGGCCGATGGTTCCAGGTCGAAACGGGCTGGCGACGCCAGGGGGACTGGCAGCTGATCTCCGCGCGCTGGGAGGACGTCATCGGGCGCTAGGAACTCGCCGCCCGGGTCCGGCCCGGTCGCCGCGACGCGCTGTCCGTGCGGCATAATGCTCCCATGACGCTCTCCCTGTTCAGTCGGCCTGTCCAGCAATGGTTCCAGGCGCGTCTGGGTACGCCCACGGCCATTCAACTCAAGGCCTGGCGCGAGATTCACGCCGCTCATAGCGTCCTGGTCAGCGCCCCGACCGGGGCCGGAAAGAGCCTCGCCGCCTGGCTTCCTCTGCTCGATCGGCTGCTGACGTGCCCGAGGGCAGGGCGCGGCGTCCGCGTGCTCTACATCTCTCCGCTGCGCGCCCTATCGCGCGATATGGCCAACAGCCTGCTCGAATTGCTGGATCATCCCTCGCTCACGGGCCTGGGGCCGGAACCGATCAGAATCGGGGTTCGCACCGGCGATAGCTCGCCCTCGGAGCGTGCTCACCAGCGCCGCCAGCCCCCCGATGTCCTGCTGACCACCCCCGAGTCACTGTTCGTACTGCTGGGAACGCGTGCCGGCCGGGGCATGCTCGCCAGCGTGGAAAGCGTGGTCCTTGACGAGGTGCACGCGCTGATCGGCGACAAGCGCGGCACTCACCTGAGCATCAGCCTCGAGCGTCTCGAGTGTCTCGTCGGTCACGGCCTCCAGCGCATCGGACTATCGGCCACCGCGCGGCCCCTGGAAGCGGTTGCTCGCTACCTCTGCGGCCGCGATCGCGACTGTCGCATCGTCGACTGGGGCGAACCCAAAGCCCCCGTGGTTCATCTCGAGTGTCCGCCATGGCCGATGGGACATCTGGCCGGTCCGATGCACTGGGAGTTCGTCAATCAGCGTCTCATCGAGCTGAGTCGGCGGAGCGGCAGCCTGCTGATCTTCTGCAACACCCGGGCCATGGTCGAGCGCCTTGGTCAGGAACTTGCCGCTGAGCTCGGCGAGGATCAGCTCGCGGTCCACCACGGCAGCCTCGGCATCGAACGCCGCCGCGAGGTCGAGCAGGGCCTGAAGTCCGGCCGCCTTCGGGTGGTCGTTTGCACCGCCTCGCTGGAGCTCGGGATCGACATCGGCCCGCTGGATCGGGTCTGTCAGATCGGCATGTGCCAGTCGATCAACAGCTTCCGTCAGCGAGCGGGTCGGGCCCGCCATCGGCCGGGCGAGGTCGGGGCCATTCACGTCTTCCCCCTCAGCCTGACCGACCTCCTCGACTTCGAGGCGGCCGAGCAGGCGCTGCGATCGAAGGCCATGGACCTCGTCAACGAGCGCGCCGGTGATCTCGATGTCCTGACCCAGCAGCTGATTGCCCTGGTCGCCAACGGTGATCGAGCCGTTTCCGACCTGCATCGGCTCCTGTCCTCGGCCTGGCCCTATCGAGCGCTGGAGCGTGATGAACTCGAACGCCTCATCGACATGCTGCATGACGGCTATGTTCGCGGCAGGGAAACGGGTCAGGGGCCGCTGCTCCGCGTCGCTGAGGACGAACTCGAGTCCCAGCCCCTTGCCGATCGTCTCAGCCTGCTGAACTCGGGCACGATCCCGGAATGGTTCGAATACGACGTCGTCGATGCGAAAGGGCGCTCGCTCGGTCGCCTGGACGAGGAGTTCGCCTTCGAGTCGGCACCTGGCCAGGTCCTGAGCCTGGGCGGACAGTCCTGGCGAATCCAGCGCATTCGCGGCGGTCAGGTTCAGGTCGAGGCCTGTGAAGAGGTCGCGCCGAACCTGCCCTTCTGGTTCGGTGACGGTGCCGGCCGCAGCCCTGCGCTGAGCCAGCAGATTGCTGCGGTCTGCCATGGAGGGCAGGCGAGGCACGCTGATCTCCGTCGCTGGCTGGAGGAATCGCGGCATCAGCTCGGCGCATTGCCAAGCACTCGTCGGGTCATTCTCGAGCGCTTCTATGACCCGGGCGGGGATCAGCACGTGGTCATCCACAGTCCCTTCGGAGCGCGCCTGAACCGGGCCTGGGGCCTGGCCCTTCGCAAGCGCTTCTGTCGCAACTTCAATTTCGAACTGCAGGCCGCAGCGACGGACAATGGGGTGCTGATTTCCCTTGGCGCGGTCCACAGTTTCGCCCTCGAGGAAGTGCCACGCTGGCTGCGGTCGGAGCAGATTCGAGACGTTCTCACCCAGGCGCTGCTGGACACACCGATCTTCCAGACGCGCCTGCGCTGGTGTGCGAACACGGCGCTCGCCGTGGCTCGCCGTGACCTGCGCGGCAAGGTGCCGGCTCAGATCCAGCGCAATCAGACCGAGAACTTCATTGCCAGAGTGTTCCCCGATCAGCTGGCCTGCCTGGAAAACCTGTCCGGAAAGCGCGAGATCCCCGACCATCCGCTGGTCGATCAGGCCCTTATCGACTGCCTCGACGACCACATGGATCTGCCCGGCCTCATCGACCTGATTGCCGCCATCGAGCGCGGCGAGGTACAGGTGAGTTGTGCCGACCGAGAGACCCCTTCGTCCCTTGCCGAAGCCCTGATTCATGCGCCGAGGAACAGCTTTCTCGACCCGGCCGCGGCGGAAGAGCGGCGCACGCGGACCTTCGAGGAGCGCGGGCCGGCGAGGGGCAGCAGCGCGGTGCTCCAGCGCAGCGACCGAGACCTGAGCACTCGCGATGGTTTGCTCGCCAGCCTGCTTCGCTTCGGTTTCCTGACGGCCAGAGAAGGGGAGCGGCTCCGGGCAGGCGGCGCCTTCAAGCAGCTCCTGCGGGAGTGTCTGGCCGTTACCGTTCGAGTCAACGCGTCGACGCCGCTGTGGGTGGCCATGGAGCGTCTGCCGCAGTTCCTGAGCCTCTGGCCCAACGCGACCGTTGGCCCCTTCGTCAGTCAAGCGCTGAAACCGGCGCCGGACCCGGACCGTGATGAGGCCCTCTGCCGACTCCTGGTCGGACGCATTCGCTTCAAGGGCAAGGTCGGTGCCGTCGAGCTGCGGCGGGAGCTCGGCCTGGACGAGAGGGAGTCGATGGCGGCCCTGCTGCGCCTGGAATCCGAGGGCCTGCTCGACGGCAAAGGCGAGGGCGCCGAACGCGTCTGGCGGGAGCGAAAGGCCCTGGCGACGCTCTAAGGGCAGCTGCCTGCATAAAAAAAGGCCGCGGCGAGCGCGGCCTTCATCAACACAAGAGGTCGGGGCCGGGTCAGACGATGTAGACGAAGATGAACAGGCCGAGCCAGACCACGTCGACGAAGTGCCAGTACCAGGCCACGGCCTCGAAGCCGAAATGATTCTTCTTGCTGAAGTGGCCCTTCGCGCAGCGAGCGGCAATCACGGTCAACATGATGACACCGACGGTGACGTGGAGACCGTGGAAACCGGTCAGCATGAAGAAGGTCGAACCATAGATGCCCGAGCCCAGCGTCAGGCCGAGATCCTGATAGGCGTGAACGTATTCGTACCCCTGGACATAGAGAAAGACCAGGCCCAGGGCAATGGTTGCGAGCAGCCAGCCAACAAGCGCGCGACGCTGTGCCTTTTTCAGGGCCCAGTGCGCCATGGTGATGGTGACCCCCGAGGTGAGGAGGATCAGCGTATTGATCATCGGCAGCCCGAAGCCCGGAATGGTCTCGAAGGAACCGCCCAGCTCAGCGGGCCCATGCGTCGGCCAGGTGGCCTCGTATCCCGGCCAGAGCAACTGGTTGGTCATCGCGCCCGTGCCTTCGCCACCCAGCCACGGCACTGACAGCATGCGCGCATAGAACAGGGCGCCGAAGAAGGCGGCAAAGAACATCACCTCCGAGAAGATGAACCAGATCATGCCCTGTCGGAAGGAGACGTCGACGGCGCTGTTGTAGAGACCGGATTCGGATTCACGGATCACGTCCGCGAACCAGCCGAACATCATGACGATGACGATGGCAACCCCGGTGGCGAAGAACCAGGGACCGCTGGCCGCCTCATTCATCCAGTTGGCCGCGCCAATCATCATGATGAACAGACCGACGGAACCCACGATGGGCCATTTCGCGGTGTCAGGGACGTAGTAGTTACCTTGTGCCATAGGAGCTCCCAGCGCTTCGTTGTCTTATTGCTGTTGGATCAATTCACGGCGGCCAGCGCGTCGCCGGCCTCGTTGTTTGGATAAATGATGTAGGACAGGGTGATCAGATCGGTCTTTTCGGGCAGCTGCGTGTCGACGAAAAAGCGCACGGGCATTTCACGTGACTCGCCGGGCTGGAGAACCTGTTCCGTAAAGCAGAAACACTCGGTCTTGTTGAAGTAGAGCGAGGCCAGGCCGGGTGCGACGCTCGGCACGGCCTGGGCAACCAGGGTTCTGTCCGAGCGGTTATGAGCGATGTAGGTGGTCTCGTACATCTTCCCCGGATGGACATCCATCATTCGCTCCACGGGCTCGAAGGCCCAGGGCAGGGCAGAGTTCACGTTCGAGTCGAAATGAACCGTGACCTGCCTGGACTCGTCGACTTCCGTACTGAGGACCTCGGTCACGGCCGACTCCGCCGTCCGCCCCCCAATACCGGTGATTTCGCAGAACTTGTCGTAGAGCGGCACCAGCAGATAGCCGAAGCCAAACATGCCGGCAGCGAACAGGCTCAGGTAGCCGACGGTCTTGACGTGCGATAGCGTTCCGTTCAATTCAAGCTCCTGGGTAGTTCAAGAAGGCCCGGCCGATGAAGAACAGGTAGATCCCGACCACGACCGCGGCCAGCAGCAGCACCGTTCGGAGAACGGCGCGCTTCTGCTGGCGATCGCCCTTGTCATTGCTGTCTGATCGGCTCATTTGCCGCCGACGACATCCGGCTCGTCGTGAAGACGGTCGGAATGACCGGCCGTGCGATCATCGACGAGGGGCGGCGTATCGAAGGTATGCAGCGGCGCCGGCGAGGGGACGGTCCACTCGAGGCCGTGCGCACCCTCCCACACCCGATCGGTCGCTTTGACGCCGCCACGGGCGCACTTCCAGACGATGTAGGCAAACAGCAGCTGACCGATGCCGAACATGAATCCGCCCACCGACGAAATCATGTTGAACTCGGCGAACTGCACGGCGTAATCCGGAATTCGACGCGGCATGCCGGCCAGACCCAGGTAGTGCTGCGGGAAGAACAGAACGTTGACCCAGAACGTGGACCACCAGAAATGGAACTTGCCCAGGGTCTCGTTGTACATGTAACCGGTCCACTTCGGAAGCCAGTAATAGACGCCGGCCATGATGGCGTAGACCGCACCCGTCACCAGGACGTAGTGGAAGTGGGCGACGACGAAGTAGCTGTCGTGGTACTGGAAGTCAGCCGGCACGATGGCCAGCATCAGGCCGGAGAAACCACCGATGGTGAACAGCACGACGAAGCCCAGGGCAAACAGCATCGGCGTTTCGAAGGTCATCGACCCGCGCCACATGGTGGCGATCCAGTTGAATACCTTCACGCCCGTCGGGACCGCAATCACCATCGTGGCGTACATGAAGAACAGCATGGCGCCGAGGGGCATGCCGACGGTGAACATATGATGCGCCCAGACGATGAACGACAGGAAGGCGATCGAGGCCGTCGCATAGACCATCGAGGTGTAGCCGAAGAGGGGCTTGCGCGAGAAGGTCGGGATGATCTCCGAGACGATACCGAAGGCCGGAAGAATCATGATGTAGACCTCCGGGTGCCCGAAGAACCAGAAGATATGCTGGTAGAGCACCGGGTCACCGCCGCCGGCGGCATTGAAGAAGCTCGTGCCGAAGAAGCGGTCGGTGAGGAGCATGGTGACCGCGCCGGCCAGCACAGGCATGACTGCGATGAGCAGAAAGGCCGTGATCAGCCAGGTCCAGACGAACAGCGGCATGCGCAGCAACGTCATGCCGGGCGCGCGCATGTTCAGAATCGTCGCGATGATGTTGATCGCGCCCATGATCGAGGAAATGCCCATCAGGTGGATGGCAAAGATCACGAAGGCCAGGCTGTTGCCGCCCTGCAGGGACAGGGGCGGATAAAGCGTCCATCCCGAGGCCGGTGCGCCACTGGGCATGAACAGGGTGGCGAGGAGCAGGGTGAAGGCAAAGGGCATGATCCAGAAGGACCAGTTGTTCATGCGCGGCAGCGCCATGTCGGGCGCACCGATCATCAACGGCACCATCCAGTTGGCCAGACCAACGAAGGCCGGCATGACCGCCCCGAAGATCATCACCAGCGCATGCATGGTGGTCATCTGGTTGAAGAATTCCGGATTGACCAGCTGCAGGCCCGGGATGAACAGCTCGGCTCGAATCACCAGCGCCATGGCGCCGCCGACCAGGAACATGATCAGCGAGAACACCAGGTACAGCGTTCCGATTTCCTTGTGGTTGGTGGAGAACAACCAGCGCGTCAGTCCCGTGCGATGGGGGCCGTGATGGTCGTCGTGTTCAGCAGTAATGTCGTGACTCATACAAACAATTCCTCGATATCAATACACGTAGGCCCGTGTTCAACCCTGATCCTGTTCCGCCTTCAGATCGATGATGGTGGACGGCTGGATGATTTCGCCTTCGCCCTCGCGCCAGGCGTTGCGGGTATAGGTCAGCGCGGCCGCGATGTCCTGCGGCTCGAGACGCCCGCGGAAGCCGGTCATCGCCGTTCCCTCGCGGCCGTCGAGCACCACCTGCAGGTGATCTTCCAGGGCGCCGGTCGGCTCGCCGTTCTGCGCCAGGGCAGGGAAGGCGGGCGCCAGGCCACCACCATCGGACTGATGGCAGGCAGCGCACTGGGCTTCATAGACGTTCGCTCCCCGGTCCATCAGCTCGGCACGGGTCCACAGGCGAGCGGCGTCGTGGGCGGCGTCTGCCAGTCCTTCGCGTTGGTCAGCGACCCAGCTGCGGTACGCCTCCGGCGAGACGACCTCGACGACGATCGGCATGAAGCCGTGGTCCTTGCCACAGAGCTCGGCGCACTGCCCGCGATAGATGCCTTCGTCTTCGATGTAGGTCCAGGCTTCGTTGACCATGCCGGGGATGGCGTCGCGCTTCCAGCCCAGTTCGGGCACCCACCAGGAATGGATGACATCGTCGGCCGTGAGCAGGAAACGGATCTTCGTGCGCGCCGGAAGCACCAGATAGTTATCGACGTTGAGCAGATAGTTGTCGACGCTTGCCGGGTCCTCGCCCGATCCGCGCTGGCGAACGCGATTGCTGTCGCGGTCCAGGGCGGAGTAGAAGCTGACGCCGTCCTCGATGTAGTCGTACTTCCACAGCCACTGGTAGCCGGTGACCTTGACGTTGAGTTCCGCGCCGCCCGTGTCTTCCATGTCCATGAGCACCTGCGTTGCCGGCACAGCCATGACGATCAGGATCAGGACAGGAATGGCGGTCCAGAGGATTTCGGCTTTCGTCGAATGGGAGAACTTCGCCGGCTTGTAGCCCTTCGATTTCCGGTGGACGACGATGGAGGTGAACATCGCTGTGAAGACGAGGACTCCGATCACGGTCACGATGCCGAGAATCACATTGTGGAGTTCGTACACGCTCTTGCTGTAGACCGACGCGCCCTGGGGCATGTTGTCTCCGACCGCAAACAGACCCCAAGCGATGACGACGATCACGGCCATCACTGCCAGGGCAACGATCAGTTCGTTGGTTCTCTTCATCCTCAACTCACCTGTTCAAAATGCTTGTGTTGCCAGGCCGAAAGGGGCCTGATTCGATCGTTCATTTCTTTCACTACCTGCAGCCGCTCTTCCACCGGCAGGAAGGCACCGATTTCCTTGCGCTGCCCGTGGCAGCTCAGGAAGATTCGGCGGTCCCCCAGACGGCCTGATTCAACGACCACGCGAACCCACGCCAGCGGAAACTCATCCTGCTCCGAGCCCCCGCTCAGAAATCGGCTGAACTCGAGCTTTTCCGGGCCGATTGACAGTCGCTCTCTGGCCCAATGTCCGCGCCACGCCGCCCGGAGGCAAAGCCCGACAGCGATCAGGTGGATGATGGCGACCACCATCACGGGCCAGAGACCTACGATCAGCGGGCCGATCGCGACCAGCAGCGTAATGGTGCTCAAGCCAAGGAAGACCAGAAAGAGGCGATCCAGCGATATGGAGAGGTTGGATCGTAGCTCGACAACCTCGAAATCGGGGTGATCCGGATTGCGAGAAACATCAATCATTCGAAGCGGAAGAAGTGACCTCGTCAGGGCATGTGTTCATGGTGCACAAGTATAGCCGATCCGTTAATCCCGCGAAAGAGAATCGTTCACTTAAATCAATCCCCTGGCAGGCTGGAGGCGCCTCTCCAGGCCCAGGTGAACAGCGACTGCTGTACACTGCGAACGTTGCCTTTTCGACGCTCGAGACGCTTATGTCAAACGACCCGCATTCTCCTCTGTGCTTCGTTTTTGAAACGCGCTCCGCACCCGATGCTCCGACGCAGGCCGTCGATGCGGACTGGTATGCCGACGAGACCGATCACGTGCGCCGCCTGGCTCGGTCCCTCGATCTCGGCCACGGTCAGCGCACGGTCATCCGCGAGCGCGCCATCGACCTCGTCAAGCAGGTGCGCAAGCGCAGCGAGGACGCCGGTGCCATGGAGGCCTTCATGCGCGAGTACGACCTGTCTTCGGAAGAAGGCGTGGTTCTCATGTGCCTGGCCGAAGCCCTGCTGCGCATTCCGGATAGCGAGACGGCAGAGAAGTTGATCAGCGACAAGCTCTCCGATGCGGACTGGGAATCGCATCTCGGCAAGAGCGACTCGCTCTTCGTCAACGCCTCGACCTGGGGTTTGATGCTGACCGGCAGGATGGTCCGGGTCAGCGGGAGCAAGGACCGCGCGATCGGCACCACCCTGGCGCGCCTGGCCAACCGCTCCGGCGAACCCGTGATCCGCCTGGCGATTCGACAAGCGATGCGGATCATGGGTCATCAGTACGTCATGGGCCGCTCCATCAAGGGCGCCCTTGACCGGTCCGAAAAGCGGGCCAACCGCCGCTTTCGTTACTCCTTCGACATGCTGGGCGAGGCGGCGCTGACCGCCGAGGATGCCAGGCGCTACCTCGATGCCTACGAAGCCGCGATCAAGACGATCGGTGCGCAGGTCGACACGGACGATGTGTTCTCGGCCCCCAGCATTTCCGTCAAGCTCTCCGCGCTGCATCCGCGCTATGAACTGGCGAAGCGCACGCGCGTGCTCGCCGAGCTGACCCCGATCCTCCGCGATCTGGCCCGCCTGGCTCGGGCTCAGGGCATCGCGCTGACCGTGGACGCAGAGGAAGCCGACCGCCTGATGCTGTCTCTGAACGTCTTCGAGCAGGTGCTCGCAGACGACGAGCTCCGTGACTGGGATGGCCTGGGGCTTGCCCTGCAGGCCTACCAGCGACGTGCCTTCGCGGCGATCGACTGGCTCGCCGATCGCGCCCGTCAGACCGGTCACCGCCTGCCGATACGCCTGGTCAAGGGGGCCTACTGGGACACGGAGGTCAAGATCGCGCAGATGGAAGGGCTGCCGGGCTACCCGGTCTTTACGCGCAAGGCGAGCACGGATCTTTCCTTCCTGGCCTGCGCGAAGAAACTGCTGTCGATGCCGGACCAGTTCTATCCGCAGTTTGCGACCCACAATGCGCACACGATCGCGACCATTGCCGAGCTGGCTCGAGGCGGTCAGGACTTCGAATACCAGCGCCTCCACGGCATGGGGCAGGAGCTCTATGACGAGGTGCTCGACTCGACGGACTACCAGGCGCATTGCCGGGTCTATGCGCCCGTCGGCGACCACAAGGACCTGTTGCCCTACCTGGTTCGCCGATTGCTGGAGAACGGCGCCAACACCTCCTTCGTCAACCGCATCGTGGACGAGTCCCTGCCGCCGGAGGAGGTCGTCAACGACCCCCTCGAGCAGCTCGAAGCCCTCGAGCAGCTCCCGCATCCCAGGATTCCCGCGCCCCAGGCGATCTTCGGTGACCAGCGCAAGAACTCCCGAGGAATCAACTTCGCCCAGCAGCCAGCGCTCGATGACCTGAAGGCGGCCATGGAGCGCTTCGCCGGCAATCAGTGGTCGGCCGGCCCGCTCGGCAGGGGCAGTCGAGCGCTCGCTGAGTCGCAGCGCCTGACCATGCCGAGCGACGTGGCGCGTTCTCCCGGACAGGTGTCCTGGACCGATCCCGCGTGTATCGACGGGGTGGTCGAGGGCCTGAGTCGAGCGCAGCGCGAGTGGGACCGGCGCGGCGCCGGAGAGCGCGCCGCCATCCTGGACACGCTGGCCGATCTGCTCGAAGACCACCGCGCGGAGCTGATGACCCTGTGCAGCCTCGAGGCCGGAAAATCCCTGCGCGATGGTATTGCCGAGGTTCGTGAAGCCGCTGATTTCTGTCGCTACTACGCCGCCGTTGCCCGCGATACGCTGGCTGAACCCGAGGTCTTCGTCGGCCCCACGGGCGAGCACAACGAAATGCGCATGCACGGTCGCGGTGTGGTGCTGTGCATCAGCCCGTGGAATTTCCCCCTGGCGATCTTCCTCGGCCAGATCAGTGCCGCCCTGGTGACGGGCAATGCCGTGATCGCCAAGCCGGCCGAGCAGACGCCACTGATCGCTTACCGCGCGGTGCAGCTGGCCTACGAGGCCGGCGTGCCCGATGAGGTGCTGGCCCTGCTGCCCGGCGGCGCCGATCTCGGCGCCCGGCTGACGCGCGACCCGCGCCTGGCCGGCGTGGTCTTCACGGGTTCCACGGAGACGGCGCGCCGCATCAACCTGAGCCTCGCCGAACGCCAGGGCCCGCTGCCGATGTTGATCGCGGAAACCGGCGGCCAGAACGCGATGATCGTCGACTCCTCGGCCCTGCCGGAGCAGGTCGTGCGTGATGTCATCAGCTCCGCCTTCCTGTCGGCCGGCCAGCGATGCTCCGCGCTTCGTATCCTGTGCGTCCAGGAGGATATCGCCGATCACCTGTTGACGATGCTCGCCGGTGCCATGCGCGAGCTGCGCATCGGCGACCCGGCGCTGCTATCGACGGACGTCGGGCCGGTGATTGACCGGGGCCAGCTGGAGATGCTCGAAGCCCATGCCCGACGGATGGAGGACGAGGGCCGCCTGATTGCCCGGGCTCGCACTCCCGAGGACCTGCCCGACGGCTACTGGTTTTCGCCCGTCGCCTTCGAGATCAAGCGTATCGATCAGCTTGATGGCGAGGTCTTCGGGCCCGTGCTCCACGTGCTGCGCTACAAGGCGCGCCAGCTCGATCAGCTGATCGACCAGATCAATGGCACGGGCTTCGGCCTGACCCTGGGGATCCACAGTCGGATCGATCAAGTGCAGAATCACATCATGGATCGAGTCGCCGTCGGCAACGCTTATGTCAATCGAAACATGACCGGCGCGGTCGTCGGCGTTCAACCCTTTGGCGGCGAGGGCCTGTCGGGCACCGGTCCGAAGGCCGGCGGGCCGCACTACCTGGCGCGCCTGTGCACCGAGCGCACTCGGACCATCAACACGGCGGCAGTTGGAGGCAACGCTTCGCTGCTGGCGTTGTCCGACAACTAGTCGACGTGGCAGTGGCCCTGGCGAATGACCCTTTCGATGGAACCGACAGATAAGCATGTATGAGCAGTTCTATGGGCTGAGCGAGCGACCCTTTTCGATCACGCCCAACCCGAGATTCGTCTATCTGAGCCAGCGCCATCAGGACGCGCTGGCTCATCTGCTCTATGGCGTGGGCCAGGGCGGCAGCGGCGGCTTCGTGCAGCTGACCGGCGAAGTCGGCACGGGCAAGACCACGCTCTGCCGCCTGGTGCTCGAACAGGTCCCCGAGCACACGCGCATCGCCCTGATCCTGAACCCGATGCTCGACCCGCCGGAGCTGCTGCGGGCGATCTGCGACGAGCTGGAAATCGAGGTCGCTGCCGGAGACGGACTGCAGGCCCTGCAGAAAAAACTGAATCACTTTCTCCTCGAGTGCCACTCGCGCGGCGAGCGCGTGGTCCTGATCATCGATGAAGCGCAGAACATGAATCGGGAGGGCCTGGAGCAGGTGCGCCTGCTGACCAATCTCGAAACGGCCACAGACAAGCTGCTGCAGATCATTCTTCTGGGCCAGCCCGAGCTGCGCCATCTGCTGGCGCGTCCCGAGCTCCGCCAGCTCGCTCAGCGAATTACCGCTCGCTATCACCTCGACCCGCTCAATGAAAGTGAAACGGCTCATTACGTCCGCCACCGCCTGGCGGTGGCCGGCTCCGAGCGCGGCCCGTTCAAGCGCGATGGCCTGAAGGCGCTCTACGCCGAGTCCGGCGGCGTGCCGAGATTGATCAACATCATCGCCGACCGCGCCCTGATGGCGGGCTACGCCCACGAGCTGGAGACGATCGACGCCCGCACCGTGCACGAGGCCGCGCGCGAGGTCGCCGGGGACGAATGGGACGAGGGCAGCGGCTGGCTTCGCGGCGTGCTGGCAGGCCTGGTCATGGCCGTCGTTCTCTTTGGCGGAATCGGGCTGATCTGGACCATGCAGCGGGCACCGGTCTCGGAGGTCACCAGCTCGAATCCCGCCTGGATGGTCGCCCTGGAGCAGGGCGAGCTGGCCGGCGCCGTCGCGGAGCTGGCCACCCACTGGCCAACGCTCGAGGGCGCAGCAATCGAACGGGCCTGTACCGATGCGCTCAACGAAGCCTCGGATGCGGGTGCGGCCTGCCTGCTGAAGCGAGGCAGCTGGCGCTTCATCGAGTCCCTCGGCCTGCCGGTGATCCTGCGCCTCGACGATCAGGGCTCGGCCTTTGTTGTGGTTATCGGTATCGACGGCGACCGGGTGCTGCTCAGCCATCGCGGTCAGGAATTCAACGCGCCCCTGATTCAGCTCGATCGTCGCTGGCTCGGTGAATTCTTCGTCGCCTGGCCCGACGACGGTGCGATCCTGCAGTCCGGCGATCAGGGCGTTGCCGTGGCCGAGATGAAGTCCCTCGCGGCCGCCGTCCCGGAGCCGGGCTGGTCCGGCACGATCGATGAGAACTTCGATGGGGCCTTCGCCCAATGGGTCGAAGACTTCCAGCGTTTCCATGGCCTGCGCAGTGACGGTATGATCGGCCCCGAAACACGCCTCTACCTGGGAGTGCCGAACGAATCCGGCACCCGGCTTTTCACCAGCCTTGACGGAGTCGACTAACCCGTGTCGTTCATTCTTGATGCCCTGCGTAAATCCGATCGGCGCCGCCGTATGCAGGATGCGCCCGACCTCTCCACGTCCGGCATGACGGCGGCGGCACCGCAAGGGCGCCGACCGCGACGATTCCGCGGCGCCTTGCTCCTGGCCCTGCTGCTGATCGTCGCCATCGCTGCCGTCCTGGCCTGGACCGAGCGCGATCGCATCGAGGAGCAGTGGACAAGCTGGGTCGGGGCTGACGGGAACGGCACCAGCGAGGGCGCCCCGCAATCCCCGGAACCCATCGTGCCCGCCGCTGACGGCCAGGGCGACGCGGCGCAGGCAAGCGATGAGGCTGTCCGTCGCGAGCGAGGCGATACTCCGCATGAGCGCGTGGTCACCGACCCGGAAGCCGCCCGGCGCGAAGTCGAGCGCCTCGTCGCGGCCCAGCGCGAGGCAAGCCCGCCGGCGGAGCCGAGCGATACAGAATCGGAACCCCGTCGCG
>CAZDFS010000001.1:132096-144321 GCA_964504865.1 uncultured Wenzhouxiangella sp.
AAGAAAGCGAGGAGGCCGAGACCAGCGCTGGCGAAGGGCAGAGGGAAGGCGAGACGTCCTGGGCGCCGGAAGCCGCCGAGTACGTGCGCGCCTGGGAACTTCCGCTGTCGATCCGACGGAACCTGCCGGCGCTGAATCTCAGCATCCACGTGTTCTCCGAACAGGCCGAAGAGCGCTTCGTGTTGATCAACGGCGTGCGCTACATCATCGGTGATGAACTCCCCGAGGGTGCTCGCCTCGTCGATATCCGACGCGAGGGCGCGATCGTCGACTATCGGGATTATCGCTTCCTGCTCGAACCGTGAGCCCCTATGCCTATCGGGACCGCGCGCCGCCGGTCGGGCCAGCGGTCCTGATACTTATCGTCCTGAGCCTGGTGATCTTCTTCGCCCTGCAGCTGGTCGCCGCCGACGGCGGGGTCTGGATCGAGCGCATGGCCTTCGTTCCCGTGGCCGTGATGGACGTGCTGCACCTGCCCTGGACGCAGTGGCTTCAGGCCGACACGCTGCGCCTGTTCGCCGCGCTCTTTCTCCACGTCGAGTGGCTGCACCTGATCGGCAATCTGGCCTATCTCTGGGTCTTCGGCATCACCGTCGAGCGCGCCGTCGGGCACTGGCGTTTCCTGCTCCTATTCCTGCTGCTCGGCGGGGTCGCGAACGCGGCAGTGGCCTGGCAGCTGGGCGAGAGCACCCGCCCGGTCATCGGTGCCAGCGGCGGGGTCTCGGCAATCATCGGCGTGTACCTGGTCCTGTTCCCCAGCCGCCGCATGGGCCTGTGGCTGCCCCTGGGTCTCTATCTTCAGTTCGCCCGGGTGCCGGCGCTGCTGGTCATCGGCTCCTGGTTCGCCCTGCAGTTGTTGTTCAGCGTATTCGGCCCCATTTCCGGCGATGTGGCCTGGTGGTCACACATCGCCGGCTTCATCCTCGGTCTGGTGGCTGCGATGCTCCTGCGCACCATTCCCGGCCAGGTCAATCTCCGGCTCAGGGAGGACGACTGACGGCCGTCGCCGGTCAGGCTGAAACCTGATCAATCAACACACCCGAAAACGCCCGAGGGCAACGATGTACAAGGTGACCTTCTTCAACCAAGGCAAGGTCTACGAGCTGTTCTGCGAGAAGGTGCACGGCAGCGAGCTGGCCTATGGATTCGTCGAGATCGCGGACCTGATCTTCGAGGATGCCTCCTCCGTGGTGATCGACCCCACGGAGGAAAAGATGCGCGAGGAGTTCGCTGACGTCGAGCGCATGCACCTTCCCGCCCACGCCATCATTCGAGTCGAGCAGGTAAGGAAGCGTGGTGCCTGCGTCATCCGGGATTCGCACAGCGGCGAAAAGGTAACGCCGCTCCCGGTCGATAACCCGCGCAAACAGAAGTAGTTCGACCCCGGCCCTCGATTGCCTGGCCGCACCCGGGCGGCTGTGCTAAGGTTCTGCGCTGGTTTGGAGCTGGCTTGAGCTTGAGCGACCGATGGCGAATAACAACAACACCCCTGCAAATGCACCCAACCTTTCCGGCGAACGCACCTGGCTCGAACGTGCCCTGAACTTCATCGAAGTCGTGGGCAACAAGTTGCCCGACCCGGCGGTACTGTTCTTCCTGCTGATGATCGCCGTGTGGATCGCCTCGGCCTTCCTGGCGCAATTCACCTTCTCCGCTGTCCACCCGAGCACCGGCGAACCGATCCAGGTCATCAATCAGCTCGCCGGCGACCAGATGGCCAATTTCATGGTCAACATGGTCTCGGTCTTCGTCAACTTCGCTCCCTTGGGGATCGTCCTTGTCGCGCTGCTGGGAGTCGGCGTCGCCGAGCATACGGGCTTCGTCAATGCAGCGCTGCGAAAGCTCCTGAGCTGGACCTCGGTCAGCCTGCTGACCCCGATGCTCATCCTGATTGCCATCGTCAGCCACACGGCCGTCGATGCCGGTTACGTCGTCGTCATCCCCCTCGGCGCCGTGATGTTCTACGCGGCCGGTCGGCACCCGCTGGCCGGCATCGCCGCTGCCTTTGCCGGTGTCTCCGGCGGCTTCTCGGCGAACTTCATCCCTTCGGCCATCGATCCGATGCTGGCCGGCATCACCCAGGCCGCGGGGCAGGTGCTCGACCCCGAGCTCTACGTCAATCCCCTGGCCAACTGGTTCTTCATGTCGGCCTCGAGCCTGCTGATCATCGGGGTCGGCTGGTGGCTCACGGACAAGGTCATCGAACCGCGCCTCATCAAGGAGACCCCGATCGATGGCGATATGTCCGACATGCCGAAGCTCGAGGAGCTGACGCCGGACGAATCGCGCGGCCTGGCCTGGGCGGCCATCAGCATCGTTCTGGCGGCCGTGCTTCTGACCGTCGCCGTTCTGATCCCGGGGTCGCCACTGCGTGATCCGAACCCCGATCTGACCCTGTTCCAGAGCGTCACCTCCTTCGGCGCGCCGCTGATGCGCTCGATCGTGCCGCTGATCTTCCTGTTCTTCCTGCTGCCGGGCGTGGTCTATGGCTACGTGGCCAAGACCATCGATTCCCACAAGGACATCATCACCGGCATGAGCAAGTCGATGGAGTCGATGGGCTACTACATCGTCATGGCCTTCTTTGCTGCGCAGTTCATCGCCGCCTTCAACAGCTCGAACATCGGCATCCTCATCGCCGTCAACGGCGCCGACTGGCTCGGCAGCATGAATCTCCCGGCGCAGGTCACGATCGTCGGCATCATCGCGCTGACCATGGTCGTCAACCTTTTCGTCGGGTCCGCGTCGGCCAAGTGGCTGATCATCGCGCCGATCTTCGTGCCGATGCTGATGCGCCTCGGCATATCGCCCGAGCTGGCGCAGGCGGCCTATCGCGTCGGTGACTCGAGCTCCAACATCATCACCCCGCTACTGCCGTACTTCCCGCTGATCGTCGTGTTCTGCAAGCGCTACTTCAAGGGCGCTGGAATCGGCACGCTGATTTCGATGATGCTGCCGTACTCGGTGGCGCTTGCGATCGGCTGGACGATCTTCCTGCTGATCTACTGGGCCCTGGGCATACCGCTCGGCCTGCAGGCCAGCTACACCTACGGCGGGTAGGCGCTCGCCGCCTCGGAGCCGGGTGGGATCGGCCCGCGATCGGCGGCACTGATCAGGGCGGACGGGGGCACCAGCTCGATGCCCGCCGCCGCCAGGCCGCCAAGGACCTGCTCCAGGAAGTCCAGCGTCGCGAGCCGCGAATGGCCGATGGCAATGGCGCTGCCGTGCTCCTGGGCCTCCTCGATCAGGCGCTGCCAGGCGGGCAGCAGCTCAGCCGGGTCTTCCGAATGGTCGAGAAACACGCGCCGGCGCAGGGTCGCCATGCCGCGGCGACGGGCAAGGTATTCGAACTGGCTGTGGGGAGACGTGCGACTGTCCATGACGATCAGTGGCCGCGGCCGATCACGGTTGATCAGATCGATGGCGTTGATCAGGCGCGTTACCGCCAGAGTATCGGCGGTAAAGGCGCTGCCCTGATGGTTATTGATCCCGATGGCACCGGGCACGAGCGCCAGCTGCCGCAGGAGCTGATTCCGCATCGTCAGCGGGCCCCAGCCGGGGTCGAGGCAGGTCAGGCCGGACTCGCAGTTGTCGTGGATCAGGCCGGGCAGGGGCAGATGAATCCAGACCTCGCGATTCTGCCGATTCGCCTGTCGCGCCAGATCACCGGCCAGGGGGCTCTCGGGAATGATCGCCAGGGCAATGGAGAGATCGAGATCGAGCGCGCGCTCATCGACCTGGCGCTGAAAACCGACGTCGTCGATCACGATCGCCACGCGCGGCGGATCGGCCTGAACGCTTGCTCCAGCCAGGCAGAGAAGCCAGCACAGTCGTTGGCAGATCAGTCTTGCAGCCACGCCATTCCCCCGAAGAAAATCAGCATTCATCCGCCGTGCGTCAAGGCCCATCGCCCAACCAGCGCGCCGGGTTGATCGGGTCGCCGTTGCGCCTGAGCTCGAAGTAGAGGCCGCTGAGCTCGACGCCGCCGGTGCTTCCGACGCTGGCAATCACCTCACCGGGATTGACCCAGTCGCCCACGTCGCGCAGGAGCGCTTCGTTGTGCGCATAGAGGCTCATGAACCCGTCGCCATGGTCGATGATCAGAATCAGGCCGTAGCCGCGGAGCCAGTCGGCGTAGGCGACCCGGCCGTGGCCAATGGCTTGGACGTTACTCCCGGTCGCTGCGGGAATGAGCCAGCCGTTCCAGGTCAGTTCGCCCGAGCGCTGCTGGCCGAAGCGATAGCGCGGCTCGCCGCGGAGCGGTCGCGGCAGGCGGCCCCGCAGCTCGGCGATGGAAGGCACGTCGGCGTCGGGAGGGATGTCGGCGAGGCTGGCCGCGAGCTGATCGAGCAGGCGGGCCAGCTCGCGCTCGTCTTCCTGGAGAGAGGCCAGCGCCTGCTGGCGGGTCTGGACCCGATCCTCGATGACCTCGAGGGCCGCCTCACGGCGTTCCCGAGCCTGGGCCAGCTCGGCGATATTGGCGTCCTGCTGCGCGGCCAGGCGCTGTAGCGCGGCCTGCGTTTCAATCAACTCCAGTCGATTGGCTTCCAGCGCCTCGGTGGTCCGGCGCAGGGCGGCGACGGCGTCTAGGCGCTGGCGCGACAGGTAGCCGTGGTAGGCGAGCTGGCGATTCAGGCGCCTCGGATCGTCCTGGTTCAGGAGGATCTGCAGGCGCGAGGGATTGCCCTGGCGATACACGACGTTGAGCTGATGTGCCAGGGCCTGGCCAAGCGTGGCGAGCGCCGACTGGAGCTCCTCGCGCTCCGCATCGAGGCCCGCGATGTCGGCCTCGACGTCTTCCATGCGCGTCCCTGTCTCCCGCCGCGCGCGCTCGGCGCGAGAGACCTCACGCTCGGAGTCGGCCAGCCGATCCAGCGCCGCATCCCGCTCGCCGAGATCTGCCGACAGGCGGGCCTGGATCGTCGCGATCTCGGCGCGAACCGCTTCCAGACGAGCGGCGAGGGCGGCTTCATCCTCGGACTCGATCTGGGCCCACGCCGAGATGCTTCCTCCGATCAGCAGCAGCCAGCACATGCGCCGCAACGTTCGGTGAGGTGCACCGATCACTGGGTGGTTTCGACGGCCTGACAATGGGCAAGGGGGCGGCCCGTCATCACCTCAGGAATGGCCACGCCGAGGAGGCTCAGCAGGGTCGGAGCGATGTCTCGCAACGAGCCCTCGGCCGCCATCTCCACCTCGCGCGGCCCGACGTAGACGAAGGGCACGGGATTGAGCGTATGCGCCGTGTGGGCCTGGCCCGTGTCGGGGTCGGTCATCTGCTCGACGTTCCCGTGATCGGCGGTGATCAACAGCTCGCCGCCAACGGCTTCCGTCGCGGCGATCACCTCGGCGAGGAGGGTATCGACGGTCTCGACGGCCCGAACCGCCGCGTCGAAGTGGCCGGAATGGCCGACCATGTCCGGATTAGCGACGTTGGCGATGATCACGTCGTGGGATTGCTTGCGAATCAGTACAGAGAGCTGCTTGCGAAGCTCGGGAGCGCTCATTTCCGGCTGCAGGTCGTAGGTCGCGACCTTCGGCGAGGGAATGAGAATGCGATCCTCGTTGGGAAAAACCGTTTCTTCGCCGCCGTTGAAGAAATAGGTCACGTGGGCGTATTTTTCCGTCTCTGCGATGCGCAGCTGATGGAGCCCGGCGCGGGAGACGACCTCGCCGAAGAGGTCGCTCATCCGCTCCGGCTCGAAGGCTGCGGGGCAGGGCTGGTCGGCCCAGTAGCGGGTCATGGTCACCATCGCTCCGAGGGCCGGGCGTGCCCGATCGAAGCCATCGAAGCCCGGCTCGACGAAGGCGGCGGTCAGCTGACGGGCGCGATCGGCCCGGAAGTTGATGAACAGGACCACGTCACCGGCACGCACCGGCACGCCGCCGGCAACGACCGTGGGCTCGACGAATTCATCGTTGAGGCCCTGGTCGTAGGCCTGATCGAGCGCCGCTCTGGCCGTGGGCGCCTGCCGACGGCCGTTGGCCTCGACGATCGCCTGCCAGGCCTGCTCGACGCGATCCCAGCGCTGGTCCCGATCCATCGCGTAGTAGCGACCCGAAACCGACGCCACGTCGGCGCGTTCGTCCCGGTCCATCGCCGCCTGCAGGCGGTCGATGGAGGGCGCAGCGCTGCGCGGCGGCATGTCGCGGCCGTCGAGAAACGCGTGCACCGCAAGGCGTTTGATCGATCGGCCCAGGGCCAGCGAGACGGTCGCCAGCAGGTGGTCCTCGTGACTGTGCACGCCGCCGGGCGAGAGCAGGCCCATGATGTGGACCGTCGACTGGGTGGCCTCGGCCTGCTCCAGCGCGGCGATCAGGGCCCGGTTGTGCTCGAACTCGCCGGTTTCGATGGCGCGATCGATGCGGGTCAACTCCTGGAAGACGATGCGCCCGGCGCCGATATTCATGTGGCCGACTTCCGAGTTACCCATCTGCCCCTCCGGAAGACCCACCGCACGGCCCGAGGTCTGGAGCAGGGCGTGGGGTCGAGCAGGCCAGATCCGGTCCCAGGTCGGCGTCCTGGCCACGCTGATGGCATTGTCGCTGGCCGGCGCTCGATGACCCCAGCCATCGAGGATGAGTAAAGTCAGAGGCTTCGGTACAGGCATGATCGATCGCTGGCTTGGATAGGCTCGTGATTATCCCATACTGACCCGCACGGTCGAGTCCCGGGCGTCGTGGCTGCGCCCGCGCCGCGCACGGGCTGGCAAGGCCAGTCCAAATCAACGATAATGGCGGGCTGTATTCGCCAAAAACGTCCCCCTCGAATCGTCCTCTATGGAACAAGTCTACGAATTCATCGGCAACCATCCGATCCTCAGTGGCGCCTTCATCATCCTGCTGATTGCCTGGATCGGCTGGGAAATTGCTCGCCTCGGCCGCAAGTGGCGCGAGCTCGATTCCCTGGCGGCCGTGCGCTTGATCAACCAGGATGATGCGGTCGTCATCGACGTCTCCAACAGCACCGACTTCGCCAAGGGTCACATCGTCGGTGCGATCAACGTCACCCAATCGCGGATCGAGTCGGGCAACAGGGAGTTGCTGAAGCTGCGCGAGCGGCCGGTGCTGGTGTACTGCAAGAATGGCCAGACCTCGCCCGCCGTGGCCAACAAGCTCGTCGCCCTCGGCTTCACGCAGGTCCATGTTCTTGCCGGCGGCCTGGCCCAGTGGCTGGCCGATCAGCAGCCGGTCAGCCGCGCCAAGGGATCGGGCAAGGCGGGTTCGAAGCACAAGAAGGACGGAAAGCGAGAGGGCCAGAAGACCAAGAAGAAGGGCAAGAAGCAGGGCCAGCAGGAAGCAACGCCCGCGCCGGCGACGAGCGAGGATGCCGGCGGCGGCGATGCACCGGCCCGCGATGACCCGCCCAAGACCAAGAACGAGAGCACGGCCTGAGCTTGCCTTCGCCTCGCAGCGACGCCAAGTCTAGGGCCGTGAATCGACAACACGCATAGATATCTTCGAGCCCGCCGGCCGGGCCTCGACCACTCACTCAATCTTCAAGGACCGAAATCACCATGGCAGAAGAAAACCAGGGCGCCGCAGCGGCGCAGGAAAGTCGCGACGCGCAGATGATCGTTCAGCACGTCTTCCTCAAGGACACCTCCTACGAGGCCAAGTCGCCCCACGAGCTCGAAGGCTCCGAAGGCCAGCCGGACATGAACGTCAACCTCTCCCAGCGCACCAACCAGATCGGTGACGACCGCTTCGAGGTCGTCCTCACGGTGACCGTGACCGCCAAGCAGGGCGACAAGACCGCGTTCCTGTGCGAAGTCCAGTACGGCGGCATCTTCCAGTTCTCGGGCTTTACCGACCAGCAGATGCCCTACGTGCTGAACGTGCTTTGCCCGAACGTCCTGTTCCCCTATAACCGGACCCAGATCTCGAACATCGTCGCGTCTGGTGGCTACTTCATGCCGCCGATCCAGCCGATCAATTTCGAGTCGATCTTCCGCCAGCGGATGGCCGAAGCGCAGGCCGGCGAAGGCGAACAGACCGGCCAGGCCTGACGCCGAATGGCCGTTGCCGTTCTCGGAGCGGGCTCCTGGGGCACCGCGCTGGCCATGCAGCTGGCGCGGCAGGGTCACGACGTGCGCCTGTGGGCGCGCGATCGCGAGCAGGCACGCGTCATGCAGGACGAGCGGGTCAATCGCCGCTACCTGCCGGACTTCGAGCTGGCCTCGAGCATCACCATCGACGCCGACCTGGACGCCTGCCTGGCAGGCGCTGATCGCCTGCTGGTCGTCACGCCCAGCCACGCCTTCCCGGACACGCTCGAGCAGATCGCGCCCTGGCTGACACCCGAGGTCGGTCTGGCCTGGGCCAGCAAGGGTTTCGAGCCGGGCAGCGGCCGCCTGCTCCATGTCGTCGCGGCCGAGCGCTTCGGCCCCGACATGCCCCTGGCCCTGGTCACCGGCCCGTCCTTCGCCAAGGAGGTTGCCGCGGGCCTGCCGACGGCAGTGACCGTGGCCTCGACCAGCGCCGACTTCGGCGAGACCTGGGCCGAGCTCCTTCACGGCTCGGGTTTCCGCGCTTACTACACCGCTGATCTGACCGGCGCCGAGCTGGGCAGCGCGGTGAAGAACGTCCTCGCCGTGGCCTGCGGCATGTCCGACGGTCTGGGTCTGGGCGACAACACGCGCGCGGCCCTGATCACCCGCGGCCTGGCCGAAGTCATGCGCCTGGGCGCCGCGATGAAGGCCGATCCTCGGACCCTGATGGGCCTGGCCGGCATCGGCGACCTGGTCCTGACCTGCACCGGCGATCTGTCGCGCAACCGCCGTCTCGGCCTCGCCCTGGGGCAGGGCAAGACCGTCGAGCAGGCGCAGAAAGAGATCGGCCAGGTCGTCGAGGGCATCAAGACCTCCCAGGAGACGATGCGCCTGGCCGAGCGCTTCGGCGTCGACATGCCGATCACCGAACAGGTCCATGGCATCCTGTTCAAGGGCTGGAACGCGCGCAAGGGCGTTCGCGTCCTGATGGAACGAGACCTCAAGCGCGAGACCGAGTAGCAAAAAAACAGTTCAGCAGGTCGCAGGCGCGAGCGACAGGTCATAGAAGATCATCACGGGGCCGCGCTTGAGTGGGGGCTCGGCACTCGGTATCGTCGGGGTTTGCGCTTGGGAGAGAACCACCGTGAAGACCTCATCCGCCCTGGCGCGTCTCTATCGCTGTCTTGCGCTCACTCTCACTTTCCTGCTGATCCTGGCGAGCACCCCCGCCGTCGCCCAAGATATCGAGTTCCCAACACCCGCCAACCTCCCGCTGCAAGGGGAAGACGTGGAAGCAACTCGCGGCGGCTGGTTGGTGGGGCGCGAACAATACGGCATAACGCGCGTGCTGTCACTGAATAGCTCCACGCCCTCAGATGCAGGTACCTACTCCTTCGTGGCAGCGGATCAGATGTTGGTGTCGAAGATCTTTTTCGGCAATGGATTGTTTTCTTCCCAAGAATTCAATACGGCCGGCGTTGGCCTAGCAACCAGCGGCGGCATCTTTCATGAATTCTATTTGAGCGCCTTCGAGCGCCAGGAACACACCTTCGACCCGCCCTTGCTGATTGAACCGGGCGCCTCGCTTTTTGTGCTCAATTCCAACGGCACCACGCAGACGACCTTGACGATCGTGTTCATGGGGACGGTCGATCCAGAGGTCTTCGGTGACCGCTTCGAAGAGGAGCTGGCGAATCGATCTGCGGTCGAATGAGCTTGAAGCACCTGTAGCATCCATCAACGAGGCTGGGCAGGCTCGCGATGAGCTCGCCATCGTGGCTCACAAGCGGCGAGGGGAGCTCGTAGCCGCTCCTTTGAAGTGCTGTTGGCGCCAGGCCTCGTAGACCACGACGGCGACCGCGTTCGACAGATTGAGGCTGCGGGATTCGGGCAGCTGCGGTATCAGCAGCTTGCGTTCATCAGGAAGCTCGTCAAGGAGCGCCGGGGGCAATCCCTGGGTTTCTGAGCCAAACAACAGCACATCACCCGGCTGGAACGCCCAGTCGCTGTAATGCCGCTGGGCCCGCGTGGTCAGCGCCAGCCATCGATCGGACCCGACCTTCGACCGGAACGCTTCCAGGCTCGCGTGGCGGGTCACCGTTGCACGTTCCCGATAGTCCATCCCGGCCCGTCGCAGACGCTTGTCGTCGAGGGCAAATCCCAGGGGCTCGATCAGGTGCAGGCGGGCGCCGACGTTGGCGCTCAGGCGCATGATGTTGCCCGTGTTGGGGGGGATCTCGGGCTGGTACAGGGCGAGGTCGATCCAGGGCGTGTCATCGGTGGTCATGGGTTTCCTGAGCTGATTTCCGAGGGCAGGGGGCGTCGGTCGCGCGGCGGAAAGCCAGTGCGATTTGATTTTGATCACATTTCGCTTGATTCACGACAGGCTGGTCCGTTAAGGTATCAGCCCGGCACAAGATGTTGTGTCGGCAGTAGAACGGCGGCACAACAGCTTGTGAAAAAGACCTGAATAACGGTAGGGACAAGCTGTGCATAACTATTCAACAAGCGTGGACTTTCAAGAGGTTGCATGATGAGTGTTTCGGCAGAAGCTCTGACGGCTGCGCTTCCTGATATTGCCTTTCAGGAAGCATCGCTGGATATCTGGGACAAGAAGTATCGCCTGAAATCGAAGACCGGCGAGATTATCGATCACGACATCGATACCACCTACCAGCGGGTGGCCAGGGCCCTGGCCGAGGTCGAAGCCACGCCGGAGTTGCGCGAGCACTGGTTCCGGGAGTTTCTCTGGGCGCTGCGCCGGGGGGCGATCCCCGCCGGGCGCATCACCTCGAACGCCGGCGCCCTGGCCCACAAGCCGGCCACCTCGACGATCAACTGCACGGTTTCGGGGACGATCGGCGACTCCATGAACGACATCCTCGGCAAGGTCCACGAGGCCGGCCTGACCCTGAAGGCCGGCTGCGGCATCGGCTACGAGTTCTCTACCCTACGCCCCAAGGGCGCCTACGTGTCGGGCGCGGGCGCCTACACCTCGGGCCCCCTGTCGTTCATGGACATCTACGACAAGATGTGCTTTACCGTCTCCTCGGCCGGCGGCCGACGCGGCGCCCAGATGGCCACCTTCGACATCTCCCACCCGGACGTGGCCGACTTCATCAAAGCCAAACGCGAGGACGGCGTGCTGCGCCAGTTCAACTGCTCCCTGCTGATCACCGATGACTTCATCCGCGCCGTCAAGGACGATGCCGACTGGCCCCTGACTCACCCGGTCCTGAAGTCCGAGGTCGACGAGGTCGATCTCAACGACGAATCCCAGGTCGTCTGGCGCGACTGGCCGAGCGCCGAGGACTACGTTGTCAACGACGAAGAACTCGTCGCCTGCAAGATCTACAAGACGATCCCGGCCAAGCGTCTGTGGAACATGATCATGACCAGCACCTACGACTTTGCCGAGCCGGGCTTCGTGCTGGTCGACCGCATCAACGAGCAGAACAACAACTGGTGGTGCGAAAACATCCGGGCCACCAACCCCTGCGGCGAACAGCCCCTGCCGCCCTACGGCGCCTGCCTGCTCGGCTCGGTCAATCTGACCCGCTTCGTCGAAGACCCCTTCACCGACAAGGCGCGCTTCGATTGGGACGAGTACCGCAAGACCGTCAGAATCTTCACGCGCATGCTCGACAACGTCGTCGAGATCAACGGTCTGCCGCTGGACCAGCAGCGCAAGGAAATCGAATACAAGCGCCGCCACGGCATGGGTTTCCTGGGGCTGGGCTCGACCCTGACCATGCTGCGGATGAAGTACGGCCAGGAAGACTCCCTGGAATTCACCGAGCGTGTGGCGCGCGAAATGGCGGTCTCGGGCTGGGAAGTGGCCCTGGAGCTGGCCGAAGAAAAGGGCCCGGCGCCGATCATGGTCGATGAATTCGAGGTCACGGCCCGGATGCTGCGCCAGCGCCCGAGGATGAAAGAGGACGGCTACCAGGTCGGCGACAGGGTCCCCGGCCGGATTCTGCACGCGCGCTACAGCAACTACATGAACAAGGTCGCCGAGGTGTCACCGGAACTCGTCGACAAGCTCGCCGAAACCGGCGCGCGCTTCACCCACCACACCTCGATCGCGCCGACGGGTACGATTTCCCTGTCGCTGGCCAACAACGCCTCCAACGGCATCGAGCCGAGCTTTGCGCACCACTACAGCCGCAACGTGATCCGCGAGGGCAAGAAATCCAAGGAAAAGGTCAGCGTCTATTCCTACGAGCTGCTGGCC
>CAZDFS010000002.1:0-58015 GCA_964504865.1 uncultured Wenzhouxiangella sp.
CCATCAGTCTGTCTTGGATGGTCCGTGTGGACAACCTACTGAGAGATCACACCTACCGATCGTCGATCTCGAGCTCTGCGCCCTGCGACTGATGAACGATGAGCGCTTCCCCTGGCTGTTGCTGATTCCCCGTCGACGCGACAAGGAAGAAGTGCTGGATCTGACCGACGCTGATCAGCAGCAACTCTGGGACGAGATCCGTCGCGTCGCGCGCACGCTGGAATCGGTCTTTGCACCGGACAAGCTCAATATCGCCGCCCTGGGCAATCAGGTGCGCCAGCTGCACGTGCATATCATTGCGCGCTTCCAGGATGACGCGGCCTGGCCCCAGCCGGTCTGGGGCGTCGGTCAGTCCGAGCCCTGGCCCGACCCTGCCGCCGTCATCGCCCGCCTTCGACTGGCCCTGAACTCGGCCTGAACGCCGACGTCGCCTGGCCTGGGCCAGGTCATGGGCCCCGCGGCGTCGATCCGATTTGATCCAGGTCATCCCTCGCCTGGTCCGAACGCTTCACACTGGCCGTTGATCGCTTGCGCTCTGCACCTGGAAAGAGGGTTTCCCCATGGATGTTCTTGCTGAACTGTTCACCACCTTCATTGGCCTGTTGTCCCTGTCCGTCATCGTCTTCGTTATCGGGATGGGCGCGTTCTTCTTCGTCTGGTTCATGAAGCTTTCCAGGCCGCCGATCGACCCGACTGGAGAGGCCGAGACGGCAGGCGAGACCCCGCCAGAGGGCTGAACTCCCCACGAGGCCCGAGCGTGGCGTCGTCAGCCCGGGTCCTTGTCGCGGCCGAAGACGTGCTTTCTGGACATCAGAAAATTGAAGGTCATGCCCACCAGCCCCCCGATCCAGACGCCGAGCAGCGGGATCAGCTGCGCAGTGACACGGTCCTCGATCCGGCCCTCGGCGACGGTGACGATGAGCGAGAACACGCCGAAATTCAGCAGCCCGCCCAGTGCATGGACGCTGAAGAAGCGGATCAGCTCATCCCAGAGCACGCGTCCTCGCTCGATATGGTGGAAGGTGAAATAGCGGTTGAGCAGATACCCCGCGCACATGGCCGCAAAGTAGGACAGGACGCGGGCCGAATAGACGTTGAAGGGCGGCAGCCCCTTGAGGAGATAGAGCAGGCCGGCATCGATGATCGAAATGGTGCCGCCGACGCAGGCGAAGCGAATGAAGGTCGCCCGCGAGCTGCTGGAGGTGACAACCCGCTCGACCAGATTGGAGTCTGTGCGACGAGTGATAGGGGGTTCTTCTCAGGCAGGGACGCCGTTCATTCTAGTTCAACAGACCCCCTGACTTTCGCCGAGCGTATCAGCGCGCCGGATCGATTTGTCCGTTGACCGATGCATTCAGTCGGAACCAGCCGGCGATGCTCAGGCGATCGCGATGGGCGAGCCGGACCTCGTGGGGAATCTCCTCGCTCAGGAACAGGGCGATGGTGCCGGCGCGCGGTTCGATTCTGGCCAATTCGCGAGATTCGTCCTCCGCGTAGAGCACGAGTTCCCCGCCGTCGCCCGGCTGCCAGTCTCGATTGAGATAGACGACGAGCGAGACCAGGCGGTTGGCCGCACCGCGAAAGCTGTCGAAGTGGCGCTTGTAGAAGCCGCCGGGCGGGTAGTGGGCAAAATGGGCCTCGAATTCGAACAGGCCCAGAAAAAGCGTGCGATTCAGGGCGAGGCGGAGCTGCTCCATGCTGTCCAGAAACGCCGCCTGCACCGGCCGCTGCCGGTTCAGCCAGACGATGCAATCACGCCGGATCTCGCCGTCGATCTGGAAATCCAGCTCGCGACCGATGCCGGCCCGATGCAGACGATCGGCCTCGCGCAGCGCCGCGATCTCGGCGGCGAGGGCGTCGATCTGGGCGGGCTCGAGCAGGCCGCTGCCGCTCCACCAGCCGTCGCGACCCAGGGCCTGTGCGGCCGCGTCGAGATGGGCATCGCTCTCGATAAGGTTCAGTGCATCGCGGGCGCCGTCCTGAGCGTCCGGACGGCGGATTCGAGTGTCGTTCATCGAAGCCAGGAGTCATGAAGGCCGTCGAGCGTTCGGGTCGTCCTCTCGCCGATGGGGCCGGTGACGTATTCTGCCCGGTTTTCAAGCGGGTGGAGAAGCCATGAGCCATTCATTGCAACTGGTCGGTCTATGCGGCGAGGTAACGAGTTCGGACGTCGGTAAGCGCCTCGCCCTGACCGTTCGCTCGCCGAGCGAGGTCGACTGCGGGGCGAGTCGGGGCTTGTTCCGACAAGGGGCCCTGAGCGAGAGCTCGAAGCCAACTCCACGATGGGCTGCTATTCTCCGGCGATGAAAAAGTACCCTTCGCACCGGAGCCCTTCGCATGATGTCTCGAATTCTTGTCCCCTCAGTCGTTGCCCTGCTGCTCGCCTGGGCCTTGCCCGTGGCTAGCTACGACCGGATCACCGGCGCCACCCACGCCTCCCGGCCCGACGTGATCGCTGCCAACGGCATGGTGGCGACGTCCCAGCCCCTGGCGACCCAGGTTGGTCTGCAGGTGCTGCGGGACGGCGGTAACGCCATCGACGCGGCCATCGCCGCGAATGCCGCCATCGGTCTGATGGAGCCGACGGGCAACGGCATCGGTGGTGATTTCTTCGCCATCATCTGGCATGCCGAGACCGAGCAGCTCTACGGCTACAACGGCTCGGGGCGCTCGCCCCAGTCCCTGACCCTGGACTGGTTCATCGACAACGGCTACGAATCGATCCCGCCCCACGGGCCGCTGCCCGTGTCCGTGCCGGGCACGGTGGATGGCTGGTTCGCCCTGCATGATCGTTTTGGCGAGATGCCGATGGCCGAGGTGCTGCAGCCAGCCATCGACTACGCGAACGACGGTTTTCCGGTCTCGGAAGTGATCGCCTACTACTGGAATCGCTCCGTGCCGGTGCTGTCGCAGTTCCCGGGTTTCACCGAGCAGTTCACCATCGACGGCCGCGCCCCACGCGAGGGGGAGATCTGGCGCAACCCGAACCTGGGCAACACGCTCAAGGCCATCGCCGAGGGCGGCCGCGACGCGTTCTACAAGGGTGAGATCGCCCGCACCATTGGCGACTACATCGCCGAGAACGGCGGCTTCCTGAGCTATGAGGACATGGCCGCCCACGAGGGCAACTGGGTCGAGCCGGTGAGCAGCAACTACCGTGGCTACGATGTCTGGGAGCTGCCGCCGAACGGCCAGGGGATCGCCGCGCTGCAGATTCTGAATATCCTCGAGGGTTATGACATGGCCTCCTACGGCTTCGGCTCGCCGGAGCACGTGCATCTGTTCACGGAAGCCAAGAAGCTGGCCTTCGAGGATCGGGCGCGCTTCTATGCCGATCCGGAATTCGCTGAGGTCGACGTCGACTGGCTGATCAGCAAGGAGTACGCCGCCCAGCGCCGCGAGTCGATCGACATGGACCGCGCCGCGCGTGCCGTCGAGCCGGGTACCCGCTCGCTGGACGACGGCGACACGATCTACCTGACCACCGCAGACAGGGACGGCAACATGGTCTCGCTCATCCAGTCGAACTACCGCGGCATGGGTTCCGGCATGACGCCGCCGGGCCTGGGCTTCATCCTGCAGGATCGCGGCGAGATGTTCGTGCTCAAGGAAGGGCACCCGAACAGCTTCGAGCCGGGCAAGCGGCCCTTTACCACCATCATCCCGGCCTTCATCACCAGGGACGGCGAGCCCTGGGCCAGCTTCGGCCTGATGGGCGGCGGCATGCAGCCGCAGGGGCACGCGCAGATCGTGATGAACCTGGTCGATTTCGGCATGGGCCTGCAGGAGGCCGGCGATGCGCCGCGCATCCACCACCGCGGCTCCACGGAGCCGACGGGCCAGAACCTGCAGATGACCGATGGCGGGATCCTGAACCTGGAATCGGGCTTCAGCTACGACACGGTCCGCGCCCTGATGGTGAAGGGCCACCGTATCCAGCAGGCCCTCGGGCCCTATGGCGGCTACCAGGCGATCATGCTGGACCCGGAGTTCGGCACGTATCGAGGCGCCACGGAAGTGCGCAAGGACGGGCAGGCGGCGGGGTACTGATTCCTCTCGCTTGACCCGTGACTACGTGCCGATGGACTCGGCCTGCTTGTGGGCGTCCCGGTGCGCCTGCGGACTCATTCCGCGCACCCGCTTGAAGGCGGCGCTGAAGGCGTAGGGGGTGGCGTAGCCGACCTGGTCGGCGACGGTGCTGACGGTCTGGTCCCGCTGGGTCAGGAGATCGGCGGCCAGGGCCATGCGCCAGTTCTTCAGGAAGGTCATCGGCGGTTCGCCGACCAGTGCCTGGAATCGCCTGGCGAAGGCCGCCCGTGAAGCGCCGGCGGCCTTTGCCAGGCGATCGACGGTCCAGTTCTCGGCCGGTTGCTCGTGCATGAGCTTCAGCGCATGGTCGACAACCCGGTCGCCCTGGTGCCGCCACCACTCGGGCCGAGTGGCGTCCTGGCGGGCGAACCAGGTCTTGAGGACGGCCGTGACCAGGAGATCGAGGAGGCGGTCGAGTACGGCGGCCTGTCCGTCTTCGTCCTTGACGACTTCGCTGCACAGCAGTGGGATCAGCGGCGTGTCCCAGGAATCGCCGCGGATCGACAGCACCGGGGGCAGGGCGCGCAGGAGGCGGTCGCTGATGTCGCTCAGGTGCTCGTAGGCACCGACCATGAAGACCGTGCCGCCGTCCGGGTCGTTGCCCCAGGTTCGAACGCCGTGGGTCATCTCCTCGAGCATCGATTCGCCGTTCAGGTCGCAGCAGCGCTGACCGGAATGGACGACGACCTGCGGCGCCGTTTCGGCGGCGTCGGCGACGTTGTAGTGCTCGGGGGCCCGGGTCAGGGCCACGTCGCCCGGGTTCAGAGGGATCGGATCACCATTGTCGGGAGTGATCCAGACTTCGCCTTCGATGGCGGCGATCAGCGTCAGCGGCGATTCGGCGACGATGCGCAGGGACCACGGCGGTCGCATCACGGTGCGCAGGGCGAAGGCACCGCGGGCCCGGGAGGCGTCCAGGAGACCGGCCAGATTGTCCATGCATCGATTGTAGACGAACGCGTATGGATCGCATCCGCTCGCGCATGGCCGGACGGCCAGCGCTTGCCTAAAGTGGTTTGCAAGGGATTCGAGAGGTATTCCAGCGAGTCCGCAACCCACGAACAGGAGAAATGGCCATGCAGACGCAGAACGAAATCAACTCGAAAAGCAATCCGAAGGTGCTGGTGATCGGCGGTACGGGCAAGACTGGTCGGCGCGTGGCCGAACGCTTGATCGACCGCGGCGTGGAGATTCGCGTCGTCTCTCGTTCCACCAGCCCCGCCTTCGACTGGCACGAGGAGGGGGCCTGGGCCGAAGCGCTGACCGGCATCACCGCGGTCTACATCACCTTCGCCCCGGACCTGGCCGTGCCCGGCGCGACGGGACGGATCCAGCAGTTCGTCGATACGGCCGTCGCCGCGGGCGTCGAACGACTGGTGCTACTGTCTGGCCGCGGTGAAGAAGAAGCCCAGGCCTGCGAGCAGATCGTTCAGGCCCAGGACGTGGAATGGACGATCGTGCGATCCAGCTGGTTCATGCAGAACTTCTCCGAAGGCGAGTTTTCCGGCATGGTGAATGACGGTGCCCTGACCCTGCCGGCGGCCGATATTCCCGAGCCCTTCATCGACATCAATGACCTTGCCGATGTCGCCGTTGCTGCGCTGACCGAGACCGGCCATGCGCATGAGATCTACGAGGTGACCGGGCCGCGCCTGCTGACCTTCGTCGAGGTCGCCGAGGAACTGTCGCGCCAGCTCGAACGCAAGGTCCATTTTCATGGCATTGCGCAGGACGACTTCGACGTGTACCTGTTGGAGGCCGGCTTGCCGAAAGACATCTGCTGGCTTCTGAGCTACCTCTTCACCACCGTGCTGGACGGCCGCAATGCCTATCTCTCTGACGGCGTGCAGCGTGCCCTGAGCCGCGAGCCGGCCGACTTCAGCGAGTTCGTGAAACGCCACCTGCAGCGCGGGACCTGGGCTGAAACCGATGCGGGAGTGGCAGCATGAGCGCGCTCACCTCCACCCTGATGATCGCCGCGCTGCTGGGCGCCGCACTCGTCGGCGGCATCTTCTTTGCCTTCTCCAACTTCATCATGCGAGCCCTGGCCTCGGTGCCCGCGCCCGGTGGGATGCAGGCCATGCAGTCGATCAACGTCACCGTGCTCAACCCGGGTTTTCTCGGCCTGTTCATGGGCACGGCCCTGATCTTCCTGGTACTGGCCGTCCTCGCCTTGCTGGACTGGCGCGCGGCGCACAGCCCCTGGCTCCTCGGCGCGGCTGCGGCCTATCTCGGCGGCACCTGGGCGGTGACGGTGAGCGGCAACGTGCCGCTGAACGATCGCCTGGCAGAGCAGGTGCCGGAGGGCGCGGAGTCGGAAGGGGTCTGGCAGGACTACCTGGAGCGCTGGACGCGGCTTAATTCCCAGCGAGCCGGCGCCTCCATCCTCGCCGCCTTTCTGTTGCTGCTGGCGATGTAACCGTCTGCGTGAACGCGCGGGATCGCTTCGCCGCAACGAAGCACGCAGAGTCTCACGTATGTTCTGGAGACTCGGTCATTGTTCATCGAGGGTCTTTGCCGCGTATTCAGCGGCCCTTGAATACCGCCTCGCGCTTTTCCAGAAAGGCGCTGGTGCCTTCCTGCATATCTTCGGTCGCGCAGCACAGGGCGAAGCGGGCGGTCTCGAGGGCCAGGCCGGCTTCCAGATTGATCTGAGCGCCCTGCAGCGTAGCTTGAAGAATGCCGCGGACGGCTTCCGGCGCAGCCTTGACCAGCGGTTCGGCAAAGGTCTTGACGGCGTCCTCGAGCTGGTCCTGAGGCACGACCTGATTGACCAGGCCGAGGTTCAGGGCCTGGTCGGCCTTGATCGGCTTGCCGGTCAGGGTCATCTCCAGGGCGCGGGTGGTGCCGACGAGGCGGACCAGGCGCTGGGTGCCGCCGAAGCCGGGCATGATGCCAAGATTGATTTCAGGCAGCCCCAGGCGCGCGTTGTCGCTGGCGATGCGCAGGTGGCAGGCCAGGGCCAGCTCCATACCGCCGCCGAGGGCGAAGCCGTTGATGGCGGCGATGACGGGCTTGTCCAGGCTCTGGATCATGCTCATCAGGTTCTGGCCGAACTCGGAGAAGGTCCGCGCTTCGGTCGGACTCTGCTCGCGGATCTCGGTGATGTCGGCGCCGGCGACGAAGGCCTTGTCGCCCGAGCCGGTCAACACGATCACGCGGACCTTGTCGTCGCCGCTGGCGTCGATGATGGCGCCGTAGAGCTCCTGCAGGGTCTGGCGGTTGAGCGCGTTGAGCTTGCTCGGGCGCTTGATGGTGATGGTGTGGATGCCGCCGCGGGTAACGACGGACAGATTGTCGTAGGCCATGAAACCGTCCTGGGTTTGATTCGGATGAGGGAATGCGCCGGTCGAGCGCATCCGATCAGGACTCAGGATTGTAAACCACGCAGGCCGAGCAGGCTGGCGATGAACAGCAGCAGGGCGCCGGCGAAGAGGCTGACCAGGCCTTCGATCCACGGCTGATAGTGGTCGCTGATCTGTCGTAGATGGTCGAAGAAAGCGGGCAGGGTGTCAGCGGCCAGCCACATCTCGTGCAGCCCCGCCCCGATTCCGACCAGTCCGGCCGGAATCAGGAGGCTGCAGCTCAGGAGGTGGCTCAGATTCATCATGGTGGACGCTTGTCGATGATATCCGTCGAAGTCGATAGAGCCGGATCAGTCACGCAGTTCGCGATTGATCCGGTACTCGCTCGAGGTCAGCCAGGCTTCCATCTTCTGCAGCCGGGCATCCAGGTCGCGAAAGCGGCGATTCAGGGCGCTGACCGTATCGGTCGGTGACCGTCTGACGCCGCGCCAGAATTCCTCTTCCTTGACATCGCGATACAGGTCGACCGGCCGCTTGGGTACCAGAATCCACAGCACCAGGTAGCCGATCAGAATCACCGGGGTGAAGGGAATGGCCAGGATGATCGTGATCACGCGCAGCGCGGTGAGGTTAACGCCCATCCAGTCGCTGATGCCGGCGCAAACGCCGCCGATCCAGGCGCGATCCTTGTTGCGGTAGAGGCGGTTGCGATCGCGTGAGTCGTAGTGGTCTCGATAAGCAGTCATGAGGTCCGATTTCTCCATTCGGGGCTGTCCGCATCGAGGATGCGTTCCAGCGTGTGGATGCGTTCTTCAAGGCGGCGGGCGCTTGAATGCAGGTCTTCCATCAAGGCCTCGTCCTTTCCGCTGATGCGTCGATTGGCCGAGTTCCGTGCACCGTAGTGCAGGAAGAGCCAGATCGGCGCCACGATCACCATGAAGAGGATCAGTGGGACAAAGACGATTTCATTCATGGCGGATTACTCCGACTTCGACTGGCGCTTGGATTTGAGCTCGGCCAGCTCGGCCTCAACCCGCTCGTCGCGCTCCAGGCCACGGAATTCGTCGTCCAGGCTGCGGCCGTTACGGCCCATGTCCATGGCTTCAGCCTCGGATTCGAGATTCTCGATCCGCTTCTCGGCGTAATCGAATCGGTCGAGCATTTCGTCGACGCGGTCGTTGTAGATATGCTTGCGCGTCTTCAGCTGATGGGTGGCGCCACGATGGCGCATGACCAGGCTGCGCTGGCGACTCCTTGCGTCGTTGAGTTTGGCCTGCAGCTTGCTGATGTCGCCGTCGTACTTGTTCAGCTGCTCGTCGTATTCTTCCAGCTCGGCCTTGAGATGGTCGATCCGATCACCCAGTGCGGTCTTTTCCGCCAGCGCGCCGCGGGCCAGATCCTCGCGATCCTTTTCCAGCGCGATCTCGGCTTTGCGAGCCCACTCGATCTGCTGGCCTTCGAGTCGCTTGAGCAGCCGGCTTCGTTCCTTCTTCTCGGCGATGCATTTGGCGGTGGCCGAGCGCACTTCGACGAGCGTGTCCTCCATCTCCTGAATCATCAGGCGGATCATCTTTTCCGGATCTTCGGCTTTTTCCAAGGCCGCATTCAGGTTGGCGTTGATGATGTCGCCCATGCGGGAAAAAATACCCATGTCGTTGTCTCCTTCGTGGAATGCTGTCAATCAGCGGTACGGGGAGCTAAATACAAATAATGTGCCAAAATTAAAAATATATATAAAACAGCAAAATAGATATTTAACCGTTCTCTTCATTGGTGAAATATGCCTGGATTAGGAAAATTCACCAAATCAACGGCGCGGGCGGCGGGGAACCAAGTCCCGGTCGCGCGGGTCCATGAACCCATCCGCTGACGATCCTTGCCTTGACCGTTGACTGGAAACGCCGGGCGCGCAAAATCGCGATCGCAAGACTTGATGTGGTCTGGGGTCCTGGCCTCGGTTAGAATGGCGGGTTGAACACTTCGTTTTCACCATCTCCCTCTGGAGGCAGCATGCACAAGACTTTCTCGGCCGCCGGCCTTATTTCCCTGGCGGTCCTTTCGGCTCCGACCGCGCTGTTGGCGCAGGATCTGGAGTCCGATCCGGGCAAACTCGGATATTCCATCGGCTACGAATTCGGCGCCGAACTTCGCGGCTACGATATCGACATCGATCTGGACTCGGTGTTCGAGGCCGTCAGAGACTCCTATAACGAGTCCGAGCCGCGGATGGAAGTCGCCGAGATGCGCGAGCTGATGGTTCAGCTGCAGGAGCGGATCCGTGCCGATCGCATGGAGGCCTTCGAGCAGCTGGCTGAAGAAAATCAGGCTCGTGCCGATGAGTTCCTGGCCAGTAACCGCAGCAAGAATGGCATTATTGCCCTGCCGAGCGGCGTCCAGTACCGCATCATCGAAGAAGGCGAGGGCGCGCGTCCGAACATGGACGACACGGTGACCGTGCACTACCGCGGGTCCAAGACCGATGGCCGTGAGTTCGATAGCTCCTTCCGCCGTGGCGTTCCCGCCATCTTCGAGGTGAGCGCCGTGATCGAGGGCTGGCAGGAAGTGCTGCCGCTGATGCGCGAGGGCGCCATGTGGCAGGTCTTTCTCCCGCCCGAGCTGGCATTCGGCGTGCGCGGTGACCCGCCGATGATCGGACCCAACGAAGCGCTGCAGTTCGACCTGCGTCTGGTTCAGATCGGTATCCCGCCGGAAATCCAGGCCCAGCTCGACGCAGAGCAAGAAGGCAACTAGAGCCGTGGCGGATCCGATTCAGCCCCTGCCGCTGATCGAATCCCCCTGCATCGGGACCTGCACGCTGGGTCCCGACGGCCTCTGCGTCGGCTGCTTTCGCAGCGCCGATGAGATTGCCGCCTGGCTGACTTACAGCGCGGACCAGCGCCGCGCGCTGATTGAAGAGCTGCCCCGCCGGGGGCAGCGGATGTTTGACGACGACCCCGCCGAGCCTGGCTGATCTGGCAGATCTCGTTCGGTGCCTCCATCCCCTGGATCGCGCCGAACATGCACTGCCGATCACGGGCTATCCCGAATCCCGCATGGGCACGGATGCGAATCGCGCGGCGGTGCTGGTTCCAATCCTCCAGGGCCTGCGACCCGCGATCCTGCTGACGGTCAGAAGCCGACGCCTGACCAAGCACGCCGGTCAGGTTGCACTGCCCGGTGGGCGCCGCGACCGCGGCGAGGTCTTTCCCGTTGATACGGCACTCCGCGAGGCTTCGGAAGAGGTCGGCATCCCCTCGGCAAGCGTTCAGGTGCTGGGGCTGTTGGGCCGCGTCAATACGATCAGTCAATTCCGGATCACGCCGGTGGTGGGTCTGGTGTCCGCCGAGGTCGAGCCGGTGGCCTGTCCGGCCGAAGTCAGTCACCTCTATCGCCTGCCCCTCGACTGGGCCTTCGACCTTTCGCGCTACCGGCAGCACGAGGTCATTCGAGGCGGGCAGCGTTTCCAGCTGATGTCGCTTGCGGCCCAGCACTGGCCGATCTGGGGAGCAACCGCCTCGATCCTGTATCAGCTGGCGCTGGCGGTCCGCTCGCCCCCGGCCTGAACTCAGTCCTCTTCGCGCAGGCCGAACATCAGCTCGACGGTCCGCTTGTGCTCCGGCAGCACCATGACGTGGACATGGTCATCGGTCTGCAGGATCGTGTCCTCCTTCACCGCCAGCGCCTGCTGGCCGCGCACGAGCAGGAGCACGCTGGCGCCCTCGGGCAGGGGCAGGGCTGCAGCGCGGTGGCCGGTGACCATGGCTGCGGGCTCGAGGCGGAAGGAAATGATCTGAACCGGAAGCGCCTCGATGGCGTTGATTTCCAGTACCGGCGATGGACGTTCCGCGCCCGAGCGTTCGACCTGGAACCAGTCCGTGGCCCAGCGCACGGTCGCGCCGGGAATCAGGGCATTGACGACGACGATGAAGAACACCAGATGAAACAGCTCCGAGGCGCCCTCGACGCCCGCCAGGACCGGATAGGTCGCCAGGAGAATGGGAACCGCGCCGCGCAGGCCGACCCAGGCGATGAATCCCGATTCCTTCAGCCGGTATCCGAAGGGCGCCAGGCAGAGCAGCACCATGAAAGGTCGCGCGATCAGCGCCAACCCCAGCGCAAGGACGAGACCGCGCCAGCCGGCCGCTGCCAGCAGTTCGGGGACGGCGAGCAGGCCGAGGACGAGGAACATGGTGATCTGGGCCAGCCAGGCCATGGCGTCGTGGACGCGCAGGATGCCGGAGCGATAGGGCATGCGCTGATTTCCGAGCATCAAGGCCGCCACGTAGACGGCTAGAAATCCGGAGCCCATGAACAGGGTCGGAAGCCCGAAGGCCATCAGCGCCAGGGCCACGGTCAGGGCCGGATAGAGGCCGGCTGCGGGCACCCGGATGCGCTTCAGCAGCTGGGTGCCGCACCAGCCGATCGCCAACCCGGCGATCAGGCCGATGGTCAGCTGGGCGATCACCTGGATCAGGAAGGTCCAGGCATCGAAGGGGTTGTCGCCGATCAACTGGGTGGTCAGGGTCAGGGTCAGGATGACGGCCATCGGGTCGTTCAGGCCTGACTCGAGTTCCAGAGTGGCTCCGACTCGCCGTCGCAGCTGCACTCCTGACCCGCGCAGCGAGGAGAAGACCGCGGCGGCATCGGTGGACGAGACGATGGCGCCGATCAGGAGCGATTCGGTCCAGCCCAGGCCGAGCGCGTGAGCGAGGAGCGCAACCAGCAGTGCGGTTCCGACCACGGTGACCGTGGCCAGGATCGAGGCCGGAAAAAGGTACGCCCGCACCTGGCGGAAGGGCGTATTCAGGCCACCGTCGAAGAGGATCAGTACCAGGCCGACGGTGCCGATACGGAAGGCAAGCTCGAAGTCGACGAAGTGTTCGGGAAGCTGAACCCCGACCAGCAGGCCAATGAGGAGGAAGACCAGCACCACGGGAATGCCGATCCGCTCCGAGGGCCGCGAAAACAGCACGCTGAAGATCAGCAGCAGGCCGGTCGCGGTGAGCAGCAGCGCCGTCGTGGTGGGTTCGGTTTCGAACATTCAGGGCCCTGTCGTTTCCGCGTCCCTCCATCCTAACGGAAGGTCGGTTAAAGCAACGACCGGCCCGGATCGCTCCCTGCGCCTGATGCGCGCGTCAAAGGCTGTCCGATCAGTGCGATCCGTGTGCTCGTCTTCGCCGCTCGCGTACTTCCAGCGTCACGGGCCAGCGCTGGTCCGACGCGTCGATCAAGACGAGCTCGAAGCGGTCGCCAAGCTCGAACTGGCCCTCCGGCTGCATCAGCATCAGATGCAGGCCGCCGGGCTCGAGGACCACCGTATTGCCGGCGGGTAGCTCCAGGGAGTCGAGCTCGCGCATGCGCATCACGCCGTCATCCATGGACATGGTGTGAATCTCGACGCGTCCGAATCGCTCGCTTTCGGCATGCGTCAGGACGATCGGCTCCGGGCCGCGGTTCTCGAGGTGCATGAAGCCGGCCATCATGCGGCCGGGAGGCGCCTGCGGGGACCAGGCATCGGTGATGACCAGGTCGCTCGCCAGAGCGGCGTAGGATGCATTGAGGAGAAGGACGAGGCCGAGCATTCGCAGGAACATAACCATGATTCGAGAGTCGTTGAGCATGGTCCTGATTATCGCAGAAAGTGTCCCCCTTCGATGAGTATCTCGGCCTCCTCAGCCTGTAGTATCCTGCCGGCCATGTCAGCGAAAGAGCACCCTGCAAGATGATCGACACGCGCCCCCATGATCACGACATCATCGAATTACGGCTGGCGAGACCGCCCGTGAACGCTCTCAATCCGGCGCTGGTCGAGGCCCTGAGCTCGGCGCTCGATCAGGCCCGAGCCCGCGGCGCGCGCGGCGTTGTCCTATCCGGCCGCGAGGGTCTGTTTTCGGCAGGCCTCGACGTGCCAGAGCTGCTCACCCTGGATGAGGATGGGATGCGCGCCTTCTGGAGCGACTTCTTCGGCCTGCTCGAGAAGCTCGCCAGGTCGGAGATGCCGGTCGTCGCTGCTTTTACCGGGCACAGTCCTGCGGGCGGCACGGTGTTGGGAATGTTCTGCGATTATCGCGTGCTGGCCGACGGCGAATTTCGCCTGGGTCTGAATGAAGTCCAGGTCGGCCTGATCGTGCCGCCGGTGATTCATCATGGCCTGGTTCGCCTGCTCGGGCCCTATCGCGCCGAGCGCCACCTGGTCGCCGGTCAGATGATCAGCGCCGAGGAGGCCCTGGCCATCGGTCTCGTGGATGAGCTGGTTTCACCGCAGGATGTCGTGGGCCGCGCCGTCGGTTGGATTCAGGCGCTCCTGGCGATGCCGGCTCATGCGCTGAAGGGGACGCGAGCGCTGTGTCGGGCTGACCTTGCCGCCTTGTTCGACGACCCCGATGCCCTTGATATCGAGGGTTTCGTTCGCGGCTGGTTCGAGCCGGCAACGCAATCCAGCCTGAAGGCCCTGGTCGACCGGCTGACGCGCGATTGACGCCCCGGTCACATGCCCTGGCAGGGCGCTGACCTCAGTGATCCGCGGCCAGTTCCCGGATGCATCCGGGCAGCGGGACCGACTCGCCCCTGGCCCGGTCGATCCAGACCAGCGTGACGGTGGCATCGGCGTAGAGGCTTCCCTTGCCGGGCGGGTCGGTCAGCTCGCGGATCTCGTGCTCGAGCTTGATGCTCGAGCGCCCGGGAGACAGCGGCTTGAGGGTGATTTCGACCTGTGCTGGCCAATGAATCGCCTGGCGATAGTTGATCGAAATATTGGCGACGACCGGGCCGGTCTCACCGCGTTCCCAGTGGCTCGGAACGGAATTCATCCAGCGCACCCGGGCTTCCTCGAGATAGGCCAGGTAGGCACCGCTGTTGACGTGGCCGAAGGCATCCATGTCGCCCCAGCGGGCGTCGATGGCGATACGAAACTCAGCGCTCATGGGTGTGTCATCGTCTGCGTTGCGGGGGGCGCCATCATAGCCGATGGCCATGGGGGAGGAACAGGATCGATGCAGGCCGACGCTCGACTTGGGCCAGGAGCAGCCGCGTGAGTCCCGGCCAGCAGCACGAGCGCTCTGCGCAGGCGACGCTGCCGCCTCGCGGCATCCTGTATCGGATGCTCGGCTTCGAGGCTGCCCTGGGGCTGCTGGCGGTGGGTCTGGCCTGGTTGTTCGGGATCTGTCTGCGCGCCGGCTTAGGCGGCGACTGGTTCACGGCCATCGCCTGGGGGCTGCTGGCGACACTGCCGATGCTGGCGATGATGGCGTGGTTCGAAATCAGCCGTCAGCGCTGGGTGGTGGAGATTCGCGCCTTCGTCGAGGAAAAGCTGATTCCGCTCTTCGATGGGATCTCTGCCGGCGGGATCTTTCTGATCGCGCTGTTTGCCGGCGTGTTCGAAGAGCTCCTGTTCCGCGGTACCATTCAGGGTGGCCTCGAGTCCGCCTGGGGCCTGTGGCCGGCCCTGATCGTGGCCTCGCTGCTGTTCGGCCTGGCCCACGCCATGACGCCCGCCTACTTCATCATTACCGCGCTGATGGGGCTCTATCTCGGCGGGCTCTACGCCTGGACCGATCAATTGCTGGTTCCGATCGTGGCGCATTTCCTCTACGACTGGGCGGTGTTCGCCTGGCTCCTGCGCAAGCGCCGATCGCCTGCCTAACCGGTCCTCCGCTTGCGTTTGACGCCGAGAATCGGCGCCAGGTAGTCGCCGGTCCAGGATCCCTTGGTTTGCGCCACCTTCTCCGGCGTGCCCTTGGCGATGACCTGCCCGCCGCCCTGGCCGCCCTCGGGACCCAAGTCGATGATCCAGTCCGCGGTCTTGATCACATCGAGATTGTGCTCGATGACAACCACCGTGTTGCCCTCGTCGCGCAGGCGATGGAGGACGGCCAGAAGCTGCTTGATGTCGTGAAAATGGAGGCCTGTCGTCGGCTCATCGAGAATGTACATCGTGTTGCCCGTGTCGCGTTTCGACAGCTCGCGCGCCAGCTTGATGCGCTGGGCCTCGCCGCCGGACAGGGTGGTGGCGCTCTGGCCGAGCTGGATGTAGCTCAGGCCCACGTCCATCAGGGTCTGGAGCTTGCGGGCCACGGACGGCACCGCTTCGAAGAAGGGCAGGGCATCCTCGACCGTCATTTCGAGCACTTCGTGAATCGTCTTGCCCTTGTAGTGAACGGTCAGGGTTTCCCGGTTGTAGCGCTTGCCATGGCAGACGTCGCAGGGCACGAAGATATCGGGGAGGAAGTGCATTTCGACCCGGATCATGCCGTCGCCCTGGCAGGCTTCGCAGCGCCCGCCCTTGACGTTGAAGGAAAAGCGGCCGGGCTTGTAGCCGCGCGTCCGCGCCTCCTGGGTGCCGGCGAAGAGCTCGCGAATCGGCGTGAACAGGCCCGTGTAGGTGGCCGGGTTGGAGCGCGGTGTGCGCCCGATCGGGCTCTGATCGATATCGACCACCTTGTCGAACAGGTCCAGGCCGGAGGCCGCCTTGAAGGGGGCGGGGTTGGTCGACGCGCCGTTGAGCTCACGCGCCAGAAGTCGGTAGAGGGTGTCGTTGATCAGGGTGGATTTCCCCGAACCGGACACGCCGGTTACGCAGACGAAGTGGCTGGCCGGGATCTCCAGGGTGACGTCTCGAAGATTGTTACCGCTGGCCCCCTCGAGCTTGAGGATCCGCTTCTTGTCGACCTTGGCCCGGGTGCTCGGAATGTCGATGGCCTTCCGGCCGGACAGGTAATCGGCGGTCAGCGACGACGTGCATTCGATGAGCTTTTTCGGCTTCCCGCTGAAGACGATCTGCCCGCCGTGAACGCCGGGGCCGGGGCCGATATCGACCACGTGATCGGCGCTGCGGATCGCGTCCTCGTCATGCTCGACCACGATTACCGTATTGCCGAGATCGCGCAGTCGGGTCAGCGTTTCCAGCAGGCGCGTGTTGTCGCGCTGATGCAGGCCGATCGACGGCTCGTCGAGCACGTACATCACGCCGACCAGCCCGGCCCCGATCTGGCTGGCCAGGCGGATCCGCTGGGCTTCGCCGCCGGACAGGGTATCGGCCTGGCGATCGAGGGTGAGGTAGTCGAGGCCGACGTTGACCAGGAAGGTCAGCCGTTCTCGGACTTCCTTGAGGATCTTGCCGGCGATTTCGCCGCGCCACCCGGCCAGGGTGAGCTGCTCGAAGAAGTTCAGGCAGTCCTCGACGGACCAGCTCGACAGCTCGGGCAGGTTGTGGTCGTCGATGAAGACGTGCCGGGCTGCTTCGTTCAGGCGCTGCCCGTGGCAGGTTGGGCAGGGCTGGCGGGAAATATAGCGCGACAACTCCTCCCGGACGATGCGTGAATCGGTCTCGCGATATCGCCGTTCGAGGTTCGGGATGATGCCGACAAAGGGGTGCTTGCGCGTCTGGCTGCCGCCGTCCGACAGGTAGCGAAAGGCAATCTTTTCCTTGCCGGAGCCGTGCAGGATGATCGTCTGAATCGATTCCGGCAGGTCCTCGAAGGGCGTTTCGACATCGAAATCATAGTGGCGCGCCAGCGACTGGATCAGCTGAAAATAATAGGCGTTACGACGGTCCCAGCCGCGCACCGCGCCGCCGGCCAGGGACAGGCTACGGTTGGCGATGACTCGATCCGGGTCGAAGTATTCGCTGACCCCCAGGCCGTCGCAGGCCTCACAAGCACCGTTGGGATTGTTGAAGGAGAACATGCGCGGTTCGAGCTCGGACAGGCTGTAGTCACAGACCGGACAGGCGAAGCGCGACGAAAACAGCATTTCCGCGACCCCGTCGTCGTCGCTGCCGGGCATGGGCGCGATCAGGGCAACGCCGTCGGCCAGCGCCAGGGCTGTCTCGAAGCTTTCGGCCAGGCGCTGTGCCAGATCCGCTCGAACGCGAAAGCGGTCGACGACCGCTTCGATACTGTGCTTGCGTCGAAGAGCGAGCTTCGGCAGCTCGTCGTCGAGATCGATGACCTCGCCGTTGACGCGAGCACGGACAAAGCCCTGGGCCCGCAGGTTCTCCAGCAGCTGGACGTGCTCCCCCTTGCGGTTGCGCACGACCGGCGCGAGCAGCATCACCTTGCTGCCCTCGGGCAGCGCGAGCACCGAGTCGACCATCTGAGAGACCGTCTGTGCATCCAGCTCCTTGTCATGATCGGGGCAGCGCGGCGTGCCGACCCGGGCATACATCAGGCGCAGGTAGTCGTGAATCTCGGTCACCGTGCCGACGGTCGAGCGGGGATTGTGGCTGGCCGCCTTCTGCTCGATGGAGATCGCCGGCGACAGCCCCTCGATGTGGTCGACGTCGGGTTTTTCCATCATCGACAGAAACTGGCGAGCGTAGGCCGACAGGGACTCGACGTAGCGACGCTGGCCCTCTGCGTAGATCGTATCGAAGGCCAGGGAGGATTTTCCCGAGCCGCTGAGCCCCGTGAAGACAATCAGCTTGTCGCGCGGCAGCTCGAGGTCGACGTTGGCCAGGTTGTGGGTTCGGGCACCCTTGACGGAGATCGTTTTCATGCTGACTGGAGCCGCTGCGGACAAGCCGATTACTATAGCGCCCGGCGTGACGACGGCGCAAAAAGAACCCGACTTTCGGAGACGCCATTGCGAGGAGAATCCGCGCCAGGAATGAGCGTCGTCTTCGGACGGTGTTGCTGCGCTGCCGGCTTGACCCGTCCAGAGGCTTCCGGTAATATTCCCGCTCTTAACAGTAGCGGTTTCTGGAGTAACGAACATGTACGCGGTTTTTTCTACCGGCGGAAAGCAGTATCGAGCCAGCGAGGGCGACGTGGTCCGCGTCGAGAAGCTCGAGGCGGAGAAAGGCTCGACGATCGAGCTGGATCAGGTATTGATGGTCGGCGAAGGCGACGATGTTCGCATCGGGACTCCTGTGGTCGACGGCGGCAAGGTCACGGCGGAAGTGGTGGATCACGGCCGCGGCGACAAGGTGCGGATCGTCAAGTTCCGCCGCCGCAAGCATTCGATGAAGCAGATGGGTCACCGCCAGTACTACACCGACATCAAGATCACCGGCATCGAGGGTTAAGGCAGATGGCACATAAAAAAGCAGGCGGCTCGACACGCAACGGCCGCGATTCGAATCCCAAATATCTCGGCGTCAAGCACTACGGCGGTGAGCACGTGGTCGCTGGCAACATTCTCGTGCGCCAGCGCGGTACGCGCTTCCACGCCGGCACCAACGTCAAGGTCGGGCGCGATCATACCCTGTTCGCGCTCACCGACGGCCAGGTGGTGTTCGAAGAGCGCGGCAAGCCCAAGCGCAAATTCGTCTCGGTTCAGTCCAGCGACTGAGCCCTCGGGCCTCAAGCGTTCGTAAAAGCCCCGCCGATCGCGGGGCTTTTTTGTGTCCACCGAGCTGTCGGTCCGCTCAGGCTAGTCGCCAGGGGTGATTGCATGAAATTTGTCGATGAAGCAGAAATCCAGGTCGCGGCCGGTAAGGGCGGTCAGGGGGCGGTCAGTTTCAGGCGGGAGAAATACATCCCCAAGGGCGGTCCGGACGGCGGCGACGGTGGGCGTGGAGGCAGTGTCTGGCTGCTCGGTGACTCGGGCCTCAACACCCTGGCGGACTTTCGCCACGCCCGACACTTCAAAGCCCGCAACGGCGAGCCCGGCGCCGGTCGGGAACGCAGCGGAAAGTCGGCCCCGGACATCGACATTCGCGTGCCCCTCGGAACGGTGGTCAGGGCCCGCGAAACCGGCGAGATCATCGGCGAGATCGTGCAGTCGGGTCAGCGGCTGCTGGTGGCTCGCGGCGGTGACGGTGGCCGTGGGAATACCCATTTCAAATCCTCGGTCAATCGAACGCCGCGCCAGTCCACCCCCGGCACGGCCGGCGAAACCCGCGATCTGGCGCTCGAGTTGCGCGTCCTCGCCGATGTCGGCCTGCTGGGCTTTCCCAACGCGGGCAAGTCGACGCTGATCAGCGCGGTCTCCGCCGCTCGACCGAAAGTGGCTGATTATCCGTTCACGACCCTGCACCCCAATCTCGGCGTGGTCAGTCTCGAGCCTGGCCGCAGCTTCGTCATCGCGGATATTCCGGGCATCATCGAGGGCGCCGCCGGCGGCGCCGGGCTCGGGATTCGCTTCCTCAAGCACCTCAAGCGAACTCGCCTGCTGCTTCATCTGGTTGACATTGCACCGATCGATGAGACGGATCCGGTCGAGCAGGTTCGGACGCTCGAGCAGGAACTGGACGCCTTCGATGCGTCTCTGGCAGCGCGTGAGCGTTGGCTGGTGCTGACGAAAACCGATCAGCTGGCCAGCGATGAGGTCACCGCACGCTGCGAGGACATCATCGAGCGCCTCGAATGGACCGCTCCCTGGTTTGCGGTCTCCGCCGTGGCAAGAGCCGGACTGGAGCCGCTGCTCGGCAGGATCATGACTCACCTGGAGGCCCTGCCCAGAGAAGGGCACGGGGAGGGTGACAACAGCGATGAGAGCGAAGGCGACGAAGGCGCTGCCGGCGAGCCTTGATCGCCCCACCCATGTCCACGGTGTCTGCCCCGGCCTCCTGCCCCGCGGCGCTGGAGGCTCGCATGGATCAGGACTGCGCTCAGCCTGCCCGGTCTTGACCAGCCGCTGGTATTCTTCGCGAACCATCGATGCGATTCCATTCTGGGAGTAGTAATAATGAAATCTTCAATAGTGTTGCTCTTGGCGCTCAGCCTGACTGCCTGCGGCGGGGCCGATCAGGGCCAGGCCGGGCCCGACAGCGACGGCCCCCCCGACACGCTGACCTACCCCGTGGAGGTCACGACGAATGCCGATCAGGTTGAGGAGGAAACGGACCCGGCCAGCGAGCCGGAGGAAACGCGTGATCCCAACGCGCCTCAGCTCGAACCGCTCTTCGACGGACAAACCCGAGCGCCCAAGCCGGAGACGACTGAATCCTGGACGCTGGAAACCGTTGCCGAGGGCCTGGACCATCCCTGGGCGCTGGCGTTTCTACCCGATGGTCGGATGCTCGTGACGGAGAAGTCCGGCCGCTTGCGCCTCGTCTCGGCCGATGGGCAGCTCTCCGATCCCATTGCCAACGTGCCGGCGGTTCATTCGCCGGATCGATCACAGGGCGGGCTGCTCGACATCGCCGTGGCGCCGGATTTCGGTGACAGCCGGCGAATCTTCATGACCTTTGCCGAACCCGATGGCGACGCCAGCCGCACGGCGGTGGGCCGGGCGCGTCTCAGCGATGACGGCACGGCGCTGGAAAACGTCGAGGTCATCTTCCGCCAGCGCCCGTCCTACGATTCGCGGGGACACTACGGGTCGCGTATCGTCTTTCATCCGGACGGCCACCTATTCGTCGGCCTGGGCGATCGCATGAATGCCGAAATTCGCACGGAAGCGCAGAATCCGATGAACCACATCGGCGCGGTGATCCGTATCGCTCAGGACGGCTCGGTGCCTTCGGACAATCCCTTCGCCGACGGCGAGGAGGGCGCGCCGGAGGTCTGGTCCTACGGCCACCGCAACATCCAGGCGGCGGCGCTGCATCCGGACACCAATCAGATCTGGACCGTTGAACACGGCCCTCGAGGCGGCGATGAGCTGAACAATCCTCAAGCCGGGGGCAATTACGGCTGGCCCACGGTGACCCACGGTATCGAATATCGCGGGGATGAAATCGGCGAGGGCATCGTCGATGCCGAGGGCATGATGGCCTCGGTCTATTACTGGGATCCGGTCCTCGCACCGTCGGGCATGATTTTCTACACGGGCGACGCCTTTCCGGCCTGGCAGGGTGATGCGTTTATCGGCGGTCTGGCGACCGAACGCCTGTCCCGCCTGGTCATGGACGGCGATCGCGTCGTCGCCGAGGAATGGTTGCCCATTCGCGAGCGTGTTCGCGATGTGGCCCAGGGTCCCGAGGGAGCGATCTACGTCGTCACCGACGAAGACAACGGCAAGATCAAACGCCTCGTGCCCGCGTCTTCCTGACGCCGCGCAGCCCGTGTCGCCGAGCCGGCATCCCCACGGGTTGCCGGCTTTGCTGAGTCCGCTCAAGGCACGCATTTCGAGATCAACCGAGCCACCCGTGACCAGCGCTGGCCCCTTGCCTGATCGGTTTACGTTTGGTTTTCCGTCGGATGTCCCTATAATCGTCGGCCATACTTTACCGTACGGTGCCTCCCTTTGACCCCGACTGAATCGGCCTTTCCGCATATCTTCAAGCCCCTGGACCTGGGCCATGTGACCCTGCCCAATCGAATCCTGATGGGGTCGATGCATACGGGCCTGGAGGATCGACTCTGGAACTGGCCGCGCTTGACCCGGTACTTCGTCGAGCGCGCCCAGGGCGGTGTGGGCCTGATGGTGACCGGCGGGATCGCGCCGAATCGTCGCGGTAGTCTGGCGCCGCTGGCCTCGAAGCTGACGAATCGTCTGGAAGCGCGCCGACATCGCCGCATGACCGACGCCGTGCACGAGGCCAACGGCCGCATCTGCATGCAGATCCTGCACGCGGGTCGCTACGGCTATCACCCCTTCACGGTTGCGCCCTCTGCGATCAAGGCTCCGATCAACCCGTTCAAACCCAGGGCCCTGTCGGCGCGCGGGATCGAGGGTCAGATCAAGGACTTCGTTCGCTGCGCCCGCTTGGCCCAGCAGGCCGGCTACGATGGGGTCGAGGTGATGGGCTCGGAGGGGTATTTCATCAATCAATTCCTGGTGCCGAGAACCAATCGGCGCCAGGACGCCTGGGGCGGGTCCTTCGAGAACCGGATGCGCCTGCCCGTGGAGATCGTCCGCCGAATCCGCGAGGCTGTGGGGACGGACTTCATCATCATCTTCCGCCTGTCCATGCTCGACATGCTCGCCGACGGCAATAGCTGGGACGAGGTGGTCGAGCTGGGTCAGGGCATCGAGAAGGCCGGTGCGAGCATCATCAATACGGGCATCGGCTGGCACGAAACGCGGATTCCAACGATCGCCACCTCGGTGCCGCGCGCCGCCTTCACCTTCGTCACGCGCAAGCTGCGCGGGTCGGTTTCCGTTCCGCTGGTCACCACCAATCGGATCAACATGCCGCACACGGCCGAAGACGTGCTGGCGCGAGGGGATGCCGACATGATTTCCATGGCGCGCCCGTTCCTGGCCGACAGCGATTGGGTCGTCAAGGCCGAACAGGGCCGTGTCGACGAGATCAACACCTGCATCGGCTGCAACCAGGCCTGCCTGGACCACGTCTTCCAGAACAAGGTGGCGAGCTGCCTGGTCAATCCTCGAGCCGCACACGAAACCGAACTGACTATCACGCCGGCGGCGACGAAGAAATCCATCGCGGTGATCGGCGCTGGTCCGGCCGGCCTGGCCGCCGCAACGACGGCAGCCCGCCGCGGGCACGCCGTCACCCTGTTCGATAGGGCCGACCGGATCGGCGGTCAGTTCAATATGGCGATGCGGGTGCCGGGCAAGGAAGAGTTCGTCGAGACGATCCGCTATTTCAATCGTCAGATCGAGCTCCTCGGCATCGATCTGCGCCTGAACACGGCGGCAGACGCGCAGACCCTGATGGCGCAGGGGTTCGATGAGGTCATCATCGCGACCGGCGTGACGCCGCGGGATCCGAAGATACCGGGCCAGGAGCACGCGAAGGTTCTGAACTATGTCGATGTGCTGCGCCACGACCGGCCAGTCGGGCAGTCCGTTGCCGTCATCGGAGCCGGCGGGATCGGCTTCGATATCAGTGAGTTCCTGGTCCACGGCGAGGTTCCCGAACGCCCGGACCCCGATCAGCCGGACGCCGAGTCCTTTTTTCGGCAGTGGGGGGTCGACACCGACATCGACCGGCGCGGTGGCGTGGAGGGGCTCGAGCCCGCTTTTCCCGCGCCGGCGCGGACGATCTACCTGCTGCAGCGCAAGACGACGAAGCCCGGTGCCGGACTCGGCAAGACCACTGGCTGGATTCACCGCACCTCGCTGAAGAAATACGGCGTGACGATGATGTCGGGTGTCATCTATGATCGGATCGATGATCAGGGACTGCACATTCGCATCGGCGATGAGGAGCAGTGCCTGGCCGTGGATAATGTGGTGATCTGTGCCGGTCAGCTTCCCAATCGGCAGCTCGCCGACGACTTGAGCAATGCCGGTATCACGCCACATCTGATCGGTGGCGCCGATGTGGCGGCGGAGCTCGATGCCAAGCGAGCCATCGATCAGGGCACCCGTCTGGCGGCGACACTCTAAGCGGGAGAGAGTCAATGACGACACGGAAGGGAAGGACAGCTTCGATTGCGACCGGACTGCTGGTACTGGTTCTATGTTGCCCGGCCCCGGTGCTCTGGGCGCAGGTCTGCTCGAACCTGGCCGGCTCCTCGATCTACCTTGTCCGGCACGCCGAAAAGCTCGATGGTCCGGATCCCGGCCTGACCGCCGCCGGCCTGGCGCGAGCAGAGGCCCTGAAGGACAGGCTGGCGGGAATCGCCCTGGACGCGATCTACGTGACCCAATGGCAGCGAACCCAGCTGACCGCCGCACCGATCGCCGAGGCCCGAGGGCTGTCCCCTATCGTCCACTCGACCGAGGGCCGCCCGATCAGCGAGCACGTGCGGGCGCTGATTGCCGATTTGAACGCGAATCACTGCGGAGAAACGGTTCTGCTCGTCGGCCATAGCAATACGCTGCCCCGAATCATCTACAGCCTGACTGGCAAGCAGATCGGAAAGATGGACGGGCAGACCTATAACCGGCTCTTTCATGTGCGCTTCCAGGCCGGCCAACCGGTCGAACTGATCCGCACGGACTACGGCGCGCCGAATCCGACCGCAGGCCATTGATGTGGCAACGGGTTGGGCCAAGGATGGAGCGGTGCAGGACCAGATCGACGCGACCGTCGAGGACGCAGTTCAGCGAGCCCGTACGCGTTTGAATCAGGGGCCCTCGCGAGCCCACTGCGAAGAGTGCGGTAGTGCCATCCCGGAAGCGCGCCGTGCGGCCGTTCCCGGCGTTCGATACTGCATCGATTGTCAGGCCGAGCTCGATGCCCGGGACCGCGGCGCAGGCATCAATCGTCGCGGCAGCAAGGACTCCCAGCTGCGCTGAACAGCGACCTGCTCCCACGAGATCTCTGAACGGCTCTCTGAACGCGAAAAGCCCCGGCAGGGAGCATCCCGCCGGGGCTTTCGAGTGCTCGTGGATCGGTGGCGAGGATCAGTTCGTGGCGACGCGCTCGCCGCGCCCCATCGGCACGACATAGTCATTGAACACCGCATCGATGTCGGATTGTCCGGGCGCCTGGTCGTCGCGCGCCTGATCGGCCAGGGCGAAGAGGCCGTTAATGATCGGCATGCCGTCGACATCGGTTGCCAGGATGACACCGCCGGCGCTGAAGTGATCGTCCCAGGTCTGCCGGACCTTCGCCCAGTAGTCCTTGGTCTCGTCCCAATAGTCGTAGGCCGCGCTGAAGTCCGTGTCGCTGGTGCGGATGTAGTTGTTGAACCCGAACTCGCGGACCAGCACCGATTCAGTCTCGCCGTTGATGCGAAGGACCTTCGAGTTGTCCTGTTCATGGGTCCAGCCCTCGGGCGTGATCGTGTGGCGGTTTTCCACGTTCAGGGCCGTGTAGTCGTCGCGCGTGGTGTATTCGCGCCGCGGCAGGGGGCGCCAGCTGCGGTCGGAGGTCCAGGTCGCATTACCGTAGCGATGATTCCAGCGGCCCGTGCCACAGTAGCGCGGCGCATCGGAGACTTCGTAGACGCACTGGGTCCAGGCGCCGCGGGTCCGATCCGGGGCGAGATCGACGAGTCGCCAGGTCTGATCGTCGAGAAACTCCAGCCGCTGCTCCGCTTCATAGGTCCAGTCCTGACGCCAGTGCTTGATGACGCGCGCGCCCTCGGCACCACCTACCAGAAGCAGGTGCTGAAGGACGATGTGATCGGGCTCGTTTTCGACCACGATCACCACTTCCGACGCGCCGCTGCGCTTCGGGTCCTTGCGCTCGTAGCCGGCTTCCAGGGCGACGGTTTCGTCGAAGGCAAAGGACACCACGTATTCCCCGGCCATGGCCAGAATGGCGTCGCGATCTGCCGCCGGGGGTGTCGATTGAGCCAAGGGCTCGGCCGAGGCAGCGGGCGAGGCACCCGGACCGGGCGCGGTCGTCGCGCAGGCGGTCAGGAACAGGGCGGCAGGGAGGGTCAGCAGGGAGGCGATTCGGCGAGGTTGATGCATGTATGAAACCGTCAGAGCGTTGAGTGAACGACTCGAGATAATAATAGAAACGCGAACGATTATCAAACACAATTGTATCCTTGGGCCTCACCCGAAACAGCAGTCCGTCATGCCCGGCGCCTAGGCGTTGTGGTCGGTCCACTCCACCGGGCGGAGCCGAGCCGGGAGGTACAGTGGATGGGCGGGTTCGCCGCTCCGGTTCAGTCGAAGGATCTGGAGGCGCGAGCCCAGGCGCCGGTGCAGCTGCGCCGATCGCCCCAGCCAGGCGCCGTCGTTGCCCCAGGCCGCGACGAGCGTGGGGCAGAGGCGGCTGATGCGCCCGATCCAGTGATCGTTTCGCGGGCCGATGGGGTCGTCGGCTTTCTTCAGGTCAGACGGCCGAGTGGCGCGGAAGGCGAACAGATTCGCCATCACCAAGCCGCCACCGCCCCAGTCGCGTGCGAAACCGATGCAGCGGCGGATCGTGGGGTCATCGCGCTTGGCGTCCGCCGTCGAGGGATTGAGACCGATCATGGCCACCAGCGGCCGGTCCTGGTCCCATCGGCGCCAGAGCGCGTATCGGTAGCGCTGGCAGCGCGAGAAGCTGGCGCCCCGAGCGGATTCGAACATCTCAATCGCCGTTCTTGTGCTCGCTCAAGGCACGGATAGCCTGCTTCGCACTGACGCGAAGGGGGTGGATCCGGGACCTGTCGATGGCGCCTGCCTCGAAATCGTCGAGGGCGGACTGCCAGTCCTCTTCGGTCTCGATCAGCCAGTTCAGCAGCACCTGGCTCTGATCAGTCTCTATCCAGGCCCGCACCGCTGCGGCGATACGCTTGAAGTCTTCCAGATCGGTTTCGGGGGCATGGGGCAGGAGCTGTTCTGATTTCAGGGTTCGGCGAAACTGCTCGTGTTCCGATTCAAGCTGCTGGAGTCGGTCTCGGACGTGATCGAGGATCGATCCCGCGGATTGCTCTGCGAGACGCTCTTCGACGAATCGATAGCGCTCGATGTTCGCGAGCAGCCCGCGATCGAGTTCGATCAGATCCTGCTGGTGGGGCGTCAGAAAGACGGAATTCGACATCGCACGGGCCTAGGGTTGGGGCGCAAACACGGTCAGGGCCTTCGGAATAACCTCGCAGTCCACGGGCGTGTGGGTCAGGAACTCGCCATCGGCGGTGACCTCGAGGGAGGGCTCTGTCACGATGGTCAGTTTACGGCATTGCCAGTGATCGAAGATTTTCGAGTTTTCCGTCAGGCCGGTCTTGAAACGGGCTGCGTTGGCCAGGAGCTGCCAGCGCGACCGGACGCCTACCAGCAAGACATCAAGATGCCCATCATCCAGCCGCGCCTGTCTGGACACGGTCATCCCGCCGCCGTAATGGATTCCGTTGGCGACCGTGAGTTGGACGAAACGACCTTCGCGCTCGCGATCCTCGGATTCGATGCGAGCCCGAAATCGGGGGACTCGCCGCAGCGCCCGAAGCAGACCCAGGAAGTAGGCGCCCACGCCGAACCTCGATTTTTCGTCGCTCTCCATCGCTCGCGTCGTGCGCGGGCCGAGGCCGATGCCGAGGGCGTTGACAAAACTGATGCCATTGACTCGGGCGATATCGATCCGGCGCTGATGGCCGCGGTTGATGATCTCGACGGCGGCCAGGGGATCGGCAGGAAGACCGAGGGAGCGGGCCAGGTCGTTGGCGGTTCCAGCGGGAATCAAGCCGACGGGTCGATCGACGTCGAGGAGGGCATCGAGCGCCCAGTTGACCGTGCCGTCGCCGCCGTGGAGGACGATCCGCTCCACCTCGCTTCCGGCCTCACGAATGCGCGCCGGGAGGTCGTCGTCCGGGCCGAGGGCCAGGATGCGAACCCGGCCCGCCAGCGCCTCTGACAGTTCGGTCAGCGGGCCGTCTTCGGAACCGCTGACGGTATTGGTGATGAGGAGGGTTTCGGGCACGTTCGGTCCAGGCGTCGATTCGACCTTCAGGGTAACGTAACGCCGCCCCCCGGCCGATTCCCCGATGCGTTTGAGCTACCATGAGCGCAGGAATTCAAACACGTCTCCCTCAGGCGACATCAGGGAACCATGACTGATATCAATCACTATCCGCAGCTGCTGACCGAGCTTCGTGATGCCTTCGACAGCGGACTGACCCGGCCATTGGCCTGGCGTCGCCAGCAGCTCGACGCCCTCGAGTCCTTGCTGAAGGACAACGAAACCTTGATCGAGCAGGCACTCGCCGCGGACTTGAACAAGCCCGCGCATGAAGTCCAGCTCGAAATCGGGCTGCTTTACAGCGAGATCAAGCACGCTCGCAGGCACCTGTCACGCTGGGCCAGTCGGCGTCCGGTGACGACCCCGATGATCGGCCAGCCCGGGTCGAGCTGGGTTCAGCCCGAGCCCCTCGGCGTGGTGTTGATCATGAGTGCCTGGAACTACCCGATCCAGCTCCTGTTCGGTCCCCTCATTCCGGCACTCGCCGCGGGCAATGCGGTGCTTCTGAAGCCCTCGGAAATCGCCGCCCACAACTCGACGTTGATCGCCGATCTGGTGCCGGAGTACCTGGATCAACAGGCGGTGCGCGTCGTCGAGGGGGCCGTGGAGGAAACGACGGCTCTGCTGAAGCTGCGCTACGACCACATCTTCTATACTGGCGGTGCCGCCGTCGGACGCATCGTCATGCGGGCTGCGGCCGAACACCTGACGCCAGTGACTCTCGAGCTCGGCGGAAAAAGCCCCTGCGTCATCGATCGCGGCGCGGATCTGGCCTCCGCCGCTCGCCGCGTGCTCTGGGGCAAGACCCTGAACGCGGGCCAGACCTGCATTGCACCGGATTATGTTCTGGTCCATCCGGAGGACCGCCAGGGCCTGATCGCGGCCATGCGAGACGAGCTCGAAGCCATGTATGGCGCCGATCGACTGCACAGCCAGGATTACTGCAAGATCATCAATCGCCGCCATTTCGAGCGGCTGACCGGCTACCTGAGCGCGGGCGAGATTGCTATTGGCGGCAGAACGGACGAAGACGCGGAGCGCATCGAGCCCACGGTGATTACCGGGGTCGGGGAGGACGATCCGATCATGCAGGAGGAGATTTTCGGCCCGATCCTGCCGGTCCTCGATTCGCCGTCCCTGTCGGCCTCGATCGATTTCATTCGCCGGCGCGAGAAACCCCTGGCCGCCTATCTCTTTACCCGCGACTCGGACAGCGAAGCGCAGTTTGTCGAGCAGGTCAGCGCCGGCAGTATGCTGATCAACGACGTGATCTTCTTCATGTCGGTGCCGGATCTGCCCTTCGGCGGCGTCGGCGAATCGGGCATGGGCTGCTACCACGGCCAGGCCGGCTTCGATCGTCTCAGCCATCTGAAGGCCGTGATGCGTCGAGCCCGGTGGCCCGAGATCACCATCCGATTCGCCCCCTACACGAGCTTCAAGACCAGGGTGTTGAAATGGCTGAGTTAGAACCCTCGCATCTCCCGACGGACCCGTATCCGCGCTTTCATCTGGCCCTGCCGGTCATCGATCTTGAGGAAACCCTGGACTTCTATGTCGACCTGCTGGCCTGTCCGACCGGCCGGCGGTCCGAGCAGTGGGTGGACCTCGATTTCTTTGGTCACCAGCTCGTCCTGCATCGCGTCGACGCAGCGCAGCATCCGGCCAGCCAGCGCAACCAGGTCGATGGGCACGCCGTGCCCGCCAGCCATTTTGGCCCGATCCTTGAGTGGGCGCAGTTCGAAGCTCTCGCCGAACGGTTCAGATCGGCCGGACTCGGTTTCGTCATTGAACCGACGACGCGGTTTCAGGGCCGACGAGGCGAGCAGGCCACCATGTTCGTTGCCGATCCCAGCGGCAATCACCTCGAATTCAAGGCGTTCCGTCAGATCGAGGCGCTGTTCGCCAAGGACCTGGACGCCTACGTCTAGGGCCGCTCTGAATGATGCTCCGCGCCGTATCATTCGGAGCGACCCTCGGTCGGCTGCCGTGCCCGATGCGCGCATCGGAGTTGAACGGACGCCGCGTCACGGCGTCTTAGGCTCATCAATTCTCGAGACACGCTCATGCTGAAATCGTTTTACCAAACCCGTTGGCCTTTTGTTCTGATCGTTGCGGCCTGCCTCGGCTTGCTTGCCTACGCTTACTACGCGCAGTTCGTCCTCGAGCTGACGCCGTGCCCCATGTGCATGCTCCAGCGCTTCGGCTTCATGATCATGGCCGTGGCCGCGCTGGGCCTGGCGCTGCACCACCCTGACGACTGGAAGCGCTGGCTTTACGGCGTGCCTTTCCTCGGCGGCGCGATCTGGGGTCTGGTGACCGCCACCCAGCACGTGCGGCTTCAGAATGCTCCCCCGGATCCGATGGGTGGCTGTGGTGCGGACTGGCCCACGATGATGGCCTTCGAATTCAGCTGGAGCGAGATTCTGACCGAGGCCTTTACCGCCAGCGGTGACTGTGCCCAGGTGTCATGGACCTTCCTCGGCCTGTCGATGCCGGCCTGGACGCTGATCTGGTATGTTGGCCTGACATTGTTTATCCTTCCGGCCTTGTTCAGGCGAAGCGCTTGATTTCATAGGTAACTATCGGATTAAAAAGAAAAACGCAGGACGCGACATGACAGACCACCTCAAACCCATCACCCCGGCCAAAGGCTGGAGACCGGATTCCTGGCGTCAAAAGACCGCGGGGCAGCAGGCCACCTACGAAGACGCGCAGGAGCTCAATGCCGCCCTCGCCAAGCTGGCCGGCATGCCGCCGCTCGTGACGTCCTGGGAGATCCTCAACCTCAAGCAGCAGATTGCCGAAGCGCAGGCGGGAAAGCGCTTCTTCCTGCAGGGCGGGGACTGCGCGGAGGTGTTCAGCGAGTGTGAATCATCGATTGTCGCGAACCGACTGAAAGTGTTGCTCCAGATGTCGCTCATTCTGCTGCACGGCCTGGAAATGCCGGTGCTGCGCGTGGGTCGTTTCGCCGGCCAGTACGCCAAACCGCGATCCGCCGACACGGAAACTCGCGATGGCCTCACCCTCGCAAGCTATCGCGGCGACCTGGTCAACTCGCCCGAGTTTACCGCCGAAGCCCGTCGGCCGGATCCGGCCCGACTCCTCCAGGGCCATGCCAGTTCGGCCATGACCATGAACTTCGTCCGCGCCCTCGTCGATGGCGGCTTTGCCGATCTCCATCATCCCGAATACTGGGATCTGGGCTGGGTCGAGCACTCGCCGCTGGCCGCCGAGTTTCATCGGATTTCCGACAGCATCGGCCAGTCGGTGAAATTCATCGAAACGATCACCGGTCAGCAGCCCGGTGCGCTCAAGCGGGTCGATTTCTACACCTCGCACGAGGCGCTTCACCTGCCCTACGAGCAGGCGCTGACCCGCCAGGTTCCTCGACAGTACGGCTGGTTCAACCTGTCGACGCACTTCCCCTGGATCGGCATGCGCACGGCGGAGCTCGATGGCGCTCATGTGGAAATGTTCCGCGGGATCCGCAACCCGATGGGTATCAAGGTCGGGCCCGGCATGAGCGCTGACTGGCTCAAGGGCTTGATCCGCACGCTGAATCCGGACAACGAAGCGGGTCGCCTGGTGCTGATTCATCGCATGGGCGCGGGCAAGGTCGGGACGCATCTGCCGGCCTTGATCGAGGCGGTCAAGGCCACGGGCTCGCCCGTCCTCTGGATCTGTGATCCGATGCACGGCAACACGGAGAAGACCAGCAACGGCTTCAAGACCCGCAACTTCGACAATATCCGCGCCGAAGTCGAAGAGGCCTTCGAGATTCATGCCGCCGCCGGATCACGTCTTGGCGGCGTGCACCTGGAGCTTACCGGCGAGAACGTGACCGAGTGTATCGGTGGGGCCCGCGAACTCAACGAGGCCGATCTCGAGACCTGCTACAAGACCACTGTCGATCCGCGCCTGAACTACGAACAGGCCCTCGAAATGGCCATGCTGGTAGTGCGGAAACACCGCAGCCTGAACTGATCGGCGCGCCGGCTGACCGCGTCAGCCGTTCAGCCGCCGCAAAAGCCAAGGGCGCCGTCGCAGTGACGGCGCCCTTTTTCATGGCGCAGATGCCGGGGTGGGCTCAGGACAGAAGCGACTCGACGGCGGCCCGCTCTTCCCGCAGCTCCTGGTCGGTGGCATCCATGCGTTCCCGAGAAAAGGCGTTGATCTCAAGCCCCTGGACAATCGACCAGCGACCGTTCTCGCAGGTGCAGGGGAAGGAATAGATCACGCCCGGCGCGATGCCGTAGCTACCGTCCGACGGGACGGCCATGGACACCCAGCTGTCGCCGTTGGTGCCCAGTGCCCAGTCACGGATGTGGTCGATGGCGGACGAGGCGGCGGATGCCGCGCTGGATGCCCCGCGAGCCTTGATGATCGCTGCGCCCCGCTGCTGGACCGTCGGAATGAATTCCTCGATGTACCAGCGCTGATCGATGCCATCCATTTCCAGGGCCGGGTGGCCGCTGACCGTGGCGTTGTGCAGGTCCGGATACTGGGTCGATGAATGGTTGCCCCAGATCGTCATTCGCCGGATGTTGGTGTGATGAATGCCGGTTTTCTGAGCCAGTTGTGCCAGGGCGCGGTTGTGGTCCAGGCGCGTCATTGCCGTGAAGTTCTCGGCCGGAAGATCCGGTGCGTTGGCCTGCGCAATCAGCGCGTTCGTGTTGGCCGGATTACCGACCACGAGAACCTTCACATCCCGGCTGGCAACGGCGTTCAGAGCGCGGCCCTGGGGCCCGAAGATCTTGCCGTTTTCGCTGAGCAGGTCTGCCCGTTCCATGCCCGGTCCACGCGGCTTGGCGCCGACGAGGATGGCGTAGTCGGCGTCCTTAAAACCCGTTTCCAGATCCGCCGTGGCCTCGACGCCTGCCAATAGCGGGAAGGCGGCGTCGTCGAGCTCCATGACCACCCCCATCAGGGCATCGAGTGCCGGCGGGATCTCGATCAGCTGCAGAATGACCGGCTGCGTCGGTCCGAGCAGGTCGCCTGAGGCGATGCGAAAGCAGAGCTGGTAGCCAATCTGGCCCGCCGCTCCGGTGATGGCGATACGCTTGGGTTCGGTCATGATGGATACTCCGCAGAACGATTGAAGGCAATCCGCCATTTTAACCGCTCGCGTTTCCCACGAGGCTGGTTTCTGCCGCGGGGACTTGCCGGTCACGTGGCGCAGTCGATGTGCGGGTGCGCCATCGCTGGCGAGGCCGACGATGGTATCGTTCTGCTTTTCCTAACAGCGACTCCCGACGATGCGAAGGCTTGTTCCTACCCTGATCTTTCTGTGCGCGCCTGCCTGGGCCGACGTGGTCCTCTTCGAAGATCCAGTGCATCGCTTCTGGAACCACCTGGACGCCCTCTGCGGTCAGGCGTTCGAAGGGCAGCTGATCGACCACCCGGAGGGCGAAACGGATTTCGTCGGCCAGCGACTGGTGATGCACGTACGTGACTGCCACCGTGACTGGATCCGAATCCCGTTTCAGGTGGGAGACGACCGCTCTCGAACCTGGGTGATCACCCGCGACGAGGGCCGTATTCGCCTTCGCCACGTCCATCGCCACGAAGACGGAACGCCGGATGAGGTCAGCATGTATGGGGGGCTGGCGACCAATCGCGGCCAGGCGACGGTTCAATACTTTCCCGCTGACGAACAGACCCGTCAGGTGATCGAAGCCGCCTTTTCGAATGTCTGGATGATCGGGATCGAACCCGGTCAGACGTTTACCTACGGCCTTCGCCGCCTCGGCACCCCGCGGGTCTTTCGCATCGATTTCGATCTGCAGCGGCCGATTGATCCGCCGCCCCCGCCCTGGGGTTGGGTCGACTGATCGGGCCTGGAAAGGCGCTCAAGGCGCTGCCTGGCGACGACTCAAGGCTCGGAGAGCGTCAGCCAGTGCATGCTGAACAGCGCGTCCGGGTCTGTCCAGACCTTGTCCGAGCGCAGGCCCGCAGACTCGGCCAGGGCCGTAAATCCCTCGATCGAGTATTTGTGGCTGTTTTCCGTGTGGATGGACTCGCCCTGATCGAAGCGGAAACGCTTGCCGTCCAGATCGATCGTCGTGTCCTTGAGGGCGACGAGGTGCATTTCGATCCGGCCCAGATCTCCATTGAAGCGGGCTTCGTGCGCGAATGCATCGATGTCGATGTCGGCATCGAGGTCCCGAGTCAAGCGCCGCAGGATATTCAGGTTGAATTTGGCGGTGACACCGTCGCGGTCATCGTAGGCCTGAATCAGTCGCTGCTCGTCCTTGAGCAGATCCACGCCGATCAGAATGCCGCCGTCGGGGCCGACGATCCGCCCCATTCGAGCCAGAAAGTCGCGGGCTTCGTCGTGCTCGAAGTTACTGATCGTCGAGCCCGGGAAGTAGATCACCCGTCGCCGGGCGGGGGGTGCGAGATCCAATGCCTCGCCATCGATGGGCTGGGTGTAATCGGCGCGCAGGGGCTCGATATCGAGCTCGGGAAATTGCGCCTTCAGTTCTGCGGCGGACGCGCGCAGTGCGGCGGACGAGATCTCGATTGGCGTGTAGCCACGCGGTGAGTCGAGCGCGTCGAGCAGGTGCCGGGTCTTGACGCCGGCGCCTGAACCGAACTCGATGACGTGGGCGTTGGGGCCGATCAATCGACTGATTTCCTCGAGATGAGACTCATGCAGTGCCAGGTCGGCGCGGGTCACGTAATAATCGCGCGTGTCGCAGATTGCCTCGAACAGCTCCGAGCCGCGCTCGTCATAGAGATACTTGCATGGCAGGCTACGGGGATTGCCCGACAGGCCCTGCACGACGTCGCTGAGAAAATCGCTGCGCTTGCTCATGGAAGGTCCCTTGCCAGTCGAAAGCCGCTGTACTGCCACCGGTCCCCCGGGTAGAAGAAGTTGCGGTAGGTGGCGCGGACGTGCCCGGGGGGCGTGGCGCAGCTGCCGCCTCGCAGAACCATCTGGTTCGCCATGAATTTCCCGTTGTACTCGCCGACTGCGCCACCGGCCGGACGGAATCCGGGATAGGGCGCATAGCTCGAGCCGGTCCATTCCCAGACATCGCCGAACAGCTGCTTCAACCCCGGATCGCGGCCCGCACCATCGGGCTGGTAGTGGCCGGAATCGGAAAAATGCCCGGCGGGTTTCGCGCCACAGGCCGCCCGTTCCCATTCGCCCTCGAGGGGAAGACGAGCACCCGACCAGCTGGCGTAGGCCCAGGCTTCGTAGAAGCTGACGTGGCAGACGGCCCGAGCCGGATCGACGGGGGCAGCGCCAGCGGCCGTGTAATGCAGCCACTGCCCATCATCCTGCCACCAGTAAAGGGGGGCTTCGATCCGATGGTCGCGTCGCCAGGCCCAGCCGTCGGACAGCCAGAATTCAGGGCGTCCGTAGCCCCCGTCGGCGATGAACGCCAGGAATTCACCACAGTTGACGGGCCGATTGGCCAGGGCAAAGGGCTGCAGCATGACCGGGTGCGCCGGTGTTTCGTTGTCGAAGCAGAAGCCGTCCCCGTCGAAGCCCACCGTGTGCAGGCCGCCGTCGAATTCCGTCCACTGGAGAGGGGCGGTCGCCGCCGCACCTGGCGGCGCCTCCGCCCACGCCGGATGGCTGGGATTGAAGGACAGAGCGTGCTTGATATCCGTTGCCATCAGCTCCTGATGCTGCTGTTCGTGATTCAGACCCAGCACGATGAGCGGGCCGATGCGCTCGAGATCGGCGGGGCTTGCGCCTTCGATCAGTTCGGCCATCGCCCGGTCCACGTGCCGCCGGTAGGCCGTGACGCCGGCCGAGTCGGGACGGCTGATGAGACTGCGCTTCGCCCGAGGGTATTGTTCACCAACGCCGTTGTAGTAGGAGTTGAACAGGAACTCGTACAGCTCATCGGGGCTGGCATAGCCCGGCACCTGCGGCTTCAGCAGGAAGGTTTCGAAGAACCAGGTCGTGTGGGCACGATGCCATTTCAGTGGGCTGGCATCCGCCATCGACTGCAGGTTCTGATCCTCGGCAGGGAAGCGATTACAGAAGAGCTCGGTGGCTTCGCGCACGGCAAGAAATCCGTTCAGCAGAACCTCTGAATCATCGGTTCCAGGAAAAGCGGCATTAGTCGTTGCAGGCAACCGCGCAGCGGACGTTGCCTCGTCGAGGGTCATGGACATTGAAACGGGGGTGAAGCATTCGCGCCTACTGCAGAGTTTACCACCGACCTCTTTGCTTTCCTTGATCTCGCGCGGATCACCCGGCGGGTTTACGCCCTACTAACCCCCGCTTTGCCGTGGCCTAACCGCCCACCTGCCAAGCTCAGCGTTCGTCTTGCCAAGGATCCTGAAGCGATGATCAGAACGTTCCTCTGCCTGGGCCTGGCCCTGGCCGCCGTCACCGCGCGAGGCGAGGTGCAGCTGGTGCTCGATGGCCAAAGCTTCACCAACCTGAGTGAAATCGTCTACGACGCAGGACCGCGCCGGATGTCGCTGTCGTTTCAGGCCGAGCTTGCGTGTCGACCGTCCGCGGCCACGGCAGGATTCGGTCTGCTGACCCTGGCGATCGGTGGGCAGGAGGTGGGCGTGTCGACGACCGTCAACTACCTTGCCGGGCCCGATGATTCGGTCCTGACGATTACCACGGCCCAGGGGCCGCTGGCCTGCATCACCGCCGCGATCTTCCGGGATCGCTTCAGCTTCGAGCCGGCCTCGGGGACTGCGACACCCTCGATGCGTGCCGAAGCTGACGGTTCCTGATCAGTCGATGCCGTATTTCTTCAACTTGTAGCGAAGGGACCGGAAGGTAATACCGAGCTGACGCGCGGCCTCGGTCTTGTTGTAACGGGCGTCCTTGAGGGCGCTCTCGAGAATGCGCCTTTCGATGTCTTCCATGTGGTCATCGAGGTTCCGGTCTTCCGGGCGCTCCGTGGGATTGGTTTCAAGCTCGGACTCGTTGGCTCCGAGGCTGAGATCCTCCTCGGTGATCTTGTCGCCTTCGCACAGGGTGACGGCGCGCTGCAGGATATTGACCAGTTCGCGAACGTTGCCCGAGAAGGCGTGCTGGTGCAGGGCTCGCCTTGCGCTTTCATCGAGCTCGCGCGGTGGCTCGCCCCACTGCTCACCGATCGATTTCAGGAAGTGTTCTGCAAGCAGACGGATATCGCCCCGACGTTCACTCAGCGACGGCATGTTCAGCTCGATCACGTTGAGGCGGTAGTACAGGTCGTTGCGGAAGGATCCGTCTTCGACCAGCGGCTTGAGTGCTTTGTGGCTTGCCGAAAGGATGCGCGTGTCGATCTTGATTTCTTTCCGCCCGCCGATCGGCCGAACGGTCTTTTCCTGAATCACTCGAAGCAACTTGACCTGCATCGGCAGCGGCAGGTCAGCGACCTCATCGAGGAACAGGGTTCCGCCTTGAGCAGCCTGGAACAGGCCTTCCTTGTCGCTGTCGGCGCCCGTGAAGCTGCCCTTCATGTGGCCGAAGAATTCGCTCTCCATCAGCTCGGCAGGGATGGCGCCGCAGTTGACGGCGATAAAGGGGTTTTCGGCGCGCGGACCGAGATCATGGATCAATTTGGCGGCAAGTTCCTTGCCGGTGCCCGATTCACCGCTGATCAGAACCGGGGCCTGGCTCCTGGCCAGTTTGACGATCGTCTGCCGGACCTTGGCGATGGCGTCGGATTTTCCGATCAGCCGCTGCAGCAGCAGCGATCTGTCTTCGCCGTCGGCGGCGTCTGCCGCTGCCGATCTTTCGGCCTCGGCCGGCGCCCCCGCTTTGGCGTCTGCGCTGGATTCTGTCGTTGCTGGGGCTTGCTCGGCGGTGTCCTTGCCGGCTTTCTCCTGATCGTCCTGGCGCAGCTTCATGGCCGTGCGCACGAGGTTTCTCAGGACCTCCAGGTCGACGGGTTTTGAGACGAAGTCGAAGGCGCCGTACTTCAGGGCGGTCACCGCATCCTCGACCTTGCCGAAGGCGGTGATCATCGCCACGGGAATATGGTCGTTATCGCGGTTGATTTCCTTGATCAGGGTCAGACCGTTGCCGTCGGGAAGGCGCATATCGGTCAGGCAAAGCGCGTAGTCGTTACTTGCCGACAGGCGCTGGCGCGCCTCGGAAAGATCCGCTGCCGTATCGACCTCGAGCCCCATGCGGCTCAGGGTCATATCCAGGAGCTCTCTCAGGTCGGGTTCGTCGTCGACCACCAGGGCACGCATGTTGGACATCGGATCTCCTCAAATTGTCGGGGTCTGTAGCTGCCTAGGGCTGCCTTGCCGCCCTGGCTGTCAGCTCGAGGCCACTTCGGCATCCTTGAGCGACGGGTTGCCTTTGACTTCGTGAGTTTCGGGCCGGCGTAGCAGAATTCTAAAACAAGCGCCGGTTTTTGGCACCTGAACATATTCGAGCGAGGCCTGGTTCGCGTCACAGAGCTGCTGGGCCAGATAGAGACCGAGGCCGGAACCCTGCTTGTGGGTCGTGAAGAAGGGCTCGAAGATCTGCGATCGTTTCTCGACGGGAATGCCCGGCCCGTCATCGAGGATATCGAGCGCGATTTCACGATGGCCGCGGATGGGGCTGGCCCGCAGCGTGATGACGGGCAGCTGTTTTTCCTGGTGCCGGGCATGCTTGAGGGCATTTTCCATCAGATTCCAGACGGCCTGGGCCAGCTGGCCCGGGTCGACAAGGACCATGATGGCCGCCGAGGGCAGTTCCAGCTTGACCTGGTCCTCCGGAAGCTTGTGATAGCGACGGAACTCGTTGCTCAAGCGCCGGGCCCAGCTGACCAGATTGACCGCCTCGACGCGAGCGCGCTCGCGACGCGACAACTTGAGGACATTTTCGACGATGTCGTTCATGCGGGAGGCGTGATTGAGCATCATGTTGACGAGCTTCATGTCGGCTGGGACAAGGTCCTCCGACTCCCGCAGCAGCTGCCCGGCGTGGCTCAGGGCGCCCAGCGGGTTCCGGATTTCGTGAGCGATCGAGGCCGAGAGTCGAGCGAGGGAGGCCTGAGCCAGGTCGCGCGCGCGGCGGCTGACCACGGAGGTGTCTTCGAGGAAGATCAGCGTGGCCTCGGATTTCAGGCCGGGCATGGTCAGCATGCGCGGCACGATGGCAACCTGAGTTGACTGCAGCAGGAGCCCCTCTTCCTGCGTCTTGCCCGTTCGCCGCCAGCGCTGCATCCGCTCGAACAAGGGTGGCGCGATCACCTTCAGGTTGCGCTCCTTGACCGGCGGGTTGCCGAGGAGGTAGAGCGCGGCTTCGTTGATCTGTCGGATCATTCCCGCGGCGTCGACGACGAGAACGCCCGAGCGCATGCGGTGAATGATCAGCTCGTTGACTTGCTCCAGATTGGCCATGTCGACGCCGCGCCGTTCGGCGAGCAGCTGATACTCACGGCCCCAGCGCCCAAGCAGGGCGCTGGCGAGTGCCGTGACGAAGGCGGCAATGCCGTAGAGACCCGCCTGAGCGGCCTTGGCTGCAACGCTGATCTGCTGCGGCGCCACGAGGGCATCGACGACCAGGCCGATCGCCACCAGGCTGGCAAACAGCAGCGCCGAGCGCAGCGGGAGCAGGAGCCCGGAAATTCCGATGTAGAAAAGGATCAGGATCACCAGGCCGCTTTCGATGCCGCCGAAGCAGTGCAGGATCAGGCCGATGATGATCAGATCGGTGGCCAGCGAGAACGAGGCCAGTTCATCGGCCGGTGAGGACTGACGCCAGAGCACGATGCCAAAGACGATTGCCGCGCCCAGGTAGGTGAGGGCAGAGGCTTGCAGCAGGAAGGTCTTGTAGGCGGGGGTCAGATCCAGGCCGAAGCGGCTGAATGCCAGGCCGACGAGGATCGGTGCCAGGATGAGGCGAAATCCGCTGAGGTAGTAGAGTGCGCGCCGCACGATGTCGATATCGGCGACCGCTGCGTGATTACTTCTCATTGTTTATCTATGCCCCTGTTACTCCTCGTAAAACGCAGTATAGCGCCATAATCCGCGTTGATAATTGCTGGCGCGTGTTGGAAAATAGGGGATTGCAGGATCGATCGTGGCTGTCGTCGCGATCTCTTCCAAGCGCTTCGAGGTCGGAGCGCGTATCGACAAAGTCTTTCTAAGGATTCCATCGAATGAATTTTCACGAATATCAGGCCAAGGGGCTGTTCGCCGACTATGGCATTCCGGTGCCCAAGGGCGAGCTGGCGACGACGGCCGATGAGGCCGTCGAGGCGGCGAAGAAGGTGGGCGGCTCCCAGTGGGTCGTCAAGGCACAGGTTCACGCGGGTGGGCGCGGTAAGGCCGGTGGCGTCAAGCTCGTCAACTCCCTCGACGAGGTTCGCGCCGAAGCAGAGCGCATGCTTGGCATGTCGATCGAGACCTACCAGACCGCCGGTCTGGCCTTGCCGGTCAACAGCGTTCTGATCGCCGAAGCCACGGAAATCAAGCAGGAGCTCTATCTCGGCGCTCTCGTCGACCGGGCCCATCGCTCGGTGGTGTTCATGGGATCGGCCGCGGGCGGTGTGGACATCGAGCAGGTGGCTCAGGACACGCCCGAGAAGATCATTACCGCCGTCGTCGACAACGCAGCGGGCTTCATGCCTTATCAGGCGCGTGATCTGGGGTTCGGGATGGGCCTGGACGCCAAGCAGGTCCGCCAGCTGACCAAGATCATGGACGGTCTCTACAGGCTGTTTGTCGAAAAGGACATCAGCCTGATCGAAGTCAATCCGCTGATCATCGACGGCAACGGCGATCTGAGCGCGCTCGACGCCAAGCTCAACGCTGACGACAACGCCCTGTTCCGCCATCCCGATCTTGAAGCCATGCGCGACGAATCGCAGGAGGATCCGACGGAACTGGCGGCGAGCAAGCACGAGCTCAACTACGTCACCCTCGACGGCAATATCGCCTGCATGGTCAATGGGGCAGGGCTGGCCATGGCCACGATGGATGTGGTCAAGCTGGCTGGTGGTGAGCCGGCCAATTTCCTCGATGTGGGCGGTGGCACCAACGCCGAGCGGGTCAAGGAGGCGTTCAAGCTGATCCTGTCCGATGACAAGGTCCGCGCCATCCTGGTCAACATCTTCGGCGGCATCGTCCGCTGTGATCTGATCGCCGAGGGCATCATCAACGCGGTCAAGGAGATCGATGTTCAGGTGCCCGTGGTCGTGCGCCTGGAAGGCACGAACGTCGATCAGGGCAAGCAGATGCTGGCCGACAGCGGATTCGCCATCATTCCGGCGGATGACCTCAACGACGGCGCCCGCAAAGCGGTCGAAGCCGCGGCAGCCTAGTCCTAAGGATCAGAATTAATGAGCGTACTCATCAATAAAGACACCAAAGTCATCGTCCAGGGATTCACCGGGTCTCAGGGCACCTTTCACTCCGAGCAGGCGATCGCCTACGGCACCCAGCTGGTTGGCGGCGTGACCCCGGGCAAGGGCGGCCAGTCGCATCTGGACCGGCCGGTCTTCGATACGGTCGATCAGGCCGTCGAGTCCACGGGCGCCGATGCCTCGATGATCTTTGTCCCGCCGCCTTTTGCCGCCGATGCCATTCTGGAGGCGGCCGATGCCGGTGTTCGAGTGATCGTTTGCATCACCGAAGGCATTCCCGTTCTGGACATGATGCGAGTCAAGGCCGCCCTGGCGAACTATGACGACGTCACTCTGATCGGCCCGAACTGCCCGGGCATTATCACGCCGGGCGAGTGCAAGATCGGCATCATGCCGGGCAAGATTCACCAGCCGGGCAAGGTCGGTATCGTCTCGCGGTCGGGCACGCTGACCTACGAGGCCGTGTTCCAGACCACTCAGGCGGGCCTCGGCCAGTCGACCTGCATCGGCATTGGCGGCGATCCGATCAACGGCATGAACTTCGTCGACTGCCTGGCGTTGTTCCAGGATGATCCGGACACGCTAGGCATGATCATGGTCGGCGAGATCGGCGGGTCGGCCGAGGAGGATGCGGCGGAGTTCATCGCTGATCACGTCACCAAGCCCGTCGTCGGGTACATTGCGGGGGTGACGGCGCCTCCGGGCAAACGGATGGGTCACGCTGGCGCCATCATTTCCGGTGGCAAGGGCACGGCGGAAGCGAAGTATGCCGCCCTCGACCAGGCGGGCGTGACCACGGTCCGCTCGCCCGTGGAGCTGGGACAGGCAATCGCCGCCAAGCTGGCCTAGATCGCCACGACGCGGGGCCGACGTAAGCGGCCCCGTCTTGCTGGGCCGCCGTCTGGCTTGGAAGCACTCAAAGGCTGGATCAGGATTGCATGCTGAAGATCGCACTGGCTCAGGACGACTTTCTCGTCGGCCATATCACCGGAAATCATGATCGGATCCTGAATTCGATTGCCCTTGCTCGCGACGAGTATCGGGCGGACCTGATCCTGTTCCCCGAACTGGCGCTGACCGGTTATCCACCCGAAGATCTCCTGCTGCGGCCCGGATTCATGCGTCGCACGGAGGACCTGCTCGAGGAACTGGCCTCAGAGGTTCACGGCATCGACGTCATCGTGGGCCATCCACGCTGCGGTGAGGGCGAGACTCGCTTCAACTCCCTCTCCTGGATCCGGGACCGCCGCATCCTGGCGACCTACGACAAGTGGGATCTGCCCAACTATGCGGTGTTCGATGAGCGGCGCTATTTCGATCACGGCGACACGCCATTGGTCGTCGACGTCAAGGGTGTGCGCGTGGGCGTGGTGATCTGTGAGGACGCCTGGACGCCAGCGCCTTGCCAGGCAGCGAAGGATGCCGGCGCTCAGATCATCCTGTCGGCGAATGCCTCACCCTACTATCGAGGCAAGCAGGCAGACCGGTCGGCGATGCTTGTCGAGCGCTTCCAAGACACGGGCCTGCCCCTGATCTACCTTAACTGCGTCGGTGGCCAGGATGAACTCGTCTTTGACGGTCATTCGCTCTACGTCGACGGGCAGGGGCAGGTCTCGCCACCGGCTCCCCTGTGCACCGAATCCCTGCTGGTGCTGGCCGTCGATGCCGACAGTGGCTCGGTTCATCCCGAGCACTGGCCCGTGGGCGAGTCCGATGATCTGCCGGTGATCTACGAGGTGCTCAAGCGCGGCCTGCGCGACTATGTCGTCAAGAACAAGTTCGAGTCCGTGGTCTTCGGGCTATCGGGGGGCATCGATTCGAGTCTGACCGCGGCCATCGCCGCTGACGCTCTGGGGCCAGACCGGGTGATGGGCGTGATGATGCCATCCCGCCATACCTCGGAGCTGTCCCTGATTCTGGCCACCGAGCAGGTCGATCTCCTCGGGATCCGCTACGACAACATTTCCATCGAGCCGATCTATCAGGCGATGCTCAAGCAGCTGGCCGAGATCTTTGCCGGTCGGGCCGAGAATTTCACCGAAGAGAACCTGCAGGCGAGGGCGCGTGGGAACATCGTCATGGCCCTGTCCAACAAGTTCGGTTACCTGCCGTTGGCGACCAGCAACAAGAGCGAGCTGGCGACGGGCTACTCGACGATCTATGGCGATATGTGCGGCGGTTTCAGTCCGATCAAGGACTGCCTGAAATACCTCGTATTCGAGCTGTCGAACTGGCGCAACGAGCAGTCGCCGGCCATTCCCCAGGGCATCATCGACCGGCCGCCTTCCGCCGAGCTCAGGCCGAATCAGACCGACCAGGACAGCCTGCCGGACTACGAGGTCCTCGATCGCATCATCACGGCCTATGTCGAAGACGACCTGCCGATCGCCGACATCGTTGCCATGGGCATCGACGAACGCCAGGTGCGTCGCGTCGCCGGCATGGTCCTCACCGCCGAGTTCAAACGCCGTCAGGGCGCGCCGGGCCCCCGCATCACGCGCAAGGCATTCGGACGTGATCGTCGCTACCCCATCACCTCAGGCTGGCGCGACAGCGGCATCGTCGGCTGAGTGCGTTTTTCTGCCAGCCCTCGAGCGGTGCGGCCTGGCGCCGCCTCAGCCTGAATGGTGCCTGGCTGAGGCGTGCTACTCTCCCTACTCTCCCCGGCCCAGGAGGCCTCCCCTGATGATGTCTGCAACCGCTCGTCAACCATTGACCATGGCGATTGCCATGGCCCTGCTGGCCACACCCCTGGCCGGTCTTTCCACGGGCGCCGCGGCACAGGACGTCGATCTCGGCGATCTCGGTGAGCGCGGTTTTCGCATCGATGGAATTGATGTGCTCGACTACGCGGGCCGCAGTGTCTCGGGCGCGGGGGATGTCAACGGCGACGGCCTGTCCGATCTGCTCATCGGGGCCAGTCGCGCTGCCCCTGCCGGCGAGAGCTACGTGGTGTTCGGCCAGGCGGACAACGCGACGGTGAGTCTGGCCAGCCTGGATGAAGGCGGTTTTCGCATCGACGGGATTGATGAGGGCGACCGCTCGGGCGTCAGCGTCTCGGGTGCGGGCGACGTCAACGGTGACGGTCTGGCCGACCTGATCATTGGCGCCTTTATAGCGGCTCCCGGAGGCGTTGAAAATGCCGGCGAGAGCTATGTGGTTTTCGGCAAGGCCGACAGCGCAACGGTGAGTCTGGCCAGCCTGGATGAAGGCGGTTTCCGCATCGACGGGATCGATGCGGACGACTACTCGGGCTTCAGCGTCTCGGGCGCGGGGGATGTCAACGGCGACGGTCTGGCCGATCTGCTGATTGGGGCCAGAGGGGGTGATCCGGGCGGTATCTATAATGCCGGCGAGAGCTACGTGGTGTTCGGCAAGGCCGACAGCGCAGCGGTGAATCTGGCCAGCCTGGGATCCGATGGGTTTCGCATCGACGGGATCGATACGGTTGACCGCTCTGGGGTCAGCGTGTCCGGCGCGGGTGACGTCAACGGCGACGGTCTGGCCGATCTGCTCATCGGGGCCTATAACGCTGATCCCGGCGGTGTCGGGCTTGCCGGTGAGAGCTACGTGGTGTTTGGCAAGGCCGATGGCGTGGCGGTGAGTCTGGCCAGCCTGGGCTCGGGCGGATTCCGCATCGACGGGATTGACGCCAACGACCGCTCGGGCCGAAGCGTGTCGGGCGCGGGGGATGTCAACGGCGACGGTCTGGCCGATCTGATCGTCGGGGCTGCGGGCGCTGCTCCTGGCGGCGCCGGGCTTGCCGGCGAGAGCTATGTCGTGTTTGGCAAAACCGACAGCGCAGCGGTAAGTCTGGCCAGCCTGGGCTCGGGCGGATTCCGCATCGACGGGATTGATGCGGTCGACTCCTCGGGCTCCAGCGTATCGGGCGCGGGCGATGTCAACGGCGACGGTCTGGCCGATCTGATCATCGGCGCTCCGGGCGGTGACCCCGGCGCTGTCAATGCCGCCGGTGAGAGCTACGTCGTGTTTGGCAAGGCCGATGACTTGCCGGTGAGTCTCGCCAGCCTGGGGTCAGGCGGATTCCGCCTCGACGGGATTGATGCAAGCGATCAGTCGGGCCGCAGCGTATCGGGCGCGGGGGATGTCAACGGCGACGGTCTGGCCGATCTGATCGTCGGGGCCAGTTTGGCTGATCCTGGCGGTGTTGATCGTGCTGGCGAGAGCTACGTGGTGTTCAGCGTCTCGGAACCGCCCCTGTCTGCGGTGGTCCGCGGGCGCAGCCGCAACGGCAATCCGCCTCGAACCGCCTTTGGCATCACCGGCGAGGGCAGCAACGATTCAAGCCCGGACGCGCGTGCCTTCGTCGATTTCGCCGACGGTGCGAGCCCGTCTGGCGAGGCCTCGCTCGAGACCGTGACTCTGACCCGTTCGGCCGGGGGCTTTGCAGAACCCGGCGCTGCGGTCTCGTGGCGCTTGGAGACCAACCGCCAGGACTGGTCCGGTGCCGAACTCACCCTGCGCTATCTCGACAACGAGCTTGTCGTCAACTCGCAAAACGCTCTGGAGATCGTGTTTTCGCCGAACGGCTCCGCGCCCTTCACCCCACTATCCAGCCAGGTCAACGCTCAGAACAACACGGTCAGTGCCACGATCACCGACGCTGGCTTCTACTACCTCGGCCAGCGCGTCCTGCCGGATCCCGTGTTCGATGACCGCTTCGAATCGCTGCTCTGAGACCGAATGCTCCGTCTAGGGCAGCAACACAGCCCTTACGGATCGAGCGCATCGGCTATCCGCTGAACCGCATCCTGCAGCGTGTCGAGGCTGCAGGCAAACGACAGGCGCAGATGGCCCGGTGCCCCGAAAGCCGTGCCTGGCACGGTCGCCACACCGCTTTTTTCCAGCAGCAGTTCGGCGAACTCCAGGTCATCTTTCAGGCCCAGGGAATCGATGGCCTCCCGGCAGTCGGCGAAGACGTAGAAACTACCCTGACCCGGGCTGCATCGGATCCCCGGCAGCTCATCGAGTGCGGGGACCAGCCAGTCGTGGCGACGCTTGAATTCCTGCCGCATCGTTTCGACGCAGGCCTGATCGCCATTCAGCGCGGCCGTTGCGGCGGCCTGGGAAATCGAGCAGGGATTGGAGGTGCTCTGACCCTGGATCTTGCGCATTTCCTTGATCAGTTCAGCGGGCCCTGCCGCGTAGCCGATTCGCCAACCCGTCATCGCATAGGCCTTCGAGACGCCGTTGACGACGACGAGGCGCTCCTTGAGGGCGGGCGCAACCTGCGCCAGGCTCAGGAACGGTTCGTCGGCCCACCAGATGTGTTCGTAGATATCGTCGGAGCAGATCAGGATCCGCGGGTGGTCGAGGAGCACTTCGGCCAGTTCGGTCAGCTGCTGCCGGCTGTAGGCTCGGCCCGTGGGATTGCTCGGAGAATTGAAGATCAGCAGGCGGGTTTGTTCGGTGATCGATGAGCGCAGCTGGGCAGCGGTGATACGGTAGTCGGTCTTCTCATCGGCGCTCAGGATAACGGGCGCCGCGCCGGCCAGGCGCACCATGTCGGGATAGGACACCCAGAAGGGGGCCGGGATGAGGGCTTCGTCGCCTTCGTCGAGCAGGGCCTGGAAGAGGTTGTAGATCGACTGCTTCGCGCCGGAGGAGACCAGGACCTCGCTGGCGCTGTAGTCGAGCTGCTGATCGCGCTGAAGCTTGGCGATGATGGCCTGTTTGAGTTCCGCCGTGCCGTCGACGGCGGTGTAGCGGGTCTGCCCGGCATTGATCGCCTCGATGGCCGCTTCACGGATGTGGGCGGGCGTATCGAAATCGGGCTCGCCCATGCTCAGCGACAGCACGTCCCGGCCCTGGCTGCGGAGCTCGGCGGCTTTCATGCTCATGGCAATGGTGGCCGAGGGTTTGACTTGAGCGACGCGCGATGAAAACCGGATACTCACGGGGAAACTCCCTTTTCAGCGTTAGGATTGCACCTCGAATACGGTGCCAGTGGAGAGAATTATAGTATGACGCGTCGGTTTCAGATGGCTTCCAGCTACAAGCCGGCAGGTGACCAGCCCGCCGCCATTGATGCCCTGGTCGACAGCCTGGCGGCGGGGCACCCTCACCAGACCCTCCTGGGCGTCACCGGCTCGGGCAAGACCTTTACCATGGCCAACGTCATCGAACGGATTCAGCGGCCTGCGATCGTCATGGCCCCCAACAAGACGCTGGCCGCTCAGCTCTACGGCGAGTTCAAGGCGTTCTTCCCGAACAACGCGGTCGAATATTTCGTCTCCTACTACGATTATTACCAGCCCGAGGCCTACGTTCCGTCGACCGACACGTTCATTGAAAAGGATGCGTCGATCAACGAGCACATCGAGCAGATGCGCCTGTCCGCGACCAAGGCCCTGCTGGAGCGGCGTGATTCCCTGATCGTCGCGACGGTCTCGGCGATCTACGGTCTCGGCGACCCCAGCTCCTTCCTGAAGATGACCCTGCCGCTGAAGGTGGGCGAGCGGCTCAATCAGCGCGAAATCCTCCGCCGTTTGGCCGAAATGCAGTATTCGCGCAATGATTTCGAGCTGCGCCGGGGCACCTATCGCGTTCGCGGTGAACTGATCGATCTGTTTCCCGGCGACTCGGAGATGGAGGCCGTGCGCGTCGAGTTGTTCGACGACGAGATCGAGCGGATCAGCCACTTCGATCCGCTGACCGGCGAGATTCACGGCAAGGTCGACGAACTGACGATCTTTCCGAAAACCCATTACGTGACGCCGCGGCAGGTCGTGCTCGACGCGATCGAAGCCATCAAGGAGGAGCTCAGGCAGCGCCTCGACCAGCTCGAAGGCGCCGGTAAATTACTTGAAGCCCAGCGCATCAAACAGCGGACCCAGTTCGATATCGAGATGATGATGGAGCTTGGCTATTGCCAGGGGATCGAAAACTACTCACGCCACCTGACGGGACGCCAGCCGGGGGATCCACCGCCGACCCTGTTCGACTATCTTCCGAAGGACTCGATCCTTATCGCTGACGAGTCCCACGTGACCATTCCGCAGATCGGCGGCATGTACCGCGGTGACCGCGCGCGCAAGGAGACACTGGTCGAGTTCGGCTTTCGTCTTCCCTCGGCGATGGACAATCGCCCGCTGAAATTCGAGGAATTCGAGGAACGCGCGCCCCAGATGGTTCTCGTGTCGGCAACGCCGCGGCCCTGGGAGCTCGAGCGGTCGACCGTAGTGGCCGAGCAGGTCGTGCGGCCTACGGGCCTTATCGACCCCGAGGTCGAAGTACGACCCGTCGACAGTCAGGTCGACGATCTGCTCTCCGAGATTCAGGAGCGGGTCGGTTCCGGCGATCGCGTGCTCGTCACCACCCTGACCAAGCGGATGGCCGAGAATCTCACCGAGTACCTCGCCGAGCATGACGTCCGCGTTCGCTACCTGCATTCGGATATCGACACGGTCGAGCGCGTCGAAATCATCCGCGACCTGCGCCTCGGCGTTTTCGACGTGCTCGTAGGAATCAATCTCCTGCGCGAAGGGCTCGATCTGCCGGAAGTCTCCCTCGTCGCCATTCTCGACGCGGACAAGGAGGGTTTCCTGCGCTCCGAAGGATCCCTGATCCAGACCATTGGTCGCGCCGCCCGTAACGCCAACGGCAAGGCCATCCTCTACGCCGACCGGCGGACCGACTCCATGCGCCGGGCGCTCGAAGAGACCGATCGGCGCCGGACCAAGCAGATCGAATTCAACAAGGCAAACGGCATCACGCCGCAGACCATCATCAAGAACATCGCCGACATCATGGCCGACGCCCACCAGGTGCCCGGCAAGAAGGGCTCGAAGCGCAAGGCGGCTGAGAAGCGCGGGCCGTATCAGGTCGAGCCGGTCTCCGTCGAAGAGGCCGCCAAGTCCATCGGCGAGCTGGAGAAGGCGATGTTCAAGGCCGCGGAGAATCTAGAGTTCGAGGAAGCGGCCCGCCTGCGCGATGAGATCCACCAGTTGCGCAACCAGGGCCTCGGCGTCGAGGCCTGAATCAGGCGCTCAGATGCCGGGCGTGATGTTCCAGGTGGTCGTCGATAAAGCTGGCAATGAAGTAGTAGCTGTGGTCGTAGGCGGCCTGAAAGCGCAGCGTCAGGTCAACCCCTGCAGTCGCACAGGCGGCCTGCAGCGCCTCCGGCAGGAGCTGCTTCTGGGCCAGAAAGTCATCGTTCTGGCCCTGATCGATCAGCAACGCCAAATCGCACCCCCCGCGCCGGATCAGCTCGACCGCGTCCCAGTCTTTCCAGGCGTTGACCTCGGGGCCGAGATAGTGGCCGAAGGCCTTCCGACCCCACGCACACTGGCTCGGATTGCAGATGGGCGCAAAGGCCGACACGGACCGATAGCGCTCGGGCTTTTTCAACGCGCAGATCAGCGCGCCGTGCCCTCCCATCGAATGACCGGCGATGGCTCGTCGCCCATCGAGGGCTAGCTCGGCCTCGATGCGTTCTGGCAGCTCCTCGGTGACGTAGTCGAACATCCGGTAATGCTGTGACCAGGGCCGCTGGGTCGCGTTCACGTAGAACCCGGCGCCCGAGCCGAAATCCCAATCGTCGTGTTCGCCGGGCAGCTTTGTGCCGCGCGGGCTCGTGTCGGGGCAGATCAGCGCTAGACCGAGTTCAGCGGCCTTCTTCTGGGCGCCGGCCTTCTGCATGAAATTCTCGTCGGTGCAGGTGAGGCCGGAGAGCCACCAGAGGGCGGGTACGGCATGCTGCTCGGCCTGAGGCGGCAGATAGACGGCGAATTCCATCGGGCAGTCGAGCGTCCTGGACTGATGCCGATAGCGGCGGTGCCAGCCGCCAAAGCTGCGGTTCGAAGAGAGGATTTCCATGGAAGCCATCATGAAATCAGGTCGAGGGGAAATGCAGAACGGTCCGGATACTCTCGCCGGCATGGAGCAGATCGAAGGCCTCGTTGATGCGCTCGAAGTCCATCGTGTGGGTAATGAACTCATCGATCTTCAGCTGTCCGTCCATGTAGCGCTGAACGTAGTCAGGCAGCTCGGTCCGGCCCTTGACGCCACCGAAGGCAGAGCCTCGCCAGACCCGCCCGGTGACGAGCTGGAAGGGGCGGGTGCTGATCTCCTCCCCCGCGCCAGCCACGCCGATGATGATCGACTCCCCCCAGCCCTTGTGGCAGCACTCCAGCGCGGACCGCATGACCTCCACGTTGCCGATGCACTCGAAGGAATAATCCACGCCGCCGTCGGTCAGATCGACGATGACTTCCTGGATCGATGCGGAATAGTCCTTCGGGTTGACCGTATCCGTGGCGCCGAACTGTCTGGCCAGTTCGAACTTGTCGGGGTTGATGTCGATCGCGATGATGCGCTCGGCCCCGGCCATGACGGCACCCTGAATCACCGCCAGTCCGATGGCCCCGAGGCCGAATACGGCGACGGTAGAGCCGGCTTCGACCCTGGCGGTGTTCAGCACGGCGCCGATTCCCGTCGTCACGCCACAGCCAAGCAGGCAGATCTTGTCCAGTGGCGCGCTTTTCGAGACCCTGGCGAGGGAGACCTCGGGCAACACGGTGAACTGACTGAAGGTCGAGGTCCCCATGTAGTGATGCAGCAGCCTGCCATTGGACGAGAAGCGTGATGACCCGTCGGGCATGACCCCGCGGCCCTGGGTGGCGCGAACGGCCTGGCACAGGTTGGTCTTGCCGGACGTGCAGAACCTGCAGGTCTTGCACTCGGCGGTGTAGAGGGGGATGACATGGTCGCCAACGCTGACGCTGCTGACGCCGGGGCCGACTTCCCGCACGATCCCCGCGCCTTCATGGCCGAGAACGGCCGGGAAGAGACCCTCTGGGTCGGCGCCGGACAGGGTATAGGCATCCGTATGGCACACGCTGGTCGCGACAATCTCGACCAGGACTTCACCGTCCTTCGGGCCCTCGACATCGATCGCCGTCAGTTCCAGCGCTTTTCTGGGCTCGAAGGCGACAGCGGCAAGTGACTTCATGAAGAGGCTCCGTGGCGTGGTAGGGGAGAGAGTCTAGCTCAGTCTCGAGCGGCAGGCTGGATCACATCAATACCCGAGCGCGCGATCGACCTCGCCGAGGGGAGGGCGGCCCGCTCTGACGCGGCGGTAACTCTCGACCAGCAGGGAAGCAACCTCCGCATCCCGGCTCAGGGCGGCGCAATGGGGGCTGATACTGATGGCGCCATGGCGCCAGAAGGGATGGTCCTGGGGCAGCGGCTCCTCCTCGAAGACATCGAGAACCGCGTGACCGGGTCGGCCCTGATCAAGGGCGCGGAGCAGATCGTCTTCCACGAGATGCCGACCGCGACCGGCGTTGATCAGGACCGAGCCCGCGGGCATGGCCGCAAACAGATTCTGATCGAGAATCCCCACCGTGGCGGGCGTCAGGGGCAACAAGCAGATCAGATAATCCGCGCGCCGGGCGACCTCGGTCAGGCCCGAAGCGCCACTGTGAATCGATACGCCGTCGACCGGCGTTCCTCGGCGGTTCCAGCCCAGGATTTCGAAGCCCAAGGCATCGAGGCTCTTGATCAGGGGAGCGGTGACGGCACCGGTCCCGAGCAGCCCGATTCGGGGCGATCGCTGGGGTGACCAGGGCTGCCATCGTTGCTCGCTCTGCTGTCGCGCGAAGCGCTTCAGTTCGAACCAATGGCTCGTGACCTGCGCCATCACCCAACCCGCCATGTCCCGGGCCAGATGCGGGCCGCTCAGACGGCCCAGGGGCAGGTCGGGGGGCAGCGACGGGTCGGCGATGAGTCCGTCGACGCCGGCGCCGAAGGAGGTGGCCGCCTTGAGGGACGGCAGGCCGGCCACAGCGCCCGGCGGGGGGTTCCAGCAGACGGCAAAATCGACCTGGTCGGGGCGCTTCAGATCAGGCCAGACGTCGATCTCGAGGGTGGGTTCGAGCTTCCTGATCTCTGCGATCAGTCCGCTCAAGTCCCTGCCGGGAGCAATCACCGCGATTGACATTCGGCGCCTCCACAATAAGACACATCGTGGCGGCCTGCCCGGGAGGCAGGCCGCCGCGATGGTGGGGAGCGTCTAACGTGACTGGACCTCGGCATTCCGCTCGCGATAGCGCGGGTAGAGGCTGCGGCCGTGGTCCCGGCTGAGATCGTACTCCTCGCCGTCGATCCAGACCCGCTCGATCAGCGTCATCGGCTCGAGCGCATCGCCGGTCGCGGCGAACAGGCTGGCGCGCTTGCCGACTTCGATCGAGCCGAGCTCGTCGCCAACACCGAGAATCTCGGCAGGCCAGAGGGTGACCGACTTCAGCGCATCGGCCTTGGCGAGGCCATGAGCAGCGGCCGTTCCGGCCTGGAAGGGCAGGTTGCGAGCGTTGGCCACGTCCATGCCGCTGCCGGCATCGGCGATCGCAAAACGCACGCCGGCGTCGGCCAGACGAGCCGGTGCGACGAAGGCCATGTCGTAAGCCTCCCAGCGCCGGGTCGGCATGGCGTAGACGTTGCGCAGGATCACCGGGATGTTGTCCCGCGCCAGTCGCTCGGCGAGATACTGCACGTCGGGGTTGGCCATCAGCACCACGTTGTCGAAGCCCTGGTCCTCGGCCCAGTCGAGCGCTGCCTCCATGACGTCATAGCGATTGGCGCGGAGATAGAGCGCCTGCTCGCCGGCGAGGAGGGGGGCCAGCGCTTCGAGCTGATCGTTCCGGGGCGGCGCTGGCGCGTCGCCGGCCGCAGCCGCGGCCATCGCGTCGCGGTGGTGCCGAGCCAGGTCGAGGATCCGATTGATGGTCTTCAGATCGTCGTTGTTTTCATCATCGACGGCCGCCGTGGGGAAGTCCAGGTGCATGCCGACGGGCGTGCGAATCACCATTTCCTCCCAGCTCCAGCCGTCCAGATTGACAACGGCCGAGGTGCCCTGGATGAGGCCGCCGTTCGGCATGATGTGCGCCGTCAGAACGCCGCCAGCGATGGTGGTCGGCAGGATGTAGGAGTCGTGATTGATCGCGACTTCAGCGCGCACAGCGGCATTGATCGATCCCATCTCGCTCGTGTCGACGGTGCCGGCAACGCTGCTGATTTCCGTCAGGCCGAGCTGGGTGGCGGGGTGGACGAAGCCAGGGTAGAGGTGAAGTCCATCGAGGTCGATGACCTCCGCCCCATCGGCCCACTCGAGGTCGCTGCCGACGGCGGCGATGCGGCCGTCTTCGATGATCACCGAAGCGTTTTCAATCGCGTCGCTGCTGACCGGATGGACCGTCGCGCCGGTCAGTACCAGCGTGTCTGCCCAGGCGGAGGTGCCCGGGATCATCGCCATTGCCAGAAGCAGCAAGACGGGCTTGAGTGCGTTCACTTTGCTTGAATTCATCGTGGGCTCACTCGAAATGGAAGAGACAGTAGTCGTCATGGGAGAGCTCCGAGCTTCGGTAGCCCACCAGGTGCGCCGCGAAGCCGTGAAGATGGGTGTGCTGTGGCATGCCACTGGTCAGATGGGCGGCGAAGCTGCGCAGGCCCGGTGTTTCGGGCTCGCTTGCTTCAGCGGGGCTGTCGCCGTCGCCGTCGCCGCCGGATTCCTCGTCGGCCTCGAGGACCAGGGCCATCAGCTCCTGACGCTCCTGCTCCAGGGCATCGCGCATGCGCTGATCGGCTTCCCGATCGAAGTAGCGGCGACCGTCGACCCAGGTCTGTTCGACTCGTGAGTACACGGACAGGGGGTGGCCGTTCCAGACGACGAGATCGGCGTCCTTGCCCTCGACGAGGCTGCCCGTGCGATCGTCGATACGCAATTGCGCCGCCGGATAGAGGGTGATCATCTTCAGGGCCTCGTGCTCATCGACCTGGCCGTAGCGAACCGCTTTGGCCGCCTCGAGGTTCATCCGGCGCGCAAGTTCGGGATTATCGGAATGCAGACCCGTCAGTACGCCGGACTGGTGCATCAGAGCGGGGTTGAAGGCAATCGCATCGCGGGCCTCGTATTTGAAGGCGTACCAGTCGATGAAGCTCGAGCCGCCGACGCCGTGCTCGGCCATCCTTGGCGCGATCTTGTAGCCCTCGAGGACGTGCTGGAAGGTGCCGATCTTGACGCCGAAGTCTTCCGCCAGCTCCATCAGGGCCAGCATTTCATCGGCGCGATAGGCGTGGGAGTGGATATCGCGCTCGCCGCTCAGGATTTCGGCGATCGCCTGCATCTCGTGGTTCGGCCTCGGCAGGACCGTGTCCCGGGCCGAGCGGCCCGTCGGCGCCTCGTCCATGGCCGTTTGATAGTCGGCCGCACTCTGGAATTTTTCCCGGATGATCTGGGCAACGCCCTGCCGGGTCCTGGGATAGCGCGGCGTGTCGTTGCTCCAGTTGCTCTGCTTGGGGTTTTCCCCCAGCGCGAACTTGATGCCGGGCTTCGCGCTGTCGATCACCAGCTCATCGGGTTCGTCACCCCAGCGGAGCTTGATCACTGACATCTGGCCGCCGATCGCGTTGGCCGAACCATGCAGGAGGTTGATGGCCGTGACGCCGCCGGCCAGCTGGCGATAGATGTTGATCGACTCCGGATCGATGACGTCGCGGATGCGGACGTCTGCGGTGCTGATGCGCGAGGCCTCGTTGACGCCGCCCAGGATAGCCGCGTGCGAGTGGGCATCGATGATGCCCGGGGTGATGTGATGGCCCGTGGCATCGACTTCGATCGCATCACGAGGCGCTCGTAGAGCATCACCGATCGAATCGATTTTCCCGTCGCGGACGAGCACGTCGACATTTTCGAGAATGCCGGCGTCGTCGGCAGTCCAGACGGTGGCGTTACGGAACACCACCGCGTCGGCCTGCTCGGGCTTCGGGCTGTTCCAGGCTTCGATGTCGGGCGTCCACTGGGCCTGCCCGTGGCCGCTGATCAGGGCGAGGGAGGCGACAAGGGTGACTAGGGTGAAGTGTCTGATCATTACAGGATCTCCTCGTCAGGCGTGGCGCTTCTCTGGCCGCGGATATCGAATTCACCAAAAGGCCCGGTGCCCGTGCCTCGGGCGCGGTCACCGTCGATGGTCAGGCGAACCGTGATGCTGCCGCTGCCGCCGAAGCGAGTGGCATCCAGCGACGCGATTACTTCGTCGCCGCTGACGCGGACGTCCGAGAACGGCGAGTCATTTCCCATCACGCTCAGCGATCCGGTCATGCCCGTCGGAGGGCCGGAGAGGGTCATCTGAGCCGCCATATCGCCCATGCTGCCGACAACGAGGGTCAGGGCCCAGGTGCCTGCGGGATCGACCGTCGGCGGTTCGATCGATGCGAGCACGTGCTGGTTGCCGTCGATCCACAGCTGAGTGATGTTGGGGCTTTCCACCCATAGATCGCCCTCGACGATCATCAGGTTTGCCATGTAGCCCTCGCCGATACGGCCGGCAAAATCCGAAATGCCGAGCCATGCGGCAGGCTCGGTGGTGAGTGCCGCCAGGGCCTGCTCGTCGCTCAGGCCTGCTTCGATGGCTGCTGCCATGGCTTTGAAGTGGTCCTTCGGGGCGCTGAGGCCATGGGTGCTGAAGATCACGGGGAGGCCCGCGTCGATCAGACGGCTCGGATTGCTCGGCGCGTTGCGCCAGTGGCGGAGCTCCTCGAGCGACACGTTCCGGTCATCCGCGTCACGCACGTCCGGCGCGTCGGGAAAGCTGAGCGGCAGGATGTGGCGAACACCGCGATCGATCAGCCCCGACGGGCGCTTGTACTCATGACCGTGGCCGACGATGGTCAGATCGAGGTCGCGCCCGGCGGTGAATTCCAGGATGCGCAGGCTGTCCGGCATGTCGTCGGCGATGAAAACCGTCGCCACGTCGCCGGACAGGGCAGGCGCCAGTGCGTCGAGGCCCTCAAGCCACTCCGGGCGGGCCTGCGCCGGGTTGCGCTCCCAGGCGGCTCGGGCCTGCATCTGCCAGCCTGCGTCGTCCAGCGTCTGCCGAACCAGCGCCACGGATCCCATCAGGGAATTCGGGAAATCCCGGCCGCGCTGCCTTCCGGAGAAGGTCATGAACTGGCCGAAGCTCGGCACCAGCAGATTGTGGCTGAGCTCGCCGTCGCCGAGGTTGGCGATCAGGCCGGAGCCCTGGATCAGGCCGCCCTCCGGAGCGAGCAGCGCGGTGGTGAAGCCGGCTTCGCGCAGGGCGGCCAGGCGTTCGCCGGGCCAGTCCGTGGCCGACAGGGTCCGATCCGGGTGGATCAGCGGGTGCCGGCCCGCCGGTATTGCTGTCTCTTCGCCCTCGTCGTCGGCCTCGGCGGCCGGGACCGGGAGATAGGGCTCGATGAGGCCGGGATAGACCGAGACCTGAGGCTGATCAGGCTCACGCTCGAAGTCATGGACACGTGTGCCGGGGGGCGGGGTGATGTCCGAGCCCACGGCCGTGATGGTGCCGTCCTGGATCAGGATCGTGGCGTTGTCGATGACCTGTCCGGGTTCGACGACGGCCCGAACTCCGACCAGGGCGTGATTGCCCGGTGTTGGCTGGCGTAGATCCTCAGCCAGGGCGGTGCTGCTGATCATCAGCAGAATGAGAAGAAGTCGCAAGAGGAGTCTCCTGTTCATCTGAGCGAGCGGGGCCAAGATACCCGACGGCCTGTGAGCGCCCATGGGCCAAAGGTCATGCCGATGCGAGTCCGAGGACTCAATCGGCGCTATTGTTCATCTGGGGTTGGGCAAAGAAATAGCCCTGGAAGAGGCGCAGGCCGGCTTGCTGAAGCCAGCGGAATTCTTCGGCGGTCTCGACGCCGCTCGCCACCGGTTCGATGTCCAGCGCGCGGCAGAATTCGATCAGCCCGCGAACCAGCGCCTGGGCGACGGGGTTGTCGTTGATGCCTTCGACGAGCCGATGATCGATCTTGACGAGTTCCGGCCTGAAGACCGCCAGGGGGCGGAGATCGGCATCGCGTTGCCCGAAGTTGTCGGCGAGGGTGCGAAAGCCGGCATCGGCCAGCGCCGTTCGGATGATGGTCAGCGGTTGTTCGCCGCCCAGCGAGCCGAGATTGTTGAGCTCGAGGACGATACGCTGTGGCTCGATCTTGTGGCGTTTGGCCAGATGGCGCGTGACCGCCACCACCGTCTCCACGTTGGCTGCCTTGATGTCGGTGGCGTTCAGATGCAGATCGACATCGATTTCGAATTCCGATGCCGCCTCGATTGCGCGAATCCGACAGGCCTGATCGAAATCGAAGCGCTGGTCGTGGCTGACTCGGCTCATGACCTGAGCGGCAGGCTCATTGCGGATGCCGCGGACGAGAGCCTCGAAGCCGACGACTTCGAATTCGGAGGCATCCATGATGGTCTGGAAGGCAAAAGTGATGTCGGTTCCCACCAGGCGGTTGTACCGGCGGATATGCTCGTAGACATCAAAACTGGCCGCGGTATTGACAACGCTGCTCATCGGACATGACCCTCATACGACCCAGACTTCACCTCGCCCTAGGTCAACACTTCATAGTACCGCGAAGTGGCAGGGGAGAAAAGCGATCGCCTTCGACGGCGGACGGACCGCCGTCGGATTCCGGGATCAGTTGTCGGTGGCTCGGCGCCTGAACCAGACCGCGCCGACAAGCAGGACCGCAGCAATGCCCAAGCCGATCCACATGGCCGGATCGAGCATGACATCGAGCAGATTGCCGAAGCTCATGAAGAGCTCCTGATTGAAATCGATATCAGCCGTGTTTCCGAACTCGATGTCGATGTTGCTGGGCAGGACACCGCTACCCAGGCGCTGCAGGATGATCCAACCGATGTTGGTGCCGGGCAGGGTGAAGCTGGTCGCCAGGCTCCAGCTGTGCTGGACCAGGGCGATTCCGGCGGGAATTCCGAAGGCGATCAGGATCGGCAGACGGGGCGCCCAGGATGAACAGAAGGTGATCCAGGCATAGATCGGCAGCAGCCACAGGGCCTGGACGACCAGGCCGAGGGCCATCACTGTCCACAGGCGGGGCAGGCTGGAGGGAAGCCAGAAAGTGGTGATCGGGTTGATTCCGGCCAGCAGGCTCAGGATGGTCGCGAACAGCAGCAGGACCAGATGGGTCAGCATGATCACAAGGAGGAACATCGCCGGCACCAGCAGGCAGGCCGTCAGGACCTTCGAGGCCACGGTCATGGTGTCGGAGACCGGCAGGGACTTCCAGAACAGGATCGAGCGGTCCTTCCGATCGTCGTAGAGGCTGCCCGACAGATAGAACAGGATGATGACCAGCATCAGCTGGAAGAACAGCGTCGCGACGGAAAAGAGACCCGC
>CAZDFS010000002.1:58025-67421 GCA_964504865.1 uncultured Wenzhouxiangella sp.
GACCCGCCGTGACCGCCAGGCTACGTTTTTCAGCCGAGCGCTCGGAAAGCAGTCGCAGTCCATCGTAGAGAGCGCTCAGACTGGCATCGAACTGGGTATAGATGATCAGCGTGATGATGGAAAGAAAGATCAGAAAGATGCCGATCCCGATCGGCGTCCACTTGAAAGCCACCGGGCTTTCCCAGAGTTCCCGGCGCATCAGCGCCCAGAGGGTCTTCATCGACTGTGAGTTCATGCCGCATTCTCCTCGGCGCCCGTGTCTTCGTCATCGCCCATCAGGGCGACGAAAAGATCGGCAACGCTGGGTTTGTGGATTTCGCCCAGTTCGCGCAGCTTCGCCGGGTCGGCTCGATCGAAAAGCAGGATATGGCGTCCGAAGAGCACGCGCTCATGAAGCGGTTTGAGGGCCCTGGCCTGCTCGACCTGATCGGCTTTGATCATGCACTCCGTGTAGCGCTCGTGGATGTCATCCATCGTGCTGTTCAGGATCAGTTTTCCGTCCTTGATGAAGATCAGGTCGGTCAGGATGTGCTCGACCTCCTCGACCTGATGGGTCGTGATCACGATCGTGCGCTCCTCATCGAAGTACTCGTTGAGCAGATTCGAATAGAAGCGCTTTCTGAAGATGATGTCGAGGCCGAGGGTCGGTTCGTCCAGGACCAGCAGCTTGGCGTCGATGGCCATCACGAGGGCTAGGTGGAGCTGGACGACCATGCCCTTCGACAGGCTCTTGACCTTCGAGTCCATCTTGATCTTGGTGTTGTTCAGATAGAACATGCACTGGTCGCGGGAAAAGCGAGGGTGCAGCTCTTCGGTCAACCGGATGATGTGCTTGACCCGCGCCCAGCGCGGCAGCACGGCCACGTCGGCGATGAAGCAGACGTCCTCCATCAGTCGGTCGCGGGATTTGGAGGGGTCGAGGCCAAGGACCTCGAGCTCGCCGTCGTAGTGCCCCAGGCCGAGGATGGCTTTGAGCGCGGTCGTCTTGCCGGCACCGTTGGGGCCGATGAGGCCGACGATCCGCCCCGACGGAATGTCGAGGTCAACGCCATCGAGGGCGCGTGTGCTGCCGTAATGCCGGCTCAGGTTTCGTGCTCGAATGGTTGCGGTCATGATCTTCAATCGTCCCGTTTGGTCGGTGCCTGAATGAGCTCTTCGAGGCTCAAGCCCAGCTGTTCGATGCGCGCGGCCAGGCGCGGCCATTCTTCTTTCAGGAATTTTTCTCGCTCGCTTGCCAGCAGCTGGCTCCGAGCTCCGTCGCGGACGAACATGCCGACGCCGCGGCGCTTGTCGACGAGCTGATCATCGACGAGCGACTGATAGGCCTTGGACACGGTCAGCGGATTGATCTGGAAGTCGACGGCGACCTGCCGCACGGAGGGCAGGGGCTCGCCTTCCGCCAGCGTGCCGTCGAGAATGGCCGCAACGGTCTTCTCCCGGAGCTGCCAGTAGATCGGCTGGTTATCGTCCCAATGTGCCGTCATCGACAGCGCTTCAGCGACGCAGGCCAAACCAGTTGATCAAGGTGTTCGAGCCGGCGCTCGGCAGCCTTGTCTCGCCCCTCTGGTGGGGGTTGGGTTCGGTCCGAGGCGCGGAGTCCTCCGCACCTGTGGGCGTGTGTTTGGCGATGAATTCGACCGGCGCCGACTCGTCCATGACGACGGTTCGGGTCTCGCCGCGGTCTGAAAAATCCGTCGCGAACGCCAGAACCAGACAGATCGCCGCAGCGACGGCAGCCAGTCCATGGGGCACTTCCAGGCTCTTGCGTTTGACGATAGGCAGCATGTTCAACTCCTGATCTGATCGTGTTGGTGTACTAGTCTAGTAAAACACCAAGACAGAGTCAAGTCCTTTCGTCGGCGACGCCTGCGGAGTCGGAATGGCCGACGGTGATCTGCTACCCTACGCGCTTTGAACCATTGCACTATCGCGGTGGTCGTAGCAGCACATCCCCTTTCTTATTCTTTTCATATCCATCAGGAGTACCTTTTTCATGTCCAAGAATCGCTTGTTTGCAGTTGCATTGGCTGCGACTGTTGCCGCCGCGCCTGCACTCGCACAGGAGCTCGAATCCGACATGGATCGGCTCAGCTATACCGTCGGCATGGATATCGGGAATTCCCTCTCCGAGCAGGGAATGGACCTCGACCTCGACCTTCTGATCGATGCTCTGCGAGCCTCCTACAACGGCGAAGAGACCCTTCTGACCCGTGAAGAAGCGCTGGCCGAGCGTGACAAGTTCATGCAGCGTCGGCAGCAGGAGCTGGCCGAACAGCGCAACCTGGACGCCCAGCGCAACCTGGAAGAGGGTCAGGCGTTTCTCGCGCAGAACGCCGAGCGTGACGAAGTGACGGTGACCGAGTCCGGTCTCCAGTACCGTGTCATGACCGAAGGCGACGGCGCCAGCCCCCAGGCCACGGATCAGGTGACCGTGCACTACCGTGGCACCCTGCTCAACGGCACCGAGTTCGACAGTTCCTATGCGCGGGGTGAGCCGGCGACCTTTGCTCTGAATCAGGTCATCCCCGGCTGGACCGAGGGCGTGCAGCTGATGCAGGAAGGCGCCAAGTACGAGTTCTTCATTCCTGCCGATCTGGCCTATGGTGAGCAGGGCCGTCCGGGACCGATCGGCCCGAACGCCACCCTGATCTTCGAAGTCGAACTGATCGAAGTCGCCGGTTCCGACGACTGACCAACGATTACCCAGGGAGCTGAAGGTCATGGGGTCACTTCAGGATGCCTTGCTGAACGCTGGTCTGGCCGATGAGTCCCAGGCCAAGAAGCCTCGCCGGAATCGATCCGGCGGGGCTCGTTCACATCCCAGCGCTGCACACAAGCCGCCGCCGGGCAGCAAGAAGTCGGGCAAGCGGAGAAAAGCCAGCCCGGCCTCTGACCTCGAGCGAGCCTACAAGGCCCGCGAGCAGGCGGAGAAGCAGGAGCGTGAGGACAAGAAACGGGCGCGCGTCGAAGCGCAGGAGGCTCGGCGCAAACGAAACAAGGCCCTCGATTCGCTGGTCAAGGGCAAGACCCTGAACCGGAAGGATGCCGAGATTCCCCGCTACTTCGAGCATCTTGGCCGTATTCGGCGCGTCCTGTGCACCGCCGATCAGCGCGATCAGCTCAACCGCGGTGAACTTGCGGTGGTGAATCTACGCGGATCCTACCTGCTGATCGATCTGGAAACGCTGGCGACTTATCGTGATCTCGCGCCGGACCTCGTGCCCGATCTGACGCCGAAAGAACCCGACGATGACGGCTCCCACTACCCGGACGTCCCCGACGACCTCATCTGGTAGGGCGGGGTGATGTGATGGGCCCGCCCGACGGCGGTGCGGACCCTCGGCGGAATGCTCTCAGTCGGCGATGTTCGGGCGCAGGAATCGCTCCGCCTCTTCGATCGAGATTGCCTTGCGCTTGGCATAATCCTCCAGCTGGTCGCGATCGACGCTGCCGACCACGAAGTATTTCGAACCTGGATGGGCAAAGTAATAGCCTGACACGGCCGCGGCCGGGTGCATGGCAAAGGATTCGGTAAGCGTCAAGCCAATGCTCCCGGGGACGTCCATCAGGTCGAAGACCTTCTGCTTTTCGCTGTGATCCGGGCAGGCGGGATAACCCGGCGCGGGCCGAATGCCTCGATAGCGCTCCTGAATGAGGGCGGCATGATCCAGCTCTTCGTCCGTCTCGTAACCCCAATAATCACGTCGAACCTTGGCGTGCAGAGCTTCGGCCAGCGCTTCGGCCAGCCGGTCCGCCAGCGCCTGCAGCATGATCGAGGCGTAATCGTCGTTCTCCGGCAAGGCCTCCATGGCCTCGGGCAGGCCGTGTCCCGTGGTCACGGCGAACAGACCGATGTGGTCCTCGTGACCGCTGTCTGCCGGCGCGACGAAGTCGGCGAGGCACAGATTGGCCGAGGGCTTGTCGGCCTGCTGCCGCAGGAAGACCAGGCGCTCGCGGACCGAGCTTCGTGTCTCGTCGTCGAAGATCAGCACGTCGTCCCCGTCGCGGGCTGCGGGTAACAGGGCGAACACCGCCTGAGCCTTGAGCCAGCGTTCGTCGACCAGTCGCTCGAGCATGGCCTGCGCGTCCTCGTAGAGACTGCTAGCGGCCTCGCCGACGACCTTGTCCTGCAGGATTTCGGGGAAGCGTCCGGCGAGCTCCCAGGTCTGGAAGAACGGTGTCCAGTCGATGTAGTCGACCAGGTCAGCCAGCGGCCAGTCGTCGATGACGGTTTTTCCGAGCTGCCTTGGTGACTCCCGCGTCCAGCCCTGGTCTGTCAGGTCCAGGGCCTTGCGGCGTGCCTCGGCCAGGGAAATGAGCTTCTTGCGTGATCCCTTGCTCGCGTGGCGATCCCTGATTTCCTCGTAGTCGCTGCCGATCTGCTGGGCATAGCCCTCGCGATGGGTCGTGCTGGCCAGCTTCCGGACCACGTCGACGGAGCGTGAGGCATCCTTTACCCAGCAGACGGGTCCCTCATAGGCCGGGTCGATCTTCAGCGCCGTGTGGGCGCGAGAAGTGGTCGCGCCGCCAATCAACAGGGGCAGCGCCATGCCGCGCTTCTGCATCGCCTTGGCGACATTGACCATCTCGTCCAGCGATGGCGTGATCAGGCCGGAGAGGCCGATCAGGTCGACGTCCTCCTTGATCGCCTCGTCGAGGATCCTGTCCGTTGGAACCATGACGCCGAGATCGTGCACGTCGAAGCCGTTACAGGCCAGCACGACCCCGACGATGTTCTTGCCGATATCGTGGACGTCGCCCTTGACCGTCGCCATCAGCACCTTGCCCTTCTTCTCGCCGGCTTTCTTTTCCTGTTCGAGGTAGGGCACGAGGTGGGCAACGGCCTTTTTCATCACTCGCGCTGACTTCACCACCTGGGGCAGGAACATGCGGCCATCGCCAAACAGGTCACCGACGTAATTCATGCCGTCCATCAGCGGTCCTTCGATGACTTCGAGGGAGCTTTCGTGCTGCTGTCGCGCCTCCTCCGTGTCCTCGATGACGAACTTGTCGATGCCCTTGACGAGGGAATACTTCAGCCGCTCGGCGACGGAGCGTTCGCGCCAGGCTTCGTCTTTCTCCTGCTTGCGGCCGTCGCCTTTGAAGCGATCGGCGGCGTCGAGCAAGCGCTCGGTGGCATCCGATCGGCGATTCAGAACCACATCCTCGACCAGCTCGCGTAGCTCCGGATCGATGTCGTCGTAGACGGCCAGCTGACCGGCATTGACGATCCCCATGTCCATCCCCGCCTTCGTCGCATGGTAGAGAAAGACCGAATGCATCGCTTCGCGGACGAGATTGTTGCCGCGGAAAGAAAAGGACATGTTCGATACCCCGCCCGAGACATGGCAGTCCGGGAAGCGAGCCTTCAGGGTCCGCGTCGCCTCGATGAACTCCATCGAGTAGTTGTCGTGCTCTGCCATGCCCGTGGCCACGGGAAAGATGTTGGGGTCGAAGATGATATCTTCCGGCGGAAAGCCCACGGTCTCGGTCAGGAGCGCGTAGGCGCGCGACAGGCACTCGACCATCCGTTCGGCAGAATCTGCCTGGCCGGTTTCATCGAAGGCCATGACCACCACCGCCGCACCATAGCGTCGGATCGTCCTGGCGTGCTCGAGGAATTCGGCCTCCCCTTCCTTGAGGCTGATCGAATTGACCACGCCCTTGCCCTGCAGGCAGCGCAGGCCGGCTTCGATGACGCTGAACTTGCTCGAATCGACCATGACCGGCACGCGCGCGATGTCGGGCTCGGCGGCGATGAGGTTCAGGAACCTGACCATGGCGTCCTCGGCGTCGAGGAGGCCCTCGTCCATGTTGACGTCGATGATCTGCGCGCCGTTCTCGACCTGCTGCTGGGCGATCTCGACGGCTTCATCGAAGCGGTCTTCAAGAATCAGCCGCTTGAATTTCGCCGAGCCGGTGACGTTCGTGCGCTCGCCGATGTTGACGAAGTTCAGCTCGGGCGTGAGGACCAGCGGCTCGAGGCCGCTCAGACGCGTGTAGCGCCGTTTTTCTGTGGATGACATGGGCTTGTTCAGGATTAGATGAGGATCAGGCGGCGCTGTCGAGGGCAATTCGACGGGGGCGCTCGCCGCGAACGGCCTCGGCAATGGCCTTGAGGTGGGCCGGCGTGGTGCCGCAACAGCCGCCGATGATATTGATCACGCCATCGCGGGCAAATTCCCTGATGACCGCGGCCATATCCTCGGGTGACTCGTCGTACTCGCCGAATTCGTTCGGCAGTCCGGCGTTGGGGTGGGCGCTGATCAGGCAGTCAGCCACCCGGTCGAGGGCATCGACGTGCGGTTTCAGCTGTTCGGCACCCAGTGCGCAGTTGAAGCCCACGGTGAGTGGCTGGGCGTGAGCGACGGAGAAATAGAAGGCTTCCGGCGTCTGCCCCGACAGCGTTCGTCCGCTTGCGTCGGTGATCGTGCCGGAAATCATCAGCGGCCAGCGATGGCCTTTCTGCTCGAAGGCCTCCTGGACGGCGAAGATCGCCGCCTTCGCGTTCAGCGTATCGAAGACGGTCTCGATCATGATGGCGTCGACGCCGCCCTCGAGCAGGCCGAGCGTTGCCTCCAGGTAGGCCTCGACGAGCTGCTCGAAGTTGACGTTGCGGTAGCCGGGGCTGGACACGTCCGGAGAAATCGAAGCGGTCCGATTGGTCGGTCCCAGTACGCCGATGACGAATCGAGGCCGCGATGGGTCCTGCGCCTCGACGTCTCGCGCGACCTCGCTGGCAATACGCGCTGCCTCGCGATTGATTTCCGCCGACAGGGCTTCGAGCGCGTAGTCGGCCTGGCTGATGCGGTTGGCATTGAAGGTGTTGGTCTCGATCAGATCGCATCCGACCTCCAGAAACTGGCGGTGGATTTCGGCGATCAGGTCAGGCCGCGTCAGGACGAGAAGGTCGTTGTTGCCCTTGAGGTCCTGCCCGTGATCGGCGAAGCGTTCGCCGCGGAAATCGGCCTCTTCCAGCGACGTCTTCTGGATCATGGTGCCCATGGCGCCATCCAGAATGAGAATGCGCTCATTCAGACAATCGATCAGTTTCTGCGTGCGGTCGGTGTCAAACCAGGGAAGTGTGCTCATGGATGTTCTGCCAGAAAGGTGATGATCTTGAAGTTGGGTGTGCGGCGTTCGATCGAGGTCTCTTCGCAGTAGCGCAGGCGCAGGCCAGCGTCCTGGACCAGGGCCTCGATTCGAGCGGTGCTGAAGCCGTCGTTGACGTGGCCGTAAGCCTGGACCTCCGTGCGGTAACGATGTTCGGCCAGGGTCGCACCGAGCAGCTGGCCGGCGGGTACCAGTACGCGCCGTGCCTCGGCAAATACCGTCTCGGGCTGGCTGCTGTAGGTCAGTGCGTGCAGGAGAAGGACCGTGTCGAATCGATCCGTCTCGAAGGGCAGGGCGTGCATATCGGCCTGGTGAAAGCAGACGTTTCCAAGTGCGTCGACACGCTTGCGCCCGGCGTCGACGACGCGCTGCGAGACGTCGATGCAATCGATCGCCTCGGCTCGCGGCGCCAGCAGCTCCGCCATCACGCCGTCGCCGGAGGCGATATCCAGGAGGCGCCCGGGGCGGAGCAGATGCACCAGGGCTCGCGCCGTCGCCTCCCAGGTGCGGCCCGGTGAATAGTGCCGTTCCATGTCTCCGGCGACCGCATCGGGCCAGCTGCTGCTGTTGCTGCGCTGATTCAGCGTCGCTTCGAGGTGTTCCTGATCGGCGAGGATCAGCGCATCATCCAGCTGGCGCGCCAGGGTCTGCCACAGGTCCATCAGGCCCTGGGCGGTTTGCCCCGTCTGGAGCCGGTAGTAGACCGACACGCCCTCGCGTCGATCGACGACCAGCCCCGCCTCGCGCAGGCGCGCCAGATGGGTCGATACGCGCGGCTGCGCCAGGCGAGTGACCTGGGCGAGTTCGGCCACGGTCAGCTCCTCCCGGTCAAGCAATGCCAGGAGACGCAGGCGAGTGGGATCGCCCAGCAAGCCGCAGTGGCGACTGATCAATTCAAGATTGATGAAGGTATCCTTGTATCGCGATCAAGAGATAAATAGTAGCCTAGCGGGACGGACTCTGGCTTGCAAGCAGAAAACAGACTGTGAAGGGACGGCGAGAGACTCCCGTCGCCGCGGCATCTCGCGCAGCGAGGTCATGATATTCTCATCCACCAGAACCTCGGGGGCGAGCCAGCGCCATCAACGCATTCGACCCTGGGGCGGGAGCCAGTTCAAAGAGAGAGCCAGGGCCGTTGGCTGACCAGAGCGACAGGGTGCAGAAATCCGATCTTCCGGTAGCGGATCGCTGGAATTCCGATCTGTTCGCCGCGCTGTTGGAAAGCGTGCCTGGCGTGTTCTTCCTCATTGACTCCAGTTTCCGCTTTCGCCAATGGAATCGGGCGCTGGAACAGGTCACCGGCTACAGTCACGAAGAGATCGAGGCCATGCGGCCGACGGCCTTGTTCAACGCGCGCGACGAGGACGGCGTCATGGCCGCCATGGAGCGCGTCCTCGACGTCGGTCACGCCTCGCTCGAGAAGCCGCTGGTCACCAAGGACGGAGGCACGCGGGACTACAGCTACGTCGGTCGCTGCGTTCTGGTCGACGGTGAGCGCATGATTGCCGGCACCGGCGTCGATATCACCAGACTCAAGGACGCACAGCGGGAGCAGGCACGCCAGGCCCAGCAGATCCGGCATCTGGCCGCCAATGTGCCCGGTGTGATCTACCAGCTGCGCCTCGACCCGGAATCCGGCAGGTTCAGCATGCCCTTTGCCAGCGCGAAGATCTTCGAGGTCCTCGGTGTCCATCATCAGGATGTCAGGGACGATGCCCGGCGCCTATTCGAGCACATTGCCGCTGAGGATCAGGACCGGATCAATCGCGCTGTCCAGCTGAGCGCCGAGCAGATGACCTCGTTCCAGGAGCAGTTCCGAATCGTCCCTGAGCACGGTGATCTGGAGCATTCGGAGTGGATCGAAGTCGAGTCCAGCCCCGAGCGGCAACCGGACGGGTCGATTATCTGGCATGGCTTTGCCCGCCTGGTCACGGCGCGCCGCCGAATGGAGGATGAGCTCAATGAGCTGGCCTACACCGATCCGCTGACCGGGCTTCCCAATCGCAGTCAGATGCAGATTCTGCTCGACGAAAAGATCGCCGAGGCCTCTATTCTGGGTCAGGAGCTGGCCCTGCTCTACATGGATATTGATAACTTCAAGGAAATCAATGATATCTGGGGACATGGTGAGGGGGATCGAATGCTTTCGGAGGTGGCCGGGCGCCTGACCGATATCCTTGACGGCCAGGGCGTCATGGGCCAGGGCCGGGAGCCGGTCACCACTGAAAACCCGGTCTTTCGCCCCCTGCCCCTGAACGAACCCTTTTCCCCCAGGGCCAGAAT
>CAZDFS010000002.1:67431-73930 GCA_964504865.1 uncultured Wenzhouxiangella sp.
GCTCGGCGGCGATGAGTTCCTCGTCCTCCTCGAAGGTGCCGAGGTCAAGGACGATGCCTGTCGCCTGGCCGCGGCACTCAGCGCCGGGCTGGATGCGCCCCTGTCGATGAAGCATCAGGAGGTGCGGGTCACGGCGACGATCGGAATCAGCCTCTTCCCTGCCGACGGGGAAACGGCCGAAGATCTCTTCCGCCATTCCGACGCGGCGCTTCACCATGCAAAGGTGGAGCGGCCCGGCGACTGGGCGCTCTACACGCCGGAGCTGACCGCCGCGGTGATGGCGCGCCGCTATCTCGAGACCGAGCTCCGCGCCGCCGTCGATCGGCGGGAAATTCAGGTGGCGCTCCAGCCGATCGTGGACCTGACGACCGGCGACGTCGTCGCCCACGAGGCGCTCGCGCGCTGGCACCACAGGGAGGACGGCTGGATCGATCCGGAGCAGTTCATCATGCTCGCCGAGTCACGAGGCATGGTGGCGCAGCTTGGCGAGCAGGTCTATGCCCGGGCGATGGACGCCGTGGCCCGGCAGGGACTGTCGGGCACGATTGCCATCAACGTGGCGCCGGTGCAGCTGCGCGACCCCCAGTTTGCGCGACGCCTCTGCCGCCTGGCGAAAGAGGCGGGCATCGACCCCGATCGAATCGAAGTCGAAATCACGGAACGGGCCTTCCTCCAGCACCCGCACAAGCATCGGGAACAGCTGCAGGCACTCAGGGATCAGGGTATCCGCGTCGTTATCGATGACTTTGGAACGGGCTATTCTTCCCTGGCCTACCTCGGCAATCTGCCGGTTCAGGGGCTCAAGATCGATCGTATGTTCGTCGGCGGGATTACCTCGAAGCCGAAGAACGTCGCCATCGTCAAGGCCATGATCACCCTGGCCAGGGAGCTGGGGATTTCGGTGATCGCCGAAGGCATCCAGACGCTGGAAGAGCTGGAGACGATGCGCTCCCTGGGATGCCCGAGCGGCCAGGGCTGGTATTTCGGCCGCGGCGAGGTGGTCTGAGCAGCGCCCCGCGCAGCGTTATTGAGAGGTTCCCTAGTTATCCCAGTCGCCTTCTTCCAGAAACGCATCGTAATCAGGCGCCGCCGCATCGTCGCCCTCGAGGAAGAAGCGCCGACGCTGAAGGTAGCCATCGCGGACGAGGGCGTACTCGTCGAAAGCTCGCGCCAGCTCGGGCTCGAGGGGGAGCAAGCCGGCGCGGCGATCAACGATTCTCAGCGCCTGAAGGCCCCATCGGCCGCCCTGTAGTCCGCGCTGCCAGACGTTGTCCTTGGTGGAGTCGACCACGGTGCCAACGCCATCGCGCAGCGTCGATGGCCCCAGGAGAGGCAGCATGACGAAGCGCGAATCCTCCCAGCCCCAGGTGTGCAGGGTCTGGCCGAAATCCGTCTCGCTGTCTTCGATTCCGGCGCGATCGGCCAGGTCGAAGAGTCCACCGACGCCGTAGACCGTATTGACGAAGAAGCGCTGAAACTCCTGTTCGAAGGCCTGCCCGCGGCCCTGCAGGAGGAGGTTGATCATCACCACAGGGGAGCCGATGTTGCGGAAGAAGTTGCCGATTCCTTTTTTGACCGGGCGCGGCGTCACCGCGTCATAGCCACGCGCCACGGGACGCAGCACGGCCTTGTCGACGCCGCGGTTGAACTCATAGACCGAGCGGTTGAACGGTTCCCAGGGGTCCGAGGGCACCCGCTGCTCCGGCGGCGCGGTGGTGGTCGCGCAACCGGTCAGGATCACGACGAGCGCGATGATCGATAGCCGTTTCATTGCTTAGTTCCGTCCTTGCGTTGTGCTCGTCTCGGTCTCCCACCCGAGGAGCTCCGACACCTGGCTGAGGCCCGCCAGCACGCGGAGGTTGTCGGGGGGTGATGCGTACTCGATGCTGAAATCCCGGGCCCTGGCGAAGGATTGCCAGTCCAGCATCAGCGCCAGCACGCTCGAGTCGGTCTGGCCGAGGCGGCTCAGGTCCAGGCGACGCGGCAGGTCACCACGGCGACAGGCATCGCGTGTCTGGTGAAAGAGGCGGGCGATGGCCGGGGCATCGAGATCGCCTGCCAGCTCGAAGGGAGAGGGAGCCGTCACGCCTAGATGCCTTCGACGGCGACGTCGATTTCGCCTCGCTGCAGTCGCTCGAGGGTGGCATCGAAGCCGCGCTGGCGAATCTCCTCGGCAAACTGATTGCGGAAGGTCGATACGTAGGAAATGCCTTCGACGATGACATCGAAGATGAGCCACGTTCCGTCGCGTTTCCGCATCATGTAGTCCACGGGGGCGCGCTCGCCATTGCTCAGGGTGATGCGTGTTCGCACGCGCGTCATCCGGTCACTGTTGTCGCCAGCCAGGGGCAGGACTTCGATCTGGTCGCGGCTTTCGAAATCGAGCAGGCCGCCGCCGAAGCGGCGCATCAGCAGGTCGGACAGGGCATCGGCAAAGGCCTGGATCTGTTCGGTTTCGAGGCCCCGCCCGTGGCGCCCGAGGACCAGACGAGCTGAGTAAATCGTGTCGCTGCGGTTGCCGACGATGGTCTTGAGGCCGGCGTAGAGGCGCTCGCGATCGTCGGGGTAGTCGTTGCGATGGGCCTCGATCAAGGTGAAGAGTTCGCCGGTCGTGGCCTCGATCACGTCGACGGGGTCAGTCTGGGCCATCGCCATGCCGGCCAGGGCGAGCGCGAAAAGGGCGGCAACAACTTGGGAGCACTGCCTGCGCATGTCATTCCTCTCCTTCAGAGTTGAAAAGATAGCGGCTGATCAGCTGCTCGAGCTGAAGCGCCGAATTCGTGAGCAATAGACGGTCGCCGGGCTGAAGAGGTTCCGGTGAACCGCCCGGCTCGATACCGATGAACTGATCGCCAAGGATCCCCGAGGTCAGTATGGATGCGGAAGAATCATTTGGCAGATCGTTGAATTCGTTGGATATATCCATCACGACTCGGGCCTCGAAGCTTTCCTTGTCGAGGCTGATGGAGGTCACCTGGCCGATCGTGACGCCGCCCAGGGCAACCTTCGCCCGCGGCTTCAGGCCGCCGATGTTGGTGAAATTGGCGTTGATTTCGTAACTCCCGCCCGCGGTCACGCCGCGATCCGTCGCCTGAACGGCGAGAAAGATCAGGGCGCCGATCGCCAGCAGCAGGAACAGGCCGGCAGTCAATTCAATCTGATGCGAACTTTTCATGATGCGTTTCCAGAACTATTCATTATCAAATCAAGGCGTCCGATGCGCCGCTAGAGCATGAAGGCCGAGAGCACGAAGTCGAGCATGAGGACGGAAATGGCCGTGGCGATGACCGTCTGCGTCGTCGCCAGGGCGACCCCTTCGCCGGTCGGCCGCGCGGTCCAGCCGAAGTAGACCGCCAGCCAGCCGGCGAGAATGCCGAAGGCGACGGCCTTGAGCATGCCGTGACCGAAATCGCGCCACAGTTCCACCGTGGACTGCATTCCGCTCCAGAAGGTCACCACGTCATTGCCCATCATGAAAACGGCGAAGACGATGCCGCCGAGGATTGCGCACACGTTGAAGATCAGCGTCAGCGCCGGGACGGCGATGATGCCGGCAATCAGGCGAGGCTGGACGATGCGCTCGAGGGGATCGATGGCCATCAGATCCATGGCATCGAGCTGCTCGGTGGCGCGCATCAGGCCGATTTCAGCGGTGATGGAGGTGCCGGCCCGCCCGGCGAACAGCAGGGTGGTCAGCACCGGACCGAGCTCGCGAAACAATGACAGCGCAAGGACCGTGCTGGCGGCGTCGGCGGCACCGAAGCGCGTCAGCGTGTCGTAGGTCTGCAGGGTCAGGACCAGGCCGACGAAAAAGCCGCCGGTGACGATGATGACCAGGGAGCGGACGCCGGCGAAATAGAGCTGACGCAGGGTCTCGCCTACCTGCAGCCAGGAGAGCTTCATATGCGCCACGGCGGTCAGGAGGAACAGGCCGGCTCGACCCAGTTCTCTCAGCGGGGCGGACCATCCGGATGGTCTGTCCAGGGGATTCATCGGCTCTGCGCTCCGTCGGACAGCAGGTCGCTGGCCAGGTCAGGTGCCGGGTAGTGGAACGGCACCGGCCCGTCGGGCAGGCCGTCGACGAACTGGCGGACCAGCGGATGATCGCTGGCCTCGAGTTGATCCGGCGAGCCCGAGGCGACGAGCTTGCGGTCGGCAATGATGCAGACCAGATCGGCGAGTCTGGCGACCTCTCCGACGTCGTGAGTGATCACGACGCTGGTCGTTCCAAGGGCCTGATTAACCTGACGGATCAGGCGCAGGGACACGCCCAGGGAGATCGGATCGAGGCCGGCGAAGGGTTCGTCGTAGAGCATCAGATCGGGATCCAGCGCCATCGCACGGGCCATGGCAATGCGCCGGTTCATGCCGCCGGACAGCTCTCGGGGGTAGAGGCCGGCCGCGCCGCGCAGGCCGACGGTCTGCAGCTTCAGCAGGACGATGCGCCGAATCAGCGCCTCCGGCAGCCCGCTGTGCTCGCGCAGGGGCAGGGCCACGTTATCGAAGGCCGTCAGGTCGGTAAACAAGGCGCCGTTTTGAAGCAGCACGCCAATATTTCGCCGTAAGCGATTGAGTGCCTTGGGTTTGAGTATATCGACGCGCGTCTCGCCAAGCCAGACGGACCCCGAGTCGGGCCGAAGCTGTCCCGTGATCAGGCGCATCACCGTGGTCTTGCCCGCCCCGCTCGGTCCCATCACCGCCGTGACCTTGCCCGCTGGAATCTCGAGGCTGAGGTCGTCGAGGATCGGCCGGCCGCCAAGGGTCAGTGATACGCGCTCCAGCCGAATGGTCGATGTTTGCGATATCGTCATGGTTCTGATCCGACCGGGTGCATCCTTGCCTTGGGTTGTGGGTTTTGCGGAGCGCGGAGCTTAAGCGAGTCGCTACGAGGGCCGCGTGAGCTGTCCCTAGAGGATATATCGGCTCAGGTCCTCGTTCCCCGCCAGTTCCGCGAGGTACTGATCGACGTAGGCTGCGTCGATTTCGAGCGTCTCGCCCGAGCGGTCAGGCGCGTGGTATGAAATCTCCTCGAGCAGGTGTTCCATGACCGTGTGCAGACGGCGAGCTCCGATGTTTTCCGTGGACTCGTTGACGGAAAACGCGATTTCTGCCAGGCGCGTGATCGCATCGTCGGTGAAGGTCAGCTGCACGCCCTCGGTGTCGAGGAGGGCCTGATACTGCCGAGTCAGGGCGGCGTCCGGCTCGGTCAGGATACGCTCGAAATCCGCGCTCGACAGCGCTTTGAGCTCGACCCGAATCGGAAGACGCCCCTGCAGCTCCGGCACGAGATCGGAAGGCTTCGCCACGTGGAAGGCGCCCGAGGCGATGAACAGGATGTGGTCGGTGCTCAGCGTCCCGTAGCGCGTGTTGACGGTGCAGCCTTCGACCAGCGGCAGCAGGTCACGCTGCACCCCCTCTCGCGAGACCTCGCCGCTGCCGCCGCTGTCCGAGCGGCGCGCCACCTTGTCGATTTCATCGAGGAAGACGATGCCGTTGTTCTCGGCATTGCTCAGCGCCGTCTGCTTGATCTCCTCTTCGTTGATCAGCCGCGCCGCCTCTTCCTCGATCAGGACCGGGATCGCGTCCTTGACCTTCATCTTGCGCTTCTGCTTCTTGCCGCCCGAGATGTTGGAAAACATCTGCTGCAGCTGATTGGTCATTTCCTCCATGCCCGGCGGGGACATGATCTCCACCCCGATGTTCAGGGAGACGTCGACCTCGATCTCGCGGTCGTTGAACTCGCCGTTGACCAGCTTGTTGAAGATCTTCCTGCGAGTTTCCGATGCCGCATCGTCAGCGTCCTTCGGTGCGTTCGCAAAGCCCGTGGCCTCCCGGCGCGGCAGCATGATGTCGACGACACGCTCGATCGCGGCGTCCTCGGCGCGTGACCGGACCTTGGCAATCGCGTCCTCGCGGGCCATCTTGTAGGCCGTTTCCACAAGGTCCCGGATGATCGACTCCACGTCCTTGCCGACGTAGCCGACCTCCGTGAATTTCGTCGCTTCGATCTTGACGAAGGGGGCACGCGCCAGGGCCGCGAGGCGACGGGCGATCTCGGTCTTTCCGACGCCGGTCGGGCCGATCATCAGGATGTTCTTGGGGGTGATTTCGGCGCGCAGTGCGTCATCGACCTGCATGCGTCGCCAGCGATTGCGCAGGGCAATCGCCACGGCGCGCTTGGCGTCATCCTGTCCGATGATGTGGCGGTCCAGTTCCTGGACGATTTCACGGGGGGTCATTTGCGACATGGTGTTATTCCGAACTCAGCGTTTCGACGGTCAGGTTGTGGTTGGTGTAGATGCAGATTTCGCCGGCGACCTGCAGCGCTTCACGGCAGATGGTCTCGGCATCGAGGTCCGTATGACGCAGCAGGGCGCGCGCCGCCGACTGGGCAAAGGGGCCGCCGGAGCCGATGGCAATGAGGTCGTCTTCTGGCTCGATCACATCGCCGTTGCCGGTGATGATCAACGAGGCCTCGGCATCGGCCACGGCCAGCAGC
>CAZDFS010000002.1:73963-128808 GCA_964504865.1 uncultured Wenzhouxiangella sp.
AATGCATCTCGAGCTTGGCCTCGAAGCGCTCGAAAAGGGTGAAGGCGTCGGCCGTCGCGCCGGCGAAACCGGCCAGAACGCGCTGCTTGTACAGGCGCCTGACCTTGCGCGCGTTGGCCTTCATGACCGTGTTGCCAAGGGTGACCTGGCCGTCGCCGGCGATCACCACCTGATTGCCGCGCCGAACCGAGACAATGGTTGTGCCGCGATACTGTTCCATGACGAATCCGAGTGGGCGTAAGAGGCCTACATGGGGGCGGTTTGGCGAGCGAAAAAGGGGATGCGACGCCCGATCGTGGATCGCGGTCCGGGGATCAGTCCTGTTTCTTTCTGCTCGTGCTTCTGGCGCGGGGGTGGGTCTCGTCGTAGACGCGGGCCAGATGCTGAAAGTCGAGATGCGTATAGATCTGCGTCGTGCTCAGGTTGGCGTGACCGAGCAGCTCCTGCACCGCGCGCAGGTCGCCCGAGGATTCGAGGATGTGTGAGGCAAAGGAATGGCGCAGCTGATGGGGATGGACGCGCTGATCGAGGCCCTGGCGCTCGGACCAGTAGGCAACGCGTTTCTGAATGGCCCGCACGCCCAGGGCGCGCCCCTTCAGGCTGGTGAAGATACGTGCCGATGCTGCCCCGGGCAGGCTGGCCTGAACGCGGCGCCACTGGTCCAGGGCTTTCAATGCAGGCCCTCCGACCGGTACGATGCGCTCCTTGCGGCCCTTGCCGAGGACGCGCACGAGGGCGTCCTGGCGGTCGAGGCGGTCCCAGCTCAGCTGGGCCAGCTCGCTGACGCGCAGGCCGGAGGTGTAGAAAAGTTCGAGCATCGCCCGGTCACGGGTGGCGAGATCGCCTTCCTCGGGGATGGAGAGCAGGGCAACGACCTGGTCGACGTCGAGGGGGCGAGGCAAGCGCCGCTTGACCCTCGGGGCGCGCACGCCCTCGACGGGGTCGCCTTTGATGCGACCCTCCCGTCGCAGGAATCTGAAACAGCGCCGCAGGGCGGAGAGCTGTCGCTGAATGCTTCTGGGGCTCAGGCCCTGGCGATGGCGCGCGGCGGAGAACGCGCGCAGGTCGGCGGGAGTCAGCTCGTCCGGCGCATCGATGCCGTTCTTGTCCGTCCAGGCGAGAAACTGCGCCAGATCGCGGCCGTAGGCGTCCAGGCTGGCGGGGCTCAGACCCAGCTCATCGCGCGCATGGGCGAGAAAATCCTCGACGGCTTGCGACAGCGATGGGGCTCCTTCAGGCACGGCGGCGCTGGCGTGACGCTGCCTCGGAGAGCCGGGTGACCAGGGTGTCGGCCAGGAGTTCGAGGAACAGCGTGCCCATGTCGGGATGGAAACGCTCGGCCTGCTCGGAGCCGATGGCCAGCAGGCCGACGCCGCTCAGGGGGACCACCGCGGCGGACCTGATCGACTCAGCGCTGGCCGGATCGAACAGGGCGTCGAGCTTGGCGCGGGTCAGACGACCGCAGCGAATCTCGCCGCGATCCCGCAGCTGGAGCAGCACGTCGTTCCAGTCATGGTGGATGTTGATGGCCTCCATGGCCTCGGTGCCCGCGACGGGCAGACTCAGGTGGAGGCGCACCCGATCGGCCTGAAACTCCGAATGGAGTCGATCCACCAGGGTCTGGATGCAGCGGTCGGGCGAGGGCTCGCTCATCAGCGCCAGACTGAGCGCGTGGAGACGACGGACCAGCTGTTCGTTTTCACCGGCGATGCGGGTCAGAGCGGCCAGTCGCTGTTCCAGCGCGCGGTTGCTCTCGCGCAGCCGCTCGACCTGACGTTCGATCAGCGAGGTCGTGCCCGCATCGTGCGGCAGGTTGAGTTGCTCGAGCAGTTCAGGATGGTCGATTAGCAGGTCGGGATGATCGGCCAGCCAGCTCAGGACATCATTCGTCGTCAACATGGAAGCGTTGGTCCAGGTATGTGAAATGTTCAGGCGTCGGATTCGAGTTGATCGTCGGCGTCGAATGACCCGATAAAAACCGCTCTGGCGGGGCCAAGCGTTCTGATCTCACCGCCATCCTGCCAATCTATCACAAGCCGACCGCCGGGCTGATCGACCTTGACCACGCCAGCCACTCGCTGCCGGCGGATCAGGCTGACTGCCGTGGCGCAGGCACCGCTACCGCAGGCCAGGGTCGGGCCGGCGCCCCGTTCGTAGACCGACAAGCTGACGCGCTCCCGGTCGTGGACGTGGACAAGGCTGACGTTGGCGCCCGCCGGCAGGGCGGTAGCTCGGCTGAAGTCACGGCCCAGGCGGGTGAGCAGGTCGGGGCTGGGCGCGGCGTCGACCTCGATGACAAGGTGAGGATTGCCCAGGTCGACGTAGTGCAGCGCATAGGCGACGCCGTCGCGCTGCTCCGTCCAGTCCGTTTTCAGCGCCTCGGGGCAGCTCGACGGAAGGTCGAACTTCGGCGGCGGCAGGGTCGCGCTGATGCGGTCCTGATCCTCGACCTCGACGGTGACCAGGCCGGCGGCCGTGTCCAGCTGGGCGGCACCGTCGAGCTGGCCCTGCCCGTCGAGAAACAGCGCGACGGCGCGCATCCCGTTGCCGCATTGTTCGGCCACGCTCCCGTCCTGGTTGAAGATATCGACCTGGACCAGGGCCCGGTCGCTGTCGCGCAGGATCAGGAGCTGATCGAAACCGATGCCCCGATGACGGTGCCCGAGGCGCTGGATGCGATCGGGCGATGGATCAAAGGCCTGGTGGCGGGCATCGATCAGGACAAAGTCATTCCCGAGGGCTTCGAATTTGCTGAACTGGATCATCGCGAGCGGGCGAGGGACGCAGGCGCAGGTGCGGGCACGTCAGAGAATGCCCTGGACCATCCAGTGGCGGTCCGAGGGCCGGCTGATTTCGAGATGAGCGAGACCGGAGCGATTCAACTGGTCGGTCAGCTCATCGGTCGTGTAGGCGGCAAGCAGGCTGTTGTAGAAGTCCTCGGCCAGAACGTCGGGCGCATCGGCGGCATGGGTTGCGACCAGCTGACGCGCCTGGTCCGCCGACTCGGGGCGGTGCAGGTCCATGATCTGGACGACGCAGCCCGGCCCGGCCTGCTCGGCAATCGTATTCCACAGGGCCATCGGATCGGGCAGGTGATGCAGCAAACTGTTGGACACGATGGCGCTATCGTCGGTCAGCGGCAGGGCACAAGGAAGGTGAGCCAGCAGGAGGCGGACTCGATCCCCCAGGCCCGCGGCATCGACGGCCTGCTGGCCCAGCTTGAGCATGTTCGGCCCGGCGTCCAGTCCGACGACGCGGCACTCGGGCAGGGCCTGGGCCATGCGGATGCAGATATCGCCGGGCCCGCAGCCCAGGTCGAGGAGGCGGCCGGGCCTGCTTCCGCGGCTGGCGCACAGGGCGACGAAGGCGTCCACGAAGGCCTGATTCGACTCGCTGAAATCCGCATCGGCGTAGGCCTGGGCCTGATCCGGCGCGTCCATCAACTCGGGTTCAGGGGTTCGCTTCATGGTCGTCCTCGTCCTCGTGGTGTTCGGTGCCGGTCCGGGCCCCGTCGGCATCGGCCGCCGCCGGCGGGGATGTCTCGGTTTCGGGCAGGTAGAGATCATCCTTCAGTCCGCAGGCGGTCAGCAGGACGAGGGCGAGAGCGGGTAGAATCAGGCGCATGACTGAATCCGACAAACAGACGCTGGAATGCGTCGTGAAAGAGACTGGGCCGCAACCGGATCACGCCGTGATCTGGCTTCACGGCCTGGGCGCGGACGGCCACGATTTCGTCCCGATTGTACCGCACCTGCAGTCGGCTCAATCGCGGCCGGTTCGATTCGTTTTTCCCCACGCGCCGGTGCGCCCGGTGACCGTGAATGGCGGCATGGCCATGCGGGCCTGGTACGACATTCTCGGCGTGTCGATCGATCGAGATCAGGACGAGGCCGGCATTCTTGCCTCCGTGGCCGCCGTCCAGCGATTGATTCAGGCCCAGATCGCGGATGGCTTTTCCGCCGACCGGATCGTGCTTGCGGGATTCTCCCAAGGCGGTGCGATCGCCCTGCGCGCGGGCCTGGCCAATGACACCCCCCTGGCGGGCATCATTGCCTTGTCCTGCTACCTGCTGCAGGCCGACGGTCTGGCGTCCTGGGCGTCGTCGACCTCGACGTCCGTGCCGATCTTCATGGCGCACGGTCGCCAGGATCCGGTCGTGCCCATGGCTCTGGGCCAGTCGGCCTTCGAGCGACTGACCGCGGCCGGCTACCGCGTCGACTGGCAGGACTACCCGATGCCGCACTCGGTCTCACCCGAGGAAATTCAGGCCATCGATCACTGGCTGGGGCAGCGCTGGTCGTGAGCTCACGCCTGCGCGTCGTGCTGGTCGATGACGAAGCGCCGGCTCGCAACCGCCTGGCCCGACTGCTCGGCGAATGCGATGATGCGGCGCTCGTCGGCCAGGCCGAGGACGGCCAGGGGCTGTTGGAGCTCTGCTCGGCCGAGGCGCCGGATCTTGTCCTCCTCGACGTCGAAATGCCCGGGGCAGACGGGTTGACGCTGGCTCAGGCTCTCCAGTCACTGCCGCGCGCGCCCGAAATCGTCTTCGTCACGGCCTTCGAGAACTACGCCGTGGACGCCTTCGACCTGCGTGCCGCGGACTACCTGGTCAAGCCGGTCAGACGAGAGCGCCTGGCCTCGGCATTGGGACGGGTCCGTGAGCGCGTCCGGCGAAGCGACGAGGAGGCCGTGCTGATCGCCCGGCTGGGCGATCGCGTCACCCGGATTCCGGTGGGCGATATTCGCGTCCTCAGCGCGGAAGACAAGTACGTCAGCGTTCACTACCTCGGCGGGGTTGCCCTGGTCGAGGATTCCCTCGTGCAGCTCGAGGGGCGCTACCCGGACCGATTCCTGAGGGTCCACCGCAACGCCCTGGTCGATCGCAGGCACCTGCGGTCGCTGTATCGGGATTCGGATGGCGCGGAACGCGTGGAGGTCGACGGCGTCGATATTCACCCCGAGGTCAGCCGCCGCAACCTCCCGGCGGTGCGTCGGGTTCTGAAAGGTCAACCATGAGCACGCTTCGAATAGCAACCCGACAGTCGCGACTGGCCCTCTGGCAGAGCGAACACGTGGCCGAGCAGCTCCGCCGCCATCACCCGGATCAACGCACCGAACTGGTGCCCCTCAGCACGCGCGGCGATGAGGTGCTGGACCGTTCCCTGTCCGAGATCGGTGGCAAGGGGCTGTTCCTGAAGGAGTTGGAGCTGGCGCTGCTGGAAGAGCGGGCGGATATCGCCGTGCATTCATTGAAGGATGTGCCGGCGGAGAGCCCCGAGGGCCTGGAGCTGACCGTGGTGCTGCCGCGAGCCAACTGGGCCGACTGGTGGCTGACTCGAGACGGTCGCCTACCCCAGGACATGCCGAGCGGTTCGACGGTGGGGACCTCCAGCCTTCGGCGCCAGTCCCAGCTGCTCCGGGCACACCCGGCGCTGCGCATCGTGCCCATTCGCGGCAACGTGCAGACGCGCCTGGACAAGATGCTGACCGGTCAGGTCGATGCCGTGATTCTCGCCGCGGCGGGTCTGGAACGCCTCGGGATTGCGCTTGATCATGCCAGCCCCCTGCTTCCGCCGGCGTTTCTTCCCGCGCCGGGGCAGGGCGTGATCGTCGTCCAGTCCCGGATCGACGATCCCGCCGTCCACGCCTGCCTCCGGCCCCTGGATTGCCCCGATACACGCATTCAGGTCGACGCCGAGCGCGCGGTCGTGGCCGGGCTGGGCGGTGACTGCCGGATGCCGCTGGCCGCGCACGCCCGCATTGACGGCGACCGCGTGGCCCTGAGCGCGCGGCTCTGCAGTCCCGACGGTCAGGACTGCATCGACGCAGTCGCTACCGCCTCGACGGGAGAGGCCGCCGCACTAGGCCGAGGCGTGGCCGACGAACTCCTGGCCAAGGGCGCCGAGCGGATCATCGCCGCGCTTCAGGGAACCGCTGACTAGCTCTGCGCGCGCGCCGGAGTCCAGTGGCGGTTTCCTCGGCCTGGATCGGGTCATCAATTTCTGCTGGACACCGCCGTTTTTCTGTGCGACAGTTGGGTTAAATTCGTTGGCTGGGGGAACTAGACGATTTGTTTTCCGGGCGTCATCCACGGTTCAGTCTGTTGAGGTGCGTCCCCCTACTGCCAACGCCAACACGCAAGCCCCCAGCACTTCGAGAGGCTGCGCCAGACGCCCGGATCTTATAGAAGAAAAAGCCCGCCCCTCGGCGGGCTTTTTCGTTGTCACCAGGCGGTTTCAGGTCAACCGAGGAGAGGCTCGCGCGTGGTTCATTCAGTCGTCATCGTCACCAGAACCGGGTCCGAAGGCCAGCAGCTCGCGCAACGGCTCTCCCGTCGCGGCCTCGATGCGCTCCATCTTCCCTTGATTCGGCTGGAACCCGTGGCCGATGGCAAAGGGCTTCGTCAGGCCTTTCGTGCCGTGCCGAGGGTCGATGGCCTGATTCTCACGTCCCGTGAAGGCGTCCGGCAGGCCGCCGCGCTGGGGCTTCTCGACGCGCTCAGGACGACGCCGACGGTCGTGCCCGGTGAGGGAACGCGCGCCCTGGCCCTGGAGCTTGGCCTCGAGCAGGTGGACTGCCCCAGCGCTCCCGTGGGCAACAGCGAAGCCATGCTGGCCATGGCCCGGCTCAACCGGGTGCATGATCAGCACTGGCTGATCCTCGCCGCTCGCGACGGCCGTCGCCTCCTCGACACGACCCTGCGCGCGCGCGGTGCTCACGTCCATCGCCTGACCGTCTATCGGCGATCACGCGAGCAACCCGATCCAGCGGCAATGGACCGGCTGCGCCGCGCCGAACTCGTGACGACGCTCCTGGCCAGCGGCAGCGCCCTGGACAGGCTGCGGGCCGATCTCCCGTCGGACCTGTGGCGAAAGCTGTGTCGCGGCACGATGATCGTGCCCTCCGAGCGGCTCCAGGCGCGAGCCTCTGCCCTGGGCATCGAGAACCCGGTGATGAGCGCGGGTGCGAGCGATGATGCGATGACGGCGGCGCTGATCGGCAGCCCATCCTCGGACTGATTTGCGGTACTCTGCGTAGGCAGATACCGACTGTCCAGACAGGCTTGGGGCCAGGGCCATGAGCGAGAAAGACGCGCCAGAACAGAACGCGACGGAGCCATCCGATTCTCCATCGGGGGCTGAGTCTGCTCGATCCAGCACCCCGGAAGACAAGTCACCGGACGCTGAAGCACCGGCCTCGGTCGCTTCGGGCGCCGACTCGGGCGATGACCGCCACGCTTCTTCCCGGTCCAACGCCGGCGGCGATGGGGCCAAAGCTCCAACCGGCGGCCGCGGCGTCTCGGTGCTGGCCCTGGTCGTTTCCCTGGCGGCCCTGGCTGCGGCCGGCTGGATGTATTTTCAGGAACAGGCCGGGTCCGATGCGGCCACCGATTCGCAGGCTCGGGCCATCACGGCGCTGCAGGGCGAGGTCGACGATGCCATCGCCGCCCTGAGCGGTCGCATCGACCGGGTCGCTTCAGCACAGGACGCCCTCGACGACACGCTCGCCAGTGGCCAGATCGAGGCCCGTCGACTCGACGCCCTGGAGGACGCCCAAGGGAGGCTGCAGGCTGCGCTCAACGAGCTGAGCGCAGGCCAATCCAACGACGATGAGCTGCAGTCCACCCTGGACAACCAGGCCAGCTCGCTGCAGCGCCTTGAGCGCCGCCTCGGCGAGATCGACCAGGGTCTGTCCGAGCTCGGCAGAGAGCAGACGGCCATCGATGCCCGACTGGATGGCCTCACCGAGACCCTCCGCGATCAGCAGGGGGTTCAGCGCGAGGTCGATCGAGAGCTTGCCCTGAAGCTCGATCTGCTCGAAATCGCTGCGCTGATGGCCATCGGTCAGGCCCGAGTCGACCTGGTCGCCGACAAGGGCGGCGCGCTCGCGGCCTACGAACAGGCCAGCCGCCAGCTGGCGGACCTCGACGACCGCCGCCTGAGCCAGGCCAGGGATCGGCTCGCCGATGAGATTGCGATGATCGAGGCCTGGTCCGAGCCCGAGTGGCCCCGGATGACGGCCAGGCTGGCTCAGTGGGAGTCGCAGTCGACTGACTGGCCGCTGCGCGACGGCGTGGTTTCAACATCGGTCACGGCCGACTCGAGCGACGATGAGGCATCCGACGGAGGCTGGTTGTCTTCGATGGGTGAGTCCCTCGGCAAACTGGTCACGGTCGAGCGGCTCGACGGCCTGAGCCTGACCGAGGCGCAGGTCGTTGCCCTGCGCGAGCAGCTGGCGCTGAATCTGTCCGCCGCCGGCCTGGCCGTCCAGCGGCGCGACCTCGACACGCTCAGCCTGCGCCTGCGCCAGGTCAACAGGCTACTCGACCAGTTCTATCGAGTCGATGCCGAGCCCCTGAATTCGATCCGGGCGGAGCTCGGCGATCTGGCGGCGCTCCAACCTCCCGCGCCACCCACGGGCCTCGGACAGGCCATCGCGGCGATCGAACGCGTGCTTGAATCACTGTGAAGCGGCTGATCCTCATCGTCCTGGTGCTGGCAGCGCTCGTGGTGACGGCCCTGGCGGCGCCGCGCCTGCTGTCCGACCCCGGTCTGGTGTCGATCGAGGTGGCCAACTATCGACTTCAGATGTCATTGCTGACCCTGGTCGGTGCCGTGCTCCTTGTCTGGATCGGGATCAGCCTGGTGGTGGCGCTGATTCGCTGGCCGGGCCGGATGCTGCGTCGCCAGCGCGAGCATCGAGCGCAGCGCCAGCTCGAGAACGGCTTGCTCGCCCTCACGGAGGGGGACTGGCGGCGCGCGGAACAGGCGCTCGGAAAATCCCTTTCTCACCACGGCTCGACGGCCGGATACCTGGCGGCGGCTCAGGCTGCGCAGGGCCAGTCCCATATCGAAGCTCGCGATCAGTGGCTGCAGCTGGCCGACCGACGCTTCGGCCGCAAACATTTCGTGACCGATCTGGCCCGGGCGCGCATGCTGGCCGCCGAGGGGCGGGTCGAGGAGGCCGTGCCGGTCCTCGAGGCCCTGCACCTCAAGAAGCCCAAACATACCGGTGTCCTGCGCCTGCTGCTGCAGGATTATCAGGATCTGGACCGCTGGCGGGACGTTCGCCTACTGACGCCGGCCCTGCGCAAGGCCGGCATCATCGACGAGGAGCGAGAAGTCGAGCTGGCGGTGCTGGCCGCGTGCCGCGAAATGGCCGCGGCCGGTGATCTCGAATCCCTGGAGAGTGCCTGGCACGCGCTGAATCGGAAGCAGCGAGGCAGGCACGATATCGTTCTGGCCTACGCCCGGCGCGCCGCTGAACTCGGCCACTCGGAAGTCGGCGGAAAGCAGCTTCGAAAGCTGCTGAAAGCCGGCCCCGATCGCGATGCCCTGAAGCTCTATGCCCAGGTCGATGACGAGGGCAGGGCACAGCGAATCAGTGACTGTGAGGGCTGGCTGAGGCAGCATCCCGGCAACGACGCGCTGCATCTTGCCCTCGGGTTTCTCTACCTTCAGGATCGGCGCTACGACCAGGCGCGCGAGCATCTCGAGAAGTCCCTCGACAAGACTCCCGACGGCGAGGCCTATGCGGCCCTCGGACGGATTCACGATCGATCGGGCAGCCTCGAAGCCGCGGCCCAGAGCTACCGCAATGCCCTGCGGCTGCAGCAGGGCCGGGGCGTTCGGGCGCTGCCGGCGCCCGGCGCCGACTGAGACGTTTCAAAGGCGTCGAAGCACGAGTCAAGGAAAGTGCGACGCGGGTTCCCGTGGAGTCCCGGCGAAACGTATAATGGCGGGCTGCCTTTCCGCTGCCCGAGCGCTACCTCCATGAAACTTCGCAATATCGCCATCATCGCTCACGTCGATCATGGCAAGACCACCCTCGTTGATCAGCTCCTGAGACAGTCCGGTGAATTCGCCGAGCACGAACGCGTGAGCGAACGGGTCATGGATTCCGAGGACCAGGAGCGCGAGCGGGGCATCACGATCCTGTCGAAGAACACGGCGATCACCTGGCGCGACTGGCGCATCAATATCGTCGATACCCCGGGCCATGCGGACTTCGGTGGCGAGGTCGAGCGGGTCCTGTCGATGGTCGACTCGGTCCTGCTGCTGGTCGACGCGGTCGACGGCCCGATGCCGCAGACTCGATTTGTCACCCAGAAGGCCTTTGCCATGGGCTTTCGCCCGATCGTCGTGATCAACAAGATCGATCGGCCCGGCGCCCGACCCGATTGGGTGCTGAACCAGACCTTCGATCTGTTCGACAAGCTTGGCGCCACCGACGAGCAGCTCGACTTTCCCGTCATCTATGCCTCCGGCCTGAACGGCTACGCCGGGCTCGAGGACTCGGTCCGTGAGGGTGATCTGACGCCCCTTTTCGAGGCCCTCGTCGAACACGTGCCGGCGCCACCCGTCGACCCGGACGGGCCGTTCCAGATGCAGATCACCAGCCTGTCCTATTCGACCTACGTCGGCCTGATCGGTATCGGCCGGATTCGCCGCGGGTCCGTCAAGACGAATCAGGCGGTCGCGGTCGTTGACCGGGAGGGTAAGAAGCGTTCCGGACGGGTACTTCAGGTGCTCGGTTTCAGCGGGCTCAAGCGCGAAGAAATCCCGGAAGCCAGCGCCGGCGATATCGTGGCCATCTCGGGCATCGAGAACATCGGTATTTCCGAAACCCTGTGCGACCCGGCTCAGGTCGAGGCGCTGCCGCCCCTGTCCGTCGACGAGCCCACGATCCACATGACCTTCCAGGTCAACGACTCGCCCTTCGCCGGCCGCGAGGGCAAGTACCTGACATCGCGGCAGCTGCGCGCCCGCCTGTTCCAGGAGGCCACCCACAACGTCGCGCTGCAGGTCTCGGACACCCCGGACCCGGATCAATTCGAAGTGGCCGGTCGCGGCGAGCTGCACCTCTCGGTGCTGATCGAGACGATGCGCCGCGAGGGCTACGAACTGGCGGTGTCGCGCCCGCGCGTACGCAAGCGCGAGATCGACGGCGAGGTGCAGGAACCCTGGGAGGCGGTGGTGCTCGATATGGAAGAGGACTACCAGGGCGCGGTGATGCAGGCCATGGGCGAGCGCAAGGGCCAGCTCAAGGACATGGTGCCCGACGGGAAGGGCCGACTCGACTACATCGCGCCGGTTCGGGGCCTGATCGGCTTCCAGTCCAGCTACCGGACCATGACCGCCGGAACCGGGCTGTTCTTTCGCGTCTTCGACCATTGGGGCCCGGCGACGGACAAGCTCGCCGCGCGCATCAACGGCACGCTGATCAGCATGGACAAGGGCACGACCGTCGCTTATTCCCTGTTCAACCTGCAGGACCGGGGCAAGCTCTTCGTCGGCGCCGGCGAAGACGTCTACGAGGGCATGATCATCGGGCTGCACAGTCGCGAGAACGACCTGGTCGTCAACCCCCTGAAGAAAAAGCAGCTGACCAATATCCGAGCCGCCGGCAAGGACGATGCGCTTCTTCTGACCCCACCGGTGCGAATGAGCCTCGAGCAGGCGCTGGAGTTCCTGGCCGACGACGAGCTGCTGGAGGTGACCCCGGACAACATCCGCCTGCGCAAGAAGCTTCTGAAAGAGCACGAGCGACGTCGGGCCGACCGCGAGGCGAGCTGATCCCCGGCTCGGCAATCGAACCGGCACTCGCCGTGCAGAGCGCCTTCGATGCCGGACGTGGGGACGCCCGACCCGCTGTCACGCCCGTCTGCGCACCGCTACCTCGAGGGGGCTGATCCCCCGGCACCAATCGCCGATCGGCGTGTCCCTGGGCGCTCAGTCGCGCGAGGCGGGCGGGTTCCAGGGGCGGATGACGCCCTCCTGGGCTACCGAGGCCACAAGGCGGCCATCGCGGGTGTAGATCTCGCCGCGGGAGAAGCCGCGGCCGGCATGGCTCGAGGGGCTGTCGAAGGCATAGAGCAGCCAGTCGTCGACGCGGAAGGGACGGTGAAACCACAGGGCATGATCGATGCTGGCCATCTGGACCGCTTTGGAGTCGAAGTCCAGCGCGTGCGGCAGCGTCGAGGTGCCGAGCAGCTCGTAGTCCGACACGTAGGCGAGCAGGGTCCGGTGCAGCTCATCGCAGTCCGGCAGGGGATCCCAGGCGCGCATCCAGATGTGCTTCCGCGGCGGTCTGGGGCCGGGTTCGATGAACTTGGGCGCCTCGACCGGGCGAAGCTCGAAGGGCGGTCGATGGGCCAGCAGGCGGCGCATCTTTTCCGGCACCTTGTCCATCATCGAGGCATTGATCTCGATGCTGCGCACCAGGCCTTCGGGTCCCGGCACCTCGGGCATGGCGGCCTGATGCTCGAAGCCCTCTTCATGGGCGTGGAAGGAGGCTGCCATGTTCAGGATGGGGCGGCCCTGCTGGATGGCCACGACGCGTCGATTACTGTAGCTGCGGCCGTCTCTGGAGCGCTCCACCTGATAGACCACGGGCAGATCGAAGTCGCCGGGGCGCAGAAAATAGGCATGCAGCGAATGGGCCCGACCGCGCTCGACGGTCGAGCTGGCCGCGCGCAGGGCCTGGCCGAGAATCTGCCCCCCGAAGACCTGGGGCGAGCCGATGTCGTGGCTCTGGCCGCGGAAGAGGAGGTCTTCGAGGCGCTCGAGTTCGAGCAGGTCGATGACGGCTTTCAGGTCCTTGTTCATGGAGAAGGAATCGGCCCGGCGGTGTGGAATGCGGTAAGCTGCCGATTATAGATGGTTCCCCCATGCCGGCTGCGAGACCGCCACCTTGATCAAGCTCCCGCTCGTCGATCGCATCAAGTTTCTGATCGAACGACAGTTCGTCAAGGGCGCTGGCTTTCAGCTCCTCGTGGTCGCGGCGGGCATCGGCCTGATTACGCTCCTCGGTGGCCTCGCTGCCGCCCTGTCTGGATTTCAGGGCAGTCTGCCGGACGCGTTCTGGTGGGCCTTCCTTCGTTTGACGGACCCCGGCTACCTCGGCGACGATGAAGGCGGCTGGAAGCGCCTGGTCTCGACGCTGCTGACCCTGAGCGGCTACGTCGTGTTTCTCGGCGCGCTGGTGGCGATCATGACCCAGTGGCTGATCGCGCGCATGCGGGATTTCGAGCGCGGTCTCACGCCCGTCGATCTCGCCGGTCACGTGGTCATCGTTGGCTGGAACAACCGGACCCTGCCGCTGCTGCGCGAGCTCCTGGGGAGCGAACGATCGCGTGGCCATTTCCAGCGCGCCTTCGGCACGCGCAGGCTCCGGGTCGTGGTGCTGTCCGAGGGCATGTCGGCGACCCAGGCGCAGGTCCTGCGCGCCGACCCCGGACTGGGCCGCTATGCCCGCGATGTCATCCTCCGCGACGGCTCGCCGCTGGAGGACGAGGCGATCCACCGCGCCGGCTGTCTCAAGGCCGGTCTGGTCATCATGCCCATGGATTTCGGTCAAGCGAATCGCCTGATCACCGTCGACGTCGAGATGATCCGCTCCCTCCTGTCGATCGACGCTCGCGCCGAGCAGTCCGGCTATCCGCCGCCGCGCGTGATCGCCGAGCTTCAGGACGTGCGCCGCGATGACATGGCGCGCAACGCCTATCGAGGGTCCCTCGAGCTCGTTCCGACCGATGACACGCTCTCCGCTCTGCTGGTCCAGAACATCCTCCATCCTGGCCTGGCGGCCTTCTACCGCGAGGTGCTGACCGTCGAGGACGGCAACGAGATCATGTTTCGGGACAGTCGGGCCCTGGTTGGTGCCAGCCTCAGGGAGGTCGCGGTCCGCTGTCCTCGCGCGCTGGTCCTCGGCCTGCTTCGAAGGCGCGACGGGTCGCCGTCGGTGGACCTCGGAGTGACCTCGGACACGCGTATCGAAGCCGGTGATTCGATCGTCTTTCTGGCGCGGGAATTGAGCGATATCGAGCCCGGTGTCTCGGCATCAGCCAAGGCCGCGCGGCCGGCCCGGCACGACGCAGCGGCGCCGCTGATGGCGCGTCGCAAGGTCAATCATCTCCTGCTCCTGGGCTGGAGCCGCCGTCTGCCCAATCTCCTGGCCGAGATGGCGGGCTATCGCGATCGCCAGTTCGATATCGACCTTATCTCGACCGTAGCGGTCAAGGAGCGCAACGAGGCGATCGAGGCCTATGGGGCCGAGCTGCCGAACGTCAGCCTGCGTCACCACGTCGACGATTACCTCCTCGACGGCGTCCTCAACCGCTTCGATCTGAATCGATTCCATTCCGTGGTTTTTCTCTCCAGTGATCTCCTCGCCAGCGAAGAGGAGGCCGATGCTCGCGCCATCGTCGGCCATCGTTTGATCGTGGGCATGCTACGCCATGTCGACAAGCGACCTCAGGTGCTGCTGGAACTCTCGGACGCGGCCAACGAGGGCCTGATTCGCCAGCCCGGTGCGGAGACCGTTGTCAGCCCCCTGATCATCAGCCATCTGCTGGCACGCACGGCCCTGCAGCCCGAGAGCCGCCTGGTCTTCGACGAGCTGTTCAGTCCTGGCGGGGCGGAGATCGACTTTCGGAAAGGGACCCACTACGGGGTGGCGGGGCAGGTTACGATCGACCAGATCGAGGGTGCGGTTGCAGCCTATGGTGAAACGCTGCTCGGCGTTGAGCAGCACGAGCCGAGCTCGGGCCGCCGCCTGACACTGAACCCCGAACGCGACAAGCAATTGACACTGACCGAGGCGGATCGCCTGTGCGTGCTGATCCGCGATAGCGAATCGAAGAAACGAAAAGGATGACCCATGGATCTGACTCCCACCGAGCGCGGGACTGACTTTGCGCGCAAACTCAAAGGCTTCATGCGTGATCACGTCGAGCCTGCCGAATCCCGATGGCATCGGGACATGGCCGAACTGGACAATCCCTGGGTCGTGTTGCCGGTCATCGGCGAGCTCAAGGCGAAGGCGCGCGAGGCCGGCCTCTGGAATCTCTTCCTGCCCGATGCGGCGCTCGGCCAGGGCCTGAGCAACCTCGACTATGCGCCCCTGGCCGAACAGATGGGTCGCTCCTTCATCGCCCCGGAGATCTTCAACTGCAACGCGCCGGACACGGGCAATATGGAAGTCCTCTATCACTACGGCAGCGAGGCTCAGAAGGCACAGTGGCTGACGCCCCTGCTCGCCGGCGAGATCCGATCGGCGTTTTGCATGACCGAGCCTGCCGTCGCCTCGTCAGACGCCACCAACATGGCAGCGACGGCGGTTGTGGACGGGGACGAAATCGTCCTCAACGGCCGCAAGTGGTGGTCGACGGGGATCGGGCACCCCGACTGCCGCGTCGTCATCTTCATGGGGCTGACCGACGCGCAGGCCGATCGCCATCAGCGCCACTCGATGGTCCTCGTACCGCTGGACACGCCCGGCGTCAAGGTCGAGCGCATGCTGACCGCGATGGGCATGCTCGACGCGCCCTATGGCCATGGTGAGGTCAGCTTCGACGATGTTCGTCTGCCCCTGGATGCGGTCATTGCGGGGCCAGGCCGGGGCTTCGAGATTGCCCAGGGGCGCCTCGGCCCGGGCCGTATTCACCACTGCATGCGCTTGATCGGCCTGGCTGAAATGGCCCTCGAGCTGGCCTGCAAACGGGCCCTGTCGCGCGAAGCCTTCGGTCGTCCCCTGGCCAAGCTTGGCGGCAATGCCGAGCGCATCGCCGATGCCCGGATCGCGATCGAGCAGGCTCGACTGCTCGTTCTGAAGGCCGCCTGGAGCCTGGATCACAAGGGCATCGCGCGCTCGATGAGCGAGGTCTCGCAGATCAAGGTCGCGGTCCCGACGATGGCGCAGCGAGTCATCGATATGGCAATGCAGTTGCACGGTGGTGCGGGTGTTTCCGGGGACTTCCCGCTGGCTGCGGCCTGGACGGCGGCGCGGTCCCTGCGCCTGGCCGATGGGCCCGATGAAGTGCATCGAGGCCTGGTGGCGCGGATGGAACTGAGGAAGTATCGGCCCTGAGCTGGCGCTGAATCGGGGCGCGGCCCTGGCCGCGTCTTGAAACCGCTTAGCGTCCGCCGTGAGGCTGAGCGGCGATCAGGCGCAGCCGTCGAGTCGGCTCCGACCGCTGGCTGAACTGGCCGATGACGGGGTCGATCTCGAACTGGTCGCGAAACAGGGGCTGTTCATCGGCGACGGTGATCTGCAGGCGGAGGTCGCGTGACCAGCTCTTCTCGCCGTCGTGGAGCGTGACGCCGACGCTGATTGACTGAACGGTCGAGACGAGGTCGACGGGCGGCGCGATCAGGAGCTCGATGCGTGCGCTCGTCAGGCCGTCGATTTCGCCGGCCACGGGTGTTGCGGTAATCCAGTCGACGGGGCGCTGATCGGCATCACGAAGGTCGAGGTGATAGATCGCCTGGTCGAAGGCCAGCTGCTGGAATTCGAACTCCAGCGCCGTCCGGGCGCCCACCGTCGCGGTCAGATCGAGGAGTTCCAGGTTTCCGTTGGGGCAGACCGATCGAAGCGTCGCCTCGCCAGCGATCTCCACCTGAGTGATTCCCAGGGTTCGGTTCCATTCCTCGCCGCAGGTGGCGCTTTCATCCTGCGCCGAGGCGACGGTGCAGGTCATCAGCACTGCCACGGCCATCGAAACGGTTGCCCAGAACCGCCGCATGAGGGCGTGTCGGGCCTGTCGGCGCGGGCAATTGCTGACGGAGTGACGCATATCTCCCAAGTGTAGCTCCACCGGCTCCAGAATGGAAATCCGCAGGCCGCCTCCCTGCCGCGCGGCTTGCGCCCGACGACCGGGCCGCCCGGCGCCGGTCCGTCGGGTTACCATCAGGGCCCTCCGGGCAGCTGACACGGCACGACGATTCAATGACCTCCGACAAGATCGACGACGTCACCGATCTTCTTCAGCGCTACAGCGAGAAGGGTGATCAGGACAGCCTGTATCAGATGCTGCCCATGGTCTATCAGGAACTTCGGGCATTGGCAGGCCGTCAGCTTGCTCGCCAGAACAGAGATCATACGCTCCAGGCCACGGCACTGATCAACGAGGCCTACCTTCGGCTCGCCGATCAGGATTATCACAATTGGGAAAGTCGTCGCCATTTTCTGCTTGTGGCGTCCACCGTCATGCGCCGGGTTCTGGTCGATTACGCGCGCCGCCGCTCGGCCGGGAAGCGGCCGGACAGTCGCCAGCGCGTGGTGCTGGACAACGACCAGCTCGGTCAGGACTTCGGGTCGGATCTGATTGCCCTGGATCAGGTGCTCGAGCAGCTCTACGACCTCGACGAACGACAGGCGCGCATCGTCGAGCTGCGCTACTTCGCCGGCCTGAGCGTGCCGGACACGGCCGAGACCCTGGAGATTTCAGAAAGCACCGTCGTTCGCGAGTGGCGAATGGCGCGCGCCTGGCTCAAGCGCAAGCTGTCGGAGTAGGGGCCCGTCGGCCGGCGCTAGAGCACCTCGGTACCGAGACGGCGCTCGACTTCGCCGAGGCGTTGTTCGATCGACCGTCGGAGCGCGTCGCGCGGCACCGTGCCGTCGGCGGCCAGAAGCTCGATGGCTTGCCGATAGAAGTCAGCGGCCTCCCCATAGCGCTGCTGGAGACTGAGTGAAGTGCCCAGGATATCGAGGGCCGAGGCGTAGTAGTTCGTCTCCACGCCGCCTTCGGTGACCGCGCGGTCGGCCAGGTCGTCGAGGATGCCTCGGATCAGCGCCTCGGCCTGCTCGGGTTCGTCCTGGCGCAGGTGCAGGGCGGCGAGATTGGAGATCGACAGGCGGTAGAGGTAGTGCTTGCGGTCGGCGACGGCTTCGATCATGTCGGCGGCTCGCTCGAAGGCCGCCATGCTGGCTCGGATGTCGCCGGTCCGGGACAGGGCGACCCCGAGATTGCCGATCGTGTTGGCCAGACGCTGGCCGGGTCCGATCAGACGCTCATGATCAGCAACCAGGCGCGTATAAACGTCGACGGCGGCCTGCGGGTCATCGAGCATGACCGCCGTGGCATAGATGAAACGTCCGCGCAGCTCCCGCGGGTCATCGGACTCCCAGAGCTGCGCGGCCAGATCGCGCGCGGCCGTCGCCGTTTCGATCGCGCGTTCGGCGTTGCCCTGAACCACGTAGGCGCCGACCAGGGCCGAGCGCGCGTCGAACAGCAGTTCACCGCGGTCCACGGGTCGTGTCTGTAGCCGATCGACGATCGTGCGCAGCTCCGCGATGGTCTGGTCCAGGGGAATATCGAGAACATTGGCATGGTTGCGAAGCTGGCGAATGCGTAGGCGCAGGATCGCGGCCTGGTGATCACCGTCGGCACGCTCGTAGAGTTCGATCGCGCGTTGATCGGCCTCGATGGCTTCGATGGCGCGCCCGGCGGAGTCCAGGGCCGCGGCTAGCTGCGCCTGGATGACCGCCAGTTCGAGTTGGCTCGATTCCGACGACAGCGATGCGTCGGCCTGGTTCAGCAGCGGCAGGGCCTGCTCGCCCAGGCCGAGTGCGTTGTAGGCGCTGCCCAGGGCGAGGTGAATGGACCCGGTGAAGGCAGCATTGACCTGCTCACCCTCGCGCAGCTGGTCGGAGCCCAGGTCGAGAATTTCGCGAACGGTCACTTCGTTACCGCGCGAGGGCAGGGAATCGGCACCGGCAAAGAGCTCGTTCATGAACTCGGTCACGGCCTCGGCCCGGTCTCGCTCCCAGGCGATCCGTTCGAGCTGCGCTTCGCGGTCGAGCATGAAGGTAATGATCAGCGCCAGGCCCGCGGCGGCCACGGTCAGGCCAAGGCGGTGACGACGGGCGAAGCGCTGCGCGCGGTAGAGCAGATGACCGCGGCGGGCGGTGACGGGCTGGTGGGCGAGCAGACGATCCAGGTCGGCGCTGAAGTCGCGAATCGACGGGTAGCGGTCGGACGGCTCGCGGCGCAGCGCCTTGAGGACGATGGCGTCCAGGTCGGCCCGCAGCGCCAGGGGGATCGGCGCGGCCGTCCGGCGGCTTGGCGCCTCGATGTGCCCCTCGAGGATGGCCTGCGGCAGCAGGTGGGCCGAGTCCAGGTGATCAAAGGGGCGCTGGCCGGTGATCAGCTCATACAGGATCACGCCGAGGGAATAGACGTCTGTCGCCGAGGTCAAGCCTTCCCCTTCGATCTGCTCCGGGCTGGCATAGATCAGCGTCATTCCGCGCTCGGCGGTGTCCGTCCTGTCCGTCGCGCCGTCGGATTCATCCAGCAGGCGGGCGATGCCGAAGTCGAGGAGCTTGACCTCGCCTTCGCGGCTGACCAGGATGTTGCCGGGTTTGAGGTCACGGTGGATGACCATGTGCCGATGGGCGTAGTCGACGGCGGCGAGGACGCTCTGGAACAGGACGATGCGCTCCTCAACGTCGAGCTGACGGTCCTTGCACCAGCGATCGATCGTCTGCCCGTCAACGTATTCGGTCGCCAGGAACGGGCGACCCTCGGAGGTCAGGCCGCCGTCGATCAGGTGCGCGATGTTGGGATGGCTGAGCCTCGAGAGGATCTGGCGTTCGGTGGCAAAGCGTCGCGCCAGGTTTTCGTCCGGTTCAGCGGTCAGCTGCAGCAGTTTCAGCGCCACCGGCTGGCGCAGGTCGCCGTCGATACGCTCGGCCAGATAGACCGTGCCGCTGCCGCCGTCGTTGAGGCGCTGGATCAGCTGATAATCGCGAGGCAGGGGGATCTTCAGGGAGACCTCCCTGACTACTTCTCGCGCGGCGACCTGAAATTGCTCGGGCGCATCGTCACCCGTATCGTCCTCGGCGGCTTCGAGCATCCACTCGACCTCCGACCAGAGCGCCTGATCGTCGCCGCATTGGGCGAGGGCCCAGGCGCGCCGAGTCGACGCTGACTTTTCCAGCGCGTCCAGCACAATCGCCTTGGCGCGACGGTAGCTCGACTCGGAGGACGATGTCTGCTCGGGGGACTTGGTATGCTCGCCGTTCATCTTCCGCGAAGTCTACCAACAATGTCAGCCAAGTCGTTGATTGACCAGCCGCGTGACCTGCGCGAAGAGGACCGCTTCGATGTCGATGCCGTCGATGCCTGGCTCAAGGCTCGCGTGGACGGGCTGGAGGGTTCGCCGCAGCTGGAGCAGTTTTCCAAGGGCGCATCGAATCTGACCTATCGCCTGCGCTACGCCAATCGCGACCTGATCCTGCGGCGACCGCCACCGGGCACGAAGGCAAAGTCCGCCCATAACATGGTGCGCGAGCACGACGTCCAGAAGGCGCTCAAACCGGTCTACCCCAAGGTGCCGGAGATGGTGGCCCTGTGCACTGATGAATCGGTGATCGGCTGCGACTTCTATGTCATGGAGCGCATCGAAGGCATCATCCTGCGCGCCAATCTGCCTCAGGGGATGGACCTCGACGAGGCCCAGGCCGCGACCCTGTGCCGACGTGCGATCGATGGCCTGATCGAGCTGCATTCCGTCGACGTCGAAGCGGCCGGCCTCCAGTCCATGGGTAAGGGGGCGGGCTACAACCGGCGCCAGATCGATGGCTGGTCGCAACGCTTTCGCCGCGCCCGGACATGGAATGTACTGAAAGGCGAGCGCGTGATGCGCTGGCTCGATGACAACGTGCCTGAGGAGGTCGGCATCCGGGTGATTCACGGTGACTATCGCTTCGACAACATCCTGCTCTCGCCGGACGATCCCCTCGAGATCATCGGCGTGCTGGACTGGGAGATGGCCACCCTGGGTGACCCTCTCATGGACCTCGGTAATTCCCTGGCCTACTGGGTGCAGGCCGATGACGACCGCTTTCTGAAGGGCTTCCGTCGCCAGCCGACCCATATCCCCGGCATGATGACGCGCCGCCAGGTCGTGGACTATTACTGCGAAAAGACGGGCGTCGCGCCTGACCGCTGGGCCTTCTATGAGGTCTATGGTCTGTTCCGCCTTGCCGCCATCGTTCAGCAGATCTATTACCGTTACCACCATGGTCAGACGCGCAATCCTGCCTTCAGGGGCTTCTGGAAAGCAGCCAACTATCTGCTCTGGCGCTGCGGACGTATCATCAAGCGCCAGTGACCATCGACACTGGTTGGAGATCAGCCTGCTGGCTAGGCTCAGGCCCTTGTCTCTGCGAGCATCACAAGGACCTCCTTGACCCATGAATGACCTGATCAAGCCGTTCAGCAATGACTCGATAGACCCCGCCTCGCTACCCGATTTCCGCGAGGCCACGTTGACCGCGGTGGTCCCGGCGTATCTGAAGCACAAGATCACCACGACGGTTGCGTTCTGTGGCCTGTTCATTTTCGCTGCCTTGCTGAGTCACCTGCTGCCCGCGGTCGACATCGACCGGTCCCAGTATGTGCTGGCCGTGGTGACGGTCGTCATGCTGCTGTCGTTGCTCCATGCCCGCTTCGACGCTCGCCATCGCGGCTGGGCGCTGCGCGAGCACGATCTGATCTATCAGTCCGGCGTCATCTTTCGCAAGCAGGTGATCCTGCCCTTCGCCCGCATCCAGCACGTGGAAACCCTGTCCGGGCCCGTCGAGCGGTACTTCGACCTCATGCGCGTCAAGTGCTTTACGGCCGGCGGTCAGTCGGCGGACCTCGTGGTGGAAGGCCTGGACAGTGCCACGGCAGGGCAGGTGCGCCAGTATCTGCTCGAACAGATCCGTGATGATGAAAAAGCAGATGGAGCCCGCAACGACGCCAGCGCAAACGATGAGTGAGACGACCGATTCGACCGAATCCGGCGCCGATCGCGCGCAGGCATGGCATCGACTCGCGCCGATGGCCCTGGTATTCCTGTTGCTCTCGGCCATCCAGAAGTTCGTTCGCGAGAATCTGTTCATCTTCGCCGGCGCCGGCTTCGGCGTGGCGGTCTTCGATTTCCTCGACCCATGGAAGCTGGGATTGCTCGCGATCGCGCTGCTGCTCATGGGGCTGGTCGGCACGATGATCTTCCATCGACGCTTCCGCTTTCGCATCGAGGACGATGCGGTACGGGTTCGTCGCGGCCTGCTGGAGAAAAAGGAACTCCGCGTGCGCTTCGCGCGGGTTCAGTCGGTTCAGATTGCACAGCCGTTCTATTTCAAGCCCTTCGGGCTGGTGCGCTTCACCCTCGAGACCCCCGGCGGGCAGGAATCGGAGGTCGAGCTGCCCGGCATTCCCCGCCGCCTGGCGCAGGCGATGCGCGATCGCATCATCGGCCTGCAGCGGGGCGAAGCGACTGGCTCGGACCCGGCGCTGTCCGCGGTCGATGACGGGTCCACTCCGGATCTGCATGGGGCTGGCCGGGCCCTCTATGCCGCCACGACCTGGCGCCTGTTCCGCCACGGGCTGAGCAGTAATCAGATCTGGCTGTTGGCCGGCTTGGCGGCGTGGTTCTTCGGCACCTTTTCAGAGCGAATCGGGGAGTGGGCGGATTCGAACGGCTGGTTCATGGCCCTTGATCCGATTCCCTTCGAGTTTCTCTGGCTTGTCTTCGCTGGCCTGGTCATCGGCGGGTTGGTCACGCTCCTGCTCCTATCGGGCCTGCTCTCGATCGTGCGCTTCCATGGCTTTCGCCTGGCCGATGAGGGCGAACGCCTCGTGGGCATCGGCGGGTTGCTCGATCAGCGTGAGTAGACGGTCAAGCGCGAAAAGATCACCGGGCTGACCGTCAAGCAGTCGGGGCTGGGCCGACTGTTCGACTGCTGGCACATCGTCGTCCGGCAGACCAGCAACGTCGATGAGGAACTGCCGGGGCAGAAGAAATCCTTTATCGTGCCGGGCCTGAGTCATCAGGATCTCGCCCTGACCGACGAGATCGTGTCGGGCTGCCGCTCCCCGAGTCACTTCCGGCGCGTGGACGCGCGCTTTCGCCGCGTCTTCTGTACGCGGATCAGCGCCTTCGGCCTCTTCCTCATCGGCCTGTGGGCAGTGTTCAGCGCTAGCGCCCCCTTGGCGACCCTGGTGCCGCTGGGCCTGCTGGGACTGATCCTCGCGGCAGTTCATCTGCGCTGGTCCCAGTGGGGCTGGGCGCTGCACGAGCGGCAGCTCTGGGTTCGCCAGGGGTTCCTGGGGCAGCGCCAGGACGTCTTCGATCTGGACCGGGTGCAGCAGATTCAGCTGCGCCGCAGTGCTTATCAACGTCGCCATGGGCTGGCCAATCTGGTCCTGGTTCTCCCCCAGGGCCCGGTCACCGTGCCTTATCTGAGCGCTGACGACGCGGCCTGGCTGGCCAATCGGGCGATCCATGCCGCCGAGACGGCCACCTGGCACCGGGTGTGAGTCAACGCCGCGTCCGCGGGTCCCCGATCCGCGTGGCGGGGCTGACTCATTGTGGCTATGATCAGGCTTTGGCGGAGCCGGAATTCCACGCTTGATGCCCGAGATCACCAAACTTCTGGAGGACCTGGATCCCGGCGATCCCGAAGCACTCGAAGCCCTGTTCTCCATCCTGTACCAGGAGCTCAAGCGGATGGCGAGACGCGAGTTGTCTGACCACTCGGCATCGACCCTGAGCCCGACGGCGCTGGTCAATGAGGCCTGGATGAAGCTGCGCGGCGCCCGATCCCTACCGCTCGAGAGCCGCCGCCATTTCTTCGCGTGTGCCGCGACGGCCATGCGCCAGATCGCGATCGACGCTGCGCGCGCGGCAAAGGCTCAGAAGCGAGGCGGCGACCTCGTATTCGTGACGCTCGCCGATTCCAAGGACGAGCAGAGCAGTGACGAACTGCTGGCCCTGGATGATGCGATGGTGGAACTCGATGCCGTGGACGACGGGCTCCGGAAGCTGGTCGAGCTGCGCTTCTTCGCGGGCCTGAGTCTGAACGCGATCGCCGACCTGACGGGCCGATCCGTCCGCAGCCTCCACCGGGATTGGGCGCGAGCCCGCGCCTTCCTGCACGCGCGCCTGACCGAGCACTGAACCATGAGCTTTTCCCCCGTTGCCTGGCGCGCCGCTGACGCTTGTTTCGCAGAGCTGCTGGCACACCCGGAGTCGACCTGGCCGGACAGGGTCCGGGCCCTGGACATCTCCGCCGAGGTCCGGGCGTGCCTGGAGCAACTGATCATCGCGACGGGCAGGGATGGGCTGCTGGATCGGACGATCTCGCTCGACGCCAGGCATCCCGAGCTCGCCGTCGGGCAGCTGGAGGGACAGGTCCTGGGTTCCTGGCGCCTGGTAAAGGAGATCGGGCGCGGCGGCATGGCCGTGGTCTACGAGGCCCAGCGCGAAGGCGTGGATTATGAGCAGATCGCAGCGATCAAGCTGTTGCCGCGAGGCAGCGCCGGGCAGGACCAATTCCGGCGTGAACAGCGTCTATTGGCCCAACTGGAGCACGCGTTCATCGCTCGCTTTCTCGATGCGGGCGTCGATGTCGACGGTACCCCATGGATCGCCATGGAGCGCGTGGTCGGTGCACCGCTGGAACAGGTGACCGAGGGCTGGGATGCCGCCGCCGTCGTGGCGCTGATGCGGCGGGTGATCGAAGCCGTCGCCTTCGCCCATCGGCATCTGATCATCCACCGCGACCTGAAGCCGGGCAACGTGCTCGTCGATGAAAGCGGGCGGCCGCGCCTGCTCGACTTCGGCATCGCCAAGCTTCTTTCTTCTGATGCGGCGGCGCACGCCACTCGCGTACTCACGCCCGAATACGCGGCCCCGGAGCAGTTCAGCGGCAAGGCGGTCAGCACGGCGACCGACGTCTATGGTCTGGGCGCGATTCTGCATCGCTTGCTCACGGGATCGCCGCCGCGTGGGCACAGCGGACAAGACGCCATCCAGCTCGGCGCCATCGACGATGCGGACCTCAGAGCCATCGTTGAAAAAGCCCTTCGCGATGACCCTGCGCGCCGTTACGAAACGGCCGAAGCGCTGTCCTCCGACCTGGGGCGCTGGCAGCGGAAAGAGCCGGTCCTGGCGCGCCCGGACAGCCGCCGCTATCGTTTCGGACGCTGGCTTGTTCGCCACCGAAATGCCGCGATCGCGGGCCTGCTGGTGCTTGTCGCCCTGCTGTTAGGGGGGGCGGGGGTTGTCTGGCAGTCCCATCAGACGGCAGTGCAGGCGCGGATGGTCAGCGCGCAGAACAAGGTGCTCCGAGGTCTCCTCATGGCACCACATCGCACGGCGCGAGGGCGCCAGGTCTCGATGGCCGATGTCCTCGATGACGCCATGGCCATCGTCGATGAACACATGCCCGAGCCCAGTCGGCAACGCGCCCTGCTGACGTCCAGCCTCGGCGAAACGCAGTCCAACCTCGGTCGGCCGGAATCCGCCGTGGCGCTCTGGCGGCGAGCCGAGGCCGATCTCGAGCAGGTGGCGCCGGACGACCATCGTCAGCTGATTCAGGCGCGTCTGAATATCGCGGACAATCTGATCGATGCCGGCGACCCCGAGGCCGCTCAAGCGCTTCTGAACGAGATCCACAGCGCCGCTGCCGAGCAGCTGCCGGCGGACGACGAGACCCATGCCACGCTTGCGATACAGCGCTATCGCGCCGCCAGCGCCCGGGGCGGTCTGTCCCCGTCAGACCCATTGGTTCGAGACGTGCTTGACGTGGGCAGTCGGGTTCGCTGGCGTCGAGACGATGTCCAGGAAGCCTTTCGCTGTGGTCGCCTCAATCTGCTGATCAATACCGGTCAATACGAGGCCGCTGCCGACGAGGCCCAGGCCTTGCTTGCCTGGACGTCGAGCGTCTGGGGGGCCGAGAGCGGCAGGCGCCTGTGTGCCTATGAGGGCGCCATCACGGCCCTGGCCCTGGGCGGCCGGCTCGAGGAGGCGGAAGCGATGGCCAACCGGGCGGTGGCCCTGGTCGCCGACTGGCTGGGCGATAGCGATCGCGTGACCTTTTCCCTTCGCCACTCTCAGGCCAACATCGTTCAGGAACTCGGCCGCAATGACGAAGCGATTGCCCTCCATCGCGCCCAGATCGAGCGCCTGGATCAGGTGGAAGGACTGACCACGGTCGATCGGAAACTTCCCTTTCAGGGGCTCGCTGTCGCGCTCCACGAAGCCGCTCGCTATTCGGAAGCCGAGCCGATTCAGCGACGGATTCTTGCCAGTTTTGCCGAGGACGGCCTGGCGGCGTCACCGCACGCACTCATCATGCAGTCCAACCTCGCCCTGGTGCTGCTTTTCGACGGTCGGCCGGAGGCGGCCAGGCGAGAGATCGAAGCGGCCCTGGAGCGCCTCCAGTCCACCCTTGGCGCCGACCACGCCATTACCGTTTTTGCTCGCAGTATTCGCGGGGGTGTCCGGATTGCCCTGGGAGACCACGAGGGCGCGCTCGCCGATCTGGCCCTTGCGCCCGATCAACTGAAGGCGGCCTTTGGGGAAGACGACGTCAACGTGATGAATTCCCGATTCTGGCTGGCGCAGACGCTGAGCGCACTCGAGCGTGACGCGGAAGCGCTTCCCCTCGTCCAGTCGGCCTACGACTGGCATCGCGGCCACAAGGGTGCTGAACACCCTCGAACGCTTGCCATTCGAGCGCTGTTTGAAGAACTGTCCTCAGTGAGTCGCTAGCCAGTCGCGCGGGCCGGTGAGTCACGCGCCGCGCTCGCACGAAGCGACCGGCGTTCAAGCCGATCCACCTTTCCGTCGCCGTGGCTCATGGGACGGGCTGGGCGCGCAAGGGTTCGAGACCCTGGCGACGATGCGATCATCGAGCGTGCCGCTGCGATGCGCCTTGTTGATCGTCTACAAGGTTCCCTAATCCTCCGGCTGCGTGGCGGCGGTCTCGCGCTCGACGCGCTGGCGCAGCGGATGACCGGCTCCAAGCAGGCGTTGGGCCAGGGCAAGCGTGTCCTGCCCGTCGGCCTGTCGTGCTGGCTCCTGTTCTGCTGCCTGCTGCACCTGATCCGCGACGCGGTGGAAATAGACGCTTTCCCAGTTGGAGACCGTCGGGCCGGGATCCTGCAGCAGGTTCATCATGGCCTCGCCATGAAGGCCTGCGGTCGGATCGCTGCTTTGGAGGGCCAGCTCGGCCCCCAGCATATGGACCCAGATCGAGCCGCGAGGGTAGGACTCGGTCATCGAGGGGAGGTGGCGCAGCAGTCGTGTCAGTGCGGCCAGGGCCGAGTCGACCTGGCCCGCGTGCAGCTGCGCCCAGGCCAGCTGAGCCTCCAGGAACAGGGTGTAGGGATCGTCGGCGGCGGTGTCGTTCGAGTGGACAGCGACGGCCTGTTCCAGGTTCGACAGGCCCGTCGCCCAGTCGTCCTGCCAGATCTGGATCAATCCAAGGTTTCTGCGGTAGCGGGCGGCAGCCGCGCTGTCCGCGCCGTAGTAGGCTTCGGCCAGGCCGACGGCTTCTGTCTGGAAGGACTCGGCCTCGACCAGGTGGCCGCGCGTGAACAGGGTGTTGGCCAGGTTGTTGGCCGCCGCGGGCTGGGGCTGGCCGTAGCTTCGAATGCCGATGTCGTAGGCCTCGCGCACCATGGCCTCGGCGCGATCGAAGTGTCCGGTCAGGCGATACATGCCGCCCACGGTGCTCAAGGCACTGGACGTGCGATCGTGATCCGGCCCGAAGATGGCCTTCGCCCCCGCGACGGCGCGTTCTCCGGCCTGGAGCGCCTCGTCGGTCCGGCCCGCGCGGTTCAGGGTCAGCGCGGCCAGCAGTTCGATGCGCGGCAGGAGCGGCCGCGTGCTGTCGGAGGCCTCAGCCAGGCGAGCGGCCTCGTCCAGCGCCGCCAGGCCAGCATCGTGCTGGCGCGAGGCGCTGAGGGCGCGGCCGAGCTGAAACAGGATGGCGGCGCGCTCGACGGGCGAGTCGCTCAGGTCCCGGGCGAGCTCGTCGGCCCGCTGCAGCGCGGAGACCGCCGGCGCCATCCTTTCCTCCAGGCTCTCGATCTGGCCCAGTTCGAACCAGGCTTCGACCAGATTCGCTTGCGCGTCTGTGGGTCCCAGGCCCTCAGCGGCGTCAATCGCCTGCATCAGCAGGGGCCTGGCCTGATCGGTCAGGCCCACTTTGCGCAGCACCCGCGCGATGGCGGTCGAGAGCGGCAGATAAGCCTCGTCCTGCTGGTCGTAGCTCAGGTCGAGCTGTTCGGCGGCGCGCTCGGCGAGATCGCGCCGCGTGGCCTGTAGCGGTGATTCGAAGTCGCTGGGCTCGTCGGCGTCGAAGACCGACAGCAGAAACGCCGTGGTCGCCTCGGCCCGCTGCGCGCTTTCCGTGGCCAGTTGGGTTTGCCGGATCGACACGCTCAGCCCGATCAGAAGGCTCAGCAGCACCAGGCTTGCAACGCCGGCCCCGAGCCGGTGTCGGCGCAGCCATCTGGCCACCAGATAGGTCCGCCTTGCGGGTCGCGCGCTGACGGGGAAGTGCGAGAGGTGGTTGAGCAGGTCCTGGCGCAGGGGCTCGATCGCCGGATAGCGTGCCTTGGGGTCGGCCGCCAGGGCCTTCGCGCAGATCGCGTCGAGATCGCCTCGCAGGCGCGATGTCGGCGTCAGCGATGTCGCAGACTCGGACGGGGCGGGCACGGGCTGCGGCGTTGACGGATCGAGGAGGAGCTTCGTCATCGTCTGACCGCTGCGGATCCGCTCTCCAATCAGGAGTTCGTAGAGCAGGGCGCCGATGCCGAAGACATCGGTGGCCGTCGTGATGGCCTCACCGCGCAGCTGCTCCGGAGCCGCATAGGCCGGCGAGCAGCGCAGTACGGCAGGGCGCCCGTCCTTATGGGTATCTGTTTCATCTCGAAGCAAATCGGCGATGCCGAAATCCACGAGCTTGGGCTGCCCCTGCCGATTGATCAGAACGTTCGAGGGTTTGATGTCGGCGTGGACCACCAGCTTGCTGTGCGCATAGCGCACCGCATCGCAGACCGCCACCATCAGCGCCAGCCGAGCCCGCCAGTCCAGGCCCTGCTCGGTACACCACTGATCGATATGCACGCCATCGACGTACTCCATGATCAGGTAGGGCCAGCCGCTGTCGCTGACGCCGCCGTCGATGAGGCGCGCGATGCCGGGGTGCTCGAGCCTGGCCAGTAGCCGCAGCTCCTCGCGCAAGCGATCTTTATTGGCGGATTGATCGCGACCTGGTCGCAGCAGTTTGATCGCCACCTGCTGCTCGTAGGCGCCGTCGGCTCGCTGGCCCTGGAACACCGTGGCCATCGCCCCGTGGCCGATGGCCTCACCGACCCGCCAGTTGCCCAGGCGCTGGCCGGTGAAATCCGCGTCGGACTCGGCGAAATCGATCGATTCATCGTCAAGAAGACCCGACGCGATCACGCTCAGGGTCTGGTCGAGGGGGTGGTTGTCCTGGCTGTCGTGGGCGGTCAGAAGATCCAGCAGCAGGGTTCGCGCGGGTGCCTCGAGTGCCAGGTCATCGATTCGCCGTTGCCGCTCGTCCTGATCGAGTTCGACGAGCTGGTCGAACATCGTGCTGACCGTTTTCCATTGCGCTGCGTCGATCGCCATGGCCGCGGGTGCAGCTCAGGCCTGCATCGTGGACTTGATGAAGGCTCGGGCCTTGCTCCAGTCCCGGCTGACCGTCCGTGGTGAAGAGCCCAGGCACTCCGCTGTTTCTGCAAGCGTCAGCCCGGCGAAGAAGCGCAGCTCGACCAGTCTGGCCAGCGCCGGCTCGAGCTCGTCGAGGGTCTGCAGTGCCTCATCGAGCGCCAGGATCGTCGATCCTCGCTTATCGAGCTCGCAGTCGTTCTCGAACAGGGGGCAGTCGTCCACCGGGGTGCGCTTTTCGGAACTGCGGCGCCGTGCGTAGTCCACCAGCAGCTGCCGCATCGCCAGCGCAGCCGTCGACAGGTAGTGCTTGTGGTCGCGCCATTCCATCGAGCTTCGATTCAGCTTCAGCCAGGCCTCGTTCACCACCACGGTCGTGCTGAGCGTGTGAGACGGGTTGCGGCGCCGCTCGCGTCGAGCAATGTAGCGCAGGGTCTGGTACAGCTCGGGGAACCGAGCCAGCATCTCCTGATCATCGCTGGAAACCGAATCGCTCGGGCGTGCCGCGTTCGATCTACTCATCTGAGGGTTTCAGCCTGGACGGGCCTCCAGTATAGCGAACGATTCCCCTGAATCAATGACTTGCCGAACCTATCGATAAGAAGCGTGCAGGCCGACATCGAGCGCTGGCAGGCGACAGTCGAGCGGTTCTACAGCTCTCGCGCCTCCACGCTTTCGGACATCGACATCGCTACGCGGACGAGCGAAAGGTCAAGACGCGAAGAGCGCGAAGAAAAAGCAAAAGGCTGCCTTTCTTCGCGCTCTTGGCGTCTACGCGTTACCACTTTTCGGTCATTACCTTTGCTGCTTCGCTGCTTTGCGACCGAAAGATCTTGGGCTTTTCAACAATCAGACCCGCTCGAAGATGCCCGCCGCCCCCATGCCGGTGCCGATGCACATGGTGACCATGCCGTAGCGCTGATCGCGACGATGCAGGCCGTGGATCATCTTGGCGGCGAGGATCGCGCCCGTGGCACCGAGCGGGTGGCCGAGGGCGATGGCGCCGCCCAGCGGGTTGACCTTGTCCGGGTCAAGGCCGACGGTGCGAATGACGGCCAGGGCTTGCGCGGCGAAGGCTTCGTTGAGCTCGATCCAGTCGAGATCGTCCTGGGCGATCCCGGTCTGCTTGATAACTTTGGGAATGGCTTCGATCGGGCCGATGCCCATGACCTCCGGACGCACGCCGGCGACAGAAAAGCCGCGGAAGACGGCCAGGGGCTTGAGGTTCAGCTCCTTGACGACGCGCTCGGAGACGAGCACCAGTGCGCCGGCGCCGTCGGACATCTGCGAGCTGGTGCCGGCGGTCACCGAGCCTTTCGCATCGAAGACCGTGCGCAGCTTGCCCAGCGCCTCGGGCGTGGTGTCGCGGCGCGGGCCTTCGTCCGTGTCGACGGTGTACTGGCGTTCCTGAACGCTTCCGTCGGCGCCCGGCATCCGGCTGGTGACCGTCACCGGGCGGATCTCCGTGAACTCACCGCCGTCGATGGCGGCGATCGCCTTCTGATGCGATCGATAAGCGAACTCGTCCTGGTCCTCGCGGCTGACCTTCCACTCCTGGGCGACCTTCTCGGCGGTGATGCCCATGCCGTAGGCAATGGCGACGTTGTCGTCGGTGAAGGTGCGCGGGTTCATCGCCACCTTGTGGCCCATCATCGGGATCATCGTCATCGACTCGGTGCCGGCGGCGATCATCACATCGCCCTCGCCGAGGCGGATGCGGTCGGCGGCCATGGCGATGGTCTGCAGGCCCGAGGAGCAGAAGCGGTTGACGGTGACGCCGGGGACCGAGTCGGGCAGGCCGGCCAGCAGGGCGCCGATGCGGGCCACGTTCATGCCCTGTTCGGCTTCGGGCATGGCGCAGCCGACGATCACATCCTCGACGCGGCCGGGATCGAGGTCAGGCACTTCGGCCAGTGCGGCCTTGAGGGCGTCGGCCAGCAGGTCATCGGGACGATAGTTGCGGAAGCCGCCCTTGAAGGCCCGGGCCACCGGGGTTCTCACGGCTGAAACGATATAAGCGTCGCTCATGGTTTTTCCTTGGTTCAAGACTGTTGTTTAACCACGAAGAGCACGAAGTGCACGAAGAAAATCAATCTTTCTTGTCATCTTTTCTTCGTGACCTTCGTGTCCTTCGTGGTTCAAGGTTTTCGATCTCGGAATTCGTTCAGTTGCGCAAGGGCTTGCCGGTCTTGAGCATGTGCGCGATGCGCTCCTGGGTCTTCTCGTAGCCACACAGCTCGAGGAAGTGCTCGCGCTCCAGGCAGTGGATCCACTCCTCGTTGACCGGCGTGCCGCGATCGATCTCGCCGCCACAGATGACCGTGGCGATGCGGCTGCCGATCTCGAAGTCGTGCTCGGAGATGAAGTGGCCCTCGAGCATATTGACCAGGAGCATCTTCAGGGTGGCGATGCCGACGTCGCCGGCGGCCTGGATCGGCGCGCCCGAGAGGGCCGGGCGGTAGCCGGCGTCAACGAGGGCGCGGACCTGGCCGTGGGCGGCGTGCAGCAGTTCATGCTCATGCAGCACGATCGTGTCTTCGGGACGCAGATAGCCCATTTCGCGCGCTTCCATGGCCGAGCCGGAGACCTGGCCCATGGCGATCTGCTTGTAGCGTTTCTCGAGCAGCGGGTAGGTGTCACCCGCCGCCGTGTCCTGCTGGATCTGCAGCGCCAGGGTCGCCAGGCCACCGCCGGCCGGCAGTAGGCCGACGCCGGCCTCGACCAGTCCCATGTAGCTTTCCAGGTGGGCGACGCGGCGGGCCGCGTGCATGGCCAGTTCCAGTCCGCCGCCGAGGGCCAGACCACGCACGGCAGCCACCGTCGGCACGGCGGCGTAGCGCAGGCGCAGGTTGGCCGCCTGGAAGCCGGCCACGAGCTTGCGGACGCTGTCCAGATCACCGCGCTGGATCGCCTCCGCGGCCGCCTTCAGGTTGGCGCCGGCGGAGAACGGCCCCTTGGGCTGCCAGATCACCAGGCCGTCGAATTCGCGCTCGGCGGTCTCGATGGCGGCGTTCAGGCCCTCGACGGCGCTGTCGTCGATGACGCCCATCTTGGTCTTCAGGCTGGCGATCAGGACATCGTCGCTGAGGGTCCAGAGGCGGATGCCGTCCATCTCCTTGACCGTGGAGCCCGTGGGTTGTGGCTCGCCGAGCAGGCGCTCGGGCTGATACTGGCGCTTGTAGACGGGCAGGTCCGGGCGCGGGTTCATGCTGCCTGAGTCGGCCGCATAGGAGCCGTCGGCCGAGTGCACGCCCTCGACTTTTGCCACCCAGTCGGGCAGGGTTGCGTCGACGCCGGTCTTGCCCGCATCGATATCGGCCTGGATCAGGGCGGCGATCTGCGACCAGCCGCCGGCCTGCCATTGTTCGAAGGGACCGAGCTTCCAGCCGTAGCCCCAGCGCATCGCCAGGTCGATCTCGCGCGCTGAATCGGCGATGTCGGCCAGGTGGAAGGCACAGTAGTGGAACAGATCACGGTGGATGGACCAGAGGAACTCGGCTTCCGGCGTGTCGGCCTTGGCCAGTTCGGCCAGCTTCTCGGCCGGGTCCTTGATGGCGAGTATGCTCTGAATGGACTCGGGCAGGCTGTAGTCGGTGGCGCGGTAGTCCCCAGTCTCCGGATCGAACACCTTGATCTCGCGGCCTTCCTTGCGGAACACGCCGGCGCCGGCCTTCTGGCCCAGCGCGCCGGCCTCGACGAGCTTCGCCAGCCAGGGCGGCGCCTGGTAGTAGCCGTGCCAGGGGTCATCGTCGAGCTTTGCGTCCATGGTCTTGATGACGTTGGCCATCGTGTCCAGGCCGACCACGTCGGCGAGGCGGAAGGTCGCGCTCTTCGGACGGCCGATGGCCGGGCCGGTCAGGGCGTCGACCGTATCGAAGCCCAGGCCCAGGCGCTGGGCGTGGAGCATCGTCGACCACATGGTGAATACGCCGACGCGGTTGGCGATGAAGTTGGCGGTGTCGCGCGCGCGCACCACGCCCTTGCCCAGATTGCGGGTCAGGAAATCCTCGAGCAGGTCGAGCGTTTCGGCCCGAGTGCCGGGGTGTGGAATCAGCTCGACCAGGTGCATGTAGCGCGGCGGGTTGAAGAAGTGAACACCGCAGAAGCGATCCTTCAGGGCTTCCGGGACCACGCCGGCCAGCTCGGTGATTGACAGGCCGGAGGTGTTGGTGACGAAGAAGGCGTCGGCATGGATGTGCGGGCCGATCTTTTCATACAGGGACTTCTTGATGTCCATGCGCTCGACGATCGCTTCGATGATGAAGTCGCAGTGCCCCAGTTGCTCGAGGTCGTCGTCGAAATTGCGCGGCGTGATGAAGTCAGCCAGGGACTTCGAGGCAAACGGCGCCGGCTTGAGCTTGAGAAGGGCCTGGCGTCCCTTCTCGGCGATCTCGCTGCGATTCTTGCCCTCGGAGGGCAGGTCATAGAGGTCCACGGGGATGCCGGCAGCGGTCAGGTGGGCCGCGATCTGGGCGCCCATGACGCCGGAGCCCAGGACGGCAGCGCGGCGCACGCGAAGCTTGTGGTCAGTCATGTGTTTTAAGGTCCTTGAATGGAGTTGGTTTCGACAAATTTCAGGTCAGGGCTCACCGGCGCCCTGTCCGCGGTCGGACAGGGCGGCGATGGCCGATCGGAATCTTGCTCGCTTGCCGTTGGCGTTCAGCTGGCTTCGGCCAGGGCCGGGCGCTCCGGCTCGACCTGGGCGCCGAGTTCGGCGGGCGAGAACTCGTCGACGGCGATGACGCGGGCGCTGAGTTCCTGAGCCCGCTTGAGGTCTGCGGCCTGCTCTTCGGTAATGACGCCCGCCGCCACGGCCTTCCTGCACAGGGCATCGACGTTCACCGGGGAGGGCACTTTCTTCAGCGCGTTGCGCACCGCTTGCTCGGCCGGCTCGGCCTTGAGAACGGCCTCGAAGGCCTGAAGCACGATGCCGGTGCCGTCGTCGGTCTGCGACTTGAAGGCGCCGTCGATGAGGCGTTCGCGGCTGGCCGAATCGGTCAGCAGCAGGCGGGCGATCTTGTGGCCGGTGCGGTCGTCGGCGGTTGAATGACGACGGCCAGTCGGGAAACAAAGGAGACGGAGCACGGGGCCCAGCGCCGGAATCGGGAAGTTGCGATAGACGCCGTGGAGGGCCTCCTCGACCTGGTGCAGGCTGTCGTCGACGGCAAAGCGCAGCAGTGGCAGGTCTTCCTCGGGGCGACCGTCATCCTCGAAGCGACGCAGGGTGGCCGAGGCCATGTAGAGATGCGCCAGGGCGTCGGCGAAGCGGCCCGACAGCTTTTCAGCGAACTTGAACTTGCCGCCCAGGATCAGCAGGGCGAGGTCAGCGGTCAGGGTGAAGGCTGACACGAGTCGATTGATCCTGCGGTAGTCGTTGGCCGTGGGGCCGGACACGGGGCTGGCACTGATCCGGCCGCCGGTCAGGCCGAGGATCGGCGCGCGCACGCCATTGGAGATCAGATAGCCGACGTGGCGCCACAGGGCGTCGTCAAAGGCGTTCAGGTCGTTGTCGGCGGCCGCCAGCATCTCCTTCAGCAGGTAGGGATGGCAGCGAATGGCACCCTGGCCGAAGACGATCATCGAGCGGGTCAGGATGTTCGCGCCCTCGACCGTGATCGACACGGGCAGGGCCTGGTAACCCAGCGACAGATAGTTATTCGGGCCTTCGACCACGGCCTTCCCGCCGTGCACGTCCATGGCATCATTGACGACTCGGCGATTGGCTTCGGTCAGGTAGGCCTTGAGGATGGCCGACAGAACCACCGGCTTGTCGCCGCGGTCGAGGGCGGACAGGGTCAGCTTGTGGGCTGCCTCCATTCGATAGGCTTCCGCGCCGATGCGAGCCAGCGGCTCTTCGATGCCTTCGAAGTGGCCGATCGGCTGCTTGAACTGGTAGCGGATGCGGGCATAGGCGCCGGTCATCATGCTCGCCAGCTTGCCGCCGGCCACGCCCTGGGCCGGCAGTGATATGGCCCGTCCGGCCGCCAGGCAGTGCATCAGCATGCTCCAGCCCTGACCGATCCGGTCCTGCCCACCGATGACCCAGTCCATTGGCACGAAAACGTTCTCGCCGCGGGTCGGGCCGTTCATGAACAGGCTGCCGCCGGGCAGGTGGCGATTGCCGATCTCGACGCCGGGCGTGGAGGTCGGAATCAGAGCGCAGGTGATGCCCAGGTGTTCCTTGCCGCCGAGCAGGCCATCCGGGTCGCGGGTCTTGAAGGCCAGGCCCAGCACGGTCGCGACGGGGGCGAGGGTGATGTAGCGCTTGTCCCAGGTCACGCTCAGGCCCAGCACTTCCTTGCCGTCGATGACCTTCTTGCAGACGATCCCCTCATCCGGCATCGAGGCCGCGTCGGAGCCGGCGTGCGGCGAGGTCAGGGCGAAGCAGGGCACTTCCTCACCCACCGACAGGCGCGGGAGGTAGTGCTTCTTCTGCTCGTCCGTGCCGAAGTGCATCAGGAGTTCACCGGGGCCGAGGGAATTCGGGACCATCACGCTGACCGCCGCGGTCAGGCTGCGCGTCGAGATCTTGGTGACGATGGCAGCGTTGCCCTGGGCGGAGAAGTCCAGTCCGCCATATTCCTTGGGAATGATCATGCTCAGGAAGCGCTGATCCTTGATGTACTGCCAGACCTCCGGTGGGAGGTCCTTCAGCTCGCGGTTGATCTTCCAGTCATCGAGCATCTTGCACAGCTCTTCGGTCGGGCCGTCGAGAAAGGCCTGCTCCTCGTCGCTGAGCGTCGGCTTGGGCATGTCGAACAGGGTCTTCCAGTTCGGCTTGCCGGAAAACAGCTCCGCGTCCCACCAGACCGTGCCTGCGTCAAGCGCCTCCTTTTCCGTGCTGGACATGGCCGGCAGGACGGTCTTGAACCAGTTGAAGAGCGGCTTCGAGACGACGGCGCGGCGGACAGGCTTGATCGCCATGAAGACGAGCACGGCCGCAACGAGGCCGAAGATGACCACCGCAGGCAGGCTCAGGGAGCCGATGGTGGCGACGCCGATGGCGGCAGCCAAAGCACCGGTGGCCGACACCCAGAGGGGCAGTCGGAGGTAGGCGGTGAGGCCAAGGCCAGCCAGAAGGACGAGGACGGAGAGGATATTCATCGAGCGATCTCCAGGGTGCGGTGAACACCGGCAGTGGATGAAGGAATGGCGTTGATGGATTGAGTGCCGCGAAGGCCGGCCGCCGCAAAGCTGACCAGGTCCGAGGCGATGGCGGGACCGTCCTGAAGACTGGATTCCGCCATGGTGTGGGTGAGTGCGCCGACGATGAAGTCGAGCTGGCGCCGGATCGTGTCCCGGCTCGCTCCGGGAAGCGCTTCTTCGATTGCATCGGCAAACTGCCGCATGACGTGAGCGTATTCCGCGCTCAGGTCGCGGTGCAGCTGCTCGTCCTGATCGGCGAAGGCGCGCAGCAGGATGCGCATGAAGCGATGACCCTCGCCCGCTTCGTCGTGGGTCAGCTCGATGGCGGGCCGAACGAAGGCGTCGAGGACGGATTCGAGGCACACCTCGCCCGCTTTGCTGAGCTCCGCGTCAAGGCAGCTCAGACGGGCGCGATTCAGCGTGTCGAGGCGACGCCGGAAGACGGCAACGATCAGGGCTTGCTTGGATCCGAAGTGGTAGTTGACTGCCGCCAGATTGACGCTGGCGGCCTGCGTGATGCGGCGCATGGAGGTGGCATGAAAGCCTCGCTCGGCGAACAGGCGTTCCGCCGCGTCAAGGATTCGATCACATGTGCTCGGGCTTGGATTCACTCAAACGTCGGATTCAAACGAGTGTTTGAATTCTATCTCCATACGCCAGCGTATGCAAGCCTGATCCCGGCCTCGGTCGGGCCTCCATCGAGGCCTGATGATCGCGGGTCTTGCGCGCTGCTGTCGGGTGTCGGCGAGCGGGCCGTCAGCCCTGACAGTCGGCCGGCGGCAGTCGCTTCTGCATCCGGACGCGGCCCGGGTTCGAGACGATGACCGCCCGCCCGTCGACGGGGGTCGCAACCGCGCAGACTCGCAGCGTCAGGTTCGTTCCATAGGCGCCGCCGCTGGGTTGGAATCGCAGGCGATGACGTCCGCCGGAGTCGATCCGCGCTCGATCATCCGCGCCCACGACGCGCAGGATGTCGCTGCTCCCATCCGGTTGGCCGTTGTCGTCGGCGTCGGTAAACACCATCCAGCCCCGGTCCCAGCGATTGCCGGCGCATCGCTGCTGATCAGCGCTCGGGCACGCCACCACATTGAGGTTGCGCATGACGGCCTGAAGTCGGGCGTACTGCAGGTGGGCGATCATTTCGTTGGTGGCCGCTGAAATTCTCTGATTGGCCATCAGCTTGCCCATCGACGGCACGGCCAGACCCAGCAACAGGGCAGCCAGGCCGATGCTGATCATCAGTTCGAGAACGCTCATTCCACGCTGTTTCTGCACCATTCCTGCGACCTCCAGAGTTTTTTGGTTGAGGCCCGGAAGTCTGTTCGATCAGCGGCCGGAGTCCGATCGGTCAATGGCTTTGCCGAGCCTAGGAAAAACTCTCGTCAGGAGCGGGTAGAATTACCGGCAGCTCGGGTGGGCGCATGTTCACCTCCGTTTCACCGCTCGACCGTGTAATGACCGCCCACAGCGACAGCCCCGGAACCGAATGTCGATCAAGAACAGCATTGCCTCGTGGTTCAACACCGAATCCCTCGAAGTCTCCCCCACGGATGATCGAATCGACTGGGCTCGAATCATCCCGTTCATCGCGCTTCATCTGGCCTGCCTCGCCGTCCTCTGGGTCGGCGTGTCCTGGGTCGCGGTGGTCGTGGCCCTGGCAAGCTACGCTCTGCGGATGTTTGCCATCACCGCCTTCTATCACCGCTACTTCTCGCACCGCACCTTCAAGACGTCGCGCCCGGTGCAGTTCGTTTTTGCCCTGATCGGTGCGGCCTCGACGCAGCGTGGTCCCTTGTGGTGGGCTGCTCATCATCGCCATCACCACAAGGCCGCGGATCGCGAGGATGATCCGCATTCGCCGCGCCACGGATTCCTGTGGAGTCATATGGGCTGGTTCCTGTCGCGCAAGCATTTCGGAACGGACCACTCACAGATCCCCGATCTGGTGAAATACCCGGAGCTTCGCCTGCTGGACCGATACGATCTGCTGGTGCCGGTGGCCTATGCCACGGGCATGTTCTTCCTGGGCGTTGGCCTGAATGCCGCCTTTCCGAACCTCGGCACGAGCGGCTGGCAGATGCTGGTCTGGGGCTATTTCGTGTCCACGGTGGTCTTGATCCACGTGACCCTGACCATCAACTCACTTGCCCACGTCTGGGGACGGCGGCGCTATGCGACCTCCGATGACAGCCGGAATAACTGGTTCCTGGCCCTTCTGACGCTCGGCGAGGGCTGGCACAACAACCATCACCACTACCCCGGCTCCGCGCGCCAGGGGTTTTACTGGTGGGAAATCGACATCAGCTACTACGTCCTCCGGGCCATGAGCTGGGTCGGTCTGGTCAGCGACCTGAAGTCCGTTCCCGAGGTGATCCGGCGCGCCCGTCGCGTCGAGTCGGTCGGGTGAGGCTCGCGATCGTCGGCGGCGGGGTGTCGGGTCTCTACGCCGCCTGGCATCTTGCCAAAGACCACGAAGTCGTTCTCTTCGAAGCCGACAGGCGCCTCGGGGGACACGCCGACACGCAGGAGGTCGACGGTCAGACCGGCCCGGTGCCGATCGACAGCGGCTTCATCGTCTTCAACGAAACAAATTACCCCCTGCTGACCGCGTGGTTCGAAAAGCTCGGCGTGGCCTGGAAAGCGTCGGACATGAGCTTTGCCGTGTCCGACCGGGTCAGCGGGATCGAATACAACGCCACCCGCCTCTCGACCCTGTTCTGCCAGCGTCGCAATCTCCTGCGACCGTCCTTCCTCGCCATGGTGCGCGATATTCTTCGCTTCTATCGCCAGGCGCCGTCGCTGCTCGAGACCCTGGATGATCGGACCACCCTAGGATCGTGGATCGAGAGCAGCGGCATGAGTCGTGCCTTCGGCGAACTCCATCTTCTGCCGATGGCATCCGCCCTGTGGTCGGCGCCGATGGGCAGGATCCGCGATTTCCCCATGCGCCATCTGCTGGCCTTCATGGATCACCACACGATGCTGCAGGTCGATGAGCGCCCGCAGTGGAAAACCGTTGATGGCGGGTCCAGGGTCTATGTGGAGAAGGCTGCCCCCGGATGCGGCGAGATTCATGTCGGCACGCCGGTCCGACGAATCAATCGCCGCAGCGATGGCGTGATGGTGCAGACCGATGAGGGTGAGCTTCAGGTCGACCAGATCGTGCTGGCCTGTCACTCGGATCAGGCCCTCGGACTGCTCGACGATGCCGATCAGGTCGAGCGGGAGATCCTCGGCGCGATCCCCTACCAGGACAATGAAACAACCCTCCACACGGACACGGGCGTCCTGCCCGCTCACCGCGCCGCCCGGGCAAGCTGGAACGTTCGGCGCGATCGCCATGACGCAGAGCAGTGCCGCGTGTCCTACTACATGAATCTGCTTCAGGGCATTCCTGGCGACACGGACTACATCGTCTCGCTCAACCAGCGCGAGTTGATCGATCCGGCTCGCGTTCTCGTGACGCGCCACTACCAGCATCCGGTCTTTACTCCGGAGGCCGTGGCCGCTCAGGCGCGCTGGGAAGAAATCAACGGCAATCGGCGCACCTGGTTCTGTGGCGCCTGGTGGGGCTGGGGCTTCCACGAAGACGGAACGCGCAGCGCGCAGCGCGTGATCGATCACCTGACCGCTGCCCCGGCATGATGGACGCCATCGCCACGGGAACGGTCTGGCATCGGCGCGACCTGCCTCGTCAGCACAGCTTTCGCTACCGCCTCTACTTCAGCCTGCTGGACCTGGATCGCCTCGAGTCAACGTTCTCACGCTGTCGCCTGTGGAGCATCGAGCGTTTCAATCTGGTGGCCTTCAGACGCAGGGATTTTCTCGGCCCGCACGACCGCCCCCTGGCGGAAACCGTTCGGGGTCGTGTCGACGAGATGCTGGGTTTCCGGCCGAAGGGGCCGATTCGGATGCTGACCCATCTGCGTCAGTGGGGGTTCTGCTTCAATCCCGTCACCTTCTACTTCTGCGAGCACGAGGGCCAGCTCGGAGCCATCGTTGCCGATATCCACAACACGCCCTGGAACGAGCGGCACGACTACGTTCTGGATGCCCGGTCCCAGGCCGGCCCCGACTACCGCTTTCGCTTCGACAAGGATTTCCACGTCTCGCCCTTCATGCCCATGGCGATGAACTACGACTGGCGCTTCCGCCTCGAGGATGACCGCATCGATGTTCACATGCTTCTGATCGAAGACGATCGACAATGCTTCCGGGCTGGGATGTCACTGTCGCTGGCGCCGCTGACTCAGCGCGCCATGCGCTGGCAACCCTTGCGGTTTCCGGCCGTAACGGTCAAGGTTGTCGCCGGGATCTACTGGCAGGCCTTCAGGCTCTGGGCAAAGCGCATCCCTTTTCATCCGCATCCAGACTCCCGGGAGGAGCCGTCGTGACCAGCGACACGAGTGACCAACTACAACTCGATGTTGACGGCAAGGCCGGTCGCCTCGATCGCTTCTTTCGTCAGCGTGTTATCGAACGGCTCGGCGGCGTCATCACCGAAGGTCAGCTTGCCATCACCGATTCCATCGGCCGGATGCAGCTGGGCGAGTCGGCGTCGCTGCAGGCCGAGGTCAACGTCCATGATCTGCGCTTCTGGCGTTTGATGGCGACCGGGGGAAGCGTTGGCGCGGCCGAGGCCTACATGGCGTCTCTCTGGGACAGTCCGGACCTGGTGGCGGTAATTCAGGTGCTGGCCCGCAATCGAGACGCCCTGAACGCCATGGACGAGGGTGGCGCCCGGCTGACCGGTGTGGCCCTGGCGATCTGGCACCGGTTCAATCGCAACAGCCTGACCGGCAGCCGTCGAAACATTGCCGCGCATTACGACCTGGGTAACGATTTCTTCGCCGCCTGGCTGGACCCGTCGATGATGTACTCCAGCGGGCTGTACCTGAGCGACACCGACAGCCTGGAGCAGGCCCAGATCAACAAGCTGGACCGTATCTGTCAGCGCCTGCAGCTCGGGCCGGACGATCACGTCGTAGAAATCGGGACAGGGTGGGGTGGCTTTGCCATCCACGCCGCGCGTCACTACGGCTGCCGGGTGACCACCACCACGATCTCGCGAGAGCAGCACGACTTCGCTCGCCGTGCAATCGATGCGGCGGGCCTGACCGATCGAATCGAGCTGCGCCTGGACGACTATCGCGACCTCGCGGGTCAGTTCGACAAGCTGGTGTCGATCGAAATGATCGAAGCGGTGGGCCACGACTACCTCGATACGTATCTGGGCAAGATCGACGAGCTGCTCAAGCCCAACGGTCTGGCGCTGATCCAGGCGATCACGATCGAGGATTTCCGCTACGCCAAAGCCCTGAAAAGCGTGGATTTCATCAAGCGCTATGTGTTCCCGGGCAGCTTCATCCCGTCGGTCAGCGCGATCGCCCAGTCGATGTCGCGGGCGACGCGCCTCGGTCTGATCGAGCTGGCTGATTTCGGCGCAAGCTACGCGCGGACGCTGAAGGCCTGGCGCGAGCGCTTCGAGGCGGCCTGGGAGAGCATCGAGCCGATGGGCTTCGATGAGGTCTTCCGTCGCCGCTGGCGCTTCTATCTCGCCTACTGCGAGGGTGGCTTCAGAGAACGCGCGATCAGCGATACGCACATCCTGATGGCCGGGCCTTCCTATCGCCCGCCGTCGGTGAGCGGTCTGACCGCTGATCCCGCCCTGTCCCGGCGCCGTCAGCCTCCCTCGGGCGAGGGTCGACGGGCAGAATGAAACGCGATTTCTGGATCAATCAGGGCCTGTTTCAGGCAGCCTGGCCGGCCTGTGTCATCGGCGCCGCCTACGGCACGATCTGGTTCGGCCTGATTGTCGTCGGCGCGATGCTGGTCTGGCAGCTCCATGACGAGCGCCGCCACCCGACGGACCTGCGGCTGCTTCTGATCTGCCTGATGATCGGCTTCCTTCTGGACACGCTCTTTGTCCAGCTCGGGCTCCTGGTCTACGCCACGCCCTGGCCATCAGCCGGCGTGGCGCCGCTCTGGATCATGCTCCTCTGGGTTGCCCTGGCCCTGGTCATCAACCACTCGATGAGTGCCTTCAAGGATCGACTCTGGCTGCTTGCCGTTTTCGGGGGCGTGGGCTCGCCCATGTCCTACTATGCCGGGTCGCGCTTCGGCGCGGTGGAGTGGGCCGCGCCGGCCTGGCAGGTCGTTCTGGCAACGGGGCTGACCTGGGCCGTGCTGCTGCCCTTGCTGTTTTCCTACGCCCGGCACGCCCACGATCTCATCGAATCTGAAACGAACTCTCAAGGAACCGTATCCCAATGACTCCCATCGAGCTGGCCGAGAAGGGCCTGGCCCCCGATTGGCTGATCAGGCAGGGCATCCGCCGCCTGCTGAAAGAACGCCTGAAAAACGAGATGGACCGCGACCCGGCGGCGCGCGCCCGCCGGACTCAGGCGCTGATGAACGAGCTGGCGGCGTCCGATATTGCCATCGAGACCGTTGCCGCCAACGAGCAGCACTACGAAGTGCCCGCTGCCTTCTATCAGCTGGCGCTCGGGGGGCGCCTGAAGTATTCGAGCGCCTATTACCCGCCGGGCGTTTCCACCCTCGACGAGGCCGAAGAGGCGATGCTCAAAGCCAGCTGTGAGCAGGCAGAGCTTGTCGATGGCCAGCGCGTGCTCGAGCTGGGCTGCGGCTGGGGATCGCTGACGCTCTGGATGGCCGCGCAGTACCCGAACAGTCAGATCACGGCGGTCAGTAATTCGGCCTCCCAGCGCGGCTTCATCGAGCAGCGTGCCCTCGATCTCGGCCTGGACAACCTCAAGGTGATCACCTGTGACGTCAACCAGCTTGAGCTCGACGAGCGCTTCGACCGCGTTGTCTCGGTCGAGATGTTCGAGCATGTCCGCAACTACCGTGAGTTACTCAAACGCATCGCCGGCTGGCTCCGGCCTGATGGCAAGCTGTTCGTGCACATCTTCTGCCATCGCTACCTTGCCTATCCCTTCGAGACCGAAGGCGAGGGCAACTGGATGGGCCGATACTTCTTCACCGGGGGCTTGATGCCCGCCGCCGACACGCTGCTGCATTTCCAGGATGACCTGGCGCTGGAGGATCGCAAGCTCTATTCGGGCATGCACTACGCCAAGACCTCGCGCGCCTGGCTCGACAACATGGATGCTCGCAAGCGGCAGGTCCGGGAAGCCATGCAGTCGATCTACGGCGACGATGCGGCGGTCTGGCAGCAGCGCTGGCGGATGTTTTTCATGGCCTGCGAAGAACTCTTCGCTTATGACGACGGCAATGTCTGGCTGGTTGCACACTATCGCTTCCGGCGCCGCTGATCCGATGCTGGCCCGACCCATTGACCTTTGGCGCATGAAGTCGCAGGCGCCCAATGGCGCATCAGCGCACGGGGGCGAGCGTGAACGCTAAGCTGAAAGGGGGCTTGAACACCAAGCTCGTGCGCGTCTTCGTCCTGCAGGTGCTGGCGATCAGCATCGCAACGATCATGGGCGTCTTTGCGGCCGCGCTGGTCGTCGAGAAGGTGCTCGTTCAGGAGGCGCTCACCGGGGAGGCCGATCATTTCTGGGAGCACTACCGCAAGGATTCGTCCTTTCCCTTGCCGAACACCAATAATCTCCAGGGCTATATGGCCCGCCAGAGCACCTTCACCGGCGTGCCCGCCTGGCTGCAGGACCTGCCGCAGGGTTTTCATCGCGTGGAGGAGGGCCCGGATTCGACGCCCGTGGTCTATGTCAGCGATCGCGGCGCGGACCGCCTCTACCTCGTCTTCGACGAAGTTCAGGTGTCGTCGCTGGCTTTCTACTTCGGCATTGCGCCCCTGACCGCGGTTCTGCTGCTGATCTACCTGCTGACCTGGCTCGGCTATGTTCTTTCGCGGCGGGCCGTCTCGACGGTGGTTCAGCTGGCCGAAGCCGTTCGCAACTACGACTTCAATTCGGGCGAGTTCGATAAATTCCATCCCGGCGTTCAGAGCGACAACACGGATTCCGAGGTCGAAACGCTCGTCAACGCCTTCAATCAATTCATCGAACGGATGGAATCGTTCATTCAGCGCGAGCGCAACTTCACCCGCAATGCCAGTCATGAGCTCCGGACGCCGCTGGCGGTCGTCAAGGCCAACCTCGATCTGCTGCAGCGCTTCGACGACCCGGAGAAGCGCCAGCGAACGATCGAGCGCATGTCGCGCACGGTCCGCGATATGGAGTCCCTGGTCGAGACCCTGCTGATTCTGGCTCGCGAATCGGAATCCAAATTGTCCTGGTCGTCGGTGATCTTGAACGACATGCTCGCGGAAACGCTTGACCATGTCTCGCGGGCCCTGCCGAACGATCAGATCGAGACCAGCCTCGATGCCAAGGGCCTGCTCGAGATCGACGCCCCCGAACGCGTCCTGGCCATCATCTTCACCAACCTCATCCGAAATGCGATGACCTACACCGAGGCGGGGACGGTGACCGTGGCCATCGACCATCGCGGCGTTTCGGTCAAGGACACGGGCTGCGGCATGAGTGAATCGGATCTCGAGCATATGTTCGAGCCCTTCTATCGCGGCCATGACCGCAGCAATGAGGGCTACGGCCTCGGCCTGGCCATCGTCCGTCGTCTTTGTGACCGCTTCGGCTGGACCCTTCACGCCGACTCCGAGCTCGGCGCCGGCACGGAAGTCCGCGTCGAGTTTCCCCGCGCCACCTTCAAGCGCTTCGCCGAGGCCACGGACCCGCCGCCGCAGGCTCCCTGAACCCCGCGCGCCGGTCTGGCTGGCCGCACCTGCCCGCGGCGCCCGGGTCGGCCGCGGCCTGGTCATCCTGGCGCGGTCTCGAGACAGGGCATCGCCCATCGCCGGGCAAGGCGCTATCATCTGTCCTCGTTCAGCTCATAGACCGCACCATGACCCTCGATCGACCTTCGCCCGACCGCACTGCACGCGCCCGAGCCGGCTCGAACATTGCGCTGGTCAAGTACTGGGGCAAGCGTGATGCGACGCTCAATCTGCCGGCGACGGGCTCGATTTCCATCACCCTGCAAGAGCTGGTGACGGAAACGTCGGTGGCGGCGCTCAGCGATCGCGATCAGGACCAGCTCCTGATCAACGGGCGACCGGAAGACGCGGCTCGCGTATCCCGTTTCATCGATCTCTTTCGCGCCATCGCCGAGACCGATCAGCGCTTCCGGGTCGACAGCAGGAATTCCTTCCCGACCGCCGCCGGTCTGGCCTCCTCGGCCTCGGCCTTCGCCGCGCTGGCGGTGGCCATGAACTCAGCACTTGGTCTGGACCTTCCGGCGGCTCGCCTGTCCGAGCTCGCGCGCCGGGGATCGGGCTCCGCGGCCCGCTCGATCTACGGCGGTTTCGTCGAGATGCATCGCGGTGAACGCGCCGATGGCAGCGACGCCATCGCCACCGAGCTGGCCGATAGCGATGACTGGCCCCTGCGTGTCGTCGTCGCCGTCACCAGCCGCCAGGCGAAGAAGACTCCCTCGACTCAGGGCATGAACCATACGGTGGCAACCTCGCCCTATTACTCCGCCTGGGTCGAACAGGTGGCCGTTGATCTCGCCCGGGCGCGCTCGGCCATCGCGGCACGCGACTTCGACGCCCTGGCCGAGACGGCGGAAGCCAGCGCCCTGGCCATGCACGCCTCGGCCATGGCGGCCCAGCCAGGGGTCATCTACTTCAGCCCCGCAACGCTGGCCTGCATCGAGGCCGTTCGCGCCCTGCGCGAGGGCGGGTGCCAGGTTTTCTTTACCGTCGATGCCGGCCCCCAGCTGAAGGCGGTCTGCCTGGCAAGCGACGAAGAGCGCGTCGCCCGCACGCTGCAACGCGTCCCGGGCGTCGAGGCCCTGATTCGTTCCGGCCTCGGGCCGGGGGCCCATACGGTCGAATGACGCTACGTTCGCGCGCCCCGGGCAAGGCAGTCCTGCTCGGCGAATACGCGGTGACCGATGGTCTGCCCGCCATCTCCCTCGCCGTCGATCGGTCAGCGGAGGTGACCTTGACGCCATGTGATGCCGGCGACTCGGGTTTGAGCGCACCCCAGATCTGGCCTGAGGCCGTTCCCTTCGCTGTCACATCCGACGGTCGGCTGGCCTGGGATCGGGGCAGCGGCGGCTGGCCGGCGGTGGCCTGGACGGCAGGGTTGATCGATCGTCTGATCGAGGCTCTCGGCTCGGCGCGCCTGGCGCCCTTCAAGCTGCTGGTCGATACCTCCGAGCTGTTTATCGAGCACGCCGGACAGGGCGAGCCGGTCGAGCGCAGCAAGCTGGGTCTGGGCTCCAGTTCGGCGATCAGCGTGGCCTTGACTCAGGTGCTGACCGCCCACCTCAAGCGCCACGACGATCTCGAAGGCGATGCGCTGCTGCAGTGGCTGCTGCCGGTCTACCGCGCCGCACAGGAAGGGCAGGGTAGCGGTATCGATCTGGCGACGGCCATCCACGGAGGGCTGATCGAATTCAGCAATCAAGAAGGCGAGATCGTCACGAAGCGGCATGCCTGGCCCGAGGGCCTTCTGATCGATTTCGCCTGGACGGGCCGAGCGGCCTCGACGCCGAAGCTCCTGGCCCGCTATCGGCAGTGGCAGTCGTCTCGTCCGGACCAGGCGGCGCAATGGCATGCCCTTGCTGCCGATTGGATGGCCGAGGCCCATGCTGCCCTGATCGCCGGCGAGGCCGAGCATCTGGTCCGCCTTGTCGGAGCCTATGGACGTGGAATGAGTACAATAGGGGGTTGGATGGACGTTGACCTGACCGCTGATGTTCATCGGAGGATCATGCACCGGGCCGAACAACTGGGGCTGGCGGCGAAACCCAGCGGTGCGGGCGTCGGTGATCTGGCCGTGATTGCTGGAACCTCGGAAGACGCCATGGTCGACATGCGACGCTGGCTGGCGTCCGAGCACATTACGCGAGTCGAGATGGAGGCTGCCGGGCGAGGTGCTTCAATCGTGACGCGCTGAGCCAGACCTGAGACAGAGACGCAGCTCCTGTGGCCTGCGTGAGTCGGAGAACAACAACGATGGATCGATCGCGAATTCCCAATTTCTACAAGATGACGGTGCCCGAGCGGGTTCGGACCGTCCGTGATCGCGGCATCGTCGATGCCGAGGATTACCAGAACCTGCAGTCCGGCCGGCACACGCTGTCGGTGCAGCTCGCCGACAAGATGATCGAAAACGTTGTTGGCGTCATGGGGCTGCCCGTCGGACTGGGCCTGAATTTCCTCATCAACGAGAAAGAATACGTCGTGCCCCTGGTGGTCGAAGAGCCCTCGATCGTGGCGGCGCTGAGTTCGGCGGCGAAGTTGGCGCGCCAGGCCGGAGGCTTCGAGGTCGAGTCCCAGGAGCCCCAGCTCATCGGCCAGATCCAGGTCGTCGACGTGGCCGATACGGCACGAGCCCGCTCCGCGCTGCTCCAGCGCAAGGACGAGATCCTCAACCTGGCCAACAGCCTGCATCCGAAGATGATGGCCCGCGGCGGCGGCGCCAAGGACCTGGAGGTCTTCATTCATCCCAGCCAGGGGCCGGGCGGCGACATGGTCGTCGTCCACCTCCTGGTCGACACGCGCGACGCGATGGGCGCGAACCTCGTCAACACCATGTGCGAAGGCGTCGCCTCGCTGGTCGAGACCATCGCCGACGGCCGCGTCTTTCTGCGTATCCTCTCCAACCTCGCTGACCGGGCCCTGGTCCGCTCGCGAGTCCGTATCCCCGTCGAACTCCTGACCACCAGGGGCTTCGACGGTGAGCAGGTGCGCGACGGCATCATCGTCGCCAACGATTTCGCCCGCGTCGACCCCTACCGCGCCGCCACCCACAACAAAGGCATCATGAACGGCATCGATGCGGTCGCCCTGGCCACGGGCAACGACTGGCGAGCGATCGAAGCCGGTGCCCATGCCTTTGCGGCGCGCGGCGGTCGCTATACCTCCCTGACCCAGTGGTCCAGGGCCGACAACGGCGATCTGATCGGTGAGCTCGAAGTGCCGATCAAGGTCGGCATCGTCGGCGGCCCGCTCCAGACCAACCCGACGGTCGCGCTCAACCTGCGCATGCTCAACGTCAGCTCCGCGCGCGAGCTTGCCGAAGTCATGGGCGCCGTTGGCCTGGCGCAGACCTTCTCGGCACTGAAAGCGCTGGTGACCGATGGTATTCAGCAGGGCCACATGACCCTCCACGCCCGAAGTGTCGCAACGGCTGCGGGTGTCCCGCCTGAACTGTTCGACACGGTCGTCGATCGCCTGATTGCCTCGGGTGAGATCAAGATCTGGAAGGCCGAAGAGTTGATGGCGCAGGTCCGCGACCAGGCGGCGCCCGGGTCACAGACCGACCTGATCGACGCGAAGGACCACGCGGATCTCGGCGCCGGGCACGGCAAGATCATCCTCCTTGGAGAGCATTCGGTGGTCTACGGTCGTCGCGCCATCGCGGCACCGATTGCGCTGGCGATTCAGGCGCGCATCGAGGACACGCGTGAGGGCATCGAGATGATCATCCCGCGCTGGGGCGTCGAGCAGCGCCTGGATTTTCAGGGCAAGCACCTGCCGCCGTTCACGAAATCCATGGCCAGCCTGCTCGAGACCCTGGAGCTGACCGGCCGCGGCATGCGGATCGAAATCTTTCCCAACGTGCCCCGGGCCATGGGCCTGGGCGGATCGGCGGCGATGGCCGTCGCCGTGATCCGGGCCATGAACATCCACTACCAGCTCGGCCTGAGCGATGAGCGAATCAACGAGCTCGCCTACGAGTGCGAGAAGTTCGCACACGGCACCCCATCGGGCCTGGACAACACCCTGGCGACCTTCGGTCAGTTCACGCTTTTTCGCGCCGGCGAGGCGCCGATGCGCGAGGTGATCGACGTGCCCAAGCCGCTGCCCGTGGTCATCGGCATGAGCGGTGTCGAAGGCCTGACCGCCAAGACCGTCACGCGCGTTCGCGAGGCCTGGCAGAAGAACCCGAGCCTGTACGAGCGGATCTTCGATGAAATCGACGGCCTCGTCGGCCTCGGCCTTGACGCCCTGAAGGCCGGTGACTACGAGTCGATGGGTGAATTGATGAACGTCTGCCAGGGCCTGCTGAACGCCATGCAGGTCTCGAGCTGGGAGCTCGAGGAGCTCAATCAGATTGCTCGCAACCACGGGGCCCTCGGCGCCAAGCTGACCGGCGGTGGCGGCGGGGGCTCGATGATTGCCCTGTGCCCCGACAGCAGCGCCGATGTGGCCCGCGCCATCCGCGCCGCCGGCTACCACGCCCTGGAGGTGACCATTGGTGGTTCCTGAACAGGCCGGACCCGCACGCATCGTCTCATCGGAATCGGAATCGCTGATTCTTGTCGATGAGCACGACCAGCAGATCGGTACCGCATCGAAGGGCGATGCCCACGATGGTGACGGCGTTCTCCATCGAGCCTTTTCCGTGTTCCTATTTGACACCCAAGGCCGCCTGCTCATTCAGCAGCGATCCGAAGGCAAACGACTCTGGCCGCTCTATTGGGCCAACAGCTGCTGCTCCCACCCTCGGGTTGGTGAGAGCATGGATTTCGCCACGCAGCGTCGGATGAAAGAAGAACTGGGGGTCTCGGCCGAACTCGAATTCATTTACAAATTCTCCTACCAGGCCCGCTATCTTGATTTAGGCAGCGAACACGAGCTTTGTTCGGTGTATGTCGGCCGGGTCGATGCCGATCAGCTCAAGCCGAACCCCAGTGAAGTTGCCGCTTGGCAGTTCCTGGCGCTGGAAGAAGTTGATGACCTTATCGCAGACCGCGAATCGCGCGTCGCGCCCTGGTTCAGGATGGAGTGGCGCCGGCTTAGGGCAGATTTTCCGACTTCCGTTCAAGTCCGCTAGAGGCGTTTCCAGGGTTGGGTGTCATTCGATGTCACCTGATCCGATTCCCACGAGCCTCCCAGCGAGAGCAGCATCTTCAAGGACAGTGCCGCTCGCCTGCCTCTCCCATTTCGCAATGCCGCACTAAGTAACAATCTGTCGGTTCGATTGTTAGGGGAAGGGGCAAGTCGGCGAGAATTACCTTTTTCGGTCTGAGCGATGGACTGGCAGCGAATAAACATTACCTTATTATAGACGCTTCTAAAGCAGTAAATAAAATTAGAGATATACCATTGAAATGCTAAAAAATGTAAGCTAGTCTAAGCATAGGCAAGCCAAAGTGGCCAAAGAACGGGGGCATTCCAGAGGATTCATGATGAATGCTATCGTTTCGACACTCACCATCGTTTCACTGGCGCTGATCTGTCAGGTGGCTCCTGCTCAGGATCGCCTGGAGATCAATCAACCCGGGCAGTCATCAGCCCACTCGCCGCTTGGCTCGCATGATCTCGAGCCGTTCTCTTCCGAATCGGCTGAAGAGCTCATGCAGCTGGTCATTCGAAATTTGACTAGAAACGGAAACCAAGTGGTCTTCGGGCCGTTTTCCGGCATGGTCAGAAAGCTTGTAGACGAGGGGGATCACCAGTTTCTGGAGTTCCACGGGGAAGGCGTTGAAGCGGATCGCCTGGTGTATGTGCGGTTCGACAACCATGAGACTATCCATTCGATTGAGGCGACTGTGGACTATGATGCGGCGGGACACCTGGTCGTCTCCCGCATCAATGACATTATTTACTCGGACTGACGGCTTATTGACATACAGGGTCTCCGGGATGGCTAAGCACGGATCATCAAGATCTTCGCCGATCAACCAACTTTCCTTACTGCAAACACGGCGGGCGGAAACTCGGGGTCTGCTCGAAGGTTGGAGCGTTCATGACAGCGGGTTGAAGGCCCTGACAAGCCTGTCCATAGGCCCGCACCCGTCGCCGTGTATCCAGCGAGATTGCTCGACGATCAGGGGTTGATCCGCTTCAGGTGCTGATTGACGACCAGCCAGGAGCCGAGGACGCCGAACAGGCCGGACCCGGCGATCAGCAGGACGATGATCTCGAGGGCCGGCGGACGCAGCTGAAAGCTGGCGTTATAGCTTCCGCTGAGTTCGCCGACGGGGCCGCTTAAGGCCACCAGGCCGAGGCGCACGATCAGCCAGGCCATCGCGCCGCCGATCAGGCCGTACCAGAGCCCGGTGTAGAGAAACGGGCGGCGAATGAACGCCGGTGTCGCCCCGACCAGCGCCATGACCTCGATTTCCTCGCGCCGATTCTGAATGTCCATGCGAATCGTGTTGGCGATGATGAAGGCGACCCCCACCGCGAACAGGACGGCCAGCAGGCCGATCAGCTGGCCGAGGACGGCGATCATCGCGTCGAGCCGCTCGAGCCATTTCAGGTCCACGACCACGGACGAGACGCCCTCCTCGCGCTGCAGCCGATCGACCAGCGCGGTCATCTCGGCGGACTGTTCCGGGGTGATCTCGAGCACCCAGGGCAGGGCCCGATCCGGCAGTGCAGAGGTGAGCTCGTCGGCGACCTCGCCGAGGGCGAGCTGGCCGCTCAATTCCTTCAGGCCCTGAGCCGGGCTGATCGGGTCGACGGCGGCGATCTGGGACCAGGTCGTCAGGCGAGAGCCGAGGCGGCGGGCCGTCGTTTCGTCCACGCCCTCTTCGAGAAAGACCGACAGGGTGTCCAGGCGCTCCCAGCTCTGGGTGACGGCTCGGACATTGTCGAGGGCGACGTGGAGAGCGGTCGGCAGGGACAGGGCCACGGCGAGGACGATGAGGGTCATCGCCGAGGCGATCGGCTGTCGAGTCAGGGCCCCGAGCGACGACAGGAAGGAGTAGGCATGGCGCCGGGCCCAGGCGCGGGCGCCGGCTCCTCCCGGCAGTGCTTCGATGCCGCCGTGGCGGCGCGCCTTAGCCATGGTCCTGTCCCATCATCGTTGCCCTGGCCGGCAGGTCATCAACCATGGATCCGTCCTTCAGGACCAGCACGCGCCGGCCGAGGCGACGGATCAGGTCGAGGTCATGGCTGGCGATGAGGACCGTGACCCCCACCTCGTTGAGCTGCAGGAAATAGTTCATCAGCTCCGCGGACATGTCCGGGTCCAGGTTGCCCGTCGGCTCATCGGCCAGCAGGAGCGGCGGCTTGCCGATGATGGCGCGGGCAATGCCGACGCGCTGCTGCTGACCGCCGGACAGCATCGGCGGGTACAGGTTTTCCTTCTCCAGCAGGCCGACCTTGTCGAGCGCCGCTCGAACGCGGCGTTTGATCTCGCGGTAGGAGATCCCACCGATCATCAGCGGTAGCGCGACGTTATCGAAGACCTTCTTGTCCGAGAGGAGTCGATGGTCCTGAAAAATGATACCGATGCGGCGCCGAAGATAGGGAATATGACGCCGCGCCAGCTTGCCCACGTTGCGTCCGTCAAAGACCACCTGGCCCCGACTGGGGCGCTCGAGGAGGGCGATCAGGCGTAGCAGGGTCGACTTGCCGGCCCCCGAATGCCCGGTCAGAAAGGCCAGTTCACCCCGGCCCAGCTCGAAGTTGACGTCACTGAGCGCTTGAATGCCCCCGGGGTATCGCTTGGCGACGTGTTCGAATCGGATCATGACTCGATTCTCTCATCGGATCCCGTGGCGGCGGTGCCCGCTGGAAAAAGAATTTTCACCCAGGGGCGCGTGGGCGCAGAATAACAAGCACGGGATTGTTGTTCACCGAAGGCAGGGAAGCAGTTTTCGTTCCGATTCCTCTTCCTGGGGGTCGATTGGGTTTTCACGGTCTCAAAGCCCTTTCCGGCGAGCCTGCGCCTCTGCGCGACATTGGTTTCTAGCTCAACAGCTGGCTCATGTTCAAGATCGGCAGCATGATGGCCAGCACGATATAAAGCACGAGGCCGCCGACGATGAGGATCAGCGCGGGCTGGAGCACTGACAGGAGCACGGCGGTGGCCGAGCTCAGTTCGCGCTCCTGAATATCGGCGGCGTGCTCGAGCATGGGAGCGAGCTCACCGCTGCGCTCACCACCGGCAATCAGGCGGCGCGCCATCGGCGGCAGCCAGGCGGCGTGCTGCAGTGCAGCGGTCAGGGCCTGGCCTTCTCGGACCTGTGTCGCCGCGCGCTCGATGTCGGCTTGAATCTGGCGATTGCTGACGACCCGTGATGCGACGTTCAGGGCCTCGACCAGAGGCACGGCACTGTTGCTCAGAATCGCCAGGGTGCGAGTGAAGCTGGCCGTCTGGCTGGCCTTGACCAGTCGACCCAGTACCGGGGATGCCAGCAGCAGGCGGTCGATCTGCAGCTTCGGTCCCGGCTGGCGCCAGGCCATTGCCAGCCCGATGATCACGACGACCAGGCCGAGGACGAGCCACAGGCCCTGTTCGGAGACCAGCGTTGAAATCGTGAGCAGGCTCTGGGTCAGAGCGGGCAGGGACTGGCCTGCGGTCTCGAAGACACCAACCACGCGCGGCACCACGAAGCCGATCAATCCCCAGACCACGCCGACGGCGATGATCGCCAGCACCGCTGGATAGATCAGAGCCAGGCCGACGCTGCGCGAGGTCTCGTCGCGCTGCTCGGCGTAGGTGGCCAGGCGGTCGAGCACGTCCTCGATCTGCCCGGCGCGCTCACCGGCAGCCACCGATGCGCTGTAGAGCGCCGGAAACAGGGCGGGGTGCTCGGCCATGGCCACGGACAGGCTCTGGCCCTCCATCACGCGCGAGCGAATGGCACCGAGCTGGCGGCGCTGCTGGCTCGCATCGGTCTGTTCGACCAGCACGCTCAGCACCTCTTCCAGCGTCAATCCGGCCTTGAGGAGCGTGGCGAGCTGGCGCAGGACCAGCGCGCGCTCGCGGGCATGGCTCTTGAATGAGAATTCGCGTCTGGTTTCGAGCTCAACTTCTTGAATTTCAAGTGGAATAAGCCCGATTTCACGAAGCTGCGCTCGGGCGGCTCTCGCCGTGTCGGCCTGGATCACGCCGCGTCGACTGCGCTTGTCCTCGGCGATGGCCTGGTATTCGAAGGCGGCCATGGATCAGCCCGCCTGGGTCACGCGCAGGACTTCTTCCAGCGAGGTCACGCCGGCTCGGGCCTTGTTCCAGCCGTCCTCGAGCATCGGCGGGGCCACCTGCCGAGCCAGCTCGCTCAGCGCGCGCTCGGAGGCACCGTCGTGGATGCCCTGACGAAGCGCCTCGTTGAGCGTCACCAGTTCGTAGATTCCCGTGCGGCCGCGGTAGGGCGCGTCGCCCTCGGCCAGATCCTGGCGGGGCCGATACAGGGTGGTCGGCGAATGCTTCCCCAGGCCCAGGCGGTCGAGCTCTTCCTGGCTGATCTGATAGGACTCGCGGCAGGCGGGGTCAAGCACGCGCACGAGGCGCTGGGCCAGGACGCCGATCAGGCTCGAGGCGAGAAGAAAGGGTTCGATGCCCATATCGACGAGCCGGGTGATGGCGCCGACGGCGGTGTTCGTGTGCAGCGTCGAGAGCACGAGGTGACCGGTCAGGCTGGCCTGGACGGCAATGCGAGCGGTCTCCAGGTCGCGGATCTCGCCGACCATGACCACGTCCGGGTCCTGGCGCAGGATCGCGC
>CAZDFS010000003.1:0-20340 GCA_964504865.1 uncultured Wenzhouxiangella sp.
CAACCATCAGTCTGTCTTGGATGGTCCGTGTGGACAACCTACTGAGAGATCACACTTAAGGAATCGGCCCGGCCAGCTTGACTCCTGACGGTCCTTGAATCACCCGGCCCCAGCGTCGAGCGATCCCCGATTCTCCGTGTCCTGGCCGCTTAGGCAACGCCTAACCAGACGTCGGTTCTCGATCGGTTGAACCCATCCGCTGAGTTTCTGCGCTTTCAGGAATATTGACTCAAAGCGCAGAAGTGATCGCCGATGAATCCCCGCAAGACAATGACAGCTCTGCTGCTCGCTGCCGCTGCCACCGCGGCGAATGCCGGCTTCGATCTCGACTCGGACTACGGCGCGGGCGGCCTGGCCCTGCGGGTCGCCGAAGGCCCCACGGATGAGAGTATCGTTGCGACCGCTGTCGATTCGCAGAACCGGATCCTTGCCGTCGTTCCGGGACTGGGTAGTCGAGGCGTTGCTCGTTTCGATGCGAACGGCGTCCTCGATACGAGCTTCGGCGATCGCGGATTCGCACGTCTCGATTTCGAGGCCCGGGATCTGGCCATTCAGGATGACGGCAGGATCATCGTGGTCGGTAACGACACGGGGTCCCTCCTCGAGCAGGACTGGCAGCTGCTTCGACTCGACGGTAATGGCAGCCTCGACACCTCCTTCGGCAGTCAGGGCCGGGTCAGCCTTGACTGGTTCGGCAACGGGGATTCCGCGCGCTCCGTGGCCCTGACCGGCGACGGGCATATCGTCGCCGGCGGCAGCGCGCTGGAGCCCGGGTTCGGCAACGCCTTCGCTACGGCCAGATTCGATCAGTCGGGCGGCCTGGTCTGGGCCCGCGCCGACAAGCTGTTTCAGGGAACGGCGGATTTCTGTGTGCAGGTCCTGATCCAGCCCGACGGCAAGATCGTCTGTGCAGGCCGGGCGCGAAATTTCGCCGGCGCGCTCATGGGGGCGTTTCGCTTTAATCCGGACGGTAGCCAAGATACCGCCTTCGGCACCGATGGCGTCGCCGTCGTCGATTTCGGCGACGACCCTGCCGAAGCCCAGACGGCCTGGCTGAAGGACACGGGTGAAATCCTGTTCGGGGGCTTTGTCGAGCGCGATAACACGAACGATTGGGCACTTGCCCTGGCGCAGTTGACCCCAGCTGGCGCGATCGACGTCAGCTTTGGTACCAACGGCCGCGCCGAGTTCAACGTTCCCGGCGAGACCACCGAATCGATCCGCGATCTGTTGCTCGTCGACGATACGATCTACGCGGCCGTGAACGCCGCTGACGCCGAGGACTTCGTGCTGGCGGCCTTCGATAGCAGCGGCGCGATCGATGGGGGCTTCGGCAGTGGCGGTCTGCAGCAGCTCGACTTCAACGGGCTCGTCGACCTGAGCCTGGATCTGAGTACGCATCAGGGCGGCATCCTGGTGACCGGCTTCGCCGCCTCGCCCGACGTATCGGCCCAGCGCGACCTGGCGCTGGCGCGCTACGGCCTGAACGGCACCCTCGATGCGAGCTTCGGGACGAATGGACGGGCACAAGCCGGGCTAACGGGTCCGGTCAATGTAACGGTCACCGACGCGGCTCGCCGCGGCAATGCCGGCGCTCTTGTTGCGGGCTACATCGGCTCTACCTTTGGCGGGCGGGATCTGATGGTAGCGGCCTTCGACGCCAGCGGGCTCCTCGACACCAGCTTTGCCGACCAGGGCTTTCGGATTCTCGACTTCGACAACGCGCTGGACCAGGCCAATGCCATCCGCGTTCTGGCCGATGGTCGAATCATCGTTGCCGGGACCAGCCGAACCCCGAGCGGGAGCGAGGATATGACGGTGCTGCGTCTGCTGGCTGACGGCAGTCTCGACACGAGCTTCGGGACCCAGGGCTGGGTGGCTATCGACGTCGATGGCGGCAACGACAGCGCCCAGTCCCTGACCACCCAGGCGGACGGAAAAATCGTGATCCTGGGCGACGCCCAGTTCCCGAGCCAGGGCAATATCAGAAACTTCGTGCTGGCCCGGATCGAGGCCGACGGCGCACTGGATGCGAGCTTCGGGACGGCGGGATTGAGCGAGCTGAATATCGACAGCTTCGATTTTTCCAATTCACTGGCGCAGTTGGCCAGCGGTCACCTGATCCTTGGCGGCAGTTCCGATGGCGATTTCGTGATCGCTCGATTCAGCGCCGACGGCGTCCTCGATATGTCCTTTGGTGCCAGTGGCGTGACTCGGATCGATTTCGCCAGCGCCAATGATTTTGCCAGTCAGCTGCTGATCGTCGACAACTGGATGTCGATGGGCGAGCGGATTCTGATCGTCGGCACGGCGCGCGGCGGTGGCTCGCCGAGCAGCGAGGATTTTGCCGCCGCGATGCTCGGCGATGACGGCGAGCTGGAAGCCGGCTTTGCGGACGCGGGTCGTCTGGTCCTGCCCCTGTCAGAAGAGCGCTCGGATCAGGCGCGCTCGGTCGTTCAATTCGCGGACCGCCTGATTCTGGCTGGACGGGCGCAGGACCCGGAGACGCTGGATGACGTTGCTCTGCTGGCGCTGCAAATGGATGGTCAGCCCGACCCGGCGTTCTTCACCGGCGGCGCGTCGTTGAGGCTGGACGTTGCCGGTTCTCAGGACGAAATCGAATTTCTGAGCGTCGATGACGACGGGTTGCTGGCGATCGGCGCATCCTTCGACCCGGAGGATCTGGGTGGAATTCGGAAAATCGCCCTGCTTCGTCTCGCGCGGTCCGAGCGCATCTTCAGGGACCGATTCGAAGCGCCCTGATCCCAGCTCGACAGGGACGCATCGGCTCGCCAGTGGCCGAGGACTAAAGCTTTGCCGGCGGCACGTCGGGGGCGAAGTCGAAGCTGTCGTAGAACAGGTGGTCTTCGGTGACCCCGGCTGCCAGGAACTCGCTTCTGGCGCTGTGCACCATCGCTGGCGGCCCGGACATGTAAACATCGAAGGACGACAGGTCCGGAAAGGCTCGGAGGACCGCCTCATGCACCCAGCCGCGCTTGCCCGTCCAGCCCTCGTGGGGGTCGGCCAGCACCGGAACGAAGTCGAGATGGGGGTGGCTCCCTTGCCAGCCCTCGATCAGGGCCCTGGCGTACAGGTCGGATTCGTGGGCGACGCCCCAGAACAGGGTCAAGGGACGCTGGTCGCCGCTCTCGATCAACTCCTCGATCATGGACTTGAGCGGCGCGAAGCCCGTGCCGCCGCCCATCATGATCATCGGCCGATTCGACTTCTTGCGCACGAAAAAGGTGCCCAGGGGGCCTTCGATGCGGAGGATATCCTTGACCTGCATGTCGGAGAAGACGTGGCCCGTGAAGCCGCCGCCGTCCACGTGCTTGATGTGCAGCTCGATGAAGTCTGCCTCCGACGGCGCCGAGGCAATCGAGAAGGCGCGGCGCTTGCCGCCCGGCATCAGTATGTCGATGTACTGGCCGGCGAGAAACTGCATGCGCGCCGCCCGCGGCAGCTTCAGGCGCAGGCGCATGATCTCGGGCGTGAACGGTTCCAGGGACTCCACCCGTGCCGGCCAGGTGCGAACGGGAATATCGGCGACCTGTTCGATCTCTCGCGCTTCGAGGGTCAGGTCCGAGGTCGGAACGGCCTGACAGGTCAGGCTGAAGCCCCGCCCGAGCTCGTCGAAGTCCAGTGCCTCCGGCGGATTGTGGGGGTAGTCGACGGCGCCGTCGGTCAAGCGACACTTGCACGACGCACAGGTGCCGTTCTTGCAGGAATAGGGCAGAACAACGCCGTGACGCAGCGCAGCACCGAGGACCGTTTCCCCGGCTCGGCTGTCGAACTGACGCCCGCTCGGCATCAGGGTGATCGTGTGGCCCGCAGGGCTCTCGCTCATCGAACTTCTCTTTGATCGAATGGTTGACGATGGGTGTCCAGCGCAAAGGGCTCGGGTCCGTCCCTCGCTCGCACCGCCGCCGCATCGGCCGGATCGAGGCCGGGATCGAAGGGCGGTGGCGATCGGCCGATATGCTAACCTTCACGCGCTTTTCGCGCAGGACTCTAGTGGATCGATGGTGAAGGGCTGGACACGAAACCAGATGCCGGAGAATCCTCGGACCGGTGTCGCAAAAGCGGCCGAGGGCGAAAGGGGCCGAGCTGCAGCTGCCGGGCACTCGCCGGGGGGGCGTGCTCGGGGCCGGGGGCGTCGACGATGAGTCTTGATCCGCTGCGCCTGATCTGGCGTCTTCCCCTGCTTCTGATTCATATCGTCATCGGGATTCCCCTGGTGCTGCTCAGCTTTCTGCCCGGCATCCGGCAGGTGCCGGTGGGGTCCATGCGCCTTCATCAGTGGACTCATCGGGCCTGGTCGCGCACCATGCTGCGCATCATTGGCTGCCGCCTGCGGGTTGCTGGCGAGCTGCCCGAACAGGCCGGGCTGGTGGTGGCCAACCACATCACCTGGCTGGATATCGTTGTTCTGCACGCGGTCTGGCCGATCTGGCTGGTGGCCAAGGCCGAAATCCGTGATTGGCCCATGGTCGGCGTGCTGGCCCATCTGGCGGGGACGCTTTTTATCCATCGCGGCAGCGAAGCTTCACGCAAGCGGATTGGCCGGCGCATGACCGCGCTGCTCAAGCGCGGTGAGTTCGTCGGTATCTTTCCCGAAGGTGGTATCTTTCCGGCGCGGGGCGTCAAGCGGTTTCACGCGCGCCTCTTCGCGCCGGCGCTGCGAGCGCAGGTGCCGGCCATCCCGGTCTCCATCCGCTACCAGGGAGACGACGATCTGCACGATAAGCTGGTGTTTGCCACCGGCCAGACGTTTTTCGGAAATTTTCTGCGCACGCTGCGCCGGGCGCCCTACGAGGCGCGCGTGGTCATCGGCGAACCGGTGCTGGGCGTCGTTGGCCAGCGGCGGCAGCTCGCGAGCATCTGCAATGAGGTAGTCGAGGCCAGCTATGGACCCTGAAAGTTCCGTCATCGACCTCCGGCCCTATCAGCCTCGCGGACTCCTCGGCAACCGACACGTCCAGTCCCTGCTCACGTCGGGCCCGATTCGCAAGCGCCGCGTTCAGCGCCAGTCCGCCGGCTATCTGTCGCGCAGCCAGCGCGAGATCGTCGAGGCCGCCGACGGCACTCGCCTCCTGGGCTTTCTCAATCGCGCGCCTGCCCAGCGGCGCGATGCCCTGGTCATTCTCCTGCATGGCTGGGAGGGAAGCAGTGAATCGAACTACCTGCTGGCCGCCGCGACGGCGCTGGACCGGGCCGGATTCGATACCTTCCGCCTGAATTTTCGCGATCACGGCGAGTCGCACCACCTCAATACGGAGCTGTTCCACTCCTGCCGTCTCCTCGAAGTCGTCGATGCGGTGGGCCAGATCCGTCGCGCGCACGCCAACCAGCCGGTTTTCCTCGTCGGGTTCTCGCTCGGAGGTAATTTCTCCCTTCGCGTTGCCCGATCGGCGCCGGACCACGGCTACGGGCTGAACCACGTGATCGCCGTCTCGCCGGTGATTCGACCGCGCCACGTGCTTCACGCCCTGGAGGAGGGGTTGATGATCTATCACCTCTACTTCGTGCGCAAATGGCGCAAATCCCTGCAGCTCAAGCAGTCGCTGTATCCGGATCGCTATCAGCTGGACGAGTGGTTTGCGCTGAAGGGCCTGCGTGAACAGACCGACTGGCTGGTGCGAAATCTCACCGACTATCCGGATCTGGAGTCCTACCTCGAGGGTTACTCAGTGGCCGGCGATTACTTGGCCGACCTGAGCGTGTCGACGCGCATCATCACCGCGGCGGACGACCCGATCATCCCGGTCGAGGATTTCCATGCCCTGCCGCGACCGGATTCGCTGTCCATCGAAGTGCATGATCGAGGTGGGCACTGCGGCTTCATCGAAAACTGGCGGCTCGACAGCTGGATTGAGCATCGCATCATCAGCGAGCTCGATCGCGTTCTGGCGCCGGGCAGCGACCAGCGTGATCGGTAAAGGCCTGAAAAGACCCGATTCGGGTGGCTGAACCAGGCCGGCTTGGGTTAGCATTCAGGTTTTCTCCTTTGAGCTTTGTGCTGTGAAAGCGCTACTCCTCAGTGCAGCATGCCTGCTGCTCCTGGTCGGGTGCTGTCCGGGTGAACAGGTCGATGAGCGAGGCTGGCCGACGGAGCTGGTCCTGGGACTCGTGCCGGCGCTTGAAGCTGAAGCGCTGGTCGACAACCTCGACCCGCTCGCCGAGTACCTCGAAGCCGAGCTCGGCATGCCCGTGACCTCCTTCGTGCCGCAGGACTACACCGGCCTCGTCGAAGCCCTGGGATCAGGGCGCGCCGATATCGGCATGCTGCCGCCCTTCGCCGCCATGTTGGGCCAGCGCCGCTACGATCTCGAGCCGATCCTGATCTCGACTCGCCGCGGTGCGACGGGTTATCGGACCCAATGGATGACGAATGACCCGTCGGTCTGTCGCGAGCCGCCGGTGGTCGTCGAGCGAATCTGTGAATCGCGGGTGGTCGGTCGCGAGGACATGACCCGGCGGTTCCTGAGCTGCGAGGGCGATCTGGCGCAGGTTCAGGATGAAACGATTGCCTTTACAGATCCGAACAGCACCTCTGGCTTCCTGTTTCCCGCCGTGCAGCTGCTCGACATGGGCATCGATCCCGAGCGCGACATCAACGGCCTGTTCGTCGGCGCCCATGATGCCGCGGTGCTGGCCGTCTACAACGGCGATACGCGCTTCGGGGCCGCCTATGAGGACGCGCGCAACATGCTGTGCAATCAGTACCCGGACATTGGTGAGAAGGTCATCGTTTTCGACCACGCACCGATGATTCCGAATGATGGGGTTCAGCTCCGTGCGGATTTGCCCGATGACCTCAAGGAGGCCATCACCCAGGCGTTCCTGAAGCTCACCAATGAACAATCCGATCTGCCTGACGACGAGAAGGTCCTGTGGGTGCTGTATGAAATCGATGGCTTTCAGCGCTTCGAGCCCGGCACCTATGACCCGGTGCGCTCGGCTTATGAAATCATTCGCCAGTAAGAGATTGCAATGAATGACAACCTGACCACCGCGCGAGCCGGTGCGATTCGCTTCGACAAGGCCGGCATCGTGTACCCGAACGGCGTCGTCGGCATGAAGAACCTCGACCTCGAGATCCGGCCGGGGGAGTTCGTCGTTGTGGTCGGATCCTCCGGTGCGGGCAAATCGACGCTGCTGCGCGCGATCAACGGTCTCAACGCCCTGACGTCGGGCTCGGTGGAAGTCGACGGGCAGCCCATGCCGAAGGGCGACGGCCGCGACTTGCGTGAATTGCGCAAGCGGATCGGGATGATCTTTCAGGATTTTCGTCTGGTCAAACGCTTGTCGGTGATGTCGAACGTCTTGATCGGGCGCCTGGGGCACGTGCCGGCCTGGCGCACCCTTTTGAATCTCTGGCCAGCGGAGGATCGCGACATCGCGATCAAGGCGCTGGAGCGCGTCGGGATTGTGGACAAGGCCTGGACCAAAGCCTCGGACCTGTCGGGCGGTCAGCAGCAGCGCGTGGGGATCGCCCGCGCGCTGGCCCAGGAGCCGGCGATCATCCTCGCCGATGAGCCCGTGGCCTCCCTCGACCCGGTCACGACGCACCAGGTGATGCAGGATCTCGTTCGCATCAACCGCGAGCTGGGTATCACCACGCTCGTCAATCTGCATTTTCTGGATCTGGCGCGCGAATACGGCGAGCGCATCATCGGTCTGCGCTTCGGCGAGCTGGTCTACGATGGCTCGGCGGAGACCGTCACGGACCAGGATTTCGAGGACATCTACGGACGTGAGGTGAGCAAGGACGACGTCCTCAACGAGGACGCTGTTCAGGGATGAGCAAGTCCATCCACAGCTCGCTGCCCGCCAAGCCAGGGCGAAACTGGCCCCTGTGGATCGGCGTGATCGCGTTCCTGCTGGCCATGACGATCTGGTCGGCGCAGGGCATCGGCTTGTCGCTCTTCGAGCTGGTTTGCAACATCGCCCGCGGCAGTCGCCTCCTCGAGGAATCCTGGCCGCCGGATTTCGCCTTCATTCCGAGGCTCTTCCAGCCGTTCATGGAAACCATTTTCATCGCCATCATCGGCACGGTTGTGGGCGGTATTCTCGCCATTCCCATCGCCATCCTGGCCGCCCGCAATCTGACCCTCGGGCCGCTGATCTGGTTTGCCGACCGCAATTTCATGAACATCCTGCGCACGCTGCCGGATCTGTTCTGGGCCATGCTGTTCGCCTCGGCGGTCGGTTTCGGCCCCGTGGCCGGTGCTCTGGCGCTGTCGGTCTTCACCATCGCGGTGATCTCGAAGCTCTGGTCCGAGTCGCTCGAGGCCATCGATATGGGCCTGCCCGAGGCGATCCGTGCGGTCGGCGGTACCTGGCGGGAGATGATTCAGTTCGGTGCCATGCCGCAGGGTCTGCCCCACTATGTGTCCTACGCGCTCTATGCCTTCGAGCTGAACGTGCGCGCCTCGATGGTGCTGGGCCTGGTGGGTGCCGGCGGCATCGGCATGATTCTCAAGACCCAGCAGGCCAACTTCGAGTACGAGCGCGTGACCATGATCATTCTGGCCGTACTGATCGCGGTGCTGATCATCGAAGAGATCTCCGAAGCGATCCGCCGGAGGCTGATGTGAGCGATCATGCCCTGAAGCCTCCGGGCCAGCGCGTCGGCTGGGCGACCTGGACCACCTTCATCATCGCCGGACTGTTCCTGCTGTCGCTCTGGGCGATCGAATTTTCTCCCGCCATCATGCTCAAGGTGCCCGGCCAGGTGGCCGAGGACCTGAAGGCCTACTACCCGCCCGACATGGTCTACGGCTGGGAGGCGGTGCTCCCGGCGATCATCGAGTCCATCCAGATCGCCTGGATCGGCACCATCATCGCGGCCATCCTGTCGCTGCCGCTGGCGCTGTTCGGGGCGCGCACGCTGTTTCCGCGGGCCGCGCGGGTAGTCAAGTTCATTTCGGCCACCGCGCGTGCCTTTCCTGAGATTCTGCTGGCGATCTATTTCGTCCCCATCGTTGGCCTGGGGGCCTTTGCCGGCGCGCTGGCCATCGGCATTTCATCGGTGGGCATGCTGACCAAGCTCGGTGCCGAGGTCGTGGAATCCATCGACTTCGGCCCCGTCGAAGCCGTCGAGGCCAGCGGCGGCTCGCGAATTCTTGCGCTGCGCTATGCCGTCCTGCCTCAGGTGCTGCCGGAAATCGTCGCGCACTGGCTGTTTCGCTTCGAGCTCAATATTCGCGCCTCGGCGGTGCTCGGGGTGGTGGGGGCCGGCGGCGTGGGTGGGGTGTTGCTCAACACCCTGAGCTACCGCCACCTGGAAAAGGCCGCGGCCGTCCTTCTGCTCACGATCATCGTGGTTCTGGCCATCGACATGATCTCCGGCTCGATCCGCCGCCGCATCATCAACAGCTGAAGTCGAGCAACGCTGTTCTGTTTGGTTGAGTTTGTTTCATTCGTTCGGTGGGCTCGATCTCCTAACAACCAAACCAAACCAAGTTCAAACCCGATAGGCAATGAACTTCATGATGTTGGCGGTGATGGCCATGACGCCCTGGATCGGGGCGGGGAGGGTGCGAGCGCCCTGGTCGACGGCCATATCGGCATGTCGCGCTTCGTCCTCTTTCATCTGCTTGACGATGGCCCGCGAGCGCTGGTCGGGGGCGGGTAGGATCTCCAGGTGTTGATCCAGATGGGCTTCGACCTGACGCTCGGTGGCTTCGACGAAGCCCAGGCTCCAGCGGTCGCCCATCAGCCCGGCGAAGGCACCGATCGAGAAGCTGCCGGCATACCAGATGGGGTTGAGATAGCTCGGACGATCCATGAGTTCATCGAGGCGCTCGGCGCACCAGGCGAGGTGGTCCTCCTCCTCGCGAGCCGCCTCCGCCATCTCGGTGCGGACATGGTCAGAGCGCGCGGTCGCTGCCTGACCCGCATACAGCGCCTGCGCGCAGACCTCGCCGGTGTGGTTGACGCGCATCAATCCCGCCGCGTGGCGCCGCTCGTCCTCTTGCAGCTCATGATCGGGGGTGTCGGCCGCTGGCGACGCCTGGGTGTTCCCCGGCGCTGGTCCGAGGGTGACGCGAAGCGCCTGATCGGCTTGGCTGATCCAGTGATCCAGGACTGATATCTGTCGCATGGCGTAAAGCTGAAGTTTGACCGACTCCATAGTCTATCGGGCGATGCGACACAAAAGCGTCGGGGTTGGGTGAGGGGAAATGGTTGGGCAAGAAGGCGTCAGGCACTATAATCGACACTCATTTCGGAATCAGGAACGGTCCATGCGTTCAAACGCCCTGAAGCTGCTTTTCTGCGGCGCCATTTTCGTCGCCCCGATGGCGGCGCATGCTGAATTTTCCGGTAGCGGTGAGCTCGGTCTTCTTCTGGCCAGCGGCAACAGTGAAACCGAGACATTCAATAGCGCCCTGAACCTGACCTGGGAAAACGGCCCCTGGCTCAACGAGTCCACGGCCAATTTCGTCTACGGTCGCGATGATGGAAATACCAATTCCAATCGTTTCGTGGCAACCAATCGAACCAACTACAGTTTCAGCGAGCGCAGCTACCTGTTCGGCGCTCTGCGTTACGACCGGGACCGCTTTTCCGCTTACAACTATCAAGGCACCGTGTCGCTGGGGGCGGGACATCGCTTGATCGACAACGAGCGGCATCGTCTCAGTCTGGAGGCGGGTCCGGGTTTCCGCCTTGCTGAGCGCCGTGTCAGCAACGAGACCGAGAACGAGGCCATTCTTCGCGGGCTGGCGGATTATGCCTGGACGATTTCCGACAGCACGGAGTTGACCAATCGACTGCTCGTCGAGGCGGGGTCCGACAACACCTTCGCCGAGAACGTCCTCGGGCTGCAGGTGGCGATCAATGCGCGCCTGGCCCTGAAGGCCGGAGTATCGGTCCGCCACAATACGGACGTGGATCCGGGGCGGAAGAAAACCGACACGCTGACGACCGTGAACCTCGTCTACAACTTCGGCGAGTGACCGTGGGCTACTACCGTCAGCATTACTTCTTCTGCACCAACGAGCGTCCCGACGGCGCCGAGCGTCCCTCCTGCGGTCAATGCGACAGCGCACGTCTGCGAGCCTACTTCAAGACACGCGTCAAGGCGCTCGGCCTTCACGAAGGCCCGGAGCGTGTTCGGGTCAACAGCGCCGGCTGCCTCGATCGCTGTGAAGAGGGCCCCTGTCTGGTCGTTTACCCGGAGGGCATCTGGTACACCTTTGTCGATGAGGACGATCTCGACGAAATCTTCGAGTCGCACCTGACCGGCGGTCGGGTGGTTGAGCGGCTGCGCCTTCCCGACTTGTCAGAAGACTGATCGAACCCGTTGCGCGGTCAGAATTCTTCCTGTAGAATTCCCGCTCTTTCGCGCAGCAAACAGACTCAAGCGAGATGAGCTTCATGAAAACCTACAGCGCCCGACCGCAGGATATTCGGCGGCAGTGGCATCTGGTCGATGCCGACGGCAAGACGTTGGGTCGTCTAGCCACCGAGATCGCTCGTCGCCTTCGCGGCAAGCACAAGCCGGAATACACGCCGCATATGGATACCGGCGATTACATCGTCGTGATCAATGCGGAAAAGATTCAGGCGACTGGCCGCAAGATGAGCGACAAGATGTATCACCACCACACGGGATACATCGGCAACCTGAAGTCGATCAGCCTCGAAAAGCTTCTGGCGCGCAAGCCCGAGCGAGTGATTCGGCTGGCGGTCAAGGGCATGATGCCGAAAGGCCCGCTCGGTCGTGAAATGCTTCGCAAGCTCAAGATCTACGCCGGCAACGAACATCCGCATGCCGCCCAGCAGCCGCAGGCGCTGGACATCTGAATCAGGGAACAAGAACCATGGCTACTGAACAGTTTTACGGCACCGGACGTCGCAAGACCTCGAGCGCTCGCGTTTTTCTGCGTCGCGGCACCGGAGCAATCACCGTCAATCGCAAGCCGCTTGACGAGTTCTTCGGCCGCAAGACCGCGCAGATGATCGTTCGTCAGCCGCTCGAGTTGGTCGAGCTGCTGGACAAGTTCGACGTCAACGTCACCGTCAAAGGCGGCGGCACCACCGGCCAGGCCGGTGCTATCCGTCTGGGCCTGGCCCGTGCGCTGATGGAGTACGACGAAGAGCTTCGATCGCCGCTCCGTCGCGCCGGCTTCGTGACCCGCGACGCCCGTGCTGTCGAGCGCAAGAAGATCGGCCTGCATAAGGCACGCAAGGCCACCCAGTACTCCAAGCGCTGATTTGGCGGCGTCTTGCCGCCGCTGGCCGCGTTTCAATGCGCTCCGGAATGCTCATGTACTACGAGTACACTGCGCTTCCTTCACGAACTGAAGCCTTGCCAGCGACGACAATCCTCTCGCCAATGAGATGATTTTCGTTGGCGAAGAAGTTAAACGATCCAGTTTTGGGGGATCGTCTAGTGGTAGGACTACGGACTCTGACTCCGTCAGCGGGGGTTCGAATCCCTCTCCCCCAGCCAGATACGAAAAAACCCGCAAAACGCGGGTTTTTTCGTATCTGGCTGGGGGAGAGGGATCGATGCGCAGGCCAAAGGCCGGAGCAACCCGCAGGGCAAGCCGCGCAGCGGCGCAGTCAATCCCGGGGAAACACCAATTTCGAACGGGGCCCCCGATATTGCTGCCCGCGACCCGCGGGTTTTTTCGTAGCTGGCTGGCGCAGGGCCAAGAGCCAATCGTATTGGATGCGCCTCCGGGCCTTTGCGCCTTGAACCTGGGTTTCCTGCACCTTGTCAAAAAAATTTGACCTTGTTTGCGACCTGATTGCGTATTTACCAGTGAGCGCGCCCGAACAGGCGAGGGCTGACTGGATCCGCTGCGGATGAGGGTCGGTTCTACAACGTTCACCTTGGTTGCGAGTGTGGGGTGCATGCGCTACACTCCGGCTAGTGAGGCTGATTCTCGCCCATTTTCGCGCGCGCTGAGCGCTCGAGCGACCGGGGAGGCGATAAGAAGAATTCGCTTCGGGCGTGAAGAATTTTCGATGACTTCGCGAAATATCCACAATGAGGTGTGACTGATGAAACACGAAACAAGCCATGGTTCGAGCCGCTCTGCTCTGACCGTCAAGACAATGATCGGCGGAGTTGCGGCGGCAGCCCTGCTTGGTCTCTCAATGAATGCCCAGGCGCAGACCTGTGTCGTCGACAATTGGTCGACCCCTGTCGGGTTGACGAATGCCGATGCCGGTACGCAAGGTGCCGACAATCGCCGCTATGCCGGTCCCTGCGGGCTGCGCACGCCGGGTGGTGTTGCTGCATACGTCACGGACGAAACGCCTTCGGCTGAGGGAAGCTACATCGCGCGTTTCTACGCCTACCTCGACGATGCGGGCACGGACCCGGTCATCATTTATGAGGCCACCGACGGCACTGACTTCCGCGTACGCGTCTGGTACAACGCCGACGACACTGGCGCCGCCTCACCGGGTGACGTGACTCTCCAGGTTGCCGATAACGGCGCAGACACGAACTTCCTGACCTTCACGGGCGTTGGTTCCGGTTGGCACTCAATCGAATTCGTTTGGGAAGCGGCGGCTAGCGCGGATATTCGCTTCTCCGTCAACGGCGCTGCAGACGCCACCTTCGGAACGGCTCTCGACACGAGTGGCTTCCAGATCGCGGATGCTTCTCTCGGAAACGTGAACGGCGGCGCTACGGGCACTATGGACTTTGACGACTTCGATTCTCGCAGGATCAGTCGTCCTGGCAGGCTCTGCCGCGGATTGACCGCCGCACCGGGTGATCCTCGCGATTTCCTCAACCTGAGCGACTTTTTCGCTATTTTCAGTGAATCATCGGGTAGTGGGGTATTTGCGAATGGTCAACCAGATTATGACCAGAATGGCATCATTAACATCAGCGATGCTTTCGGGGTCTACAACCAAACGATCGTCGGCAACGAGAGTTGCGACCTCAATAGTTAACAAACCAACATTCTAGCTAGGAATAAAATGATGAAACTTAATTTATATACACGCATTTTCTACGCTTTGATGCTATTGAGTCTGTCAACGGTCGTCATGGCTCAAAGCTTCACTGTGGAAAATGAACAAGCACCTAATGGGTCCGCAACGGTAGCAGTCGATTGGAACTTGGTCGTGGGCGGTGGTCTTGAAGGCATTCAAGTTGATGTGACTTTTGACGACTCAATTCTCACTCCGGTACTCGACGGTGGTGGCCCAGCAGTTCTGAATTGTTTCACGAGCGTCGACGCCGCAGTTCCGGAAGCCTGCAATCAAATCAATCCGTCGACAATTCGAATCTCTATCTCGAATTTCCCGGGAACGCCCCTGGCTTCAGACGCGAATGGTACGATCACGTTTGACGTAGCCGGTGGCACTGCGGACGTCACTACTCCAATCACGGTGGCGATTTTCGGGGAAGAACCAGTCGGAACTGGCACCGTCTTGAACGATGGTGGCGTCGAATTCATTGCTGGGCCGCCGGCTGTGCTTGAAGTAACGCCCCCCTCAATTGATTTCGGTTCGGGCATTTCACCGACGACGCTTGGTCCTGAAACCGTGACAATTGCGAACACCGGTGCTGCCGGTGCGCCCGACGTCAACGTGTCCAATCTGGACTTTAGTGGCGCAGACGCTGCACAGTTCAGCATTGTGGGCGGTACTTGCGTCGGAACCTCGTTCGCAGTTTCCGCTGGTGGCCAGTGCACCGTGGATATCGAGCTTGCAGTCAATGCTGTTGCGACTTTTTCAGCCACTTTCGATGTATTCGCTGACGTCGCCGACGGCGCGGTTGTTTTGACAGGAGAAGGGACGGCAGGCCCGGTGGCTTCTTTCGCCATCGACCCGGCCACGGCCGCCTTCGGAACGGTTGACCTGGGTGACATGCCACAGTCCATCGTTCATACCGTCACGAACGACGGTGACGCGGGTTCAACCCTGGAGCTGAACGACCTGAGCTACGCGGGTGACGCGGAGTTCTCTATTGCGACTGACTGCCCGGCCACCCTGGCGCAGGGTGCAACGTGCACCGTGACCGTGACCTTCGACGCAGCAGCCAATGGCCCCTACACGGGTACCGTGACCGCCGTCACCAACGTCGGCACCTTCGAAGTGCCGGTAACGGGTGAAGCGGATTCGGTTCCGGTTCTGGCGGTGAACCCGGACTTCGGTGCGGTCGACCTGGGTTCAGGCCCGGCTGGAACGATTATTGATTTCGGTCCAGGTTCCTTCACCAATACCGGTTCTGCGGATGGAGACGTGACTTGTGGGCTGTCGGGAGCTGATGCAGGATTGTTTGTTGCTTCGGCCACACAGGGCGGTCCAGCTCTGTCTTTCCCGGTAACGATTCCGGCGAATGACTCTGTGGACTTCTTCCTGAGCTGCCGCCTCCCGGATGATGCCATGCAGGGAGACACCTTCACCGCTGACCTGACCTGCACTAGCCCGGATGACGCCAACTTCGACGGCGTTCATAACCTGAGCTGCGGCGTCCAGGAATTCCAGTTCATTCCGGTTCCGACCATGCAGCCTTGGGCGCTGGTTCTGTTCAGCATGCTGATGCTGATCGCCGGTGGAATTGGCATTCGCTTCTTCCGCGCCAGCTAAGTCTAGCTGATCACTCAGGCGGCTCGTCCGCCTGAGTCAGCAGTAAAACGAAAAGCCGCCGAGCCACAAGCTCGGCGGCTTTTTTAATGCACGGAAGGCTGACTTTGAAAAAAATCAATGCTCGCGCAAAATACGCAGAGACGCCGAGACGCGGAGCGAGAGAAGGAACGACCGACAGGCCATCAAGAAGTCCGAGAAAGAACTATTTCGGAAGTTGGCGGCAGGGATTCAATCCTGTTTCTTTTCCTCTTTCTTCTTTTCCCGTGCCTCTGCGCCTCCGCGCAGTTCGGAAGTCTGTGGTGGTTTGCTGGAAGCAAGATGCCGCTGATTGGCGAACGCCCGCGCGTGCGAGGTTGATTTTCTTCTTCAACTCACGTCAACAGGCCACGTCGTACCAACCAGGCGCGAGCATCCTCAGCGTCGTTCTCGAACCATGCCCTCGCGGAACCCAGTCGAAAGCTGTAGCCCCAGCGATCCATATCCTCGAGGCAGCGATCGCGGCCGAACCCTTCGATCCTGTCCGCAAGGAGGATCTGGAGATAACACACGGCATTTTCCTCCGCATAGTCACCTCCCGCATTGGTATCGAGTCGTTCTCGTCGCTCTGCGCTCATGCATAGAAAGTGGCAGGCCTCGTGCAGAATGGAATGCAGTGGTGTGTCCGCCCGCGCGTAGAGTGAGGATTTTCTGATGCCCGCTTCCGGGTCTCCCCAGAAGCTCGCAGGGATAGTCGACTCAGGGGCCACCGTCACCAGTGACAATCCAAGGGATAAGAGAAACCGGCTGACCTGCTCATGGTCGGCGTCGCCGAGGCGGAGGACGTCGTCGTGGATTGCTGTCAATGATCGATCCTGATTCTTGGAGGGTGGCCAAAGCGCTTATGATAGGCACATGAGCGATCGACCATCGTCTTCGTTTTTTCGGGTTCTGGAAGGACAGCCTGTAGATTGGCTGCGCTATTTCGGCCTTCTCGTCTGGGTTCTCGCCGCGATTCCGCTAGGACTCCTCCCGCTATTGACCTCTGAGCCTCCGACGCGCGAGGCGATGCTCGGGTGGTGGTCCGGGGCGATTCTGTTCCTGCTGGCTTTCCTGCATCCAACGGTTCGTATGCAGTGGCGCTCACCCCTCTGGCGTCGGGTCACCGTATTGCTGGTGATGTCCGTGTCGGCGTTTGCGGTGAGTTACTTCACTCGTTCAGGGATCGGCAGTCTGTTTGCAATGGTAATCGCTTCCATCCTCCCGTGGATGCTGCCGGTGGTGCTCGGTGCTGGCTGGATGATCGTCCTGGCCATGGCAATGGGGGCCATCGCCCTGCTGACGCCCGAGGGCGGATGGATGATTGCCCTGGTGTTTTTCCTGATGAATTTCGGGCTGACGCTTTTCCCCTTCGTTGCCTCGCTGCTGGCGTTGAAGCAGGTGCAGGCGCGCGGTGAGCTCAGGCGCGTGAATTCCGAACTCCTGGCCACCCAGTCCCTTCTGACCGAAAACACCCGGATTGCGGAGCGCGTCAGGATCTCCAGGGACCTCCACGATCTTGTCGGCCATCACCTGACGGCACTGACCCTGAACCTGGAAGTGGCGAGCCACCTGACGACGGATAAGGCGAAAGAGCACGTCGATCAGGCCGCAACGGTGGCTCGACTGCTCCTGTCCGATGTCCGAGAGGTGGTCAGCGACATGCGGCGGGATGATCGGGTCGATCTTCGCCAGGCACTGGAAATGCTGGCCGAGGGTGTGCCCGAGCTTCAGGTGCACCTGGATATCCCGGAAGCGCAGGCTTCAGCCGACCCGCGGCGAGCGCAGATTCTCCTGCGCTGCGCCCAGGAATTGATTACCAACACGGCTCGGCACGCTTCGGCGAGCAACCTCTGGATAACCCTGGAGACCGGTCGAGATGGTCTGTCTCTGCGGGCGCGTGACGATGGACGGGGTGCGACGGAACTGATGCCCGGAAACGGTCTCAACGGGATGCGAGAACGACTGAAGGAACTCGGTGGGCGGTTGGATATCGCGACCCGGCCCGGGGCCGGTTTCCAAGTGCGGGCCTGGTTGCCAACGGAGGGAACTTCATGATTCGAGTGATGCTGGTCGACGATCAGACGCTGGTTCGCCAGGGCGTGCGTTCGCTGCTGGAATTGTCCGACGATATCGAAGTGATCGGAGAGGCTGTCGATGGTGAGGCGGCCATCGATGCCATTCCGGATCTCGAACCTGACGTGGTTCTTCTGGACATGCGTATGCCCGGAAAAACCGGACTCGACGTGCTGCAGACGCTCGGGGGCCGCAATGCGCTGCCCCCGACGATCATTCTCACCACCTTCGATGACGATGAGCTGGTTCTGTCCGGAATCCGCGCCGGGGCTCGGGGCTATCTGCTCAAGGATGTCGGCCTCGATGAGCTGCTCGAAGGCGTTCGCTCGGTGGCCGCGGGCAAGACCATCGTCAAACCGGCGGTAACGGAGCGCCTGCTGAAGGGCCTGGGCAAGATCAGAACCGATTTCCACAGCCTCGAGCAGCCGGACCCGCTGACCGAGCGGGAAACCGAGATCCTGCGCCTGATGGCTGGCGGCTACTCCAACAAGGAAATTGCCAACGCTCTGAACGTCGCTGAAGGCACGGTCAAGAATCATGTCTCCAACGTGCTTTCGAAGATGGGTGTTCGTGATCGCACGCGAGCGGTTCTCAAGGCCTTCGAAAATGGTGTGATCTAGGGACGCGCTGAATCAATCTGGAGGAAAACCAGTCGGGACTGGCCTTTGGGGGCCGCAAGGCAGGTTTCGGCTTTCTTGTTCGGAAGGACCTAAGTGCGGTTGGAGGCCGCGGCGAGCGATCTCGCAAAGACAGGTGCTACGACTCCAAGCAAGGCCCGGACGTCGCTGCCAAGGGGGCGCATTTGGCGGATTCTCACGGACCATGTCGCGGGCTTCTGGTGTGCAGCGATAGCCGCCGAGCACCCGGCGAAGCTCCCTGGTCCTGCCTGAGCTACAATCGTTGGCTGGTCATCTTCGAGTCTGCCGCCCATGCCCCTGAACCGCGTATCCCTCCTCCTGTTCCTGACGCCACTTGCGCTGATTGCCTGTGGCGACGCCGAACCACCGGCGGCCAGCCCCGATGCTCCCGCCCGGGCGGAAGTCACAGAGCCAATGAACAGCGCTGCAGGCTCGTCGGGTCCGACCCTCGCCGAGGTGCCGGGTGACGGCGTCGATAAGGAGGCCTACGGAGAGCACGTCGAGACGCTGTCCTCCGATGAATTCGAAGGGCGCGCGCCCGGCACGCGCGGCGAGCGATTGACGCTGGACTACCTGGTGGGCGAATTCGCGGCCCTTGGGTTGGCGCCGGGCAACGGCGATAGCTATCTGCAGTCCGTTCCGATGGTGGAGCTGACCAATGCCGAGCGCTCTGATCTGCGCTTGAGCTATGGCGATGAGGAGTGGGTGTTGACCTATCCCGAGCAGATGATCATCGGTTCCAACCGTCTGGGCACCGAGGCGCACGGTATCGAGAACTCGGAGCTGGTGTTTGTCGGCTACGGCGTCGTGGCGCCGGAATACGACTGGAACGACTACGAGGGGCTCGACGTGGAAGGCAAGACGGTCGTGATTCTGGTTAACGATCCGGGCTACGCCACCGGGGATCCGGAGCTGTTCAATGGCCGAGCCATGACCTACTACGGTCGCTGGACCTACAAGTACGAGGAGGCTGCGCGCCAGGGGGCCGCCGCCGCATTGATTGTTCACGAAACCGAGCCGGCGTCCTATGGCTGGGATGTGGTGATCAACTCCTGGTCGGGCGCTCAGTTTGCGCTGGACGAAGCGTCTTCTGCAGGCAAAGTGGCCCTGGAGGGCTGGATCACCGTGGACACGGCCGAAGAGCTCTTCGAACGCGCAGGGCTTGATTATCAGGCCCAGAAGGAGCTGGCCAAGAGCGCCGGCTTTCAGGCCGTGAGCCTGCAGACCGAGGCCAGCGGTAGCGTTCGCAACAGCGTTCGCTATGGGGAGTCGTACAACGTGCTTGCGAAGATTCCCGGGAGTCAGCGAGACGACGAAGCCGTCATCTACGTCGCCCACTGGGATCATCTGGGGCGCAATCTGGCGCTTCCGGGCAGCTCGGGAATCTACAACGGCGCGGTTGACAATGCCTCGGGAACGGCCGGCCTGCTCGAGATCGCTCGCCTCTATCAGGAGGCCGGTTCGCCGGAGCGGAGCGTGATCTTCCTGGCAGTCACCCTGGAGGAATACGGCCTCCTGGGGTCACGCTATTACGCCAATAACCCGGTGATTCCAACTCGCCAGACCGTCGCTGCGATCAACATGGACGCGCTGACGCTGATCGGCCCGACGCAGGACGTGTCCGTCGTCGGTTTCGGCGCCTCCGAGCTCGAGGACGTGCTTGAACCGGCTGTGCTGGCCCAGGGCCGGGAGATGGTTCAGGAACCGACGCCCGAGGCGGGTTACTACTACCGCAGTGATCACTTCAATTTTGCCCGCGTCGGCATTCCGGCCCTCTACGCCAAAGGCGGCGTGGTGCACCGCGAGTTCGGGCGAGACTACGGCATGGAGAAGGCCAGCGAGTACCGCGCCGTCGCCTATCACAAGCCTGCCGATGAGTTCGATCCGACCTGGACCTTTGATGGCGTGGCCGAGGACATGGAGCTGCTCTACGTCGTTGGCCGCACCCTGGCCGATAGCGAGGACTGGCCTAACTGGCGCGAGGGGAACGAATTCAAAGCGATCCGCGACGCCGACCGAGCGGAATGATGGTGGGAATGGT
>CAZDFS010000003.1:20440-76080 GCA_964504865.1 uncultured Wenzhouxiangella sp.
TTAGTTGGTTTAGTTGGTTTAGTTGGTTTAGTTGGTTTAGTTGGTTTAGTTGGTTTAGTTGGTTGGTTGGTTGGTTGGTTGGTTGGTTGGTTGGTTTTGTTGGTTGTTCTGCTTTGGCCGGCAACACCAACTAAACCAACCCAACCAACCCAACCAACCCAACCAACCCAACCAACCTACGCGCGGCCGACGTCCTCGTCGCGAGGGGAGTGGAGGTACTCGCTCTCCTCGGCCGACTGCACGGCCTGGCGCAGCAGCTCTTCGATGCGTTCACGCGCGCTCATCATGTCATCCTCGTCGGGGTGCTCCTGGGGCTGGTGGGCGAACATCCAGAAATGAACAGCGCCGGCAAGCAGCCCGTCAGCCAGGGCCCACGGGTCGGAGTCCGGATGCTCGTCTCCGAGCTGGTTGCCCAGCTCGACGACCGCATCGGCCGCCGCATTGAACAGCTCCAGATTCTCTTCGTCGGTTTCTTCTTCAAACATGATCCGCTCCATGCCGGGTCGGCTCCTGGCTGAATTCTCTGCGCGCCAGGCGAGCGCCGTGCTCGATGATTTCGCGGGCGCGATGGAATTCGTGAATGGCCGCGACGTTCTTCGGAACCTGCACCACCAGATCGGGCTGGAAGATGGCCAGGTGTTGCCGCGTTATCGTTGATTCCATGATGTCGAGTGAGCGCAGCATGATGGCAAACAGGCCCGGTGGGCTCGATTCCTTCGCGCCGCGGTCCGAGCTGATGCCGTCGACAAAATCGCGAAGCTTGTCCATCAAGCCGACGTTGGCCGGGTCACCCGTGTCGGCATCCTCGTCGTTGGCTCGCTGCTGCTCCTTTCGCCGCCGGTCCGACTCTGCCGCCGGGCTCGAGGGACCGTTGACGTCGATCACGACGGTCAGATCGCTCATCTGGCGCAGCGTTGGGGCAACGGGAATCGGATTGAGAATGCCGCCGTCGATCAGGATGCGATTCCGATAGCGATGGGGGGTGAAGATCCCCGGGATTGCGATCGATGCGCGAATGGCATCGAACAGGGGGCCGCGATCCAGCCACACTTCCCGACCCTGCTCCAGATCCACCGCCACGGCGGTGTAGTCGATATCGAGTTCTTCGATATTGATTTCGCCGACGAGCTCCGAGAGTTTGCTGATGATCTTGCGGCCCTTGATCAGACCGCCGCCGGAAAAGGTCCAATCGACAAGCGAAAAGACGTTCGATTGCTCGAGGGCGCAGACCCATTCTTCATAGGCGTCCAGCTTGCCGGCAGCATAGATTCCGCCGACGAGGGCGCCCATGGAGCTGCCGGCAATCGCTTCGATCTGAGCACCGGCCTTCTGAAGCTCACGGATGACGCCGATGTGTGCCAAGCCCCGCGCGCCGCCGGAGCCTAGAACCAGGGAGACGGTCTTGCCTTTCAAGTACGCCTTGCTCATGCCACGATTCTACGTCAATGGATGGCCTTACTCTCGATCAGCAGGATCCAGGGTCTTGCATCGCCGGGTCCAGGCCGGATTCCGGGGGGCTTGCTTTTGGAATAGGCAGACTGGCAATCTTGCCGGATGGAGACAAACGCCGATTATCGCCAGCATTACCGGCAGGTCCATATCCCCGCTCGCTACTCCGGCGCGGGTCACCTGCTGTTCATCCTCGCCTTCACGCTGGGTGGAACCGCACTGGCGGTCAGCCAGCTCGAAGCGGTTCGGGCCCTGGAGTGGCTGACGCTGCCGGCCGCCTTCATCTACGCAAACTTCGCCGAATACGTCGGCCACCGCTGGGTCATGCATCGACCGGTCCGCGGGCTCAGGCTGGTTTTCCACCGCCACACCCGCCAGCACCATCGATTCTTTACTGCCGATCGCATGGCCATGGACAGCGCGCTGGACTATCGCGCCGTTCTTTTCCCGCCGCTCCTGATGGTGTTCTTCTTCGGCGCTTTCGCGCTCCCCGTCGGCCTGTTGCTCGCCTGGACCTTGAGCGCGAACGTCGCCTGGCTGTTTCTGATCGCGGGCCTGGCCTACTACCTCAATTACGAACTGCTCCATCTGGCCTACCACCTGCCCGAGGAATCGTCCTGGTTTCGACTGCCCGCTTTGCGACGGCTGCGCCGCCTGCACTTCGAGCATCATCGGCCGGCGCTGATGTCGCACAGGAACTTCAACATCACCTACCCGATCTTCGACTGGTTGTTCGGAACGCGCGCCTGATTTGCTGGATCCAAACCCTTAACCGCGCGCCGACGCCGGTTCGCGGGAGCGCCCGAACAGGCGCGAGGTCAGGGCGGTCAGATCATCGCCGATCAGGTACAGGATCGGAATCAGGCCCAGCGTCATCACCGTCGCGAAGAGGATACCGAAGGCCAGGGAGGCGGCCATCGGCACGACGATCTGCGCCTGCAGGCTGTCTTCGAAGAAAAGGATCGGTACCAGGCCGAGGAAGGTCGTGGCCGAAGTCAGGACGATGGCGCGGAATCGCGAGCGGGTCGCCATGATTGCCGCCTCGACGCGGGACTCACCGGCGGCGCGACTACGATTGACGAAGTCGACGAGGATCAGGCTGTCGTTCACCACGACGCCCGCCAGCGCAATGATGCCCCACAGGCTCAGCAGGCTGAGCGGAATACCCAGCAGCCAGTGACCTACGAGCGCTCCGACCATGCCGAAGGGAATCACCGACATGATCAGCAGCGGCTGCAGATAGGATTTCAGGGGAATGGCCAGCAGGATATAGATCGCGGCCATCGCGGCGAGAAAGCCCACGGTCAGATCAGTCCGCAGCTCCATCTCGCTGCGAGTCGCTCCGCCCAGGCGATAACCCACGCCGGGATAGCGACTCAGGATGTCGGGCAGGATGCTCGTGCGAATCTCCCCGGCGATTCGGCCCGGTTCGGCCAGATCCTTGTCGATGCGCCCGGTCACGCTGATCGAACGCTCCCGGTCGTAGCGCCGAATGCTCGACGGACTGCTGCCCACTTCCACGTCGGCCACGGCGCTGAAGGGGACTTCCTGACCCTCGGGGGTCCGGATGCGCATGGCTTCCAGGTAGCCTTCCGATTCTCGCTGAGCCTTCGGATAGCGAACCATGACGCGGACGTCGTCCTGGCCGCGCTGGATGCGTTGCACCTCTTCACCGAAGAAGGCCTGGCGCACCTGGCGCGCGAGATCCTGCTGGGTCAGGCCCAGCACTTCGGCCTCCGGCCGGATCTTGAGCTGCAGTTCGCGCACGCCGCCTTCGAAGGAGTTGCGGATATCGAAGGTGCCGGCGAAGTTTCGGATACGGGCCTCCAGTTCGGCTGCGGCTGCCTGGAGCTGGTCGAGGTCACGGCCGACCAGCTGAAAACTGAGGTCCGGGCCATCCCCACCTGGACCGCCAGCGCTGCCGATCTGGAGGGCGCGCACGCCGGGGATGACGCCGACTTCCTCGCGCCACAGGCGTTCGAATTCGGGGATGATGATGCGGTTGGCCTCGTCTCTCGTCAATTCGATCAGCATGTTGCCGGAGGTGTTGGAGTCGGCCCAGGCAAAGACCGTTCGAATCATGGGCTCGGGAAAACCTTCACTTTCCTGCACTCGCGTATCGACCCGCTCAGCAGCCTCGATCAGGATGTCCAGGTTCGCCTGGGTCAGCTCCGCTGGCGTGCCCTCGTTCATCTGCAGATTGACCCGCAGAAAGTCGCTGGCGAAATCCGGCAGCAGCACCACGCGCAGCGCGCCGCTGGCCAGCAGGCCGAAGCTCAGGATCAGGACGGCAATGAATCCGGCCACCGCCAGGTATCGGTTGCGCAGGGCAACGCGCAGTGAGGGAAGGTAATAGCGGTCGACGAATCGATAAAGGGTGTCCGAAAACGCCCGCTGGAAGCGGATGAAGCGCGGCGGATCGTCGTGCGAGTATCGGCTCGGACGCATATGCGCCAGGTGGGCCGGCAGGATCAGTTTGGATTCGACGAGGGACATCAGCAGGCAGAGCACGACCACCCAGCCGATGGGCGCGAAGAAGGCGCCCGCGACGCCCGAGACCATCAAGGTCGGTGAAAACGCGGCAATGGTCGTCAGCACGCCGAAGGTCGCCGGTGTCGCCACCTTGAGTACGCCGTTGATGACGTTCTCCGTCGACTGACCGTGCTCGCGAATCTCCGTGTAGGCGGATTCGCCCATCACGATGGCGTCGTCGACGACGATGCCGAGCACCACCAGGAAGCCGAACAGGCTGACCAGGTTGATCGTCACGCCGGCGGCGGGCAGGACCCAGAGCGCGCCGAGGAAGGCGACGAGCAGGCCGATCATGACCCAGAAGGCCAGCTTCAGGCGCAGGAACAGGGTCAGGATCAGAAACACCAGGACGGCGCCCGCGATCAGATTTTCACTCATCAGGGCCAGGCGCCCTTCGAGGTAGTAGGACACGTCCGCCCACCAGGCCAGATTCAGTCCCTCGGGCAGCTGAGCCTGCTTGCGATCCACATAGGCGCGCACATCTTCCGAGAGCGCGATCGCGTCCTGGTCCCCGACGCTGAAAACCTGGATCGCCATTGCCGGTTGGCCATTGTGGCGAGCATAGACCTCGTCCTCGACGAAATCGTCCTTGATCTCGGCGATGTCGCGGACCCGGATCCGGCTCCCGTCCGGATTGGTGCGGATTAAGATGTTTTCGAAATCCCGTCCGACATAGGCTTGCCCGACCGTTCTCAGCAGGACGTCACCGCCTTCGGCCTGGATGCGCCCGCCGGGCAGATCGAGGGAGGAGGCGCGAATGGCCTGGGCGACTTCGCTGAGCGTCAGATCGTAGGCGCGCAGCGTCTCCTCCTGTACTTCGATGCCGATCTCGTAGGGTCGTGCGCCCAGCACTTCGGCCCGCGTGACCGTTGGCAGGGCGGTGATCTCGTTTTCGATCTCGCGTGCGACCTCCTTCATCGTGCGCTCATCGACCTCGCCGAACACCGAGACCCAGATCACCTGCTGCGACCAGGTGCTGCGCTGATAGGTGGGGCGCTCGGTCTCCGCGGGAAAGGTCGAGATGGCGTCGACGCGGCCCTTGACCGTATCGAGCACCTCGAGCACGTCCCAGTCCGAGTCCACGCGGACGTTGACCGTGCCCCGCCCTTCCTGGGCGGTGGAAATGATTTCCTCGATGCCGTCGAGATCCTGGATCGCCTCCTCGATCTTGATCAGGACGCCTTGTTCGACATCGCGAGGCGTCGCGCCGCGGTAGGGCACTGACACGGTGATGTTGTCGATTTCAATCCTGGGTGAGGTTTCCTTGCTGATCGTCAGGGCGGTCAGGATGCCGCCTGCGATCAGAACCAGCATGAGCAGGTTCGCGGCCACGGGATTGTTGGCGAACCAGGCGATGATGTTGCCGTACCAGTTGCGTTCAACCTGCATCGTGAAGCTCCGGAAAGGCTGAGATCGTCTCGAGCGTTTTCATCAGGCGGATTCGGGCGCACTGTCTGCCAGCTCTTCCGACGCCGGCAGGACTCTCAATTCGGGCTCGGAGGACTCGCCCTGGCTCTGGATCGTGACCGGCAGGCCAGGGATCGGCGCCGGGATCGCCGTGGTGATCACCGGCTCGCCGACCATGAGGTTGCCCTGCAGATAGATCTTGTCGGTGGTGGAGCGAATCACATTGACGTCTCGAATTGCCAGCGTGCCGTCCTCGTCCGCCACGAAAACCTGATCGCCCTGGCGCAGCGCGGATCGGGGCAGCACGATCAGCCCCGTGGCGTCGCGCCCTTCGATGCGGGCCTGCACGAAGGTCCCGATCTGCAGCGGCGTGTCCCAGGCCTGTGAGTCCAGGCCGTAGGGATCATCGATCTGAACCACGGCATAGCTCAGGCGAGTATTCTCATCGACCACGCCCTCGGTGCGGATCACTCGCCCGGTCCATTCGCCGCGCTGGCCGGCCACCTCGCCGGTCAGGCGGACCGGGGCCCGCCATCCGGGTTCTCGACCTGGCTGGGGCAGATCGAGAAAGCTGAGATCCTGATTGGAAAGCGACAGGCGCACTTCTGCGGTCTGGACCGAAAAGGTCACGCCCAGCGCGCTGCCTGGCGATACGTACTGGCCCAGGTCCACGTCTCGTGAGCGGACCAGGCCCGCGTAGGGCAGGCTGATTTCGGTCCGGTCGAGATTTCGACGGGCCCGAAGCACGCCTGCTTCCGCGGCCTGGACGGAGGCCCGCGCTTCGGCCACCTGGGGCAGCCGCAGAACGAGATCACCGGGCGTTCGACCCGGCCCGTTCAGCCGCTCCCAGTCGCGAGCGGCCTGTTCCGAGCGCGCGGTCTCATCGGCCAGTCGCGCCTGGGCGGCCGCCAGCTCGGCCTCCGCCTGGAGAAGCGCGGCTTCATAGTCGCTTGGATCGATGCGGGCCAGCACTTCGCCGGCCTGGAAAAAGCCGCCGGCGACGAACTTGTCGCTGATCTCGACCAGAACGCCGCTGACCTCGGCGGCCAGTCGCGTCTGGGTCACCGGGCGCACCGTGCCCTGCGCTACCACTTCGAAGCTCCCTTCCTCCTCCTGTGCGCGCACCACGTTGACGACCATGGCTGAGGTCTGCACCTCGCGCTGCTCGGGCGACGGACGCATCAGGAACAGCGCGATGACAGCAGCGATCGCCCCGCCGATCATCGCCACGCTGGCCAGAACGACAAAAATTGCCTTGCCTTGATTGCTTCGTTTCAAGAGATTGTCCCGCGCAAGCCTGATTCTTCCCAGCGTCATGGTGCCACGGCTTTCCCGAGCTCGCACGTGCCAAAAGGCACGGGTTGAGGAATGAAGTGATAAGCCAGCGCCACGGATCATGATGGTGCATGGGTTAAAATCAAGGCGCTGTCATCACATCCAACGGGCATCGCTTAAGCGAACGACATGAACCACTCCATCCAACTGAAAAGCGCCGAGGAGATCGAAGCCATGCGCGTGGCCGGCCAGCAGGCCGCCAGCGTGTTGAAAATGATCCGTCCCCACGTTCAGCCCGGCGTGACGACCGCCGAACTCGACCGGATCTGCCACGACTACATCGTCAACGAACTCAAGGCCGTCCCGGCGCCGCTCAACTATCGAGGTTTCCCGAAATCGATCTGCACCTCCGTCAATCACGTCGTCTGCCACGGGATTCCTGCGGAGAAGAAGCTGAAGGATGGCGACATCGTGAACATCGATGTCACCGTCATCCAGGACGGCTGGCACGGCGATACCTCGAAGATGTTCTTTGTCGGCGAACCGTCGGTCAAGGCACGTCGGATCTGCGACGTCGCCCATGAGGCGCTGATGGTCGGTATCGATCAGGTGCGTCCCGGCGTCACCCTCGGCGACATCGGGCACGCCATTCAGACCTATGCCGAGGGTCAGCGCTGTTCCGTCGTGCGTGAGTACTGCGGACACGGTATCGGGCGCGTCTTTCATGAGCCGCCGCAGGTCCTGCACTACGGCCGCCCCGGAACGGGCGTGACCCTCGAGCCGGGAATGACTTTCACCATCGAGCCCATGATCAACCTCGGCAAACCCGGAACGCGCCTGCTGCCCGACGAATGGACCGTGATCACCAAGGACCGCAGCCTGTCCGCCCAGTGGGAACACACCATGGCGGTCACCGACGACGGTGTCGATGTGTTGACCCGACTGCCCGACGATCCGCTGTGATTCAGCGCCTCAGCGCGGTTCCGGCGACTCGGCACTGCCTGGATCTCATCGAACTCAATCGACTGCAGGGCGATCCCAACGAGCTGGCCATCGCGCTGAGGGCCGCGCGCAGGGGGGCTGATCAAGCCCTTCATGCTGCCTTTCGGGCAAAAACCGACATTCGTGAACTGGTTCAGGCCCGCGCCTGGGTGATCGAACAGCTCGTTCTCACGGCCTGGGAGCGCCTGCTGCCCCCTGACTCTGCGCTCGAGCTGGTCGCCGTTGGCGGTTTCGGCCGCGGCGAGCTGCATCCGCATTCGGACGTCGATCTGCTCATCCTGCTCGAGGGCGAGGGCTCCGCCGAGCTGCATCGGCAGGCGCTCGAAAGTTTCATCCAGATTCTCTGGGATGCGGACCTTCAGCCGGGCCACAGCGTGCGTACCCTCGATGACTGCCTCAAGGAAGGCAAGAACGACGTCACCGTGGCCACGAATCTGATGGAAGCGCGGCTGATGGCGGGCAAGGGGAGACTGTTCGCCCAGATGGTCGAGGCGATGTCGCCCCCGCAGGTCTGGCCTGCCGATCAGTTCTTTGCCGCCAAGCTCAAGGAGCAGAACGAACGCCATGCCCAGTACGAGGACACGATCTACAACCTCGAGCCCAATCTGAAGGATGGTCCCGGTGGATTGCGCGATCTTCAGACCATCGGTTGGGTCATCCATCGTCATTTCGGAACCTCCACCCTTCACGGCCTGGTCGAGCACGGCTTTCTGAGCGAGGGCGAGCACGATGACCTCGTCGCCGGACGGGACTTTCTCTGGAGCGTGCGCTGGGCCCTGCACGAGCTGTCGGGTCGAACCGAGGAGCGGCTCCTGTTCGACTATCAGCGCCGCCTGGCCGAATGGTTCGGGTTTGGCGACACGCAACAAAGCAACGAGCCCGTCGAGCGATTCATGCAGCGTTACTACCGCAACGTCATGCTGCTGGCCCGCCTCAATGAGCGCCTGCTCCAGAGCTTCGATGAGGAGCTGCTGGCCGGCCGCGAGCACCTGCCGTCGTCGGAAATCGACGAGCACTTCCGCGTCCGCGACGGCTACCTCGAGCTCAAGGACCCGCACGCCCTGGTCATCCAGCCGGCGCTGCTCATGCGCCTTTTTCTGGTGCTTTGCGAACACACGGAGATCCGGGGCGTCCGAGCCTCGACGATTCGACTCGTCCGTGAGCACCTCTATCTGATCGATGAGAATTTCCGCAAGGACCCGCAGATTCTCGATCAATTCCTCCGCCTGCTGCGGCGCCCGCGCCTGGTCTACAGCCAGCTTGCCAGGATGAATCGCTACGGCGTGCTCGGGGCGCTGATCCCCGCCTTCGGCGAGATCACCGGCCGGATGCAGTTCGATCTCTTCCACGTCTACACCGTCGATCAGCACACGCTGTTCGTGATTCGCAATCTGCGGCGTTTCACCTATGGCCGCGATCCCGATCGCTTCAAGCATGCGATTCAGGTCTTCGAGCGGATCGAGCGGCCCGAGGTGCTCTACCTTGGAGCGCTGTTCCATGACATCGCGAAGGGCCGGGGCGGCGATCACTCGGAGCTGGGCGCTCGCGACGCCCGCGAATTCGTCGACCAGCTGGACCTGGCTGACGAGGATCGGGATCTCGTCGTCTGGTTGGTCGAGGATCACCTGATCATGTCGATGACCAGCCAGCGCGAAGACATCACCGATCCGGCGGTGGTGCATCGTTTTGCCCAGCGCGTCGGCAGCCAGCGCCGCCTCGACCATCTGTTCGTTCTGACCGTGGCCGATATCGCTGCCACCAGCCCGAAGCTCTGGAATTCCTGGAAGGACAGCCTGCTGTGGGAGCTCTACACGGCCGCCTCCGAGGCGCTCCGGCAGGGACCGGCCGAGTCGGTCGATCTCGAGGACAGTATCGGGGAAACACGCCGGGATGCTTTGAGCGTCCTCGAAGGATCGGGTTTTTCCGCGCGCGATGCGCAGGCCGCCTGGGCGGCGCTGCCGCCGTCGGCGTTCCTCCGCCTCGATCCCGAGCAGCTGGCGTGGACCACCCAGCAGGTATTGTCTGATGACGACCTGCCGCTCGTCGCGACGCGCACCCTCGATGATCGCGGCGTCACCGAGGTATTTGTTCACGCCGAAGATTTTGCCGGTCTGTTCGCCGTCGTTGCGCGCGAGCTGGACCGGATGCAGCTCAACGTTCTGGCGGCTCGCGTCGTGACCACGACTGATGGCCGCAGCTGGGATCTTTTCCAGGTCATGGACGGCCAGTCGAGGCCGCTGAACGCCTCGGACGCTGCGCGCCTCGAGGGTTTCCTCCGAACCCAGCTGACGGCCAAATCCGTGCGCCCGCTGCCCCCGCGACCGGTTCCGCGACGCCTCCAGCCCTTCATGGGCCGATCGGAAATTCAGATCAGGACCGTCGATGACATGACGCGTCTTGACGTGGCAGCGACGGATCGGCCCGGCCTTCTGTCGGCGATCGCCGAGGCGATGGTGACCCGGGGTCTGCGCCTGTTCGATGCGCGCATCGCGACCTTCGGCCAGCGCGTCGAAGACGTTTTTCTGATTTCCGACCCGGCGGGCGCCGCCCTTGGTGACGAAGACCGCAGCGCCCTCGAGGAGGAGCTGCGCCGTCGCCTGGATGTATGAGAAACGAATGAGACGATCCGGGCGCTAGCGTTGGGCCGGGCGCCATCCCCCCGGCGCCATGACGACCGCCAATCAGTAGACCCGGACCAGGTGTCCACAGCAGGGAGTATCGAGATGAGCAATTTACAGGGATTGATTCGACAGGCCTGGGAGGACCGAGCGTCCCTATCGCCGAAGGCCGTTGATCCGGAGCTGCGGGCGGGTATCGACGAATGCCTGCACGGGCTGGAGACCGGGGACTTTCGGGTTGCCGAGCCCAGCGACACCGGCTGGGTGGTGCACGAGTGGTTGAAGCAGGCGATCCTGCTGCACTTCCGGATCACCCCGAATCGGGAAATGCCCGGCGGCGCGAGCCGCTTCTTCGACAAGGTCGACCTGCGTTTTTCCAACGATGGTGACCCGCCGGGCCAGAGCGGGGCACGGATCGTGCCCACGGCCACCGTGCGTCGCGGTGCCCACCTCGGCGATGACGTGGTGCTGATGCCGAGCTACGTCAACATCGGCGCCTATGTCGGCGCCGGCTCGATGATCGACACCTGGGCGACGGTCGGGTCCTGCGCCCAGATCGGCAAGGGTGTCCATATCTCGGGCGGCGCCGGCATCGGTGGCGTCCTCGAGCCGCTCCAGGCCAACCCGACGATCATCGAGGACGGCTGCTTCATCGGCGCGCGCTCGGAAGTGGTCGAGGGCGTCATCGTCGAGAAGGGCGCGGTCATCGGCATGGGGGTCTTTCTCGGCCAATCGACGCGAGTCTATGATCGATCGACGGGCGAGATCCATAGCGGCCGCGTCCCGGCCGGATCGGTCGTCGTGGCCGGCAGCCTGCCGGCGCAGGACGGCAGCCACAGCCTCTATGCGGCCATCATCGTCAAGCAGGTCGACGAACGCACCCGATCGCGAACGTCGGTCAACGAACTGCTCCGGGCCGCGACCTGAGTCCCGGCAGATTGCCCACGAGCCCCCGCCGGTGCTGACCGGCGCCTGTTTTCTAGTTGAGGGTTCTGGGCTCTTCGGTGCCGTTCGTCGAGATGATCCGGTTTCTTCCCGATCGCTTCGCCTGATACAGCGCCTTGTCCGCGCGATCGATCAGCGATGCCAGGGCCGTTTCACCTGGGCGTGAGGTGGCGACGCCGGCGCTGATCGTGAGCGCGCCAAAGCGCCTGGCCAGCGTTTGCTCCGATTCCTTGAGTACGGCTTCGCGCGCGCGCTCTGCGATCGCGGCCGCCTGGCTGGCCGACGTATTCGGCAGCAGGCAGGCGAACTCTTCGCCGCCGAAGCGTGCCAGCAGGTCACCGGATCGCATTATCTGCTCGATACTGCGTGCGACGCATCTGAGGGCTTCATCGCCGGCCAGGTGACCATGGCGATCGTTGAAGCGCTTGAAGTGATCCAGGTCGAGGAGGATCAGGCTGAGCTTCTGACCCTGTTCGATGCTTCGTCGAATCTCATCGCGCCCGGCCCGGTCCAGGCGTCGACGATTGGCGACATTGGTCAAGGGATCGACAAAGGATAATTCAGTGAGCTGTCGGTTGGCTCGGGCCAGGTCTTCTGTTCGCTCCAGGACCAGGGTCTCCAGCCTTGCCTTTCGCCGACGCAGCTGGCGCGTGTAGAGCGCCCCCAGACCGAAGAGCAGCAACACAACGCCACCGAGGAGTGCGACTCGCGTGAGCGGGCGCTGGAACCAGGTGGCCTCGATATAAACGGGCAGGGTCAACGCCGCCGCTTCGATGCCGGCAAAGTCTCTGGCTTCTACGCGAAGGGAATATTGACCTGGCGCGGTGGCGGGCCACACTTCGAAGGGCTGCCGGCTCCACTCCGAGGCGCTCGACAATGTCGGCCGGGTTTGATCCAGCAGGCTGAAGCGGTACTGGTTGTTCGCTTCTCGCTGCTGCGTGAGGAGCGTGGCCTGAACGGAAAACGTAGCGGCACCCGCGGGAATTCGAATCTGATCGAGCCGATCGCCAGGGTAGCGATGCCCGTCGAACTCGACATAGGTCAGGCGAAGCGGGCTGGCTGCCCGGTTACCGGGCGAGGCTTCTTCGAAGGCGGAGGGATCGAAGACGCTCAGGCCGGCCAGGGTGCCGACCCAGAAGCGGTCTTCGGCGTCGATGAACTGACTGCGTGAATTGCACTCGTCGTGCACCAGGCCGTCACGTCGCCTGAAGACGCGCTCGGAATACCCTCCGTTAGGCAGTGGCGTGAGCTGTTGGACTCCATTATTGGTGCAGATGTAGAGACGACCGACCGAATCGGCTCTGACGCTGTAGATCGTAGGATCCGGCGCCGGAGGCCGGTTGTCTTCATCGAGGCGGACGGGGGCGTCGGGGTCGGTAATGTCATAGCGAAGCACGCCTTGGCGCTCCGTGCTGGCCCATAGAATCTGTCGCTCGCCCTCCTGCACGACTTCCACGTCGCGAAAGCTGATCCCGGAAGACGATTCGGTGTCCTTGACAAGCTCATAGCTCGATGGGGATAGCCTGACGAGTCCCTCGCTGGTCGCTCCCCATACCCGGATACCGCCGCCGGGCAGCATCTGGACGGCCAGTGACCGCAGGCTGCCATTGGTGAGCGCTGAGGCGTGGAGCGGCACGAGTCGGCGGCCTTCAAGGCGCCAGATTTCCGAATCCAGCGTACCGATCAGAATCTGGCCGAAGGCTTCGACCACGTCGATGGCGCCATGAAATTGATCGAGGGGCCAGTTCACCGTCAGTTCGTCCAGTTCCAGATCGTCACTCAACAGGAACAAGCGACCGTTCTCGAGGGACACCAGGCCCAGTTCGCCGGGGCGATCGACCGGCCACGTGCCCCGAATACGATCGCTTGGCAGGCGTCCGTTGGCGCGGTTGAACCGGGTCCATTGGCCCTGGCTGAACACCGCGAGCCCCGCCTGGCCACTGCCCATCACGACCCGCTCGTTGCCATCGACATCACGGTCGGCAAAAACGCCGAAAACGCCGTTCTCATCCGCGCCAAGCCGCGAGACCGTCCGCCAGGCACTGGGTGCGAGCCGCATCCGGGTGACGCCGCGTTCCGTCGCCAGCCAGAGGATGTCCTCGCCGTTGGGCCCATCGAGTCGTTTGATCCCTCGGATGGCATTCGAAGGCAGACCGTCAGCCTGATCGTAAGCGGTCAGCGCATCGTTTTCGAAGCGCAGCAGTCCGCCGCGAGAAGCGACCCAGAAACTGCGCTGCCCGTTGCTGTCGTAACTTGCGATGCCGGAATAGATCGCTTCGCTGGGTAGAGAACCATCGTGTTTTCGCCAGCGGCGCTGCTCGCCATCAGAGCGCAGCCTCAGAATGCCGCTGCCGTAGGACAGTACCCACAGCTCCTCGAAGCCGTTGGATCGAGTGACGACCAGGTCCGTGAACAAGGCGCCGGCCATATCGCCGATCGGTGCCGCCTCCCAGGCCGCATCGAGGCGGTCGAAGGGTCGTGTCCAGAGCTCACCCTGCGAGCGCGCGACCCAGAGCCGTCGTTCGTTTCCGAACTCATGGGTCAGGGCAATGGAGGTAATGCGATTGGTGCCCGGCGGAGTCCACTCCGGTTTGCCGATCCAGCGGCCGGTTTCCAGTCGCAGCACTCGATTGGATCGCGTCAGCCAGTGGCTGCGCTGGCCCGAGGGCGCCAGGCTTGAGTTGAAGCGATGATGGAACGCCGTTTCACCCGTCAGCGACCATTCGCCGTCTTGAAAGGCCGCCAGGCCCTCTCGCTCGAAGATTGCCCAGAGTTGCCCCTCTGAGTCAGTCAGCATGTCCCGGACCAGGCTGCTGGCGCCGCCGACATCGTAGCGTTGCCAGCGATAGCCATCGAAACGATACAGCCCCGACGCTGAACCGGCCCAGACGAAGCCGCGATGATCGATGCCCACGGTGGAATAGATTTCGTCCGAAAGCCCGTCCTTGACCCCGTAGTTCTCGAAATTCGGGGGCGACAGGTCGACCAGGCGCTGCCCGTCACTGGCCTGGGCCGCAAGCCCGAAGCAGAGCAGCGCGGCGGTGCCTAGCGACCGAATTTCGACGGCGATCATTGTGAAATGACGATGGCTCAAAAGCTCGGTGGTCCGCGAAGAATGGTTGGAGTAGATGTAAATGCAATAAAAGTGCCAAATTACCACATTGCTGAATCATCACCGGTATATCGCTACACTTGGCGCATGAAGATCTATGGCATCAAATCCTGCGATGGCTGTCGCAAAGCGCGCCGATTCCTCGATGAGCACGGAGTCGACTACCAGTGGCACGACCTGAGGGAGGACGGCATCGACGTCGCCGTCGTTCAGGCTTGGCTCAATGCCGTCGGTGCGGAAACGCTGGTCAATCGACGCTCCACGACCTGGCGGGGCCTGAGCGAAGTCGAGCGTGTCGAGGCCATGTCAGCGGTCGGTGCAGCGGCCTTTCTCGTCGAGCATCCGACGCTGATCAAGCGACCGGTCATCGATTCGGGCAGCGATATTCTCATTGGTTTCGGTGCGCCGGTGCAGGCGCGCGTTCTCGGAGCGCGATCATGAGCTCCGTCCTCGAACGTCCGCCGCTCAGCCCCGTCAGCCGGGAGACAAGAGAGGCGATGGAGGACAAGCTGGCGCCGCTGGCAACGCGCTCCACGGAGACAAGAGGGCGTGCGCGCGACGAAGCGCCCGATCCCTATCGCACGGAGTTCGAGCGCGATCGAGACCGGGTGCTGCATTCCAAGGCCTTTCGGCGCCTGAAGCACAAGACCCAGGTCTTCATCAACCCCGAGGGCGACCACTTCGTGACGCGCATGAGCCACACGCTGCAGGTGACCCAGGTGGCGCGCGCGCTGGCCGTTGCCCTAGGGCTGAACGAGGTGCTCACCGAAGCCATCTGCCTGGCCCATGACTGCGGTCACACGCCCTTCGGGCACACGGGCGAGGCGGCGCTGTCGGACTACGTGGAAGATGGCGAATGGCTGCACTCGGCGCAGGGCGTGAGGATCTTCGAGGTCCTCGAGCCCTGCAATCTGACCTGGGAAGTACTCGACGGTATCCGCGCTCACACCTGGCGCGTCAAACCGCCGCCGAACACCGCCGAGGGCTGGGTGTGTCGCTTTGCTGACCGCATTGCCTATCTCAGTCACGACCTGCAGGATGCCCTGCGCGCTGGCGTTATCACCCTCGACGATGTCCCAACCGACATCTCCGAAGTGTTAGGGCCGAACGCCGGCCGCAGCTGGATCAACACGATGGTCGAAGGCGTGATCAGCGAGTCCTGCAAGCGTGGTCGCGTGGCGATGGACGCCGACATCCTGCTGGCGATGAAGGGTTTTCGCGAGTTCATGTTCGAACGCGTCTATCTTCGCCCGGAATCGGAAGCGCAGAATGCGCGCGCCCGGGCCGTGATCCATCAGATCGTCGATCACCTGCTGGCCCACCCCGACGAGATCCCCGCCAGCTATCGCATCGACGAGGCCGATACGCTCACGCAGGTCCTGGACTACGTGGCCGGCATGACCGATCGTTACGCGCTGAACCTGCACGATCGGCTGTTCCGTCCCCGGGGCTTGGTCTGACCCGACGGGCGTGGGAGACCGGTGGCCGGCGTCGGCCGCTGCGGTCCCCATCGAGCGGGAACCGCAGCGGGCTTGCCTGGTGATCAGGGCTGAATGAAGCGATCGCGGAAAATCCGCTCACCCCTGAGGTCACGGACCAGAAACACCTCCGTGACCTGATTGATGGCCTCGGAGCTGGTCGTGACCGACAGGGCGATATCCACCTGTTCATCGTCGAGCAGCCCGGGTTCGGAGTCAAAGCTCAGGGTGACGCTTCGCTGCTCCCCGGCGGCAAAATCCCCAAAGTCACAAGCAATCGTCTGACCGCCCGGCCCGATCGTGCAGGCGCCTTCGGAGCTGCCCGTAAAGACGACTCCCGGCGTACTGATGGTCCCTTCCATCGAGACGGCCTGCGCGATCAGTCCGACGGCACCGCTGGGCTGGAGATTGGAGACGACGATATCGATGGTAAAGCTGTCGCCCGATGGAATGGCGGGCGGCGCTGTCTCCTCCAGGTCATCCGGTAGGTCGATGCCCAGATTGACCAGCTCCTCGACCAGGAAAACCGTTTCCAGGCACGGCGCCGTGGCACCGGTCGCGCCCGGGTCGCTCAGGCAGATCGTGACGTTCTTGGTGCCGGGCGTGGTAAAGCTGTTTTCAGCGATGGCAAGGCCGGTGCCGTTACCCCGCGGCGGCTCGACCAACAGGACGCCTTCCAGAAAGGGCGCGTCTGGGTCATCTTCATTCACCTCGCCCCTGACCATGGTTTCGGTCTGTCCATCGCCCACCCAGGTCAGGGTCGTGACATAGTTCTCGACGTTCTGAGATCCATCGTCGGAGAATTCAGCGCGGTAGGTGAAGGGGAACCCGACACCGATTCGCTCCGGCACTTCAGCCTCCGTGAGGACCGGCTGGTCATCGATAGCTGCGACATCGATGACCACCTCTGCGGGATTCGAATCGTCGAATCCGTCGTTGGCGACGAAGGTGAAGCGATCCTGACCGAAGAAATCCGCATCGGGTGCATAGAGCAGGGTCAGCGATCGGTTGTCCGACCCCAGGATCGTCAGGCTGCCGGCCTCGGGACTTTCCAGGATCTCGAAGTCGAGAATGTCGAGGCCGTTGAAATCGAAACCGACGATGCCGTCGGGGTCCTCGGCGCTGAGCGTGATCTGCACCGCCGCGTCTTCGTTGGTGCTGACGACCTGGTCCTGCGCGATAGGTGGGCGGAAATTCCGGGCGACATCGATGCTCACGGTGCCGACGTTGCTGTCGTGCAGCCCGTCGCTGGCGATGAACTGGAACGAGTCCGTGGCGCTGTGGAAGTCGAAGTTCGATACATAGGTCACGGTGACCGAGTCGTCGGTGATGTCCTTCAGCGGCGAGGTCTCGAAGACGTGGACAAAGTTCTCGTCCGTGTCGACGATGTAGAACTGGGTGGAATTGACCGAGACCGTGCGCGGTCGGCCCATATTGCCGAGCACGAAGCCAGGCTGTTCGCCCTGATTGACGCCGCTACCGGTCGACAGGGCCTGGCCGGCGAAGCTGCCGTCGGGGGCAAAACGCTGGACGCGAAAGTTGTCCCAGTCGGCGACGTAGAGTACGTCATTCGGGTCGATGGCGATGTAGATCGGCGCCGAGAACTGGCCGGGCTCTTCGCCGTTCAGGTCCGTGCGCGTGCAGGTTGCGTCGGTGCAGGCATAGCCCTTGCTGATCTGCTTGTCCTCGTCGCAGGCGTTATTGCTGCTGGTCTCGCAGCGCCCCATCCAGCCCACGTAGTCGCCCGCCACGAACTGGCCGTCCTCGTCAAAATAGGACGCGGTGAACTTCTCGATGCGCTCATTGCCGCAGTTGCTCATGTAGAGGTTGCCCACTGAGTCGATGTCCATGGCATAGCCCAGCCGACTGGCGCCAGCGCAGGACGACGCCGGGGAGGGGAAGGGCGTGGTTTCATTGAGGGTCGCGAGATAGATCGGGTCTGCCGGGTCATTGCGAATGTCGAAGGCAAAGATTCGTCGCTTGTCGGTAACGTAAAGAATCCCCTGGCTGGAATCGACCCGCGTATAGCTGAGGTTGCTGTTCTGCATGATCGGTACTGATGTGTCATCGACGCTGCCCAGGGACTCGCAGAAATCGGGCCGATGGTCCTTTTCGATAAAGCCCGTCGAGCAGCGATTGGTCACGATCTCCCGGCTCGATCCGGAGCCCACGATGGCGAATTCGTAGATAAAGCCATCCCGATCGAGGACGAAGGCGCCATTGTCGCCCTCGTAGGTGATCTGGCCGATGAAGTTGCCGTCGCGATCCCAGCGCGAAATTCGCGCCCTTGAGGTTGCATCGCTGGCGCTGCACTGCCAGTAGAAGTCCTGCATGAAGGCCTCACCGCTGTCATCGACGATGACGAACTCGGGCTCATAGACCCAGTCGACGCGGATGCGATCGGCGTTCGGACCGGAGCCGGTCTGGCAGACGTTGTCGTAGAGCCAGGCCGCGCGATTGCCGCTCAGGTAGAAGGCCTCGCCGTAGGGCCCACCCGGCGAGGTGCGGTAGTCCTCGATGAAGTAGGGGTACAGGGGCGCGATGAATTCGCCGTTGTCGGGCCGGTCGCTGATCCGGAACGACAGCGGGTCGAAACGGCCGTCGAGAAAATCGGAGTCGCTGCCCGTAAGAACCACATCGACGGGTTCGGAGGTCAGGGTGCTGGTCTGGACATCGGTGACCACTGGTGGCGTGTTGCTGCCCGCTTCCTTGATCGTGATCAGTTGATCGGCCTGGCTGGCGTTGCCGGAGCCATCCGTCGCCGTCCAGGTGATCGGCGAGCGCGAGTTGATCGGATAGAAGGTCGGGCCGTTGTTGCTGATGCCTGGATCGGGGTCGGCCAGGTCGACGACGCGCGCCGCGCCCAGACCGACCTGATCGGCGTCCAGGCCCGGATCACTGGCGGGGATCTCGATCACCCGACTGGGCGGTGCGATGAGGATCGGTGCCTGCGTATCCTCGATCACGATCTGCTGAACGAGGGAGTCGCTGTTGAAACCACCGCCCGGGAGTGGGCCACTGTCACGGATCGTCCAGGTGATCGTGTTGCTGCCGATATTGAGCAGCGGGCCGGCGTCATTGCCGAGCGTGAAGGGTTTGCCGCAGGGATCGCTGGCGTCGATGCTTGCGCGAAGCTGATCCCTCACTCGCTCATAGAGCACGCCGCCGAAGTCCGAGGCCTCCAGAGAAATAACCGGCTGGTCGGTGGCGATCTCCGGCGGGACGATCTTGTAGACCGTGAGCAATTGTTCGCGCTCGTGGACCGCCGTGGTCTGCGTCTCGATGACATCGGCAAAGTCGAGTCCCAGGTTGAGGGCGGTGACGGCCCATTCGAAGATCTGCCGCTTCTTTTCCTGTTGCTTGAAAAGTATGCGCGTGGCATCGGCGCCGTCGTCTGCCCAGGAAGCGCCGTAGTAGCCGATGTTGAAGCCGAGCAGGGCCACGGGGAAGATCACGTCGAACCATGGGCTGAGCTGCGTCTCCGCACGCCACGCCATCCGGTGCTGTCCCGACGGCAGTAGGACCTGCTGCGCTGGATCTTCCTCGCAGAATGCTGGCTGGCCTTCGCAGTCCTGCGCGGGCTGAATGTAGCGATTGCGAACGCTGACGTTGACTGCGCTGTTGGCGTGAGCGACGATGAGATCACTGAAATCGGTCAGCGCCCCCCAGTCATCGGGCAGACCACTGGTGTGAATGCCGAAGAGATTGCTGTATTCGGCCCTCGTCTGGGGAAGCTGGAACTGAAAAAAGCAGCTGTCCGGTGAGTTCGGTACCCGGAACGAGTCCCCCGGCACGGATAAGACGGCCGGGACGTACTTGAGCCCGATATTCGTACCCGTGGTGACCGCGCTTGCGGGGATCTGAATAAAGGGATCTGGCGAAAACGATGCCACCAGGGCGCCGTTATGAGTTGCGATAAGGCCTGCGATGATCGCCGTCAACGCGTCGTTGTCCTCTTCTGCAGCGACGCGGGGTGTTGCGGTCGTCGTCACGACAAGCAGCAAGCCCATGAAAAAGGCGAGAGAGTTGAAGGATCGAGTCATGGCGTTCAGTATCCCTGGTGGTGGCTTTCTACCCGACTAATGCGCGCTTTCAGACCGAATCGAATCATCCTGGCCGGATTTTTCCCGGACTTTCAATGCAAGACCAGGGCTCACAGAACCTGACCCTGCTTCTCAGGCGCTCCGTCGAGGGCGATGAGAAGGCGAGAGAGCAGCTCTGGATCGAGGTGCACGGGCAGCTTAGGGCACTGGCCCATGGGCGCCTGGCCCGCGAGGCCAGGCAGGCCTTTCAGGCGACGGAGCTGGTGCACGAAGCTTTCATCAAGCTCGACGGTCTCAAGATCACCCCGAGAGACCGCGGGCATTTCCTCGGCCTGGCGGCCCGGGCGATGCGCCAGGTGCTCGTCGATCAGGCACGATCCCGCCAGCGCGACAAGCGTGGTCGTGGTCAGGCACCGGTCACTCTGGTCACCCGCGATCTCGCCGACGCCGAACCCGCCTTGCTCGATGTCCTTGACCTCGATCGTGCGCTCGAGGAGCTGGAGTCACTGGATGCGCGAAAGGCCAGCGTGGTCGAACTGAGCTATTTCGGCGGGATGACTGATCAGGAAGTGGCCGATGCGCTGGCGATTTCCACCGCGACGGTCAAGCGCGACCTGCGCACGGCGCGCGCCTGGCTCGCGACGGCGCTCGAACAGAAGGAGTTGCAATAAGCCTCGATGCGAGCACACCATGGCAGCCAGAGCCAAAAGGAGTCGAGTCGCATGGAGCTGGGTACGTTTTCAATCAGTCTGGCGGTCAGGGATCTGGCCGCGTCGCGCGCGTTCTACGAGAAGCTGGGCTTCGAAGTCTCGGGCGGGAACCCGGAGCACAATTATCTGATCCTCCGCAACGGTCACCACGTCATCGGCCTGTTCCAGGGCATGTTCGACAAGAACATCCTGACCTTCAATCCGGGCTGGAATCACGAATGCGAGGAGGTCAATCCCTTCACCGACGTGCGCGAGATCCAGAGGGCGCTCATCGATCAGGGCGTGGAGTTGAACGAGACCGTCGATGAGGCCACGACCGGGCCGGGGCACATCACGCTGATCGATCCGGACGGCAACCCGATCCTGATCGACCAGCATCGTTGAGTTTCGGAGCCGCCCTATTCGACGTCGAGATCGGCCAGGGTGATGACCAGATCCTGCTCGGCGACGTTGATGCCGAAAAAAGTGTAGCTGTCGCCGTCCTCGTCGATGGCGCGGACATCGAAGATCGGACTGTTGTAGCCCGACAGGTCCACGCGGACCGTGTCGCCGGTCATGATGACCTCGTCACCGAGCACGTCCTCCTCCCAGCTCTGGGCGTCCCCTGGGCTGACGTTCAGGTAAAAGATCGTATAGCCGGTGTTATTCGTGACATCGATGTAGTAGTCCTGCTGCGCCTGGGCTGAAGCCGCAAGAAGGAACAGGCAGAGGAGGGTCAGGCGAGCGATGATGATTCTCATTGGGGCATCTCGTCGTAAGTGGAATGGTCAGGCACGCTGCGTGCGGTGCCTCGTTGCCCCAGAAGGGGTCGTCGAGTATCGGATGCGCCCACCGGGCTGTCAAATCAACGCGCCCCGCCTCGATTTGGCATCGGCTGAACGGTCCCCGTTCATTCTGCGACAATCAGGCGGTTATCCGAGACCCGCATCAACCTCCTTTCAGTCGAGACGCCAATGAATCCCTTCGTCAAACACTTCGAGTGCAGCCTGGACGGCACGACCTATCCGACGGGTCCGGCCTACCGCTTGTCCGAGGCGGGCCGGCCGCTGCTGGTTCGCTACGATCTCGATCGCGTTGCGGCGCGCGTCGACCGTGACGACGTTGCGGCGCGCGCGGGTGGTTTCTACAAATGGCGGGAGCTGCTGCCCTTCGAGGATAGGGATCGTGTGCCGCGCCTGGGCGAGATCGATACCCCCCTGATCCGCCTGGGCAGCGCGCCGTCGGTGGTGGTCAAGGACGAGGGGCGCCTGCCGACGGGCTCCTTCAAGGCGCGCGGCCTGGCCCTGGCCGTCAGCATGGCGCGTGAGCTGGGCATCGACAAGCTCTGCATGCCCTCGAACGGCAACGCGGGTGCGGCCCTGGCCGCCTATGCCTCACGTGCCGGTCTGAAATCGCTGGTCTACTGTCCCGCCGATACGCCTCGCATGAATATCGACGAAACCCGACTCTGCGGCGCTGAAGTGGTCGAGATCGACGGCTATATCGACGACTGCGGCAAGCTGCTGGCCGAACGCGCGGCTGCCGAGGGCTGGTTCGACGTCTCCACGCTGAAGGAGCCTTACCGCCTGGAGGGCAAGAAGACCATGGGCCTGGAGCTGGCCGCCCAGTACCACTGGTCCTTGCCCGAGGCGATCTTCTATCCCACCGGCGGGGGCACGGGCCTGATCGGCATGTGGAAGGCCTTTGCCGAGATGAAGGCCCTGGGCTGGATCGACGGGCCGCTGCCGAAGATGTTCGCCGTGCAGGCCGAGGGCTGCGCGCCGATGGTGCGGGCCTGGGAGGCCGGGGATGAGTTTGCTCAGCGCTGGGAAGACGCCCGGACGCGCGCGGCCGGCATCCGCGTGCCTCAGGCCGTCGGGGATTTTCTGATCCTGCGTACCGTGCGCGACTCCGACGGCCGAGCCGTCGCCGTGTCCGAAGCCGAGATCGAGGCGTCCTGGCGTGATCTCGCACGCCAGGACGGGGTGCTTATGTGCCCGGAAGGTGCGGCGACCCACGCTGCCTGGCAGCGGATGGTCGTCGAAGGTCATCTGGCGCCGGATGCCGAGGTCCTGCTGTTCAATTGCGCCACGGGTTTGAAATACGAACTGCCCGGCGTGACGAGCTAGCCCATCAAGCCGGCTCCAAAGACGTCTCGAGCGTCGTGAACGCCGCCGGAGGCCGTCAGCAGCTGGTATCCAAGCAGAGATTTGGCGCGGTAACGAGGTTTCCGGAATCCTCATCAGCGTCGGCAGCGTCGTTGAAGCCCATGCGGTTCGCCCCCCAGAGCGAGCGGTTCCTGACGCTCATGCCATAGCGCCCGTTACTACTCGCGGTGTTTCCGCTGGCGATACAGCCGAAGCAGCGAATGCCGTCCTGGCCATTGCCGCTGGCCGAGGAGTCAAAGATTCGGCCGGAGCCCGCGATGCCATCGAGGGCGTTCTCATTGGCCGTCACCCCGTCGATCGTGGCTCGGCTGACTGACACGCCATTGGCGCCGTTGCCGTAAGCGACGCTGTCTCGTATCGACCCATCGATAATCGAAATGCCCTCGCCACCGTTTCTTGTCGCGGTCACCTCCGTCAGAAAGGTGGCGGTGTCGACTTGCGACAGAATGCCTTCGGATCCGTTCTGGTCCACGCGAAGGTCTTCCACGGTGCAGCCGCGCGCATTGAACGCGCATTGCACGCCCTTGTCCCCCATACCCTTGATGGCGCCGTTGCGTATCGTGACGCGCGAGTTCACCCCGGCCAGAATTCCATCGCCAGTGCCGCTGGTCGAAGAACAGGCGCTGACTGGCGTGCCCGTGCAGCTGACCGGGCCGCGAATCTCGAAGCCGTTCAGGTCGATGGAGACATCGATCAGGCCGAGCACGACGATCCCGGAGACGTTCTCCGCATCGGCCTCATCGCTGACATCCAGGCTGCCGGTCAGGACGTAGTGTCCCGCGTTGCTGATGGTCACCGGAAACCCGGGCGAGTCGCCCTCGAAACAGCCCGTGTCAACGCATAGGGGGCTGATTTCAAAAGCGCCCTCATCGGCGATGGCGGGCGGCAGTGCCAGAGCGGCGGCGGCAAGGATGGCGGTGTGAATCAGTCGGTTCATGGCGGTAAGTCCTTAGATAGCGTTGTTCGGTTGGTTGTCTTCGGCCAGCGGCCATCAATTCTCGAATCGGTCGTTGAAGAGCGCATCGTTCTCGTCGTCTCGAATCCGGACCGTGATCCGGGTCGGCGCGATCAGGCCACCGGCGCTCGCGTCGACCAGATCGACAAAGAACTGGCGCGGGCCGTCGAGTACGTCGTTGTCGAGGATCAGGATGCCGACGGTCCGGTTGACCTCGCCGTCGCTGAACTCGACCGGGTCGGTGAAGGCCGTGTAGTCGACGCCCGCCGTTGCCGTGTCGTCGACGGTCTCGACGGTCAGGCTGACCGGGCCGGCGGAGCCGCCGAGGCGCTCGATCTGCACAACGACGAGCTCACCGTCCTCGAGGACCGACTGCTCGGTCGCCGTCCAGCGGAAATCGCCCACCGGGGGCGCGGGCAGGGCCCAGAGGGCGTCGACGTTGGCAGACTGAAAGCTGACATCCAGCGCGCGCGGCGCCAGGGCGATGGCGTAGTCCGTGCCCGAGTCGGTCGCGATGGCTTCGACGATGTCGTCGTCGCGCAGTAGCAGCCCGCCCAGGGTGGCATCACGATCAAGGCTGAACAGGAGGCGATCTGCGCTTATCAGATGCAGCGCATCCAGGTTTCCGGGGAGTCCCGTGGCGACGAACAGGCTGAAGCCATCGACCGCGTTCCAGCGGATCAGATCGGCGGGGCCGGCGAGAACAGCGCCGAATTGGCTCGTGACGTCGACGGAGAAGACCAGGTCACAGGTGGCCGGATCCCGGCTGATGGCGTCGATATCGACACGGTCCGGCATGCCCGCAGCGCGGCCGTCAAAGACCTTGATGCCCGCGTCGGTAAACACATCACTCGGTGCCATCACCGTGCCGGCGATCTCGGTGGTCGTCGACAGACTGAACCAGGGGGCCTCGCCACAGACCGCATCGCCCCGGTGAAAAGCATCGACATCGCTGCGGTCCAGGCGACCGAGCCACTCAGTGGCCGTGGCGGTGCCGCTGACGGTGGCGACCTCGGCGATGCCATCGTCGCTCAGGACAACTTCGCCAACGCCCTCGGCCGGCAGGCGCGTGTAGATATCGGTCGAGAACTGGACCGCGTCGAGCGCCGTCGCGTCGACCTGCGCCAGGGCCTCGTGGTGAACAAGGGCCAGGTTTCCGGTCAGGACGACCAGCGCTAATAGGAGTCTCACGTGCCAGTGGATCATGGGTTTCCGATCATCGATTGGGTGAAATCAGGGGCTCTGGTTCCTAAAGCGACAACGCGCCAGAAACCTCACCACCCGATTTCCATCGGATCGCTTCCGGGTGAGCGTTCTCAGGCGATCTGGCCCGCCGCCTGCCCCGAGGCCCAGGCCCACTGGAAATTGTGGCCCCCAAGATGGCCGGTGACGTCGACCACCTCGCCGATAAAGAAAACGCCCGGCAGCTTGCTTGCTTCCATCGTCTTCGACGACAGTTCGTTGGTGTCGACGCCCCCCATCGTGACTTCCGCCGTGCGATAGCCCTCCGTGTCGGCGGGCCACACGGTCCAGGGCTGGCAGTGGCGGCAGATCCCGTCGATGGCCTCGTTGCTGACATCGGCCATCAGCGGGTTGCCGAACCACAGCTCGCACCAGCGCTCGGCGACGCGCCTGGGCAGCAGCTCGGAGAGCACCGTTTTCAGCTGTGCCCGCGGACGATCGGCGCGCAGGCCCCTCAAGGTGCTCGCCAGGTCCAGCTCGGGGAGCAGATCGATCTGCACCGACTCGCCGGGCTGCCAGTAGCTCGAGACCTGCAGCATGGCCGGACCGCTCAGTCCCTTGTGGGTGAACAGGATGTTCTCGCGAAAGTCGCCGTTGCCCGCGTGCGATTGCGTATCGACGGAGATCCCGGCCAGGCCGTCGAGCTGCTCGAGCTTGCGACCCTCGAAAACGAAGGGCACGAGCGCGGCGCGCGTCGGCAGTACCTTCAGGCCATGCTCGCGCGCAAAGTCGAAGCCCCAGCCGGTCGCGCCCATGCGCGGAATCGAGTAGCCCCCGGTCGCGATCACCAGAGACTCGCAGTCGATCGTCTCATCAGGCGTGCTGATCCGATGGGGCGGTCCCAGTTGTTCCACGGTCACCGGCGTGTGGGTCTGGACCTCAGCGCCAACACGCTCGCACTCGCTCAGCAGCATTTGCACGATGTCCTTCGATGAGCGATCGCAGAACAGCTGGCCCAGCGTCTTCTCGTGGTAGGGAATGGCGTGCTTGTCGACCAGAGCGATGAAGTCCCAGGGCGTGTAGCGACTGAGCGCCGACTTGCAGAAATGCGGGTTCGCCGAGAGAAAGTTCTCCGGCCCGGAATACATGTTGGTGAAATTGCAGCGTCCGCCGCCGGACATCAGGATCTTCTTGCCGACCTTGTTTGCATGATCGAACACCCGCACGGAACGGCCGCGCTCGCCGGCGGCAATGGCGCACATCAGGCCGGCGGCGCCGGCGCCGACGATGATCACATCGGTGTCGTGTTTCACTGTGCTGATTTCTCCATCTCCGGAAAGCGCGACCTGCGATGGCATCACCAAACTTCGACTGCTAAACTTTCGACCCGCTGGAATTCACGCAAGTTACGGGTGACTAGCGTTGCTCGATGGGCCACCGCAATGGCGGCGATCAGCACGTCGTTTGGGCCGATCGGCTCGCCGCGGGCGGCCAGATCGGCGCGGATGACGCCATAGTGATCTGCGCAGGCATCGTCGAAGGGAAGCGAGCGCATCGGGCTGCAGAACAGCTCGACCCGCTCTAGGTTCTCCGTCACCCGAGCGCTATTGCGCGCACCCCACAGTAGTTCGGCCCGCACAACGCTGCACAAGGCCAGGTCGGGCGGTGAATGCAGCTTGAAGCGCTGCAGCAGCTCTGGCTCATGGGCATTCAACAGATGAACGCAGATATCGGTATCAAGCAGTTTCATTCGATGTCAGGCCGAGTCTCGAAACTGCCTTGGCCTGCGCGCTCGATCGGTGCCGGGTTCGACTGACCAAACAGCTTCTGGAAGTAGTCCTCGGGCCAGTCGGAGACCAGATCTCTGCGTGCAAGCTCTGCCAGGTAGCGAGACACGCTCATTCCAGCGCGCTCGGCGCGGCGCTTCAGCGAGTCTGCCTCCTTGTCCGGAAGATAACAGTGCAACTGTGCCATGGGCTGAAATCCAAATGCATGTGCATATATTCTATCACGCACCCGCTGGGCCGCTCAGACAAGCAGGGCCGAGCAACCAGCGTCATCGGCCATCGGCCCCAGGAGCCATCCTGTCCAGCGAAGCCCTTCGGCGCTTTCCCGCGAAAATCTGGACCGAGCCGGAGGCGAGCGGGCCGGTAGAGCCCGGAAGGGGGACGGCGCCTTGCGCGTTGGCGCATCCAGTGGGCAGACTAGCTTGCTTTCTGCTTCCGATGCCGGTCGGTCTCCAGATTCAATTGGGGCGTGGCGAGACGGAAGGATTTCGTTCACCTCGCGCCGGACACACGATAAGCGCCGTTCAGGCAGCGACCTGGTAGGCCCAGTAGTGGGCGTCTTCGTCCTGGGTGTAGGGCGCGTTCTCCAGTGTCTTGACCAGCCTCGCCTGGCCGGATGCCACGAGCCGATCGCTGACCGCCTGATAATCGGTCTCGTCGTAGTAGGTGGTTCGGGTGCTGGCGATGACGAGGCCGCCGGGCCGGGTCATCTTTACCAGCTGGTGCAGCGCCTTCGGCGGCACGTGGCCGAGCGTGAACACGCCGCAGCTCGTGACCGCATCGTAGGCGTCAACCCACGCCGCTTTCGGCGCCTCGTTGACGTCGACGTTGCCGTGCAGCGACCGGTAGACGTCCAGTTCCCGGGCCTTGTCGACCATTTCCTGGGAGATGTCCGTGCCGTCGATCTTCCGGAATCCCGACCGGTCGAGCATCTCTCCGACCAGGCCCGTACCGCATCCCGTGTCCATGATCTCGATTGCGCTCCGTTCCGAGGGGAAGTTCGCTTCGTTCTCATCCAGGCATTCGCATAACAGCCCCGCCATCATGCGCGGCGCCGTGTAGTAGCCGTCGAGGTCATCGTCGTAGGAATCCGCCCACGTCGCGTAGTAGGCCTTGATGGCGGCGGCGTCGCCGTCGAGGTCGAGTGCGTTCTGAACGGAACTGAGTCGTTTGCTTTGATCAGCCATGGGAATCGATCGATCGTCGAGTTCCTTATCTAGCTTACCGAGCTGAAAAATTTTTTGCAGAGCAGTCTGATAGGGCGATCGATCTCAACAGGTGCCGTCTTTCACTGTCAGACCTTGCCGATGATCCGCGGGGCCCACGATTGGCGTGCCCGGACGGTACCGTGAAGGCTTGGCTAGCCCTTTGCGGGTTTTGGCAGGCAAGGCGCTGAAGCGGCAATGAATCCGGTGCTCGCCGTCGCCTGCCCGCCCTGTTCAGCGGAAGGTCGGACCATGGCGCCAGGGATTTCGTCCGATGAGCCGAGCGTGCGAAAAGCCCATGGCGTGATCGGATTTCTGACGCCTTGGTGCATTAGAGGACGTAGCACCTGCTTTCGCTGGAGAAAATTTGCCCCATGACCGGTCAATTCAAATCATTTCCCTCCGCCCTGCTGCCTTTCGTGGCGGTGTTGCTGATCAGCGCAGGCGCGGCTAAGGCCAGCGAGAGCAGCGACGATCTCGAACAAGGAACAGCCTCCGTGACCGGCGCTTACGCGGGCGGTCGCCTCGAGGTCTTGGGGGCTGGGCAACTCGATGCCTTCGAGACGATCGATCTGGTCGACCTGCAGGCCGACGAGCGTCGAAGCATGCCGTTGCCGGTGACCCGGTTTTCCCTCGATCGACTCAGCCTGGATCGCGGCCGCGTGGTTCTGGACGGTGGGCGCCCGCTGTCGCTCGACTTCAACGAGCCTCAGACGGCCGTCGCGTTCGAGATTGACGACCCGCGCGATGCGGCGATGGTGGTGCTGACGCTCCTTGAGGGGGATCAGGAGATCGGGCGCCAGGTGTTCGCCCATCAGGTGCCGGCCGGCAGTCGAGTCGGCCTGATTCAGAAGGCACAAGGGCAGGGCGGCCGGATCAGCGTGGTCGCGGATCGACCGTTCGATCGCTTGATGCTGCATCGGATCGATGCCGACAGCCTGGGCTATCCGATCTACCTGGATGAGCTGGCCGTCTCGTCTGATCGGGCGCACTCGCAGGCCCATCTGCGAGGCAACGCCGGGGCCCTGGCCTGCATCATTCCCCTGGCAGCCGCTTATAACCTGTCCTTCTTCGCATCCCTGGTGCCGCTGCCGGGCGCCGATATCGCCTCGGCCGCGGCCTATGTCGCCAACCTCGCGCTCAAAGCCTGCAAGCCCAGTCTGAGCGCGCCTGACGACATCACAAGAACGGTGCCGACCGGGCAGTGCGAGATCGCGATCGAGCAGAAGCACATGGCGTTTACCTATACGGATGTGCTCGGCATCCCACGAGATTCGCAGAGTGACTGGGGTGAGCTGGGCACGCCGCGCATGTTGCACCACAACACGGATGTCGATGTCGTGCTCCTGGCGGGCAGCCCGCGCAACCCCCGGCCGCCGATCGCCCAGTTCACCGATCTGGACTTCCTGCTGTCCAGCGCGTCCTTCGATGCCAGCGACAGGATTTACGAAGCCTGCCGTGAAGACGGCAGCGTTCGCTTCAGTCAGTTCGAGGGCGAGGGCCCGATGTACGAGTGCCCTTTCAATGAAGACAGGACCCTGAGTTTTCCCGTCGGTCGCAGCACGGTGACCTGGATTGCCAATGCGCGCATCAGTCCCGTGGATCTGGTGCCGCCGATCCCCGGGCTTCCCCCCGGCGCGAAATTTCAGCCCTTCTCCGGACTGCTCTACAACGTCTGGCTGGAATTCTGGCAGGGCGTGCTCGACGGCGAAGTCAGCGGTTGGCGGGTTTTCAACTTCCAGACCGAGCTGCAGGACGTGATCGTCTATGACCAGATTCCGCCTACCATCACTCCAATACTGGGCAGCGAAGGCAACGCCATCGCCGAGCTGGTGGACGGTGAGCTGCAGGTCACGGTCGAAGCCGACGAGGTCGGCGGCGTCTCACGCCGGCGCTATGAGAACATTCTTCGTTCATTCCTGAACGTCACCGATGCCTGCGACCGTGACACCACGCTGAACCCCAGCTTTCCGACGGCTGAGCTGCGCAATTTCTGGCCTGTCAGCACGGACACGGAAGACAATGCCTTTGTTATCACCTGGACCGCCAGGGATCCCGGCCCGAATCTGGCCGGACTGGAAAACGAGACCGTGCGAACGATGCGCATCGAGGTGCTGGATCGTCAGCCGCCCACGCTGGTGGCGCCGCCGGATATTGTCGAAATCGACGCAACGGAAGTGAGCGATCTCGGCCAGCCCGCCCTGTTCGATCTGGTCGATCTGAATCCGCAGGTCAGCAATGATGCCGATCTCCCCTTGGGTCTGGGTCTCCACGCAGTCACCTGGACGGCGGTGGATGCGGCGGGGAATTCCTCGCAGGCGGTCCAGATCGTCAACGTCAAGGCATCGAATATTCCGCCGGTGGCATTGGCCCAGACCGGCCCGAACCGAGAAGACGCCGTGTCCTTCGAGCCCACACCGATCCGGCTGCGGGGAACGGATGCGGACGGCGACCCGCTGCGCTTCAAGATCGAAGACCGGCCCGAAAACGGTTTCTTCGTCGCGCCCCTGTATCCGTATTTCATCGAGGACTTTCGCGTCGAGCAAACGATCAGCGATAGCGAACTCATCGCAATCTGCAACAACGGTGAGGGCGCGGATCGGCGCTTCGAACTGCCGTTTCCCTCGGAGCCGGAATACATGACCGTTGCCGATGATGGCCGGACCTATGTCGTCGACCAGGGACACATCAACTGCAACCCCGGCTCGCCGGTCGTCGCGTTGAGAGAAAGCCGCCTGGCCGTGTTTGCCAGCGACGGAACCCTGCTCGATAGCGAGCGGATCGCCGGTTTGAGTCTGCGCGACGTCCAGCTCGATCCGGGCCGCAACCGCCTCTATCTGACCTCACGTGGCAGCAGCGGGCAGTCCGGATTCCGGGTCTATGATCTGGATCTCCAGCTGCAGGCCCAGTATCGGCTGCAGAACATGGATTTCCGCGACGGCGGCAACTGCTCGCTGCCGCAGGTCCCGCAGGCCGGGAACGATATCTACTTCGCCAACAGCATCGTCATGGACGACAACGCGCTGATCTACATCCTCAACAACGCGGGGGCCGTGCTCGTGCTCGACGGCACCCTGCCGCCCGATTTCGATTGCGCCGATAACTGCGGCCACACTCCGACCTGTGTCGGCGTACTCAACGACGATGAGAGCTTCAACGGCAACGGCAACGAGCTGGCCGTCGACCTCGAGGGTCGCGTGATTGCAGGCCGCAACAGCCGCCTGTATCGCTATACGGCCTCCTACGTTGCCGGAGACGGCCTGGCCTACCCGGGCGAGCTGGACGGCTGGCTGGGCCGCTGCGATATCGACCTGGCACCCGGTGACCAGGCCGCCTGCGATCTGACGAATCGGCGCTCCCTCGGCTTTTCCTGTACCGATGAAGTCTGTGACGTCGATGTGGACCTGAATCCCAGCGAGCAGGCGATCTGCGGCGAGCTGGGAATCGGTGGCCAGCCACGCTGGGGTTGTCGGCCCGGGCAGCTGCGCGGTACGCCGGCGCTGGACATCGCCCCCGACGGCACGATCTACGTGGCCGACGGCGGCAATGCGCGCATCCAGCGCTTTTCCACCGACGGCTTCTTTGCCGGTCAGGCCAGGTCCACGGGCTCAGGCTCCGGCTTCGTGGTCGGCGATTTCGGCAATCCGAGAAACGTCTCGGTCAATTCCAGCCGCTTCTACATTCTCGATCCTCAGACGAATCTGCTGCATATTTCCCTGCTGACGCCCTTCGTCGAGATCGGCGACGACTACGCCGACCTGGTCTACCAGTCGACCAATGACTTCGCCTGCGTCAACTCGCCAGACTGCATCGACCGCTTCTCCTTCCGCGTCACCGACGGCGTCCGCGACCCGGCCACGGGCCAGCCCATCCCCAGTCTCCGGGCCGAGGTCGAAGTCGAAGTCAGCCGCAACTTCCGGCCGCCCTTCGCCAACCCCGGCATAGCCCAGATGGTCCTCGAGGACACGCCCACGGCCGTGCCCCTCGACGGCAGCGATTCGGATCCGCTCGACACGCTGGCCTTTGTCGTCATTGATCCGCCCGCCAAGGGCGAGGTGATGATCAACGGCCAGAACGTCAGCTACCTGCCCGATCAGAACGCGTTCGGCAGAGATCACTTCAGCTTCGCCGTGGATGACGGTTTCGACACCTCGGCGCCCGAGGCGGTCGAGATCGAAATCATCGAGATCAACGATGCGCCCATCATCAGCGTGCCGGGTGACGCCATCGAAGGCGGCACGGGCTATCGAGTTGACCTGGAACTGATCGTGCGCGATCCGGATCCGGATGAACGTCTCACCGTCCAGATCGACTGGGGCGACGGGACGGTCGAGGCCGAAGGTGACTTTGACGCCAACGGTCAGCCGACCGGTCCGATCATGAGCCACGGCGGCGAGGGGGGCGGACGAATCCTCGCCGATCACGTGTATTTGACGGCGGGCAACCAAACGGCCGAGGTCTGCGTCACCGATCGGCTGCAGCCCGGACCGGGCGATACGGACATCCCGACCCCGGGCCTGTCGCTGACTCGCTGCGAAGACATTGCCATCGATATCGCGGATGGAATCGAACTGGAACTCAGCGCCACGCCATCCACGGACGTGGCGCTGCCGGACCAGTTCGTCACCTATCAATTCCAGGTCGAGAACCGCATGCCGGACGCGGGCCTGGGCCTGACTGCCACCGGAATCGAGCTGGCGCTTCGCCTGGCCCCCGGATTTGATCCGGCCAGCATCACGGTGCCGGCGGGCTGTACGCGCGACGGTTTCTGGCTGGACTGTGCCGTCAGCAGTCTGGCGCCGGGACAGTCCAACAGCTTCAACGTGACGGCGCAAGTCGCCAACGATACCGAGTCCGGTACCTTGCTGCTCAGCCAGGTCGAGGTGGTGCTCGATCAGACGACCTTCAATTCAACGCTTGATCTGGTGCTGACCACGCCGGTCTCGCGGCCGGCGGACTTCCAGGTCGGTGCGGTCGGGGATGCGCTCAAGGACGCAGAAGATGCGAGTCCTGGCGATGGCACCTGTGCCAGTGCCGACGGCGTCTGCACCCTGCGTGCAGCGCTGCAGGAGGCCGCCGCGGCCGGCGGACCGCGCGTGATTGCCGTGGGCAACGGTCGCTACGTCCTCGATGAGCCGCTGGGGATTGCCGGCGACATGATCCTGATCGGCAACGGCCCGGACAAGACCTTCATCCACGGTCAGCGCCTGTTCACCCAGTCCGGCACGACGCTGCGGATGGAAGGAATCACCCTCTCGGGCGGCGGCCTGCGCGCCGCACCCGTCGACTCACTGACCTTGCGCCGCATGCGCTTCACCGGCAATCGCATCGAAGGCAGCTTCGGCGGCGCGATCCTGACCCGCACCGGCAGCCTGGACATCCGTGACACGACCTTCGACAACAACTCGAGCACGGTCGATGGCGGCACCTTGATGTGCCTCGATTGCTCAGGCGTCATGGAGAACGTGACCGTGACCGGGGGTAGTGGCGGTGGCCTGACCTTCACCGGATCGGGCTCGGTGGCCCTGAATCACGTCACGATCGTCGGTACCGGCGGCGGCAGCGGCTGGGAATCACCGTTCGGTGCGGCACTGCATGTTTACGACGACATGCAGGTCTCCATGGCCAATTCGGTCGTCGCCGACAATTACTCCACCGGAAACGCGAGCGACTGTGCCATCAGCGCGAATGCCGTGCTGACCTTCCTGGGCGGCAACGCCTTTGGTCAGGGCAATAGCTGTGGCAGCGGTCGCGGCACGGCTGATCTGCAGATCGACCGCGCAGGATTGGCGCCGCTGAAGGCGGGGCCGGACGGCTTGCCGATTCGCCTGCCGCTGCCCGGCAGTCCGCTGATCGACGCCCTGCCTGCTGCCGGCTGCCTGTCCACCGATGCCCGCGGCTTTCCGCGGCCGCAGGACGGCGACGAGGACGGCACGGCCCTGTGCGATATCGGTGCCGTCGAGCGGCGCGTCGACGGCGTGTTCCAGAATCGCTTCACCCATTGACCGGCGACGCTCATCGGGGTGTGCCAGCGCCCCGATGAGACCTGCTTGCGGAGGATGCGATAGGCAGGCCAGTCGGGACGACTGATCGATTGCCGCGCACCCTGCGACTCCGCTCTTCGGTCATTCGCTCGAGTGGGGCGCGCCAAGGCGAATTCCGGCGCAAATTTGAGCTAACGCAAAGACTGGGTCAGAAGGCCTCGGATAAGCTGACTGCATCTTATCTTCAAGCAGGTTTGCGACACCATGAGCCACACCCCGCACGAGCTCGCCGACGAGTTCCCCGAGTTCAAGGACAAGATCCACGACCTCAAGATGAACGATGCGCACTTCGCCAAGATGGCCGACAAATACCACGAGATCAATCGCAGTGTCCATCGAATGGAAACGCGCATCGAGCCGGTCACCGATGAGGTCGAGGAGCAGACGCGCCGCCAGCGCATGGCGCTCAAGGACGAAATCGCAAGCTACCTGCAGAAGCACTAGCACCAGCGACTGACCTTTCTCCTGTTTGTGGATCCAATGGCCTTGGAGACCACAGCAAAAGGGGACGGTGCCTCGGCACTGTCCCCTTACTTTTTTGGTCATCGCGCATTTTCGCAGAGTATTTTCAGCCAGGTAGCCGTCGTCTTTCCAGTTCCAATAGGTTCTGGCCCAACCGATGCTTGACCCAAAGACGTTGGAGAGACCGGGTTCCTGGTAATGCTGCTGGCCGGTTCGTGAGACGATTACTCATCCCATTCGCGATCTGCCCCCGTTTGAAAAGCGAGTTGTTCTGGTCGTCCCTCGGCGCCGTGTCCGGTGCAACCATTGTGGCGGGCCATGTCTGGAACAGTTGACTTGTCTGATGCCGGTGGCCGGCTGCTGGACGGTATGACGATGCAGTGCTTCGCCCAGCGCCTCAAGCCCTATCTGCACGGCATTCTCGCGCTGTCGGCATCGGCTCGATACGAGCGTCGTTGAAGGCATCAGCCACGCAATCAAGGTCATCAAGTGATGGGCCTGCGGCGATCGTAACCAGGAATACGTCTTCCTCAAGATCCGGGCACTCTTCCCAGGCAAGACACGATGAACCGAAAAAAAAACCTCCGACGCCAGTGCAAGACACCGGCCTCGGAGGGTGGGGCTTGCTGCGGCTCAGTTGTCCGAGTCTTCGCTGTCGCTGCTGCCACCAAGGGCGATACGGTCGCGATTGCGATCGACGGTGCGCATGCCGATGCCGCGCACGTTGATCAGCTCATCGAGGTCCTCGAAGCTGCCGTGAGCGTCGCGGTAGGCGACGATGGCGGCGGCCTTCGACGGGCCGATACCAACGAGGGCGTCGGCCAGCTGCTCGGCGGTCGCCGTATTGACGTCGACGACCCCATCCTGCGCCAGGGCCATGCCGCTGATGCTCAGTGCCAGGGCCAGGGCGATGATCAGTTGGCGAATGCTTTTCATGATGTTTCTCCTGTTTCGTGGTTTCAGATTGAAGGCCGATCCGGCAGCTGGTCTGCTTTTTCAGCCCCGCTGCCGGGCTTGGCAACGTGGGGACCAGTCTAGAAATTCGATCCGCCCTCGGCATCGGGCAGCTGACCCTTCGGAGCCTAGGAAAAACACTTGCGAAAGGCTGAGAAAGACGGCGGTTGCGGCTGTCAGGGGCTTCTCAGGTTTTGAGAAGACGGGGTGGTGCAATGGCCCCATACACTCATGATGACCTGGAGCCCTGAAGATGAACGGAACCGATATCAGCAGCCGCGAATTTCGTGATCGCATCGTCGGCAAAACCATCAGCAGCGTGGTCGCGCGCCCGGGGAAGAATGGCGAACCCCCCGTGGTGCTGATGATGCAGTTCGAGGATGGATCGGTGGTGGAATTCGTGTCCCCGCGCAGCGATCGCCTGCTGAAGCGAAGCCTGCGGGAGCGCTTGACCGATGAGGGCGTTCTCGGCACCGATTCGGCGAACGATGCAGGCCACTTCGAGCTGGCCCAGCTGCCGTTGCCCGGATGCACGACCGGTGGCCTGAATTGATGGCAGGCCCGTGTTCGTCGGGCCTTGAAGGGTTTATCCACAAAACCTGTGGATAAGTTTGTGGGCAGTGCGCTGCCAGGACTGGCGTCAGTGGCGGCGTACCGGATTGGTCAAAATTTGATCACCAGAGAAAACAACGGTGAATCAACAACTTGTAAAAGTCAAGGACTAAATTTATTCCGAAGTCGCCTGTCAAGAAACTGTCAAATCGACAATCAGTGAGTTGTGCATAACAATCATAAGCACTGGTTCAAGAAGCCGGCCTAACTCGTTGTTTTGTGGTGTCAGCGCAAGGCGTCCAGATTCAGCCCTTGGCGCCAGTCCGACAGGGCGCTCAGGATGCCAGCGTCGCCGCCTGCCTGAATTCGCGCCGCCAGCTCCGCGTCGAAGTCCTCGCTCCGGATCGAGCCCAGGTCCGGGTCATCGAGCAGGCGCCGTCGCCGATAGTCCATCCAGCGCCTGCGTTCGGCCTCGTCGAGGCTGTCGGGGAATCGCCGTGCCCGGTAGCGGAACAGCAGGCGGTTGAGGCGATCGTCCTGAAACGGCCGTCCAAGGCGTTTCAGTTCTTCGGCATCGGCCTGACGAATGCGCGGGTAGATTGCGCTGTCCGTGCGCGGGACGAAGCCGTCGTAGAGGGCAAGCTCGGGGTCCTGCGCGGCCCCGGGCGCGCCGGCCTTGTCAGTCGCAAACAGCGCGCTCAGGCGCTCGATCAGGACCTGGCGGCCCGGCAGTTCATTGGCGCGCGATTCGATCACGCCGCGGTCCAGCGCCAGGCGTTCCATTGCGGCGTCGTTCAGAACGCTCAGGGGAGAGAGCATCGGGCAGCGATTGGTTCGGATCAGCTTGATCGGCAGGCGGTCCACGCCTTCCGGCAGGTCCTTGGCGGGGACCCAGAGGCGATCGGCGAGCTCGTCGACGCTCAGACCCTCGAACGCCTCTGCGCCATGGCGGAGATCCCAGACGATCCACTGACCCGAATAGCTCGGATGGGGCGCGATGGGCAGGATGATCGACGTTGCGCAGTGGCTGGCGGGGAATCGAGCCGAGCTGTGTATCAGTGGCTGGCGGGGTTCGAGCAGTTGTGCCACCGCGTGCTTCCGGCGCAGGCTCAGGGCCCATCCCCAGAGCTTGGGCTGGTGCTGTCGGACCAGGCGCGCCATGCCCAGTGTGGACTCGACGTCGGCCAGGGCGTCGTGGGCGCGGGAGGTGTCCATGCCGTTGGCCGCGGCCAGGTCTTCCAGGCGAAAGCTCGGCGAGCCGTCCTCCCGGTCAGGCCAGTGAATGCCCTCCGGTCGCAGGGCGCGAGTCATGCGCATGAGGTCGATCAGGTCGAAGCGCGAATTGCCGTTGCTGTATTCCCGGGCGTAGGGGTCGTAGAAGTTGCGCCAGAACAGGAAGCGCGTGACTTCATCGTCGAAGCGGAAATTGTTGTAGCCCACGCTGCAGGTGCCGGCGCGGCTCATGGCCTGGTGGATCTGCTCGGCGAAGGCGTATTCGGGCAGGCCCTTGGCCAGCGCTTCCTGGGGCGTGATACCGGTGATAAGGCAGGCGGCGGGCTGCGGCAGGACATCGTCCCCGGGCTGGCAGTAGAGGATCGTCGGCTCGTCGATGGGCTTCAGATCCTCATCGGTTCGCAGGGCCGCGAACTGCGCCGGGCGATCACGCCGCGGATCGGCGCCGAAGGTTTCGAAGTCGTGCCAGAGGAAGCTGGAGTCAGTCATCGCGACATTGTAGAAGAGTCCTGCGACTCGATTGGGCCTGCCGCGTTGCGGCGTGGTCCAGGTTTCACCCAGACCGCGATCCGACAGTCGTATCCTGACGTCCCATAGACCATGAACGACGTCCGCTGATGAGCCAGAGCACGCGCGATCCACGACCCGCTCCCCGCCTGATCCTGCTGCGCCACGGTCAGGCCTCCCTGGGCACCGACAACTACGACCGGCTCTCGCCCCTGGGCCATGAGCAGGCGGTTGCGCTGCGCGAGCGCCTGGCGGCGGCGGAGCTCCTGGCCAGCCCTGTCATGGCCGGGTCCCTGAAACGCCAGCAGCAGACCCGTGAGTTGCTGGCGAGCCGTGGGCCGTCAACGACCGATGAGTCGCTTAACGAATACACCGTTGATCAACTCATCCGCAGCACCGTGGAGCAGGCCGACGCCCTCGGCATCGAGGTGCCCGACGCTCGCGCCTTTGCCGACCCGCAGTCGTATCTGGCGACCTTTCTGGAGTGGTTTCCGACGGTGCTCGGCCTGTGGCAGTCCGCGCGCCTGGAGTGCCGCCACAACGGGCTCTGGTCTGATTTCCATGCCCGAGTCACCTCGCCCGTGCCCGCCTGGCACCGGCACCTGAGCTCTGGCCACTCCCTGATCGTCGTCAGCTCGGCCGGCGTGATCTCCACCGTGGTGGCGCACATGCTCGGTGAGAATCTGGCCTGGCAGCGCGAACTCAATGTTCGGCTTTATAATGCGTCGCTGACCGAGCTACATCTCGACGACGAGGGGCGCTGGTCGGCGCTTCGAGTCAACTGCGTCGATCACCTCGGGCCTGGAGCGATTACCCTGGCCTGAGGGTTGCCGTCCGCTGGCCAGCAGCCGCCCGAACCATCGAACACGACCTCAAAGAACAAGGTAGGCACATCATGAGCGATCAGCCCGTCATCATCATTACCGGATCCAGCCGCGGAATCGGACGAACCACCGCCGAGCTGCTGGCCTCCCGCGGGCACGCCGTGGTCGTCTCGAGCCGCAATCAGGATAGCTGCGAGGCGGTGGCGGCCGCCATTCGCGATGGCGGTGGCCAGGCCGAGGCGATCGCCTGCCACATCGGTCGGGAAGAGGATCTGGCGGCGCTGGTCGAGAAGACCGCCGAGCGCTACGGCCGCATCGATGGCGTCATCATGAACGCGGCCAGTAATCCGGTCTACGGGCCGTCGAGCCAGGTCGACCGCAAGGCCTTCGACGTGATCATGCACAACAACGTGTTCGGTGCCATGCGCCTGGCTCACCTCGCCCGGCCGCATCTTGAAAAATCCGATCGCGCGGCGATCGCCCTGGTGTCGTCGATTGCCGGGCAGTTCGGCAACAAGCTGATCGGTGTCTACGGGATGTCGAAGGCGGCCGAGGAACAGCTCGTCCGCAACCTGGCGCTCGAGCTGGGGCCGGCCGGGATCCGCGTCAACGCGGTCGCCCCCGGATTGGTCAAGACCGACTTCGCTCAGGCCCTGCTGGACGACGAGCGCATGGTGCGCTATTTTGAGTCGACGACGCCGCTGCGTCGCCTGGCGGAGCCAGGGGACATCGCCGGGGTGCTCGCGTTTCTCGTCGGCCCGGATTCGGCATGGCTCTCGGGTCAGGTCATTACCGCCGACGGTGGGCTGTCGGTGACCGGCGGCTTCTAGAGGCCTCCCATCGAGGATTGAAGAGAACCGATGCGTCGCGTCCATCTCATCATCGTGGCCCTCATGGCGGCGGCTTTCGGGCCCGCCAGTGGCGTCCATGCCCAGGTCTACACCTATGTCGACGAAAACGGGATTACCGTCTTCACCGATCGGAAGCCGGACACGCAGCGCTATCGTGTGCGAAATCTGGGCTGCTACGGCACCTGCCGGACCGGCGTCGACTGGGATCGCACGCCCCTCAAGACTCGTCCCTATTCGGCGGAAGTCGACGCGGCCGCCGAGGTTTTTGGCGTCGACAAGGCGCTGGTTCGCGCGATCATGCATGCCGAGTCCTGGTTCGAGCCCGACGCAGTCTCCAGCGCCGGTGCCGAGGGTCTGATGCAGCTCATGCCGGCAACGCAACAGCGCTTCGGCGTCAGCGATCCCTTCGATCCACTGCAAAACATCACCGCAGGCGTGGAGTATCTGGCCTGGTTGATGAACGAATTCGATTCGGATCTGACTCGGGTGATTGCGGCCTACAATGCCGGGGAGAATGCGGTCAAGCGACACGGCGGGGTGCCGCCCTTCGACGAGACGCGGGAGTATCTTCGCCGGGTCAACATTCTTCTTCAGCGCTATCGCCGGGCCGGTTGACTACCTACCGAGAGATCACACCTAGCGAACCACGGTGACCGTGCAGCGGGCGAAATCGACCACCCGCTTGGCAACCGACCCCATGAGCAGCTGCTCGAACAACCCCTTGCGCCGGTGGCCGAGCACGATATGGGTGCAGGCGACGCGGTGGGCGAGACCGAGGAGTTCTTCGGCGGGCTGGCCCGTCAGCACATGCGCTTCAGGCGAGCAGTGGTGCTCCTGGCAGGTGGCGCGAGCGTCCTCGACCCACTGGCTGCAGCGTGCCTGCGCGCGCTCGATCAAATGCTCTCGCTCGTCCGGATCGGCCATTTCGATGTCCGGACCCGCCGCGACCGAGGCGATATGAAGCCCGTCGCCCGATCGGTAAAGATCAAGGGCGTGTCGCAAGGCTTTTTGCGAGGATGGCGAACCATCCAGACCGACGAGGAAGGTCGAGCTCATGGAGACGGGTCTGCAGCTGGGTCAGACCGAGAGCTTATAAAAAAATGGCCGGAAATGCACCCGCACCGGATCCGACGACCCGTCACGGCGCTTCAGCAGAATCATCAAGGGGGATCAGGCCCGGACTCGCAGGCCTGATCGGTCAGCGGTAGCTCAGGCGCTCATGCCCCGAACGTGCTGATTCAGTCGCGACTTGTGTCGTGCTGCCTTGTTGGCGTGCATAATGCCCTTGGAAACCGAACGGTCGATGGCCGGAATCGCGGCTTTGTATGCGGCTTCGGCGGCCGACTTGTCGCCGGACTCGACGGCATTCACCACGGCCTTGATCTTGGTGCGAACATGGGAACGCAGCGAAGCATTGTGCTGACGATGCCGTTCGGCCTGGCGGGCCCGTTTGCGGGCAGAAACGCTATTGGCCACGAAATACTCCTGAATGCTGGTGTGAAGAAGATAGCCGAGTATTGTCCTCTGTATTCTGAACCGAGTCAAGATCGACCGGGCGCCCCCCCGCAGGCGTCGCCATGAGTCTGATTCGCTCGGTGTTCAGCTTCGGGTCGATGACGCTGGTCTCGCGCCTGCTCGGCCTCGTCCGCGATATCGTGATTGCCCGCTGGTTCGGCGCCGGGGCTGCGACCGATGCCTTCGTCGCCGCCTTCAAGATTCCCAATTTCCTCAGGCGCCTGTTCGCCGAAGGCTCCTTTTCCCTGGCCTTCGTTCCCGTCCTGTCGGAGTACAAGGCCAAGGGCGATCACGAAGCGCTGCGCGCGCTGATCGACGCCACCACCGGCGTGCTGCTGGCCGTGCTACTGGTGATCACCGCGATCGGCGTGCTGGCGGCCCCCTGGATCATCGGGTTCTTCGCGCCCGGCTTTCGCGATGACCCGGCGCAGTTTGCCCTGGCCTCCGACATGCTGCGGGTCACCTTTCCCTATCTGCTCTTCATCGCGCTGACGGCGCTGGCCGGCGGGATCCTCAATACCCTCGGCCGCTTCGCCCTGCCGGCGCTGACCCCGGCCCTGCTCAACGTGTCCCTGATCGTATCGGCGGTGGCCTTCAGCGCACAGTTCGAGACGCCGATCAAGGCGCTGGCCTGGGGCGTGTTCGTTGCCGGAGTGCTGCAGTTCGGTTTCCTGATCCCCTCCCTGGTTCGGCACCGCGTCCTGCCGCGGCCCGTGCCGTCCCTGCGCCATCCGGGCGTGCGCCGGATCTTCCGGTTGATGGTGCCGACCCTGTTCGGCTCCTCGGTGGCGCAGATCAGCCTGCTGCTCGATGTCCTGATCGCCTCCCTGCTGTTTACCGGCTCGATCAGCTGGCTCTATTACGCCGACCGCATGATGGAGTTTCCCCTGGGCCTCTTCGGCGTTGCCCTATCGACGGTGATTCTGCCCACCCTTTCGAGCCTCCACGCCGACCGTCAGCCCGCTCGGTTCCGGCGAACCCTGGACTGGGCCCTGTTGCTGGGTGTGGTCGTCGGCCTGCCGTCTGCCGTCGGTCTCGCGGTCCTGGCCGAGCCGGTCATCATCACCCTGTTCCAATACGGCGCTTTCGATGCGCAGAGCGCCAGCATGGCGGCGCTGGCCCTGATGGTTTACTGCCTGGGCCTGCCCGCGTTTATGGGCGTCAAGATTCTCGCGCCCGGCTATTTCTCCCGCCAGGACACGGCCACACCGGTCAAGATCGCCGTCATCGCCCTCGTGGTCAACATGGCCCTCAACGTTATCTACGTGCTGGCGATGGCCTACTGGATGGCGGGCGGCGATTTCGGCCGCGGCCTGTTCGCCACCCTGGCCGCCTATCCGGGTCTGCACGTGGCCCTGGCCCTGGCCTCGGCAAGCTCGGCCTGGCTGAACGCCACGCTCCTCTGGCGTGGGCTCCGGGCGTCGGGCCTCGCGCCCACGGTCCCGCTGGTTCAGCTGGGCCGCGTGCTCCTGGCCTGCCTGGCGATGGCGCTCGCCGTGATCTGGATCACCCCGGCGGCCGAGGCTCTGCTGGCCGACGATCTCATCGGGCGTCTGAGCTGGCTGGCGCTGTCGGTGATGGGCGGGGGCGGCGTCTATGCCGGGGTGATGCTGGCGCTGGGCACGCGCTGGCATCATCTGGCGCATCCCGTCGAGGGCGCGGAGGCCGAGGATCGAGCCTGACCTCGCCTCGAGGGTACCGCAAAGACTCTGCGCGCTCCGGCCGCATGGCAGCGGCGCCCGCTGGAACTTGCCCCGGGGAGTGCTAGCCTCGCGTCTGCTCGGCGAGCAGCTTGGCCCAGCGGGGCCCGAGTCGAGGCGCGAGCCAGTTGTCGATCGATGGCGCTCGCCGCGCGGGGAGGGCGAGGGCGGCAAGCAGGTGCCGCGTCAGCGCCTGCGGACGGTCCGGGTCGTAGCGGGCGTCGACGGGATACTGCTCCGGGTAGCAGAGGCGATCGGGCACCAGGGGCCAGGCGCCGGCGCTGACCGCTTCGAGCAGGCTGATGCCCTGGAATTCGTGGTCGGCGGTGCTGATCACGATCGACGAGCGCCGCAGCCAGTCCTCGTAAGCCAGGCGGTCGACGAAGCCGTCAACGGCGATGCGATGAGCGAGGGTCTGGCGCAGACGCGCGAGCGCCGGATGCGCGGACGGCCCCCTGGGGCCGAGCAGGGCGAGCTGGAAGTTCTGACCGGCCTGGTCCAGTGCGATGACGGCCTCTGCGAAGCGATCGGGTCGCTTGTCGTGCTCCCAGCGATGAGCCCAGAGGATCAGCGGCGCCCCGGCGCCCCGGCGGGGTCCGGTCGAGCTGCGATGGTCAGAGGGCTCCTCGATGGGCTCGACGGCGACGGGCAGCACCCGGCTTTTCTTCTCCAGGCGCTCGGCCAGTCCGCCCGGAATTCCGTCCGGCAGTCGACGAGTCAGGGCGTCGAGGCCGGTGAGAAAACTGTCGCGGTTGAAGCGCGAATTGAACAGCAGACCGTCGGCGGCCAGGGCCGCATAGATCTGGACCATCGCGGGCTCGATGCTCTGGACCTGACCGGGAATGATGGGATAGGCGAGCTGGTTTTCATGGAAATAGAGCAGGCTTGGCGTCGAGGCGAGCCCTGGGTGGAGACCTTTGAGGGTGGCCAGATCGACCATCGAGGTGGCCAGTATCAGATCGGGCGCCGAGCCCCCGGCCGATAAATGCGCCTGGATGTCGTCGAGCCAGCTCAGCGGATTGGAGCGAATTCGCCAGGCGAAATGCCGGCCGGGTAGCTCGAAGACCCGCCAGTCGATTTCCCTATGGCGCCGGACCAGTCCATCGACCCAGTAGGCGTGGGAGTCGCTTCGATAGGCCGAGAGCAGCCAGACTTGCGGCGCCATCGATCAGCCTGGGTCCGAACTCAGTCGCTCGAGCACCGACCTCGGCTCGGTCAACAGGTCCAGCCCCGTGGTGGCCGCCATTACCGGCAGCTGCTGGCTCAGCGCCTTGAATCGATCGAACAGCAGGGCGCGTTCGACGGGGAATCGTGCGGTCATGAGGATGGGCATGGCCGCATCGATCAGCGCGGCCAGCAGCCGTGCCTGGTCGGTGCCGTCGAGGGTGGTCAGTCCAGGGCGCGGCCCGTCGGGTGGCCCGAGCACGACGCAGCGGTCCAGGCGGGTCCACTCCGGAAAGGCGGGGTTGGCCTGCTCGATCGCGTGAACGAAACGGCCATCGTTGCTTGCTCGAAGCGGGTAGGCGTCTGCGAGCCCTGGGCCGAAGCGGTCCCAGCTTGCGCCGGGCCGAAACATCAGAAATCGACGCAGCCGCTCGGCGCGGGCCTCGGACCGGACGCTGCCCACCAGCAGCCAGTCGTCGGAGATGACCGCTGCGCCCTGGGCCAGGGCCGCCAGGATCAGGGACGATTTCCCGCTGCCCTGGCCGCCGAGAATCAGCACGCCGTGGCCACCCCAGCGCAGGGCCGCGGCGTGGAGCGGAAACAGGCCCTGGCGAGCCCACTGCTGGGCCAGGAGCAGATTGAGGGGGCCGGGCAGCAGGCGGTCTGAAGGGAAGGCTGCGTGCAGGCGGGCCTGTCCCGGCTGGCCGCTGGCGAGCAGCGCCTGGCCGTCGTTCAGGCCTTCGGCGTGGTGCGCGGCCAGGCTGTCCCCGCCAGTGCCGATCGGCTCGTCCTGATCCAGGCGCGCGCTGATCGGGCCGCGGGCCGCGAGCAGCTCCGGATCGGGCCGAGCCTGGGCGGCGCCGAAAAACGAAGCCATCTCGACGGGGCTCAGGCCCGTGATCGCTAGATCGCGCTCGAAGGCATCGGCGCGCAGGCGGCAGCTGTCGGGTTCGGGAGATGGCAGGATCTGCAAGAGCGTTTCCGCGCCGTTGGGGCCAGGGGCTCATGATACGGCGGCGGTCGCCGCAGCGGGACGATGGTGCTTCAGCCCGGCCAGCGCCGGCTGTTCATCGGCCGGCAAACAGCCGATAATCGGGTTTTCATCAGGGCGCGCTTATGTCGATCGACCGCATCAAGACTCATCTGGACTCGGGGCGCTTGAGCGTGACGGTCATGGACGACGGCAGCGGTGTGGTCCTCGACGGCGAGCGCGAGGCCCTGTTCAACATGAACGCCACCGGCTTGTTCATCATCGACCAGATCCGGCGTGGCTCCGATTCCATCGATGCCGTGGCCGACGCCCTCGCCACGACCTTTCAGATCAAACCCTCGACAGCTCGGTCGGATGCGACCCGGTTCATCCGCGATCTCAGCGCCACCCTGTGACCGGGCGCTGGACCGGCGCTCGGCGCCGGTCAGCCAGGTTTAATTCGGGGCACGCTGCTGAGATTGCACACCTAGAGCACCTGGTCGATCCGAAGTTCCGCGCGCGGCGCTTCCAGGATCGAGAGGGGGCCCACCTCACCCTGCATGTCCCCGGGCTCGGGCTCGGCCTGGCCGCTCAGCGACACCCTGGCGGTAATCGTGATTTCAGGAAACGCCGAGAGCGTCAGGCCGTCCATCATCGCGTCCTGATCCGACAGCCGCGCCTGATAGGGCAGGTCAGCGACCGTGAGTCGGCGGACGGCAAGCGGCGCGGGTGGACCGTTGGCGGCGCGGGCGATCAGGAATACGGTTTCCGAGCCGTCGAGTTCGGCGGCCAGCGCCTCGCTGATGCTGACTTCGACGGGAAACACCGGGCCTTCGATGGGATCCAGGGCCTCGGCGGTCGAGGCGATCGGGGGATGGTTCGGCGGCAGGGCCTGATCAGCACCGGCATCGTTGGTCATCCCCGCCTGTGCCATGGCCTGGCGCGCTCGGCCGATCTGTTCGCGGATGGCGTCGCGAACCGAGCCCTCGGGGAGCAGTCCGTCCAGGGCCTCCCAGCGCGTCAGCGCCGTGGCGTAGTCGCGGTTCTGGAAGGCGTTGATACCCAGAAGCCAGAGCGCCTTCTGATTGTCGGGCTGGCTGGCCAGGGAGTCCTCGAGGAGTTCGACGGCCTCTGCGGGCAATTCGCTGGTGCCCGAGGCAAACAGCAGGGTTTCGGCCAGCTCTGCCTGGATGAAGGGGTCGTCGTTGCGAATGTAGAGGGCGCGGCGCAATGCGTGTTCGGCGGACGAGAATTTCTGCAGGTCCTTGTAGGCCATCCCGAGCTGCGCCCACAGCTCCGGTTGTTCCGGGTTTCGCGCCAGATCGCGGGCAATCCCGGTCAGGGCATCGCGAATGACATGGACCTGGCTGTCGTCTCGGCTCAGGCCCGCCGGTTCACCGACGGCGCGATAGAGCAGCAGGGTCGCTGCGGGAATCACGATCAGCAAGCCGATCAGCAGCCCGATGCCGCCCGGTGCCTTGGTGCCGGCCTCCAGGCTGGATTCCAGTCGCTCGCGGCGAGCGGCAAGGTCTGCCGGATCGAGCTCATCGGCCAGGTCGTCGAGGGCGGCCAGGCGCCGCTTCAAACGCCGCTGCTCGGGATTTCCGATCAGAAGTGGGAACGAGGCAAACACCAGGGCGAGGAGAATCGCGATGGCGCTGGCAACCATGAATGTCGGGGTGATCACAGGGCTTGCCGCCTCCGTTTGATGGTGTACAGGCCGATGCCGATACCGATGATGAGCATGATGAAGGGGCCCGCCCAGAGGAGCAGCGTGTGGCTGGCGATCGGCGGGCGGTAGAGGACGAATTCACCGTAGCGATCGACCATGAACTGGCGGATCTCCATGTCCGCCCGGCCGTCCCGAATCATTTCGTAGAGCTCGCGACGCAGGTCCTGGGCCAGCGGCGCGTCCGAGTCGGCAAGGGACTGATTCTGACAGACGGTGCAGCGCAGCTCCTTCGACAGGGCCTGGAACCGTGCCTCTTCGACCTCGTTCGCAAAATCGTAGGGCGCGATCGCTGACGCCCAGCTCATGCTGCTCAACAGCAGCAACAGGACCAGGGCGCGCGGCGCCGGGACACCGCCCAGGCGGCGTGCTGACTTGTCTGCAGGAATTCTGATCATCAGGCTTCGGCCTCCGAGCGCAGGGCCATGATCCGGCGCATCAGGTCATCGAAGACGGTCTGATCGATCGGCCCGATGTGCTTGTGACGGATGATGCCCCGGTGGTCGATAAGAAAGGTTTCCGGTGCGCCGTAGACGCCCAGATCGATGGCGCTGCGACCCTCGAAGTCGACCACGTGGGCGGTCCAGGCATCGCCATAGCGGTCGAGCCACTCGAGGGCGTCGGAGCGCTCATCCTTCCAGTTGAAGCCGACCAGCGGGATGCCTGCCTCGCGGCCCAGGCGCTCGACGAAGGGGTGTTCGACGCGGCAGGCCCAGCACCAGCTGCCCCAGACGTTCAGGATCCAGGGCTGGCCGAGGAAATCCTCGCTGCTCCGCTCGACGGTGGGGTCGAACAGGCCGGGGAGCGTAAAGGCCGGCACCGGCTTGTCGATCAGCGGCGAGGCGACGAGCTTGCGCTCCTCGGCCGTATCGAGGCCGGCGACCAGCATGATGACCAGGCCGAGGAAGATGGCCAGGGGGACGAGCATCCGGATCATGCCGGAACCTCATCCCCCGTGCCAGCGGCACCGCTCGGGGTCTCACGCCGGGCCTCGACCCGGCGCTCGCGCCAGTAGCGGCGATCGCTGGCCGACACCAGGCCGCCAAGGGCCAGCAGCAGGGCGCCGGCCCAGATCCAGCGCACGAAGGGCTTGATGTGGATACGGATGCTCCAGGCGCCGCTGCTGCTGTCGAGCTCCTCACCCATGGCGATGTACAGGTCCCGGGTGAAGCCCGGCCGCAGGGCGACCTGGGTCATGACCTGACCGCTGCGGTGGTAGCGTCGCTTCTGGGGCGCCATGTCGTAGAGCTTGTCGTCGCCCTTGTATACCGTGAAGCGTGCTTCGTCGGCGATCCAGTTCGAGCCCTTGACCGAGGCCACTTCATGGAGTTCGAAGCGATAGCCTTCCATTTCGACGGTCTGCCCGGGCTCGACGCGCACATCGCGCTGGATCGTGCTCGAGCTGACCATCGCGACACCGATGACGAACACGCCGATCCCCGCGTGCGCCATGATCATGCCGATCTGGTGGCGAGGCAGGCCGCGACGTCGGCCTCGAAGGGCGGTGCGAAGGTAGCTGAAGGTGCCGAAGATCAGCCACAGACCGCCGATCCAGCCGGTGATGGCGCGCGCGTTCCAGGCGCCGAGGGCGGCGGAAATGGCGCCACCTAGAACGATGGCCACCACGGCGCTGGCGATCAGGGGCTTCATGATGCGTCCCAGACCGTCCTGCTTCCAGCGGCTCATCGGACCCAGGGGAACGAGCATCACGACCGGCGTCATCAGCAGGATGAACATGGCGCTGAAGTAGGGGGGTCCCACGGACACCTGGGCCCAGCCCATGAAGTCCGACACCAGCGGATAGAGCGTGCCCAGCAGGACCATGCCCGCCGAGACGGCGAAGAACATGTTGTTGAGCATCAGCGCCGTCTCGCGCGAGACGAAATCGAAGCCCTCGCCAGCCATGATGCGCGGGGCCCGGAGCGCGTAGAGCAGCAGCGCGCCGCCGGTCACCACGGTCATGAAGGCGAGGATGAACAGGCCGCGTTCCGGGTCGTTGGCAAAGGCGTGGACCGAGGTCAACACGCCCGAGCGGACCAGGAAGGTGCCCAGAAGTGACATGGAGAAGGCGGCGATCGCCAGCAGCACGGTCCAGGCCGGGAAGGCGCCGCGTTTTTCGGTCACGGCCTGTGAGTGGATCAGCGCCGTGCCGATCAGCCAGGGGATGAAGGAGGCATTCTCGACCGGGTCCCAGAACCACCAGCCGCCCCAGCCCAGCTCGTAGTAGGCCCACCAGGAGCCGAGGGTGATACCCGCGGTCAGGAAGGCCCAGGCGGTCAGGGTCCAGGGCCGCGACCAGCGCACCCAGTCGCGTTCGACCTTGCCGCCGAGGAGTCCGGCGATGGCAAAGCCGAAGGCGACGGCGAACCCGACGTAGCCCATGTAGAGCAGGGGCGGGTGGAAGATCATGCCCGGGTCCTGGAGCAGGGGGTTCAGGTCCTGGCCGTCGGGCGGCCCGGGCAGAATGCGGTCGAAGGGATTCGAGGTCAGCAGGGTGAACAGCAGGAAGCCGATGGAGACCATGCCCATCACCGACAGCACGCGCGTTCGATACGCGGTCGGCAGGGCGCGCGAGAACATGAGGACGGCGAGCATCCAGCCGGCCAGCATCAGGATCCAGAGGAGCAGCGAGCCCTCGTGACCGCCCCAGACCGCCGACAGGCGATAGGCCAGGGGCAGCAGCAGATTCGAGTTCATGGCCACGTAGGTGACCGTGAAGTCGTGGTTGATGAAGGCCACGGTCAGGACCAGGTAGGCCATCAGGGCAAAGACGAAGTGGCCGATGACCAAGGACGGCGCCAGCGCCATCAGGCGGTCGTCGTTCTTCCAGGCGCCGTAGAGGGGAACGGTGGCCAGAAGGGTGGCCAGCACCAGGGCGAGAATCAGTGAGATTTGTCCGAGCTCGGGGATCATTCCATCGATGCCTCAATTGGATGGCCGCTTTCTTCGAGGGCACGCATCACCTCGGGCGGCATGTAGGTTTCGTCGTGGCGTGCCAGAATTTCGTCGGCCTGGAAGACGCCATAGTCGTCAAAGCGGCCGTGGGCGATCACACCCTGGCCCTCGCGGAAGAGATCCGGAAGGATGCCGGTGAAGGCGACATCGACCGCGTTTGCCCCGTCGGTGACGGCGAACTGAACGGCCAGACTGTCGCTGGCGCGCTGAACGCTGTCATCGGCCACGAGGCCGCCCAGACGGATGCGGCGATCGTTCGGGAAATCCTGGGCTGCGACATCACTGGGACTGACGAAGAACAGGATGCTGTCGTTCATCGTGGTCACGGCAATGGCCGTGGCCGCGCCAACGCCGATCAGGATCAGCATCACGACGGCGAGGCGTTTCTTTCGGGTGGGTGTCATGACTGAGCTCCATAGCTGCCGGCCTTGAAGGCGCGTTCCTCCCGCAATTCTGCCATCAGGCGACGACGCCGTAGCAGCGGGATGGCCGCCTGCCAGGCGACGACCACGGCGAAGATGGCGTAGCTCGACCAGACATAGGCGGCATATTCAAAATCGGGAATCATCAGCTTTGCGCTCCTAGTGCGTCATCGACCCAGCGCTTGCGTCGGTCCTGATCGAGTAGATCGAGGCTGGCGCGCTGCATCATCACGGCGGTAAACATCAACTTGACGGCGATCGTCATCCAGATCAGGGGCGGCATCATCGAAGGGTCCATCGTCGACTCGCCGAACAGATTGATCGTCGAGCCCTGGTGGAGCGTCGTCCACCATTCCACCGAAAACTGGATGATCGGAATATTCACCACGCCCACGAGCACAAGAATACAAGCAACCCGTGCGCCCTTGCGTCGGTCCTCGAAGGCGGCGTAGAGGCCCATGATGCCGAGGTAGATGAACAGCAGCACCAGCATCGAGGTCAGGCGTGCATCCCACACCCACCAGGTCCCCCACATGGGCTTGCCCCAGATGGCGCCCGTCGTCAGGCAGACCAGCGTGAAGGCCGCACCGACCGGAGCGCAGGCCATCGCGAGAATTTCCGTCGTTCGAATACGCCAGATCAGGGCGATCGCGGCAAGGATGGCCATGATGGCGTAGCCGGCGAGCGCCTGCCAGGCCGCCGGCACGTGGACAAACAGGATGCGATAGCTGTCGCTTTGCTGGTAATCCGGCGGCACCACGTAGAGGGCCTGGTACAGACCGATGACGGCGGTGATCGCGAAGCCAGCCCAGAACCACGGGGCGAGCCGATTGCACAGTCGATAGAAGTTCGGGGGCGAACCGAGTCGGTGGAAGCCCACCTTCAATGAATGGAAAGCGCTCATCGGATGTTCAATCCTACCTGCCGTTGTTTCGTCTGCCGTTGCATCACTCGGGGAACCGTCATTCGATGTTGAGTCTCAGGGCGGCGGTGATCGCCAGTGGCACCAGGGTCAAGGCAAGCACCAGCATGGACGCCAACAGCCCAAGATGGGTTCGCGCGGACATTCCCTCAGCCGCCACGCTGACCGCTCCTGTGGCGAATACTAAAACAGGAACGATCAATGGAAACACAAGGATAGACAGCAAAACGCTGCCGCGGTTCGTGCTCAATGTCAGTGCGGCGGCCAGGCCGCCGACCAGCGACAGAATCGGCGTGCCCAGGCACAGGCTGACCATCAGCGTGCCAAGGGCATCTGGGTGCAGGAACAGCATCTGCGCGGCGATCGGGGCGAAAAGAATGATCGGCAGACCGGTGATAAGCCAGTGGGAAAAAAGCCGGACAACCACCAGGCCGTACACGGGCAGATGACCGAGCCACCATTGCTCCAGGCTACCGTCGTCGAAATCGGGACGAAAGAGCCGCTCCAGGGCCAGCAGGCTGGACAACAGCGCCGCGACCCAGATCATTCCCGGGGCGATGGCCGACAGCAGGTTCGGTCCGGGCCCGACGCCCAGCGGCACCAGGATAATGACCGAGAACAGGAACATCAGGGGCATCAGGGATTCGCCGCCGTGGCGAATCGCCAGGTGCAGGTCCTGCATCAGCAATGCCCAGAGGGAACCGATCATGGCCCGTGCTGCTCCTGTGCTGCTGGCCCCAGCGCGAGGCGCACCGGCTCGGTGCCGACCTCAGGCAGCCGCTGATGCGTCGACAGGGCGAGGGCACCGCCGCTCTCGAGGTGCTCGCTAATCAATTCATCGACCAGAGCCCCACCGGCATCATCGAGGCTGGCGTAGGGCTCGTCGAGGAGCCAGATCGGCCGTCGGCTGACGAGCAGGCTGGCCCGGCCCAGTCGCCGGGTCTGGCCCGCCGATAGCGTCGAGGCCAGGCGCAGGCCGAAGCCGGCCAGGCCCACCCGGGCCAGTGCCTGGTCGGCGCTGCACTGCCCATGGCCGTGAAAGCGCCGAACGAAGTCGAGATTCTCGCGGCAGCTCAGGGCGGTTTTCAGGCCCGTTCGATGACCGAGAAAGGCTCGCCGCTGGGTGCTGACAAGTTCCCCGGCGATCGGTCTGATGACGCCCGCCAGGCAGCGCAGCAGGGTCGTCTTGCCGCTGCCGTTCGGGCCGAGGATCAGCACCAGTCGACCGGCCTCCAGGCGCAGGCTGACGTGCTCGAAAACCGGTTCGCCCCGGCGATCGAAGCGCAGGGCGTCGGCTGTCAGCAGGCAGTCAGTGACCAGGGAAGAGGGTGAGGGCATCGAGCGGCAGGAATTTCATTCAAACGCGGTATCATTCTACCGTTAATGGCGCGTACAACGCGGACCGTCGGTCCGGATTTCGATGGCCCTTACGCCAGCCATCGACCCGTTCCCGTCGGCGAGTCGTCCCCGGCCCCGGTGGCGGCGATCCGATGCCGCGTCACCGCATGCGCAATGGCCGAATTCCAGACAGCGCCGTCCGCGCGCGCCAGGCCCGTCTCACATTCGAAAGGCATCTTGTAATGAGTCAATACGACTACGATCTGTTCGTCATCGGTGCTGGTTCCGGCGGCGTGCGCGCATCGCGCATCGCGTCCGGCCACGGCGCGCGCGTGGCCATCTGCGAGGAATCCCGCGTCGGCGGGACCTGCGTGATCCGAGGCTGCGTGCCGAAGAAGCTGCTCGTCTACGCCTCCCACTTCTCCGAGAGCTTTGCCGATTCGAAGGGCTACGGCTGGTCGGTCGGCGAGGCCGCCTTCTCCTGGCCCGATCTCATCGCGGCCAAGGACAAGGAAATCGATCGCCTCAACGAGGTCTACCACAAGCTCCTCGACCAGGCGGGCGTCGAGCTGCATCGCGGTCGCGGCCGGTTGATCGATGCCCATACGGTCGAAGTCGCCGGTAAGCGCTACTCGGCCGAGACCATCCTCATCGCGGTCGGCGGTCGCCCCTGGGTGCCCGACATTCCCGGCATCGAGCTGGCGATCACGTCCGACGAAGCCTTTCACCTCGACGCGCTGCCCAAGCGCGTGCTGATCGTGGGTGCCGGCTACATCGCCGTCGAGTTCGCCGGCATCTTCAACGGTCTTGGCGCAGACGTCACCCTGTCCTATCGCCGTGACCTGATTCTGCGGGGCTTCGACGACGATATTCGCCAGGCCGTCTCGGACGGCTTGCGCGGTCGCGGGGTCGACATCCGCTACGGCACCGAGCCCAGACGGGTGGAGGCGATCGCGGAGGATCGCCGCCGGGTCGTCTTCGCCGACGGCAGCACCCAGGACTACGACTGCGTGATGATGGCCACGGGCCGCGCGCCCTACGTCTGGGACCTGGGCCTGGAGGCCGCCGGTGTCGCGCTGGCCGACGGCGGGCGGATCCAGGTCGACGAGTACAGTCGCACCAGCGTCGACAATATCTTCGCCGTCGGCGATGTCACCGATCGGATCGCCCTGACGCCCGTGGCGCTGATGGAGGGTCACTGCTTTGCCGATAGCCAGTACGGCGGCATGGACCGCCCCGTCGAGCATGCCAATACGCCGGCGGCCGTCTTTTCTCAGCCGCCCGTGGGCACCGTTGGCCTGACCGAACAGGACGCGCGCGATCAGGGCCATCAGATCAAGATCTTCCGCTCCTCCTTTACCCCGATGAAATACACCCTGGCCGGCCGCCAGGAAAAGGGCGTCATGAAGCTGATCGTCGATGCCGACAGCGATCGAGTCCTGGGTGTTCACGTCGCCGGGCTGGATGCGCCCGAGATGGTCCAGGGATTCGCCGTGGCCGTTCGCGCAGGCCTGACCAAGGCCGATTTCGATCGCACGATCGGTATTCATCCGACGGCGGCCGAAGAGCTGGTCACCATGCGCCAGAGCATTTAGACTTGAATAGATAAGGGCGGGTATTCTCAGCACCAGGAATCGAAGAGATGGACACGATGCAACCATGGACCCGCCTGATCTTGATCGCATCCCTCGCCCTGCTGCCGATGCTTGCCCTTGCCTTCGAGCCGCCGGTCGTCCCGGGACGCTACATCGTCGAGCTCGAGGACGCGGCCAGCCTTCGCTTCCAGGGTGGTCAGGTGATGCAGCGCAGCAACGATGGCCCTGTGGCGCCGAAGACGATGATGGCCACGGCGCCGGTGGGCGAGGGTGCGACCCCCTTCGATGCCCGTTCCGCGTCCGTGCGCGTCTATGCGGCCCACCTGGACCGCCAACGAGCTGCAGCGCTCGAGCGCGCCGAGTTCAGCCTCGGGCGGCGCCTGGCGCCGGAACGAGTCTATCGGCACGTGTTGAACGGGTTTTCGGCGCAGTTGACCGACGACGAGGCGCAGGCCCTGGCGGCGCTTCCCGGCGTGCGCACGGTCGAGCCCGTCATTCTGCACCGACTCCTCGACGACAACGGCCCGCAGTGGATCGGTGCCAATCGCGTCTGGACCGGGCAGTTCGGCACGCCCGTCCCGAATCGCGGGGAGGGGATGGTGCTCGGCCTGATCGATTCGGGCATCAACTGGGACTCGCCGTATTTCAGCGACACGCCGGACGGCTTCGAGATGATCAATCCGCGCGGTGAATTCTTCGGCCTGTGCGGCGATCCCGAGGTTCAGTGCAACAACAAGCTTATCGGCGTCTACGACTTCACCACCGAAGACACGAAGGGCCGGGACATCGATGGCCACGGCTCGCACGTCGGGTCGACGGCGGTGGGTTCACCGCTGCGTTTCGAACACGGCTTCGGCCTGAGCACGCCGATCTTCTTTTCCAGCAGCGGCGTCGCCCCTCGGGCCAGCGTCATCTCCTACAAGGTCTGCGAAGGGGGCAATCCTGATGATTCGGACGACCTGGGCGGCTGCCCCAGCGATGCCCTGATCGCCGCCCTGGAGCAGGCCGTTATCGACCAGGTCGACGTGATCAACTATTCCATCGGCAGCAGCGGTGGCACGGCGCCGCCGCCCTGGGCGGGCTTTGGCCAGGCCGACTCGGATCGGGAGGCGCTGCTGAACCTGCGCGCGGCGGGCATCGTGCCGGTGGTGGCGGCAGGCAACAGCGGCCCCCTCGACGAGACGATGAGCGCACCGGGCAACGTGCCATGGGTCCTGGCCGTCGCCAACGTCACCCACGATCGCCGTATCGGTGCCCGTCTGACGGACCTGGCCGGCGGTGACACACCGCCTCCGGAGGTGATCGGCAACGGCCTGACCGACGAGAGTGCCCTGCGCCGGATCGTCCATGCCTCCGACTTCGGCTTTCCCCTGTGCGGATCGGGGCCGGCGGAACTCAGCCTGGGCTGCGAGGCTGGGTCCGCGGCTTCGAACCCCTTCCCGCGAGGCACCTTCAACGGTCAGATCGTGGTCTGCGACCGCGGCATCTACGGCCGGATTGAAAAGGGGCGCAATGTCCTGGCCGCCGGCGCCAGCGGCATGATCCTGGCGAACACGCCAGCTCAGGGCAACGAGACCTTCTTCGAGCAGCACTGCCTGCCCACGCTCCACGTCGATAGCAGCACGGGCGATTCGCTCCGCCAGTGGCTGGCGGCGGGCAGCAGTCATCAGGGTCGATTCAGCACCAGCGACCTTCTCCTCGATCCGGACAGCGGGGGTCGGCTGGCCAGCACCAGCGCGCGCGGCCCGGTCTTCGGTGCCCCCAACCTGATGAAGCCCAACCTCGCCGCCCCGGGCACCGACATTCTCGGCGCCAGCGCTGACGGTGCCAACGGCGTTGCGTTCCTCTCGGGCACGTCGATGGCAAGCCCGCACGCGGCAGGCGCCGCGCTGCTGCTGCGCCGGGCTTTTCCCGACTGGTCCGTGTCGGCGGTGATCACCGCGCTCGAGACCACGGCCGATCCAACGGCGGTCGTGAGCGACGACGGCACCTCGCCACGTGTCATCGACAGTGGTGCCGGCGGCCTTCGCGTCGACCGGGCCGCGCGCGCCGGACT
>CAZDFS010000003.1:76172-89304 GCA_964504865.1 uncultured Wenzhouxiangella sp.
GCGCCGTCTCGTCGCCCTGTCGGCGGGCAGCTGGGCCTTGTCGACGGAGGGTGAGATGGCGATCTCGGCCACGCCCGAGCAGTTCACCCTCGCTGCCGGCGAGGCGGGCACCGTCACCATCGACGTCGAGCAGGGCAGCGTGGCGAACGGGGCCTGGGGGCGTGGCGCGGTCGTGCTCGAGCCCGCGGCCTCGAGCCTCTCGACGCAGCGCCTGACCGTCGGCGCGCGCTTCGGCGCATCCGAGCTGCCCGAGCTCCTCGCCCTGACCAGCGAGGCCAATCGCGGACGCCTGGACGTCGACCTCGGCGTGCTGCCGGAACTGCCCGAAGCGCAGTTTCCGAGTTCGGCCCTGGTGCGGCCGCAGCGCGACGCCTTTACCCTGCCAACCGATCCCAGCAACGACAACGCCTTCGATCGCTCCGCCGGCCTGGCGCTGGCGCTGATCGATGTCGATGAGAACGCGCTGATGCTGCGCGCGGAGCTTCGATCCGACGAGTCGCCGGACGCCGACCTGTTCGTGGGCCGCGACCGCAACTGCAACGGCCAGGCCGAAGAGGATGAGCTGGTCTGCTCGTCTCGATCGCCCCTGTCCGACGAACGCTGCCTGGTGTCCTCGCCCGAGGCCGGGGCCTGGTGGGTACTGGTGCAGAACTGGAGTGGGTCGGGGGCTGCTGGCGGGGATGAGATCGAACTCGACTGGGCGGTGCTGCGCGATCAGGACGATGCGAGCTTCGGCGTCAACGGACCGGGCCGCCATCCGGGCGGGGAGCTCGATGTTCAGCTTTTCGCTGATCAGCCGGCGCTGCGCCGGGACGAGACCTGGTGGGCCGCCTTCGGCGTGGCGTCCGGTCCCGATCAGCCCATCGATATCGGCGTCGTGGGCGTCTCCCTGTCCCGCGAAGACGATGTCGTCACCCTGCCAACGGCTCTGTTCAACGGCGAGACCCGGCCAGTGACCCTGCCACCGGTGGGGCGTCATCAGCGCCTGTTCGTCGACGTCCCCGTTGCCGTTGATCGGCTGGCGGTCCGCGTCCAGGGCGATGACGATATCGAGGCCGACCTGCGCCTGAAGCCCTACGAGGCGCTGAGCGACGCCTTTCCATCGACACCGACGGCCAGCGGCCCCAGCCTCGGAAACGGCAGCGGCTCGGCGGCGGGCTACACGCTGAGCGTGACGGACCCGGCGCCGGGTCGCTACTACGTCGATCTGCGCAACAGGGCTGATTCCGAGCGCCAGGTCGAGGTGTCCGTATCCTTAGACGAGTCCCAGCGGGTGGAGCCCCGCTACGGCCTCTGGAGCCCCCTGTTCCGGGGCATCAGCCAGGGCATCGAGTGGCAGCGGGCCGGCCTGGGTTTTCTGATCTGGTACAGCTATGACATCGACGGCCTGCCGATCTTCTATCTGGCCACGAACCGCGTCGACGAGGGCTCGTCGGCCTGGACCAGTGATCTCATCCGCGTGACCGGCGGCAGCAACAATCGACAGCATGTCGAGACCGTCGGTCAGGTCGCGCTCACCACGATCAGCCGCGATCGGGTGATGTTTTCCTGGCGCCTGAACGGCGCCCACGGGGCCGAGATCTACAACCCCGATGCCCCCGAGTCCTGCCCGGAACAGGGCGGCAGCTCGCTCAGCTACACTGGCCACTGGTTTTCCCCGGGCCTGAGCCAGGGCGGCACGACGGTGATCGTCTTCGAGGAGGGTCAGTTCTACGTCCGCTATTATTACGACGGCGACGGCGTGGGTCGCTGGGCGGCCATCGTCTCGACGGGGCCCGGCCCCTTCGCTGACGACTTCGAGGTCTGGAGCTTCCGCGGTTTCTGTCCGAACTGCCCGGATGAGGTGGCGCCGGATCATGCCGTCGTGGGGACCTATGAGCGCAGTTTCACCAGTGAATCGAGCGGCCGGGAAGTGCTCGATTTCGTCTCGCGGCCGCCGCTGAATGCGCCGATCCGCCTGGACGTGACGATCGAGAAGCTGTCCGAGCCGCTGCCATGCGGTTAGCCAGGGGGACGCCGACCCCGTCGATCGGGATCGAGGGCCGGAACGATGGCGTCGCGGCGCCGGGCGATGAGAGAACAGGAACCTGAAGTGATTGCGGACAAGAAAGTCGTGGTCGTGCTGCCGGCCTACAACGCAGCGCTGACGCTGGAACGCACCCTCGATGAGATCGATCGCGGCCTCGTCGATGACATCGTGCTGGTGGACGATGCGAGTCAGGACGAGACCGCCGAGCTTGCCCGGCGCCTCGGCATCGAACACGTGATTCGCCACGAGAGTAATCGCGGCTACGGCGGCAATCAGAAAACCTGCTACGCCAAGGCCCTGGCCCTGGACGCCGATATCGTCGTCATGCTGCACCCTGATTATCAGTACACGCCGAAGCTGCTGCCGGCCATGGCGGGGCTCGTGGCCAGCGACCTGTTCCCCGCCGTGCTCGGGTCGAGGATCCTCGGCGGCGGCGCCCTGGCCGGCGGTATGCCCCTGTACAAATACGTCGCCAACAGGGCGCTGACCGCGTTCCAGAATCTGTGCACCGGCGCCAAGCTGTCCGAATACCACACGGGCTATCGAGCCTTTTCCGCCGACCTTCTGCGTGAGCTCGACCTGGCGGCCAACTCCGAGGACTTCATCTTCGACAATCAGATGCTCGGGCAGATCATCGCCGCCGGCCACCAGATCGGCGAGGTGACCTGCCCGACGCGCTATTTCCAGGAGGCCTCGTCGATCAACTTTCGCCGGAGCGTGGTTTACGGCCTGGGCGTGATCGGGGTGTCGCTGGCGGTGCTCGCCGCGCGCCTCGGTCTGCGTCGCGCCGCGTTCCTGCGATGAACGGCTGCAACCCGATTCAGGGCAGCGGCGCCTCGGCCAGCGCCCGCGTCCTGCGATGAGTTCGGCGGCGCGCTGGGGCTGGCTGCTGGCCTGGGTCGTGGTGCTGGCCGTCGGCCTGTGGCTGCGCTTCTGGCAGATCGACCTGCAGATCCTGATCGACGATGAATGGCACGCCGTCCATCGCCTGATGCAGGCCAGCTACCGCGAGATCTTCCTGTCCTTCGGTCACGCGGACTACACGATTCCCCTGACGCTCTGGTTCAAGTTCCTCGCCGAGACCGTAGGCTTGAGCGAGTGGCGAATGCGCGCTCTGCCGCTGCTGTTCGGCAGCGCGACGATCGTGCTGCTGCCCTGGATCATGCGGCCCTGGCTGAACCGCGAAGCACGCTGGTTGTTCGCCGCGCTGATCGCCGTCTCGCCGCTGCTGATTCACTTCACCCGCTATGTCCGGCCCTACGCCCTGACCGTGCCCCTGGGCTTCATGGCCATGGTCGCCCTGTGGCGCTGGTGGCACGAGGGCGGACGCGGCTGGCTGGCGCTGTTCATCGTGGCCGCCGTGGCCTGCGCCTGGTTGCACCCCCTGACGCTGCTGTTCACCGGCTCGGCGCTGCTCTGGTTTCTGGGTCAGTCACTCTGGCGCCTGCGTCATCAGCGCGACTGGCGCCCACTGTTCCGCATCGTGCCGGTCGGCATCACGGTCAGCGTCCTGGCCGGTCTGCTGGTTCTGCCGCCGCTCCTCGCCGATCCCTCGGCGATGCAGAGCAAATCCGGCATCCACCAGATTCAGTGGGCCACCTTCCTGCGGGCCTGGGAGCTGATCGCGGGCAGCGGCAACGCCGTGATCGCCCTCGGCGTTCTCGCCCTGGCCGGCCTCGGGGCCTGGCGCCTGGCTCGACGCGACCTGGCCTTCGCCGCTTACTGGGCGTTCATGAGCATCGTTGCGGTGGTCGTGATCGTCGCCCTCGATCCGGCCTGGATTCACCATGCGCTGGTTCTGGTTCGCTATTCCGCGGTGTTCCAGCCGATGGTGCTGATCTGCATCGCCCTGGGCACGCTGATGCTCGTCGAGCGGGTGCTGACGCTCTGGCCGGCGCGCCGGCCCGACGACCCGCGCTCGGGATGGCACGCGCTCCTTGCGGCGGTGCTGCCGATCGGGCTTTTGCTGGCCGGCCCGCTGCCCGAGGTCTACCGGGGCCTGAATCAGTTCACGAGCCACATGCGCTATCACTTCGACTACCACTTCGAGCGCAGCATCTACACCCAGGTGATGGCCGAAGCCCGCCTGCCGGCGGTCTACCGCGAGATGATGGCCGAGCCCGGTGATTGGACCCTGATCGAAACACCGTGGCATTTCGAGTCCCATTTCAGCCCCCTGTCGGAATACCAGCGCAGCCACCAGATGCCGATCCGCATCGGCATGATGAGCGGCCTGTGCGCGGACTGGACCTTTGGCGAGCTCGAGCCCGACAGCGACCAGACGATTCGCTTCGACCGCTTCGTGTTCCTGGAGAGTCTCCTGCACTGGCGTGCCGAAGAGAATCGATTCGTCGTCTTCCACCGCGGCTCGCCCTTTGGCCAGGTCCGCGAACTACCCGACATCGAGCCCTGCATCGAGCGCTTTCGGGAGGCCTTCGGCACGCCCTGGTTCGAGGATGAATCGCTGGTTGTCTTTCAGCTCGAGGGGCGCTCCGCGCGGGCCGAGTGAGCCCGGTGCAGGCGCCGGCTGAGCCGCCGCTTGAGCCACCACGACACGACGATCAGAACCGCCAGGGCAACGATCGGCAGGCCGACTTCGGGGCGAAGCAGCAGTTCCGGTCCCATCATTCCCGGGGCGTCGAGGATCGACCCGATGCCGCTGCCCAGGGAGGCGTAGATGATCGTGGTCGGTAGCAGGCCGGCCAGGGTGGCCAGGTGGAAGTGGCGGGCGCTGATGCGTGTAATCGCTGCGGCGGCGTTGATCAGGAAGAAGGGCGCAATCGGGACCACGCGAAGAAGGACGAGATACCAGTTGGCGTCGCGTTCGAGAATGAGCAGGAGTCCGGACAGGCGTCCGGCTTCGAGGCGCTGGCGCAGTCCCTGGTCGGAAAAATGACGCACGCCGATGAAGGTCAGGCCCGCCGAGATCACGCTGCAGATCAGCGCGGCCGTGGCGCCGATGGGGATGCCGAAGAGGTAGCCGGCGGTCAGGCAATAGAGCGAGCCGATGGGCACGGCCAGCGTGGCCAGGAGGATGAAGGACAGCATGTAGATCGCCAGGGCGACCCAGAAATGCGCCTGGATCAGCGTATCGACATTCAGCAGCAGGCGGGTTACCGGCTCCAGGCCCCACAGCCCGAAGCCCAGGACCATCAGCGCTGTGGCCAACATCAGGACGAAGCCCGAGGTCAGGGGCCAGCGCTGAAAGGGGGATCTCACGCTGCCTCCAGCCGCGTCGCCGCCGCGCAGGCCGCGTCGATATCGATGTCGGCCAGATCGTCCTTACCGGCAGTCAGTCGCTCCAGGAGCACCTGCTGTTGCTGTCCGCGCTCGAAGGCGTCGGCATAGGGGATGTCGTCGCGGAACATGACCATCTGGTAGCGCGGAATAAAGTCATCGCCAAGGCGCGAGTGGAGCGTCTCGGCGAGCGTTTTCATCAGCTTGAATCGCGGATCGCGGACTCGGTCGCGCATCTCGAGATAGTTGTCGATCGCCATGGCGGCAATCGCGTCCGCGTTCGGCTTGCGGCTCTCGACGAAGCGGGCCAGCGAGGCCTCGTCGCGGCCCGCGCGATCGAATTGATCGACCAGTTCGCTGACGTCCTCGAAGGCGGCATTCATCCCCTGACCGTGGAAGGGCACGATGGCGTGGGAGGCATCCCCGATCAACAGGGCCTGGTTGCCAAGGTGCCAGCGATCGACGTAGAGCGTGGCCAGGTAGCCGACCGGGCGCTGGATCAATTCGTCTTCGAGGTCGGGGATGAGCGCGACCGCGTCGGGGAATTCGGCGCTCAGAAACTCGATCATGTCTGCGGGGTCTTCGAGGGCCTCGAAGCTGGGCTGGTCGCCGCGCTCGGCGGTGATGCGAAGGAACAGGGTGCAGGTGAAGCTGCCGTCCGGATTCGGGAGGGCGATCATCATGAAGCCGCCCCGCGGCCAGATATGCAGGGCGTCGGACGCCAGCTGGAAATTGCCCCCGGCATCGGGGGGAATGGTCAACTCGCGGTAGCCGTGGCCGAGGGGGTCTTCGATAGCGCTCATCTCGCAGCGCTGCTCCATCACCCGGCGCACGGCTGAGCCGGCGCCGTCGGCACCGATGGCCAGCCTGAAGGGACGCTCGATGCGGATGTCGTCGGGCCCCTGGTCGATCTGCAGCAGGTGATTCTCGAAGTCGATGTCGGCGAGGGCACTCTGGAACTGCACGTTCACGCCTCGGGCCTCGGCGGCGTTCAGCAGGGTCTTGTTGAGCTCGCCGCGGTGGACGGACCAGATCACCTCATGCTCGCGCTGACCATAGCGCTGAAATTCGGTGGCTCCTTCGGGGTCGTGCAGCATGCGGCCGGCCATCGGCAGGGAAAAGGATTCGACGCGATCGAGCAAGCCGGCCCGATCGAGGGCGCGACGGCCGCGCGCGGCCAGGGCCAGGTTGATCGATCGGCCTGCCGGCACGCTGGCTTGCCGTGGATCGGGCCAGCGCTCGTAGACGGCCGGGCACTTGCCCCGACGGGCCAGTTCGACGGCAAGCAATCCGCCGGCGAGGCCGGCGCCGATGATGGTGATGTCTGGCGTCTTGTCCTGGATAGATCGTCACCTTGGTTCCGTACTACGGAAACAGTTTTGCCATGGCTGCAACCAGGCGGTCGCAGTCCTCGATGCTGTTGTACAGCGGCGCCGGCGCTACGCGGATGATATCGGGCTCGCGCCAATCGCCGATGATGCCGTGGGCCTCCATGCGTTCGAAGAGGGCTCGGCCCTGGGCATGGCCCTGGCGAACGCGAATCGAGAGCTGGCAACCGCGGCGATGGGGCTCGAGCGGTGTCACGATGTCCAGCCGATCGCCGAGCTCCTCATTGATGGCCGTGGCCAGGTGCCCCGTCATCGCCGTCGAGGCGGCGCGAAGTCGGTCCATGCCTACGTCGGCAAACAGGTCCAGCGAGGGCGGCAGGGTCGCAAGGCTGAGGATCGGCGGGTTCGAGATCTGCCATCCGTCGGCACCGTGCGACGGCACGAACTCCGGCGGCATCTTCATGCGGGTAGCGCGTTCATGGCCCCACCAGCCCGACAGGCGCGGCATCTCCTGGTCGAGATGGCGCTGATGAATGAAGCAACCGGCCACGGCTCCGGGGCCGGCGTTCAGGTACTTGTAGCTGCACCAGGCGGCGAAGTCGACGCCCCAGTCATGCAGCTGCACGGGCACATTGCCAACCGCGTGGGCGAGGTCGAGCCCGAGGGTGACGCCCGCACGTCGACAGGCGCGGCTGATGCGCTCCATATCGAAGACCTGGCCCGTGGCGTACTGCACCCCGGGCCAGAGCACCATGGCGGTCCGGTCGCCGTAGCGCTCGAGGTAGTCCTCAAGATCCTCTTCATGGAGCAGGCCGTCGCGGCGCGGCGCCAGTTCGATCAGGTCGTCGCTGCCGCTGTAGCCGTGCAGCTCGATCTGCGAGATGACCGCATGCCGATCCGAGGGGAAGGCGCCTTTCTCCATCAGCACGCGGCGCCGGTCTGCGGTCGGTTGATAGAAGCTGGCCATCATCAGATGGAGATTCACCGTCAGGGCGTTCATGGCCACGACTTCGTTGGCCTGAGCGCCGACGAGGGGCGCCAGGCCGTCGGCGACGGGCTTGTGGAAGTCCATCCAGCCGACCGGCCCATCGAAATGACCGGCAACGCCAAGGCGAGCCCAGCGTTCGAGCTCGGCATTCACGGCGTCCGAGGTGGTCGTTGGCTGCAGGCCGAGGGAATTGCCGCAGAGATAGAGGCAGTCCTCGCCGTCGGGGCCTCGCGGTATGCGGAAGCGATCGCGCAGATCGCCGGGTTCGAAGTCGGTGCGTGTCGAATAGTCGCTCATGGCAGCTCGATTCAGGTCAGCTTGAACAGGGTCGGGCAGGATGGTGTGGCATCGCTGACCAGTGTACTCAGACCGAGATGGAGCAGGTAGTCGCCGTCTTCGATCTCGTTCGGCACGAAGATCATCTCCGTGAGCGTGGCGCGCTGGCGCGCGGCGGGCGGCTTTGGCGCCCCGGGCGGCATGTGCCAGAACAGGCGGTGGAGTCGCAGGCTCGGATCATCAGCGGCATCGATCGAGGGCGTGTCGATCAGCAGATGCTGGACGCCGGCGGCAGCAATCGCGCCCATGGCATCCTCGCTCAGGATGGGGAAGCGCGGCCCCTGATTGTAGTGACGCTCACGCTTCGATGGCTCGTTCGGAAGCGTTCGGATGATCAGGGCGTCGCGGTCGAGGTGGTCTGCGAGATCCCGCGATGACAGGATCGGCGAGCCCTGGTCGTCGACCCGCGCCGGTTCGACGCTGATCAGACGCGCGGAAAACAGGGCCGTGTTGAGCGACGCGTCGACGGCATCGTGGCTCTCGGCGACGTGGCCGAAGCCCTCCGTGTGCGTGCCGTGGCAGTGCGGGATGAACTCGACCACGTCGACGTTGCAGCTACCGCCCTGGCGCACGCGACCGCTGAAGCTCCCGGCCTTCATCGGTCGGAACCTTGCCGCCTCGTCGGTGTAGAACCGTGGATGCCGACCATCCTCGGAGATGGCGATGCCGAGCGACACGCCGGCGCTGAGATCGGTGGTCACGGTCTGCCCGTCAAGGGTGAAAGTCGCAATCATGAAAGCTGTCTGGCCTGTTCCGGTGACGCCCAGGGTCCAGCGACCCGCGAGTGCTCATCGTAACCGTCCTGCGGCGCCTACGGTTTACACTTCAGCCACGTTCAACAGGATTCACGGGTCGAAAGCGTCGATGAAGGTATCGGATTTTCATTTCGAGCTGCCGGAGCATCTGATTGCCCAGGCGCCTCTGCCTGAGCGATCAGCCTCCCGACTGCTGCACCTTCAGCGAGCGCCGGCGGCTCTGAGCGATCGTCGCTTCGCCGAGCTGCCCGAACTCCTCGACGCCGGGGACCTGCTGGTGTTCAACAACACGCGGGTCATTCCGGCGCGCCTGTTTGCCCACAAACCCAGCGGCGGCCGGGTCGAGGTGATGATCGAGCGCCTGACTGGCCCGCGTTCGGCCCGGGTGCAGCTGCGCGCCAACCGCAAGCCGGCGCCCGGCACCGAGCTGCTGATCGGCGAGGGGATTCGCTTGTCGCTCCTCGAGCGCGAGGACGAGTTCTGGGCGATCGAAATCGATGCCGGGCCGGACTGGCCCGAACTGCTCGATGATGCCGGGCACATGCCCCTGCCGCCCTACATCCAGCGCGAGGACAATCCCGCAGACCGCGAGCGCTATCAGACCGTGTACGCCGACGTGCCCGGTGCCGTGGCGGCGCCGACTGCGGGCCTGCACTTCGATGACAAGATTTTGTCCGAGCTCGATCGCCGGGGGATTCGGCGCGGACACTGCACGCTCCACGTGGGCGCCGGCACCTTCCAGCCCGTTCGCGTCGACGACATCAAGGACCACGAGATGCACGCCGAGTGGCTGCAGGTGGACGCGGCCCTGGTCGAGGCGATCAACGAGACCAAGGCCGCGGGGCGGCGTGTCATCGCCGTGGGCACGACCGCCGTGCGCAGCCTGGAAACGGCCGCGGCGTCCGGCAGGCTGGCGCCCTACACGGGAGACAGTCGCCTGTTCATCTACCCGGGCTTCGATTTCCAGGTCGTGGATGGCCTGATCACCAACTTTCATCTGCCGGGCTCCACCCTGATGATGCTCGTCAGCGCCCTGGCTGGCCGCGATCGGATCATGGCCGCCTACCAGCACGCCATCGACCAGGAATACCGCTTCTTCAGCTACGGCGATTCCATGTTCATCGACTGACCAGATCTCCAAATCCTGCGCCCGAAACCCTTAACCCTTTATCCCCTTAGCCTCTTGACCTTTTATCCCCTTAACCCCTTAGCCCAAGATCCCACTATCCCTTCAATCCCATGAACTTCTCCCTACTCCACGCCGACGGCCACGCTCGCCGCGGCCGCCTGACCTTCGAGCGCGGCAGCGTCGAAACGCCCGCCTTCATGCCCGTGGGCACCTACGGCACGGTCAAGGCGATGACCCCCGAAGAGCTGCACGCCCTGGGCGCCGAGATCATCCTTGGCAACACCTTCCACTTGATGCTGCGCCCGGGCACCGAGGTGATCGAGGCCCACGGGGACCTGCACGATTTCATGGGCTGGTCCGGTCCCATCCTGACCGACTCGGGCGGCTTCCAGGTCTGGAGCCTGGCCGACCTGCGCAAGATGACCGAGGAGGGCGTGACCTTCGCATCGCCCGTCGACGGCTCGAAGGTCTTTCTCGGGCCCGAGGAGTCGATGGCGGTGCAGCGCGCCCTGGGCTCGGACATCGTCATGATCTTCGACGAGTGCACCCCCTGGCCGGCCAGCCACGAGCAGGCCGCCGAGTCGATGCGACGCTCGCTGCGCTGGGCCGGGCGCTCGAAGACCGCCCACGGCGAATCGCCGTCGGCCCTGTTCGGGATCGTCCAGGGTGGAATGTACGCCGACCTTCGGGCCGAATCAGCCGCGGGGCTGATCGACATCGGCTTCGACGGCTATGCCATCGGCGGCCTGTCCGTCGGCGAGCCCGAAGAGGAACGAAACAAGGTGCTGGACGCCACGTGCCCACACCTGCCCGGCGATCGCCCGCGCTACCTCATGGGCGTCGGGCGGCCCGAGGACCTGATCGAGGCCGTCGCGCGCGGGGTCGATATGTTCGACTGCGTCATGCCCTCGCGCAACGCCCGCAACGGCCATCTCTTCACCAGTCGCGGCGTCCTGAAGATCCGCAACGCGCGCTACGGGAAAGACACGCGCCCGATCGACGAAGACTGCAGCTGCTACACCTGCCAGAACTACTCCCGGGCCTACGTCAAGCATCTGCAGAAGTGCAACGAGATTCTGGGCCATCGCCTGGCCACGCTGCACAACCTGCACTACTACCAGACGGTCATGCGCCAGATCCGCGACGCGATCGAGGCCGACCGCTTCGCGGCCTATGCCGCCGAGCGGAAAGCAGCCTGGGCAGCCGGAATCCCCTAGAACGAGTGATCAGGCGCTGACGCGGCTGGTGGCGGTTGCGGCGACTATGCGATAATGGGGAGTTTGTATTACGCGCCGACGCCCCCACGTTAATGCCGACGGGTGTCGATGACGCCGCTCTGACTTACCAAATTCTCATTTCGAGGTGGAACAGCATGGATTTTCTGATCGCCAGCGCCATGGCCCAGACCGGAGGCGCTCCTCCCGCCGGCAACGCCTTTGTACAGCTCATTCCCCTGATCCTGATCGTTGTGATCTTCTGGTTTCTGCTGATTCGTCCGCAGATGAAGCGCAACAAGCAGCATCGGGAAATGGTGTCATCGCTCTCCAACGGCGATGAAGTCATTACCTCCGGCGGCATCCTCGGCAAGATCACCAACGTCGGCGAGAGCTTCGTGACGGTGAAGCTGGCCGACGGGCTGGATATCAAGGTCCAGAAGCACGCCGTGGCCCAGGTGGTCCCCAAGGGCACGATCGAGGCCAGCGACTGATTCGTCGACCCGCTGCACTACCGTACTTCAACCCCATCTGATTGATGACTACCGAGCGCTCGCCATGACTCCATTCCCGGCCTGGAAATACGCCCTCCTGATCCTCGTTCTCGTGTTCGGGGCGATCTACGCCGCGCCGAACCTCTTCGGCGACGACGAAGCCGTGCAGGTCTCGTCGATTCGAGGCTTCGAGCTGGACTCGACCATGGAAGGACGCGTCGAGAGCATTCTTCAGGCTGCCGGCATCGAGTTCGACCAGATCGAGTTCACGCCCCAGCGTCTCCTCGTACGCCTGGCCAATCCGGACCTCCAGGCCCGGGCGGGCGATGCGCTTCGCGATGAGCTGGGCGAGGAATACGTGGTGGCGCTGAACATGGCGCCGGCCACGCCCGACTGGCTGCAGACCCTCGGTGCCGCACCGATGGTGCTGGGCCTGGACCTCCAGGGCGGCATCCATTTCCTGATGCAGATCGATATGGATCAGGCGCGAACCGGTCAGCTCGATCGCTACGTGGCAAGCATCCGCAACATCCTGCGCGACAACGACATCCGCTATCGCTCCGTGCGCCGCGACGGCAACGAAGTAGTCGTCGAGCTGCGCACGGCGGAGAATCGCGACTCGGCCTTCACCCTGATCAGCAGCGAGTTCGAGGATCTCGTGCCGGAAGTGACCGACGGCGGCGAAACCTTCAACATCCGGGCGACGGTCGATGAGCAGGCCCTCGTCGAGCTGCAGCAGAACACGCTGACGCAGAACATCACCACCCTGCGCAATCGCGTCAACGAGCTCGGCGTGTCCGAGCCGATCATCCAGCAGCAGGGCGCAGACCGCATCGTGGTTCAGTTGCCCGGCGTGCAGGACTCGGCTCGCGCCAAGCAGGTGCTCGGCTCGACCGCCACCGTGGAGTATCGCGGCGTCGATGAGCAGAACGACCCCTTCGAGGCTCAGCGCACCGGGCGGATTCCCGCCGGTTCCGTGCTTTATTTCGAGCGCAACGGTGCGCCGATTCTGCTGTCGCGTGACGTGATCGCCAGCGGCGACAATCTGATCAACGCCCAGGCCGGCTTCGACCAGCAGTCCGGCCAGCCCAACGTCGTCGTTTCCCTCGACCCGACCGGCGCGCGGAGCATGCTCGCCCACACCAGCGAGAACGTCGGCAACCGGATGGCGGTGGTGTTCATCGAGTACCGTCCGGACACGCGCATCAACGAGGACGGCGAGGAAGTGCCGAGCACGCGCCGCGTCGAGGAGGTGATCTCGGCGGCCGTCACCCGCGAGCCCTTCGGCGGACGATTCCAGACCACGGGCCTGGGCTCGGCCCAGGAAGCCGGGCAGCTGGCCATGCTGCTCCGCGCCGGTGCGCTGGCCGCGCCGATGCAGATCATCGAAGAACGCACCGTCGGTCCCAGCCTCGGCCAGGACAACATCGATCAGGGCTTCAACTCGGTCATCATCGGCTTCGCGCTGGTGCTGGTGCTGATGGGGATCTACTACAAGCTCTTCGGTCTCGTGGCGAACATCGCCCTGACCGTCAACCTGGTGCTCGTCGTGGCCCTGCTGTCGCTGCTCGGTGCCACCCTGACCCTGCCGGGCATCGCCGGAATCGTCCTGACCGTGGGGA
>CAZDFS010000003.1:89342-96775 GCA_964504865.1 uncultured Wenzhouxiangella sp.
TGCCAACGTCACTACCCTCATTGCCGCCGTTGTGCTGTTTCTCTTCGGCACCGGACCGATCAAGGGTTTTGCCGTCACCCTGAGCCTGGGCATCGTCACCTCGATGTTCACCGCGATCGTCGGAACGCGCGGCGTGGTTTACCTCATTTACGGCCGCAAGAAGCGCGTTAAATCGCTGGCTATCTGACCGAAGGCGTCGACATGGAAATCATCAAGCAAACCAATATCGATTTCATGGGCAGGAAGAATCTTGCCCTGATCCTGTCGGCCATCCTGATCGTGGTGGCCATCGGTTCACTCGTCGGTCGCGGCCTGAACTTCGGCCTTGATTTCACCGGCGGCACCCTCGTCGAGGTCGGCTATCCCGAAGCTCCCGACCTGACCGGTGTTCGCGGTCAGCTCGAGGCCGCCGGCTACGAGAATTTCACCGTCCAGACCTTCGGCAGCGCCCGCGACATCGTGATCCGCGTGCCGGCCGAAAACGATGAGTCCGAGGCCGGCTTGAGCGACCGCGTGCTCGAGACGCTGCAGGCCGACGGGTCCGGCGCCGAGCTGCGGCGCGTGGAGTTCGTTGGCCCCCAGGTCGGCCAGGAGCTCGCCAACCAGGGCGGCCTGGCGCTGATCTATGCGCTGTTCGGCATCCTGATCTACATTTCAGTCCGCTTCCAGTGGCGCTTTGCCGTCGGCGCCGTCGCCGCCCTCGTGCACGACGTAGTCATCGTCGTCGGCGTGCTGTCGCTGCTCCAGGTCAGCTTCGACCTGACCGTGGTTGCCGCGCTTCTCGCGGTGATCGGGTATTCCTTGAACGACACGATCGTTGTCTACGACCGCCTGCGTGAGAATTTCACCGTCAAGCGCAAGGGCACGCCGACGGAGCTGTGCAATCTGTCGATCAACCAGATGCTCGGTCGTACCTTGATGACGAGTATTACCACCATGCTCGTGCTGATCGCCCTGTTCTATTTCGGCGGTGAGATCATCCACGCCTTTGCCTTCACCTTGATCATCGGCGTGCTCGTCGGGACCTACTCGTCGATCTACGTGGCGGGAACGGCGGCGATCCTGCTCGGCGTCTCCAAGCAGGACCTGATGCCGGCGCCGAAGCCCGCCGACGACGAGCCGACCGTCGAGGTCCTGCCGGAACGCTTCCGCAACCGCTGAGCGAGCCCAGCGTGTCTCGAGCCGGCCGGACTGCCTGGCGCCTGATGGTCGGCTTGCTGCTGGCCAGCGCGGGCTGGGCGCAGACCCCGCGTGCCTTCCTGATCGAGCCCGAACTCTGGCTGGACGGGCAGGCGCAGACCACCCCCCCTGTGATCGTCAGCGTGGCCGAAGGCGCGCGCCTGTTCGGCGGCGACGACGAGAGCCTGCCCCAGGAGGGCGACTGGCGCCTCGATCTGCGCGCCGACCCCATCGATGATCCGCTTGATCTGAGCCAGTCGCTCTGGGTCGACGTGGAACTGAGCCTGTTCCGGGCCGGGCAATGGATCAGCGTTCTCGACTCCATGCTGGGCGTGCCGGAAGGCGAGGTCTCGACCCTGAGCGTGGCGCCGGACGGCCAGGCGCCGACCCCGGACACGGCCGAGGTCTATCTTCGATTGCGCACGCAGAAGCTCCAGCGAGCCGAGGGCCCGGCGCGTCGGGGTGCCGCCGCTCCGCCGCTCTGATGCGCTCCTCCGGCCGCAGTCGTGCCGGTGCTGCGGCGGGTGTCGCCGGACTGGTGCTGCTCGCTGGCCTGTGGTGGTCGGTCAGCGAGCCGCCGGATCGATCAAGCTATATCCTCGCCACGGCGACGACCGGCGGCACCTTCTATCCCGTCGGCGTGGCGATCGCGACCCTGAGCAAACAGCGGATGGCTCAGGAACACGGCGTGTCCCTGGCCGCCATCAGCAGCGCCGGCTCGGAAGAGAATCTGCGCCTGATGCGCAGCGCCGAGGCGCATTTCGCCATCCTCCAGGGTCTGTATGGCGCCTGGGCTCTCGAGGGCCGAGGGCGCATGGCCGACCAGGCGGGTTTCGAGGCCCTGCGAAGCGTGACCGCGCTCTGGCCGAACGTTGAACATTTCCTGATTCGAAGCGATGGCGTCGAAAGCGGCACCCTCGAAGACCTGCGCAACCTGGCCGGTCGCCGCTTTTCCATCGGCGCCCGCTTTTCCGGCACCGAAGGCTCGAATCGCCATATCCTCGGCGCCCTGGGCCTCGACCCGGACAGCCACTTCGATCTGGTCTATCAGGGCTACGGCGCCAGCGCCGATGCCTTCCAGAACCAGCGCATCGACGGCATGAACACGCCGGCGGGCATCCCCGTCGGCGCGGTGACCCGCACCCTGGCTGCGGCCGGCGATCAGGCCCGACTGCTCGCCGCCACGGAGGCGCAGCGAGCGCGGATCAACGCCGGCCTCGGGGAGCTCTGGCAGCCCTTCGAGATTCCCGCCGGGACCTATCCGGGCCAGACCGAGGGGGTGCGCACCATCGCCCAGGCCAATCTGCTGGCCGTGCGATCGGATGTCCCTGACGACCACGTCTACTGGCTGCTGACAACCGTCTACGACAACCTGGGGTTTCTCCACGCCTACCACGCGGCCACCCGCGCCATGACCCTCGACACGGCGCTGGATGGCCTGCCGATTCCCCTGCATCCGGGCGCGGTCCGCTTCTTCCGCGAGCGCGGTGTCGCCATCCCCCCCGCACTCCTGCCGGCCGACGAGCCCGAGGCCCCCGATGCGCTGGACCGCTAGGCTGGCGGAGCCGTCCCTCGCCGGCGAGGCAGAGACCGCCTGGCCCTCGCCGCGCGCGCGCCTGGCCGTCACGCTCTGGGCGGCCGCCGTGGCGCTCGCTCATGTGCTCGTCAATACGGTTCTGCTGCTGCCGGATCTCTGGGTGGGTCTGTTCCACTTCGCCAGCCTGGGCGTGCTGGCCCTGTGCGCGACGCCGACCCGATGGCCGCGGCTCGGTCTGGCTGCCGCCGCAGCGCTGATCGTTCTATGCCTGGCCGCCGCGATCCTGGAGACACCCCTCTACGAGCGCGGCCTGCGCTTTTCGACGCTTGACTGGCTGGTCTGCGCTCTCCTCGTGCTGTTTGCCATCGAACTGAGTCGCCGCGCCGCCGGCGCGCTCATTCCCGTGCTGATCCTGCTCCTGTTGAGCTACGCGGCCTTCTGGGGCGCGCGCCTGACGGGAGTGTTTTCCTTCCCGGGTCTCAGCCTGGAGACCCTGCTGTTCCGGGCCGTCTTCACCTCCGAGGGCCTGTTCGGCAGCATCGCGCGCATTTCCTGGAGCTTCGTGTTCATGTTCGTGCTCTTCGGCGCGTTCCTCCTCCGATCGGGAGCGGGGGAGGTCATTCTCGACCTGGCCCGGCGCGCCGGCGGGCGGTTGACCGGCGGGCCGGGGATCGTGGCCGTCGTCTCGTCGGGCCTGATGGGCTCGATCACCGGCTCGGCGGTGGCCAACACCGCCTCCACCGGCGTGATCACCATACCCCTGATGAAGCGGGCGGGCTTTCCCGCACGCTTTGCCGGCGGCGTGGAGGCGGCGGCCTCGACCGGCGGGCAACTGATGCCGCCGGTCATGGGCGCCGGCGCTTTTCTGATGGCCAACTTTACCGGCCTGTCCTACCTGACGATCGTGGCCGCGGCCTTTCTTCCGGCGCTGCTGTATTTCCTCTCGCTGGCCTTTTTCGTTCGCCTGCGCGCCGCGCGCCTGGGCCTCCAATCGGCCGCCCTGAACGAACCCGACACAACGGGGCCCTCGCTCGCGCGACGCTGGCCGCTGCTCCTGCCCCTGGGCCTGTTGATCGGCCTGCTCATTGCCGGCTACACGCCCGTCTATGCCGCCGGTCTCGCGATCGTCTCGGTCGTGATGGCCTCCTGGCTGACGCCGGATCGCATGGGCCCCGTCGCTATCATCGAGGCGCTGGCGATGGGCTCGCGCAACATGGTCAAGACCGGCGTCCTGCTGATCGCCGTCGGCCTGATCGTCAACGTCATGACCACCACCGGCCTGGGCAACACCCTGTCGATCATGATCGGCCAGTGGGCGGGGTCCAGCCTGCTGCTTGCGCTTGCCCTCGTCGCGCTTGCCTCCCTGGTGCTGGGCATGGGCCTGCCGGTGACGGCGGCCTACATCGTTCTGGCGGCGGTCTCGGCGCCGACGCTCCAGAGCCTGATGGTGCAGAACGAACTGATCCAGGCCCTGGCTTCGGGCCAGCTCAACGACCTTGCGCGCGAGGCGATCCTCGTGGCCAACCCCGGGGCGCAGGGACTGGGTCAGGCCCTGTCCCCCGAGCTGGCCCAGTCCCTGGTCCTGGCGATGACGCCGGAGCTCCAACGCGTCGCCGCCGAGGCCATGCTCGATCCAGCTGTGCTGACCGGCACGCTGCTGGCCGCGCATCTGATCATCTTCTGGTTCAGCCAGGACTCGAACGTCACCCCGCCCGTCGCCCTGGCCGCGTTCACCGCCGCCGGCATCGCCGGCGAGCGTCCCATGGCGACGGGCCTGACCGCCTGGAAGCTGGCCAAGGGGCTCTACCTGATCCCCCTGCTGTTTGCCTACACCCCGCTGGTCAACGGCAGCTGGCTCGAGGCCATCGAAGTGGCCGTGTTCGCCCTCATCGGCTTGTACGCCCTGGCCGCCGCCCTCGAGGCCTGGCTCGAAGGCCCGATCAATGCCTTCGAGCGTCTGCTGCTGGCGGTCTGCGGGCTGTTCCTGATCGCGCCCGTCGCGCTCTGGGCGTCGCTGCTGGCGGCCACACTTGTGGCGGGTCTGGTGATCGTGTCGCGCCGGCGGTCGGTCCTGGGCAATCTCTGACTAGCTCGTCCACAGGGACCATGGACTTGCGCGATCGTGTCGGGAATTAGCCGGCCTGGTCGTCGGCCATGAATTTCCGCAGCCACAGGGTGGCGACGCGCTTGTCGCGCACGACGGTGGGCTCGGAGATGCCCAGCAGGCGAGCGATGGCCGGATGGGTCAGGCCGCCGAAGTAGCTCAGCTCGAGGATTTCGGCCTTGCGGGCGTCGTGTTCGGCAAGTCGGGTCAGGGCCTCATCGAGGGCCAGCACGTCGACGGGCCGGTTGTCGGCGATCTGATCCTCCTGCAGGGTCAGAGGCGTGTCCTGGCCGCCGCGCTTGGCGGCGTTTCGGGCGCGGGCGTGGTTGATCAGCAGGCGGCGCATCGTGCGCGCTGCCAGGGCATAGAAATGCTCGCGATTGGCCACTTCGATATCCAGGCCGATCAGGCGGCCGTAGGCTTCGTGCACCAGTGCCGTGGGCTGCAGCGTCAGGCCGCCGCGTTCGCGGCTGAAGAGTCGCCGGGCCACCTGGCGGAGCTCCTCGTAGACCACCGGCGCCATCCGCTCGAAGGCCGATTCATCGCCCTCGACCCAATCGTTCAGCCATTGAGTGATCTGATCGCGATCGGCCATGATCAGGGTAGCCCGGCCAGCGCGTCGGAGAGTTCCACGAGGCGCGGCGCTTGCGCGCCATAGCGCTCGGACAGCTCGCTCAGGAGCGTTCGGCCCGCGGCGACCTGTGCCAGCGAGGGGGCCGGGTTGAAGGGAGGCAGCGACAGGGCAGTGCGCTTGATCCGGAGGCGCCAGTCGGCGGCCGCCAGCCGGTCGGCCATGCGCGCGATGACCGAGCGCGCCAGCTCGCCACCTTCAGCGCGGCCCTGGAGGGCCAGGACGCGCGCCAGCTGCCACTCGAGGGCGTCGATGGGTGTTCGTTCGAGCGCAGCCACGGGTTGGATCAGATCCCGCGCCCGCCGCAGCTCGCCCTCGGCGACGGACAGCTCGCCCCGTTCGAGGCCCAGCCGCCCGCGCAGCAGCAGGATGCCACCGTAATTCTCCGTGTCGGTGCCCGAATGGGCCGCCAGGATGCGCGCGGCCTCGTCGATGTCCTCCTCCGCCTTGCCCAGATCACCCAGCTCGATCCAGAGGCCCGCCCGCGTCGACAGGGTCTGCGCCAGCCAGTGGTGCTCCGAGCCCATGAGACGTTGGATCAAGGCGGCACTCTGGCTGCTCTGGGCCAGGGCGTCGTCCAGGCGACCCAGCTCGGCCAGGGCAACGGCCAGCAGGTTATGGCCGCGGGCCACGCCCGGGTGGCCGTCTTCACCGAAGGTCGCCTGCAGCAGCTGCAGGGATTCGCGCCACTGATCGGCGGCAGCGTCGGGCTGGCCCGTGTCGAGGAACAAGCCGGCCTGGTTCGACAGGGTCAGGGCGCGGTCAAAGGGGCTCGCCTCGGGATGGTCGAGGAGGGCCAGCGCCGTGTCATAACGCGTCATCGCCTCGTCGTAGCGGCCCAGCGCATGCAGGCCCCAGCCCCAGTTGTTGAACAGCCAGGCGAGATCGGGATGCGCCTCGCCCTGAAGATTCCGCATCGCCGCCTCGGTTTCGGCGAACACCGGCAGGGCGTCGAGGCGATGGCCGGACTCGTTCAGCATCAGGGCCATGTTCAGCAGAGTCTGGGCGCGGGCGTCGGAATTTTCCGTCTCGCGCAGGAGCTCGAAGGACCGGCGCGACAGGCTCAGCGCCTCGTTGTGATCGCCAAGATCATGGGTGATCCTCGCCTGGAGATCCAGCGCCATGGCTTGTTCGGAGATCGTCCCGCCAGCGTCGGCGAGGGCTAGCGCCACGCGGGCCTCTTCGATCGCCTGCTCGTATTGACCCCAGCTGAACAAGGCCTCGCCCAAGGCCATGCGCAGGGGCAGCGCGATGCGCGGCTGTTCCGCCAGTTCCTCCCCGACGCGCTGCCTGGCCGTGTCCAGCAGCTCGGTGACGGGCACCAGGCGATCGCCCGCCTCATGCGCACTCGTATTCCCGAGCAGGCTGGCGGTGAATTCGGCGGTTCGGGTGGCTCGAGCCTCGGCGGCCAGCGCCTGATCGCGTTCCTTGGCCAGCACCCAGGTAAAGCCGGCGCTTGCGCCGAGCGCCAGAAGCAGGGCCAGGGCGCTGGCCGGCAAGGCGACCGGATGGCGCTTGAGCAGCAGGCCCAGACGGTAGGTCAGGCTGTCGCCGCGCGCCTCGATCGGGCGATTGTCGAGATGGCGCCGTAGGTCATCGGCGAAGGCCGCGACGTTGGCGTAGCGCCGCTCGGGCTCCTTGCGCAGGGCCATCAGCAGGATCGTATCGAGGTCCCCCTTCAGCGCGCGAGCTTGCTGCCGACGCCACTCCGGCGGCCGCGCCCCCTCGTCCATCCGATCGCGACTGCTCAGGGCGTCGCTCGGTGACTCTGGCGATGAGGACAGGATCTCCTTTTCCATCGAATGCGCGTTGGTCGGATCGGCGCGGTAGGGCAGGTGGCCGGTCAGCAGCTTGTAGGTGAGCAGGCCGAGGGCGTAGACATCGACGGCGGTGGTGATTTCCTGCCCCAGGATCTGCTCCGGGCTGGCATAGGCCGGCGTGAGCAGGCGCACGCCGGTTCGGGTGCGTTCTGCGTCATGCTC
>CAZDFS010000003.1:96785-117709 GCA_964504865.1 uncultured Wenzhouxiangella sp.
CTCGTCGTCCGTGTCGAGCATCTTGGCGATGCCGAAATCCAGCAGCTTGGGCGTGCCGCTGGCGTCGATAAGGACGTTGCCGGGCTTGATGTCGCGATGGACGATCAGATTCCGATGCGCCAGCTGGACGGCGCTGCAGACCTTCAGGATCATCTCGATGATCGCCCGGTTCGACAGGGCATGCTCGCGGCAGTAGCGATCGATGCTGACCCCGTCGACGTATTCCATCACGATGTAGGGCATGCCGTCGTCCAGCGTGCCGCCGTCGATCAGCTGCGCAATGTTGGGGTGTTGAAGGCCGGCAAGTATTCGCCGCTCGATCGCAAAGCGCAGGCGCGCTTCCTCGTTCAAGCGATGGCCGGGCAGGAGCTTGATCGCGACGGTCTGGTCGAAGTCGCCGGTGGTCCGTCGCGCTTCGAAGACCTGGCCCATGCCGCCGCGGGCGATCTCTCGCGTCAGCTCGAAGGGGCCGATCGTGAGGCCGACCAGCGATTCGGGCGGGGTCCTCGCACCGATCATGGCCTCGATGTCGCCGGCCAGCGCCGTCGGATTGATGGCATCACCCCCGTCATGTGCCAGGAGCTCCAGTGCTTTCAGGGCGAGATCCGGGCTCGGAGCGTTGCGGCGAACGAAGGCCTCGCGCTCGTCTTCGGGGCGCTCAAGGGCCCCCTCGAGCAGGGCGTTGATCGATTGCCAGTGCTTCCCGGTGTCGTCCATCGATTGACCCTTGACGAGGCAGGCTTGCGCCCGTCGAGCATACCCCGACCGGCCGGTGGAAAAAAGAACGACCTCGATGCGCCCGCGGCCCGGGGCAGGGCCTGCCGAAGGCCCGGGTTCACGGCAGCGAGTCCACGACCGGAACGTCCACCGCGCTGGAGAGGTGTCGCAGTGTGGCTCGCATTCACGCATGACCTGAATGACAACGTTTTTTTCTGCAGGAGAGTGCCCGATGGTCCGTGCAAACGTTCTGGTCCTGGCGATCAGCCTTCTCGTCGCGCTGCCCGCGTCAGCGACGCGAATCCTCAGCCTCAATCCCAGCGGCAATCCGGTCGGATTCGGCGCCCAGGTGGTCGACGTGTCGGGCAATGGCCGCTACGCCGTGCTCCAATCCCGGCAGTTGATTCCCGAGGATCAGTCCGGCGCGGTCCAGGTCTACCTCTACGATCTGGTCACCGACGAGATCGAGCTCATCAGCGTCCAGCCCGACGGTACGGCCTCGAATACCTCCGTCGTCCAGTACAACAGCCCGCATTCGCGTGTTATTTCCTCCGACGGGCGCTACGTGTTGTTTCGCACCAGCGCGAGCGACATTACTCCCGACATCAACACCAACGGCCTGCAGCAGGTCTATCGCCGCGATCGAGAGCTCGGGATCACGGAAATCATGAGCGTGGCGGGTGATCGCACGACCGCCGCCAATCAGAGCATCCTGGAGTACACGATGGATTGCTCCGGGCAGCAGATCCTCTTTCGGACGGCGGCGAACAACCTGACGCCCGAGATGCAGGGCGGCGCTTTTCTGCATCAGGCCGACGCACCGGACGGGAGTGCCGTCGTCACGCGCAAGGCCTGTAGCGACGACGACGGCGGCTTCGTTGCCTGCAACAGCTTCTCGATCGGAAACGGTCTGATCACCTTTCTTGCCAACGGCTCGAACCTGACGCCGAACGATCCGCCGGGGCCGGATATCTTCGTCGCCAATGTCATCGACGGCAACAATATCCTGGTGACCGAAGACGTCGGTACGGTCGCGACCTCACGCCAGCACGGCGCGCCGAGTTCGGCCTCCAGCGGCCACCGGATCGCCTTCACGACCAACGTCAATCTGTTCTTCAACCCCGAGGGCACCTTCGAGCGCGATCTGTACATCGTCGATACGGTCAGCGGCCAGAAACTGCGCCTCGGCTACCCGGATGCGGCGGGGGCGAGCCTGGTGAATACGACCAACCGCTTCGTGACGATGGCCGACAGCGGCCAGCTGGTGGGCTTCCAGACAGCGATCAACATCGACCCGCGCGATACCAACAGCGCGGCGAGCGACAGCCATTTCATTGAAGTGAACCGTTCCCTTTCGACCTATACGATCCACTACGTCGGCCACTGGAATGACGTGCCCTCCGATCGGATCAGCGTGCTGCCGCACCTGGGCGATAACGGCATGGCCGTGTTCATGTCCGACTCCACGGATCCCGCCTGGCCCCAGACCAACGGCTGGCGCCACGCGTTTGCCAATCTGCCGCCGGAATCCTTCAGCGTGATCTTTCAGGCGAACTTTCTGCAGACCCCGTGAGCGCGTTCGACGCCAGGGCGCGATTGAGCCAGGCACGCGCCGCCGTCCAGTGTCGGTTCACGGTACGCGCCGAGACGCCAAGCGTGTCGGCGACCTCTTCGTTGCTCAAGCCGGCAAAGTATTTGAGCTTGACGACCTGGGCCATCGCGGCGTCGAGTTCCTCGAGGGTGTTGATCGCCTGGTCGAGATCGAGGAGATCGGAACTCGGGCCCGTCGTTCCGACGCGCCCCGTGTCGAGCTCGACTCGCGCCAGCTGTCCGCCCCGCTTCTGTGTGCGCGCTGCCCGTGCATAGTCGACGGCCACTCGGCGCATGGCCTCGGCCGCGGCGGCAAAGAAATGCCCCCGATGATCCCAGTCCGGCGCGTCGCTGCCGACCAGACGCAGATAGGCCTCGTGGACCAGGGCCGTGGCGGGAAGCGTCATGACGCCGGACTCGCTCCTGAGCCTCGACCGGGCCAGCTTGCGCAGGTCCTCATAGACCAGGGGCAGCAGCTTGTCGCTGGCCGCACAGGGCTGATCTCGAAGCTCTTCCAGCAGTTGCGTGACGCTACCCATCGGTTCACTATTGGTGGTTCGCGGCGAAACGGGAGTCGGTTTCCATGAGCACGCCGGACTGGAACGAGCTCTGGTCCCTGTTCCATCGTATAGTGACGCTCGACCAGGCCAAGCGCAAGGCCGCTCTGGCTGAACTGCCCGCCGAGCAGGCCGAGGAGCTCGAGTCCCTGCTGCAGGCCCACGATCAGGACGGCAGCCTGCTCGACCGGCCCGTCCTTCTGACCCAGGCCCTGCAGCCCGGTCGCCTGATCGGGCCATGGGCACTCCAGGGGCTGATCGGCGAAGGCGGCATGGGGCAGGTCTGGCTGGCCCGGCGTGCCGACGGTGCCTACGAAAAGGACGTGGCCATCAAGCTGCTGGCCTTGGGCTCTCCGACCGCGGACCTGGCCCGGCGCTTCGCGCGCGAACGCGCGATCCTGGCCCGCCTGGACCATCCGAATATCGCCCGCCTTCTCGACGGCGGCACCCTCGACAACGGCCAGCCCTATCTGGTCATGGAGCACGTCGAAGGCCAGGAGCTCAGGGCCTTCAGCCAGATAAGGGCGCTGTCGATCAATCAGCGCGTCGAGCTGATGCTCAAGATCTGCGGCGCCGTCGATCATGCCCATCGGCGCCTGATCATCCATCGCGATCTCAAGCCAGCCAATATCCTGGTGACACGAAGCGGCCAACCCAAGCTGCTGGATTTCGGCATCGCACGGCTTCTCCATCCCGATGCCGACAGCGAACAGACCATCGCGGCCGAGCGCCGGCTGACCCTGGAGTACGCCAGCCCCGAGCAGCTGCGTGGCGATCCCGTGGATACGCGCAGCGATGCGTTCTCCCTCGGCGTGATCCTGTTCGAGCTGCTCGTCGGTCAACGACCCTGGTCCGTCGAAGGCTGCAGCGCGATCGAGGCCCATTCGCGCCTGACGGGGCGCCCCCCCGCACGGCTCAGCCGCATGGCGGGCTCCGCCGGCCATCGGCGGCAACTGCAGGGTGACCTGGACTGGATCGTTGGCCGGGCCATCGAACCGGATCCCGATCGTCGCTACGCCGATGCGCGCGAGCTCGGCGACGACCTGCGCCGCTACCTCGAGGGTTTTCCGATCCAGGCCCGGCCCCCGAGCCGGTCCTATCGCCTCGGACGCTTCGTCCGGCGCCATCCCCTGGGCGTCGGGTCCGCGACCCTGGCTCTGGCCATGATGCTGACCGCAGGCACCTTGCTCTGGCAGCAGTCTCGTGCCCTGGCCGTCGCGCTGCAGGCAGCCGAACAGGAGGGGCTCGGGCCGTTTCCCTGTCGGACTTCCTCGCCGAGCTGCTGGTCGAAGGAGATCCCAAGGTTCATCAGGGCAATCCGCGCACCGTCGAAGAGGTGCTCGCCGACGCCGCTGAACGGATCGACAACGAATTCACCGATCAGCCCGAGCTCAGGGGGCGTTTGCTGACCACCCTGGCGAGCATCTTTTTCAGCCGGGGCGACGTCGCCCAATCGCAGCGCCTGGTGAACGCAGCGCTGGCGCTGGGCGATCCGGCATCGGTGTCCGATGCGATATTGCTCGACGCCCGCCTGTCCCTGGTTGACGGGCGCTTCGATTCCGTGCTCGAGCAGACCGGGCGACTGATCGCCCAGGCGCCGACCGACCTGGCCAATCGGGCACGGCTGCTTCGCGCTGAAGCCCACCAGGCCATGGACGACCTCGAGTCTGCCGCGCGCGTGCTCGGCGAGATCGAGGCCACGGACCAGGCAGGCGAGGCGGCCATTGACGCCTGGTTCCGCCAGGGCGGTCTGCACTGGGGGCGTGGGGACTTCGTCCGCGCAGAAGCCAGCTACCGCGAAGCCTTGGTGCGGTTGAAGGCGGCTCATGGGGATGACTCGCTCCAGGCGGCCCGTGGCCTGAACGCGATAGCCTCGGCCCGCTACCGCCAGGGCGACCTGGCCAGCGCCGAGGCGCTGTTTCGCCAGGTCCTCAGGCGCCATGTGCGCATTCTCGGGCCGCAGCATCCGCAAACCGCCGAGACGCGCGTGCGCCTGGGCGCTCTGCTCTACGACCAGGGCAGGCACGAGGTCGCGATCATCGAACTCGAACGCGCCCTCGACGATCAGACGGCGGCCTTCGGCAGCAACCACATCGCCCTGGCGAATACGCACAACAATCTGGCGCTGGCGCTGGCCGCGCAGGGTGACTTTGCCGACGCCGAGGCTCATTTCCGTTCGGCGCTGACGATCAACGAGGCGACGCACGGCGCGGTCCACAGTCGCGTCGCCGGCAACCTGGCCAATCTGGGGTGGATGAAGGTCGAACAGGGGCAGGCGGCACAGGCTCGATCCTTTCTGCTCGATGCCCTGGATCGCCAGGAGCAGATCTTTTCAGGCGATCACCCGCAGCTCGCCTACACGCTCCATCACCTCGGCCGAGCGGCACTCCTCGACGGCGATCTGTCCGCCGCAGAACGGTGGCTGGAGCGGGCCCTGGCCATGCGCGATGACCTGCTGGTCGAGGACCACCCAAGCCTCGCCGATACCCATCTGCTGCTGGCCGATCTCCGCGAGGCAAAGGGGGAGCCCGAGGCTGCGGTCCGGCACCTCGAGACCGCCTTGAGGATCCGCAGTCGGCATGAGGCGACAGACGCGGAGGCGCGCGCGGGGCTGATCGCGCGACTGCAGGCGCTCGGCGCTCACCCGTCTGAGGCGGACAAGCACATCGTCGAGGTCGTGCCCTGACGCGGCCAGCTCATGCTCGGCGGCGCCGTCAAGCCTGCTCAATCCTTCAACAGTTGCTCACGATAGCCCTTCAGCTCGGCCCGGCGCTCATCGGTGACCTGAGGGTAGTGCATGTCGAGGGATTGCAGCGCCTCGATAATTGCCTGGGCAACGATCAGGCGCATGGTCTTCTTGTCGTCGGCGGGGATCACGAACCAGGGAGCCCGCCGGGTCGCAGTCGCGTTGATGGCCGCCTCGTAGGCGCGCTGATAGTCCGCCCAGTAACCCCGCTCTGCGACGTCACCAGCCGAGAACTTCCAGTTCTTCTCCGGCTCGTCGATGCGATCGATGAACCGATCACGCTGTTCAGCGCGCCCAAGATGCAGAAAGAATTTCAACACCCGGGTTCCGTTGTGCCAGAGATGTTTTTCGAAATCGCGGATCGACTCGAAGCGGGATTCCCAGAGCGCATCCAGGTCGTCAGTGCGCCCGCGCGGCAGTCTCTGATGCTTGAGCACGATCTCCGGATGGACCCGAACCACCAGCACCTCTTCGTAATAGGAACGGTTGAAGATGCCGATCTGACCTCGCTGCGGCAGTCGCTTCGTCGTGCGCCAGAGAAAATCATGATCGAGCTCTTCGGCGCTGGGCTGTTTGAAGGCATGGACGGCGACGCCGTGGGCGTTGACCCCCGACATGATCGCTCGAATCGTCCCATCCTTTCCGGCGGCATCCATGGCCTGGAAGATCAGCAGCAGGCTGTAGCGATTGTGGGCATACATCATCCGCTGAAGGTCGTTGATCTCCTCCTGTAATTCGTCGATCTGATCCTTGTAGTCCGACTTGTCGCGGTAGACGTCCTGAATCCGGGTCGGCCGTCGTTCCAGCTGGACTGGCTGATCGCCGGTGATGCGAAAGTCGTTCGTCGTGATGGAGCGATGCATAGCGATTCCTTTGTGACAGGCCCTGAGCCATCGGGATCAATCCCTCCCACCGCTCCTGGCCCTGGCGAAAACGAAGGTCATGAGCTCTCGGCGCCGGCGCGCCTGTCCGCTGAGACCCGGGGAGACGGCTGTCAGGACAGTTCTGCGGAAAATTAGCATACCGATCAGCATTCGTCCGGCTACACTCAGGGCTGATCCAACGCTGGAGCGTCCGCCATGAGCCTGTTGATCATCGGTCTGATTCTGTTTCTCGGCATCCATTCGATACGAATCGTTGCCGAGCCGCTGCGACAAAGCCTCGTCGACCGCATGGGGCTGCTGCCTTTCAAGGCGGTTTATGCCGTCGTGTCGATCGTGGGCCTGGTGCTGATCGTGCAGGGCTATGCCGCCGCCCGGCTGGATCCGGTGGTGCTCTATCAGCCGCCGGCCTTTCTGCGCCACCTCACCATGCTGCTGATGCTGATCGTCTTTCCCGCGCTGCTGGCGGCCTATCTCCCCGGGCGGATCCAGTCGACGCTCAAGCATCCGATGCTCGTGGCGGTCAAGGCCTGGGCGCTCAGCCACCTCCTGGTCAACGGGACGCTCGCCGACGTGCTCTTGTTCGGCGGTTTTCTGCTGTGGGCGGTCGCGGATCGGATCTCGGTCAAGCGCCGGGCCGACTCTCGTCCCTTCGTTCAGCTGCCCGCCACGGGGCTCAACGATGTCATCGTGGTCGTCGGCGGCCTGGGTCTCTACCTGGCCTTCGTCTTCTGGCTGCATATGATCCTCATCGGCGTCCCCGCAGCGGGCTGAGCCCAACGGCCAGGCCGGGTGCGGGGGCCTGGCTTTCAGGCGCCGGGCAGCGCATAGAAGATCAGCACCTTGCTGGCAATCCAGGCGATAAGCAGCGCGCCGGCGAAGCTGAAGCCCGCCCGCGCGCCCTTCATGCCGGTGCTCACGGCGAAGCCATGAAACATCAGCCAGATCATCCAGATCAGGCAAAGCAGGGTCGGCAGGCTGATCAGAAACAGCCACATGGCATCGAGAAGATAGGCCGACGATGCCATGACCTTGCTCGGATCCGTGGGCATCTTCGTCATCAGTTCGTTGGTGAGATCACGAACGGTCTGGTTCAGCCCCGGCAGGGCCAGATAAGCCGTCGCGATCAACAGCGGCCAGCGCGCCAGCGCCTGGGTGCCGAACAGATCGACGGGGCGGAAGCCACCGCGCCCGAGCCACCAGCCGACGAGCATCAGCGCGAGGCTCAGGCAGAGCCAGTTGATCAGGCCCTGTGCCATGACGACCCAGAAGGGAAGCTCGCCGGTGAAATGCAGGTCGAGCACGCCGTCGGTCATCAGCCCCGAGGCCGAAGCGATCCATGCGGTCAGCGCAAGAACCGCAATGCCCCCGACCAGGGCCTGCACGCCGGCAACTCGATTGAAAGGCCGCAGCAGCCAATCCGTTGCCCGCCTGGGCCTGCTGATTGCCGTCATGATGGAGTCTCCTGATTATCGTGGTGGGCTTCGATCTGCTCGATGATGTCGTTCAGCCGGTTTCGAACCGTGGGATAGCTCACACCCAGTTCTCCGGCCATCGCCTTCAGGCTGCCGGAACTCAGCACGAAGCGTTCGATGAACTGCTGATCTTCAGGACTCAGGCGCAGCACCGGCGGCAGGCGGTAGTGGCCTTTGACCCGCGTCTGGCAGCCGAGGCAGCCGAGCTCCGTCACGACCAACTCCTCGTCACAGGAGGGGCATCTCGATGGGGTTCGTTTCATCGTGAAGATTCACCTGGATATGAATTAAATTAATACATAAATAAATTTAATTTAAATCAGGCTCAGCAGAATTGCAATTCATTTCACTCGCTAGGCCGCGGGGATGCGCCGCAGATGAGCTCGGATCCACGGTGGGGCGCGGCGCAATGTGAGCTTGTTCACAGTCCGAGTCGACATGATCTTCACCCTGAAACAATAAAAAGGAGCCTCACTCCCGAGGGGATTACATCGTGGCTTCGAATTCACTGGCGAACAGAGCGAAAGAAACGGCGAAGAGCGCACGCACTCTCGCCGATCAGCGAGTCAAGGCGGCACAGGACAAGTATGAGGCGCTACAGGCCTCCTACAACGCGCTGCTTGGACGCCTGCAGGGACTGACCGCCGTCGAGCAGCCGGTGTCATCGGAGACCGGCTCTAGAAGCCGACGCGCCTGATCGGCTGCGATTAACAGGACCTCACAACGCCCTTGAGCCGCTCAATCCCTGCAACGCAGCCTTGAGCTTTGCATAATCGGTTGCCAGCGCGGTCGCATTGGAGGGTCGCGCCAGCAGATCCGCCAGGGCTGCGGGCACCGGCACCTCGGCCCCGATCAGCGGCTCGACGACGTTATCGAACTTTGCCGCATGCGCCGTGGCCGCCACCATCCAGCGCCGATCATCCCCACGATCTCTTAGCTGCCGCAGGGCTTCCAGGCCACAGGCCGTGTGCGGGCAGACCGCCATCCCCCGCTCATTCCAGTAGTCCCGAACGATCGCCTCGATCGCCTGATCGGTCACGCCCACCGCGTTGACTCCGATCGCGCGCAGGTCCTGATCGCGGAACAGCCAGGCCAGGCGCTCGAAGTTACTCGGGTCGCCGACGTCCATGGCATTGGCCAGGGTCGCGATGCCGGGACGTCCACGATAGTCCAGGCCGGAAAAGAACTCGGGCAGGGTGGGGTTGGCGTTGGTGGCCAGCAGCACCTCACCGATCGGCGCGCCCATGCTGCGCGCCATGACCGCCCCCAGGGCATTGCCCAGGTTGCCTGTCGGAATGATCAGATTGATCGGCTCGCTCGGTGAGTCGGCCATTTTCGAGGCGGCGTACACGTAGTAGCTGATCTGCGGCAGCAGGCGACCGATGGAAATCGAGTTGGCCGAGGTCAGGGCGAGTGCGCTGGCCGGCTCCGCGTCGTTCAGTGCCTGTTTGGCCAGGCGCTGACAGTCATCGAAATTGCCCTGGACCTTGTAGCAGTGGACGTTGTCGCCAAAGGCGCCGAGCTGATGGGCCTGGCGCGCCGACACGCGCCCGTCGGGGTAGAGGATCACCACCCGAAAGCCGGGCCGGCGATGAAAGGCCGCGGCCACGGCGCCGCCCGTGTCGCCCGAGGTGGCGACCAGCACGGTCTGCGTTGGATCGGTGTCGGAACGGAGCTGCGCCAGGCAGGCGGCGAGAAAGCGCGCGGCAAAGTCCTTGAAGGCGGCGGTCGGGCCATGGAAGAGCTCCAGCATCCAGGCGCATCCGGGTTCGAACTCGACGATCGGCAGGGGCAGGTCCAGCGCGTCGCGCGCAATCACGCCCAGACGATCCTCGAGCACGCTTCCGGAAAAGAAGGGCGCCAGCGCGCCCTCGGCGGTGGCGGGCAGGGACGGGGAACCGACGAAGGCGTCCGCCGCAAAGGTCGGGATGCGCTCCGGAACGAACAGGCCGCCGTCCGGCGCCAGGCCGGCGCGCAGGGCTGTCTCCAACGGGACCTGACCGGACTGTCCGCGCGTGCTGAGATAGTTCATTGCTGTCCCGAGTGAATGGTTCGGCTCATCGCTCATTGTCGATGCAAACTGCCAGGCATGCAAAGTTCTGCCGGCCTGAACAACCGGGAGTGGATCGCCCTTGAGCAGTTCCGGTCGGCAGCGCTCCTTCGGCGCCGGCCTGCGCCTGCGCGCCGCCTTCGATCTCAGCGGCTTCAGTGAGGCTGCCCGGGTCGTCCTTCGCACGTTGCTTTGATACGGCATCGGCTCTCACGTGTTCTGACAAACCTCGACGCCGGTCGGAGCGACGGACTTCACGGTCCTCGACACGGGCGAGCGCACTGCCGAGACCTGCAATCGCGTCCGCTCCGACATCAAATCCTTCGACGGCGTCTTCTTCGACCGCTTCCGATTATGATCGGCGTGAGCCTGGCGTCCGACGCTCGGGGTACATCATTTTTTCCCGTGGCTTCCGCCTCGCCACGTCATCGGCGCACGCCCGAGCACCGGTCATCGGCAGTGAGCCAAAAGACCCGAGGCGGAACGATGATGTCATTGACGCCGAGGCGTGAGAATAATTTAACGAACCCCAATCCAGAACAATCTGAACGCAACCCCACCATGAGCAAGGTAGTGAACGAAGTCCTCGAGGCCAACGAACGCTACGTCAGCGACTTTGGCGACAAGGGCGAGCTACAACTGCCACCGGCGCGCCAGTTCGCCATCCTCACCTGCATGGACGCGCGCCTGGACCCGGCAAAATACGCCGGTCTGGCCGAGGGCGACGCCCACGTCATCCGCAACGCCGGCGGCCGGGCCAGCGACGACGCGATCCGCTCCCTGGTGATTTCCTACAAGCTGCTCGGCACCAAGGAATGGTTCGTCATCCACCACACGGACTGCGGCATGGAGCTGTTCGACAACGACACGATGGGTCACCTCTTGTCCCAAAGTCTCGACACTGCAAGTCTTGACAAGGACGGTTGGCACGACAGCAATGCCGGCGGCGGCAGTACCGACGGTAAGTACATCAACTGGCTCACCTTCAAGGACAACGCGAAGAGCGTGGTCGAAGACGTCCAGCGCATCCGCTCCAGCCCCCTGGTCCCCGATTCGATCCCGATCCACGGCTACATCTACGACTGCAAGACCGGGCGACTGGTGGAAGTGCCTGAGGCCAGCCGGGTCGGCCAGGCGGTATAGTCGAGCCAACCCGGCTGGAGCCGACAAGTCTCGGCCCTCAGGGGGTGGGGCGAGGTGCGCTGACCGCCGAGAGCCGAGCTTGACACCTGCATTGATGGATGCTGACGTTGGGCTCGCGGCCGGCTCATGCCCTGCGCAATGCGCTGAAAAGGCATATTTTTTCATACCAATGAGCGCCTTCGAATTCGATGAGAGGAAGAGCCGCAGCAATCTCAAGAAGCACGGTATTGATTTTGTGTTTGCCCAAGCGCTTTGGGACGATCCATCGCTTATCGAAATTCCGGCGTTGACCTCCGATAAAGAGCGTTTTCTGATGATCGGAAAGATCGACGGGAAGCACTGGTCGGCAGTTGTCACGCCCAGAGGTGGCAATATCCGAATCATCTCGGTACGTCGCTTGCGAATCGAGGAGGTGGCAATGTATGAAAGCTAAGCAGTTCGATACGAAATTCGACCAGGGTGACGACCTTTCCGAAGCCCTGGATCTGTCCAGGGTTCGAAGGCCGAACCAGGAACAGCGCAGAGTCAATGTCGATTTCCCGGCCTGGATGGTCGAATCCCTGGATCGGGAGGCCGGGCGCCTCGGCGTGACGCGACAGTCGATCATCAAGGTCTGGCTGGCCGAGCGACTCGAGCAAATCGCGCCCAAGCAGTAATTCGGGCGTCTCCGGATTGATGCTCCGATTCCCACGAGCTGATTCATTCAGTGTACCGGGCCGCTGGAGGGGCGCGCATCCCGCTTGATTCTGTGGGTTCGGGGTGGCAGTTTGGCGCTGAGCCAAGAGCGAGTCCAGGTCATGCGCGAAAACAATCCCGCCATCATTTCCATGCTGGCCTGCCTGCTGCTGGTCTGCAGCCCCGCCCGGGCCGACGAGGCCCTGGACCGCCTCTTCGGCATGGCCCCGCTGGACACCTTCACGATCCAGTCCGAGACCCTGGGCCGGGACTTTCATATCTACGTCCGCAAGCCCCTGCGCTACGACGCGGTCGACTGCGACTGGCCCGTGGTCTACGTCCTCGACGGCGGCATCCTGTTCCCGATGCTCTCGCCCTATCAGCTCATGCTGGAAATCGACGGCCTGGCCCCGCCGTTGGTGATGGTGGGCATCTCCTACGGCGGCCTGGGCTTTTCCAACGGCAACTACCGCAGCACCGACTACACCGCCCCGGCCGACGAGCCCGACTACTTCGGCGGCGCCTTCGCCTACCAGGACTTCCTCGCCGACGAGCTGATCCCTCGCATCCAGGCCGACTACCGCGTCGACCAGGGCGACAGCCTGATCCTGGGCCAGTCCCTCGGCGGCCAGTTCACCCTGCTGACCGCGCTGACCCGGCCCGAGCTTTTCGGCCACTACCTCTCGATCAACCCGGCCCTGCACGCGAACCTGGACTATTTCCTGGCCCTCGAGCCGGCGGAGCGGGACCAGGCCACGCCGGTGATGATCACCCGCGCGACCGAAGAGGAGCCCAGGTTCAGCGGACCTCTGCAGCAGTGGCTGACGGACTGGCGGGCTCGCGCCGATCCGTCGCTGCGCCTGGAGACGCGCTGGTTGGCCGGGGAATACCACGCCTCGTCGGCGCCGGCGGCGTATCGGATAGCGGTGGAGTGGTGGGGGGCGAAGGCTTGTGCGGAGTGGGCGCCGTAGATGGACCTCGTGGCGATGGAACAGTGCCAATGTCGTGGTGCCAATGGCTCCCCTGGCCGCGCCTTCGAGGATTTCCAGGCAGCGAGCGAAGTTACTGATGAGACACACTGAACGACACCGAACGGACCGGATCGGCTGGCTGCGGGCCGCGGTCCTGGGCGCCAATGACGGAATCGTTTCCACCGCGAGCCTGATCCTCGGGGTGGCGGCCGCAGGCGCGGACACCTCGGCGGTGCTGGTGGCGGGGGTGGCCGGCCTGGTGGCTGGCGCCATGTCGATGGCCGCGGGCGAGTATGTTTCCGTCAGCTCCCAATCCGACACGGAGCAGGCGGACCTGGCCCGGGAGCGCGAAGAACTGGCAACGGAGCCGGCACAGGAACACGCGGAACTGGCCCGGATCTACGTCGGCCGCGGGCTGGGTCCCGAGCTTGCCGATCAAGTCGCGTCCGAGCTCATGAAGCACGACGCCCTCGGGGCCCATGCGCGCGATGAGCTCGGGCTCTCCGCGGTCTCGACGGCACGCCCGATCCAGGCCGCGTTTGCCTCGGCTGCCACCTTTTCGGTGGGCGCGGCCCTTCCTCTGCTCGTTGTCATGTTGCTGCCGCCTTCGTTGCTGATGTGGGCCGTGCCCGGGAGTGCGCTGCTGTTTCTGGCCCTGCTGGGCGGGCTTGCAGCACGCACGGGCGGCGCCCCGGTGCGGGTGGCGGCCGCCCGGGTCACGTTCTGGGGTGCCCTGGCCATGGCCCTGACCGCAGGGGTCGGCGCCCTGTTCGGCGTGGCCGCTTGATGTCTCTGGATGGGGTTGGTCCTGACGGGATCCGAGTAACGCCGAATCCACCCGCGTTCCCGCTGACCGGTTTGCCGGGCAGGGCGATCTGCGTTGGGGCAGGGGCCATCGTTCGCCTGCGGATCATCGACATGGAGCGCGCCGCGCAAGACGCGCGGCGCGATTCAGGATTCGCAGTGACACCGAAGTCAGTTCGCTGCGCGCTTGCGGCCGGTGATCATCGAGGCAACCAGGTTTTCACGGTGGGCAAGGCTGGACCATAGAACACCAACGACATGCAGCACGATGAGCAGGAGCGTTGCGTTGGCGGCGACTTCATGGATCTCCTCGTAGATCTCGCCGGCACCTTCGTCGTGACCTTCCTCCTCGTCTCTGCCGTGCTCGTCATGGTCTCCGTACTCCTCATGCTCTCTGCGATCAACGACCTGGCTGGTTGCAGGCCCGGCACCTACCAGGCCGGCGAGCGGCCCCTTTCCTTCTTCTGCGGCGAGGGTTGCCATGCCGGACAGGGCGGTGATCGACAGCGCGGTGAGGAGGGCGAGCGTCATCGCCGCACCCGCGGGATTGTGACCCACATGGCGCTCGGCACGACCGGTGACGAGGCCCTTCAGGTAGGCGAAAACGCGTCCCGGGCCGGTGACGAAATCGGAGAAGCGGGCGCGCTCGGGGCCGACGAAGCCCCAGAGCACGCGCAATGCAACCGTCGCGGCAATCGCATAGCCCGCGTAGGTGTGCAGCCACTCCGGCTCGCCCTCGGTGAGGTAGGCGGTGGCGAAGGCCACCACCAGCACCCAGTGGCCGATGCGGATCAGGGGATCCCAGACCCGCACCGTGTCGGCTGACCCGTCCATCAGTTGTCGTCCCGTGGGTAGTTGCGGCTCTTGTCGCGGTCGGGATCACCGTAATGGGCATCGTCATAGTCATGATCATCGTCGTCGCGGTAGGGACGTATCTCGCCGGTGCCCGGGTCGAGGTGGGCCTTGACGCGCAGGCCGTTGGCGTCTCTCATTTCGACTTCGTAGCCGCCATCATCCCATTCGATTTCATGGATGACATAGCCCTGGCCCTCGAGCAGGGTCGCAACCTGCGCAAGGCTCATTCGGTCCTGGCTCTGCTGACCGACGGTGGCGTTCTGGGACTGGGCAGCGGCGCCCAGGGCGAAAAGACCGACCGCGGCGGCTGCGAGAGTAATTGTCGTGCGTTTCATGTGTGTCTCCTTGGGTGGGTTGGACGAGCGAGCCGTCCGGCTGCTCTGGGACCCGTTATGCCGGATCGGCACTGACGCCACCCTGACCGCTCCTGTCAGCTTCCTATCAGCTTCGATGGGGTACAGTCTGTTTGCATGAACAGGCTCGTTTTTCTCTTCCTCGGCGTTGTACTGGCTTGCGCTCATCCCGCACCGCTGCGCGCAGACCAGAGCGACCATGACCGAGCACGCCGGGCGCTGGAGGCGGGGGAGATCCTGCCGCTTTCGGAAATCCTGAAGGTGGCCGAAGCCGTCAGGCGGGGTCGCGTCATCGAATTGGAGCTCGAGCGCGAAAACGGTCGCTGGATCTACGAACTGGAGCTGATTTCGCCGGGCGGTGAGCTCTACGAAATGGAGATCGACGCGGCGACAGGACAGTTGCTGGAACTCGAAGAGGGCGACGACTGACATGCGGGTGCTTGCGGTCGAAGACGATCCCCGAATCGCAGCAGACCTCGAGGCGGCCCTGGGCGCAGCGGGCTTTCTGGTGGAAGTGACCAGCAACGGCCAGGACGCGTGGTTCCTGGGCGACACGGAAGACTACGACCTCGTTGTCCTCGATCTCGGCCTGCCGGGCCTCGATGGGCTGGCCGTTCTCAAGCGCTGGCGAGCGAACGACCGGACCATGCCCGTCCTGGTGCTGACGGCGCGCGGCACGTGGCAGGAGCGGGTGGAAGGCATCGAATCGGGCGCGGACGACTATCTGCCCAAGCCCTTCCGAATCGAAGAGCTGGTGGCGCGAGCGCGTGCGCTCGTGCGTCGCTCGGGCGGGCATGCAAGCGCGCTGCAGGAAGCGGGCGATCTGAGCCTCGATACCAATCGCATGGGGGTCGCGGTCAACGGCGTCCCCGTGCAGGTCACGGCACTGGAGTATCGACTGCTGGCCTACCTGATGACCCATCGCGACCGCCCCGTCGCACCCACGGAACTGCTGCAACATCTCTATGGCGACGACGAATCCCGCGAGACCAACGCGCTCGAGGCGCTGATCGCGCGACTGCGGCGCAAACTGGGCCCGGGCATCATCGGTACGCGCCGAGGATTCGGATATTTTCTGGAGGGCGCGTGAGCCTGCGCCTGCGGCTGGCGCTGGCGGGTGCGCTAGCCATCGTTGTCGCCCTCGGAATGGCCGGTTTCGGGCTGGGCCAGCTCTTCAAGGCCCACGTAGAACGACGGGCGATTGCCGAGATGTCGGTTCAGCTCGATCAGGTCCTGGCGGGTCTCGAGTACGGCGAATCGGGCCTCACCCTGGCCCGTCCCCCCGCCGACCCGCGTTTCGGCCTGCCCTTCGGTGGTCTGTACTGGCAGATCGAGGCCGAAGGCGACGTGACGCGTTCGCGCTCCCTCTGGGACACGGTGCTCGAACTGCCCACGGACACCCTCGGTGACCGCGACGTACACGTGCACCGTCTCAGCGGCCCGGAAGGGGCACCGTTGCTGGTGCTCGAGCGTTCCGTGCGCCTATCCGCCCGGCTGGGCGGCGCGGAAGCACGCGCAGCAGTGGCGATGGAGGCATCGGAGCTCGAGGCCGCGAGTGATGCGTTCATGGCGGATCTCTTGCCCTACCTGGCGCTGCTCGCGCTCACCCTCAGCCTTGCCGGCTGGCTGCAGCTTTCCGTAGGCCTGCGGCCATTGCGATCCCTGAGCGAGCGGATCGCCGCGCTGCGTGCAGGCCGTATCGAGAGAATCGGCGAGGACTGGCCCGTCGAAGTGCGCCCCGTGGCCTCCGAACTTGATCAACTGCTCGCGGCACGCGAGGCGGAAACCACGCGTGCTCGCGCCCGCGCTGCCGACCTCGCCCATGGACTGAAGACCCCGCTGCAGGCGCTGATGGGCGAGTCCCAGAAACTCCGCGAGAAGGGCGCAGGCGCTCAGGCCGACGCAATAGAAGACACTGCCCGTGCCATGCGCCGAACCGTCGACCGCGAACTCACCCGCGCGCGCATCGCTGCCCACAGCGCCACCGACAGCGCCGACGCTGCACAGGTCGCGTCCCGCATCATCGCGGTGCTGCGTCGCACGCCCGAGGGTTCGGCCATCGACTGGCAGCAAGACATCCCTGCAGGGCTGAGCGTCGCCCTGCACGAAACCGACCTGGCCGAGGCCCTTGGCGCGCTCGCGGAGAACGCGGCCCGCTACGCGAAGCGCTCGGTCGGCTTTCGCGGTGAGATCGAGGGTCCCGTGGTGCGCATTACCGTGTCCGACGATGGCCCGGGCATCGCGCCGGACGAGCGTCCAGCGCTCATCCGCCGCCACGCGCGCGCCGACGAATCGGGCGGCGGACTTGGGCTGTCGATTGCCAGCGAGATTGCCGAAGCAGCAGGAGGCTCACTGAGCCTTGACACTTCTCCCCAGGGCGGGCTCGCAGCAACACTCACCTTGCCCGGACCAAGAAAGAGCAGTCCCGTGAAGCCTTGATGCCATGCCACAGGATTCGGCGGAAGGCTTGAATCCGCTGAGCGCCGTTAAGGAGTGGGTCGGCAGGTTGCAGATGGTCTATATTGCGTGTCGCTCTCCGGAAAAGGAGACAAGGTTGAGCGGCCGGCAGCAGCAGTGGCTGACGGACTGGCGGGGCGGGGGTGATCTGTCGCTGGACCTGGAAACGCGCTGGCTGGCGGGTCAGCATCATGCGTCATCGGCGCCTCCGGCGTATCGGGCGGCGGTGGAGTGGTGGGGGGCGAAGTTCTGTGCGGAGTGGGCGCCTTAGCTGATGAGTTTTTACAGCTCATTACTTTCTTGGACTTTGACAAAGGATGAGAGCTGTTTCATCAATGCTCCGACATGATCCGTGTCGATCGAAGTAATCGATCGAGTTTGACACCTCAGCTTCCCGGATCTCGCCAGCCAGGTGGGCGTGTTTGCAAGCTCACTCATTGGTCGCAGTCTGGATTAATCGCTCCACGATGCCGCGAGTTTGCTGGGGGTACGGCGCGGTTCTTCGGCGCTCGACACTTACTAAAACCCGACATCGAGCGGTCAGGCCCATCAAGAAGCGATTCGCGCAGCATTGGAGAAGTGGACAGACCAGCGCCTACCCGCCGAAATCTCAAGACTGAGCCGAAGTCCAAAAGCCTGGATTCGACAAGTGCAGGGCACGGAGAGTCTCTACTACAGAGCGATTGGATCGGCTGAAGCGCTGATGGATAAGGCAGCAGCCTTGGGCCAGACCTGGATGAAGGGCGTCGCGGCAGCCAGGGCGAAAATGATCCTGCGCGAGCGCCCCACCTGAAGCGAAATTCAATGGAACAGCGCCCAGACCGGCTCGTTCCGGGATTCGTCATTTCCGAAATCTGCTATTTTGAATCTGCGGGCGGGCGAGTGGCGGCAAAACGGCTGATTGAGTCCGAAGCGGCAGTCTCTGGAAGGAAATCATGTTCTCGAGATCGATGAGAAGCGACGAGTGCGGAGGGTCAATTGATGCATGTCCTGGTTCTGCGTGCTCAATCATGCCGAGTCAGCCGAAAACAACCGGAAAGGTGCTTGACTGCGGGGAGGCGTCCATATATGTCTTAGATTGCGGCTTGCCCAAGCTCGGCGGCTTCGGCCATCAGGGCTTCTGCCGAGTCGATGGCACTGTAGTACCTGGATTCGGTGCCACGCACCGCTATGAGCCAGCGGTCAGAGGCGATTTGGGAGCGGGCGTAGGTCATGGCTTCAGTGTTACCGACGCTTCTGACGCTGGCCAGAGAAGAATTACCTATTTCTGGCTAGGATTCAAGTCCAGTTGCCTGATTGTCCGGAATTTTTTTCTGTGTTTCCTGCTGGTTTCTGCTGTTCTCCATGGGTATGCTAAGGTCTTGGGGTGACTCTACGCCGAGTGCCTGTCATGATGAAATTGAATTCTTTTCTCCTGCCCCTCATAGTTCTCGTAGGGGCCGGAGCCGCTGCCTCATGGGCAGAGACTAGCGATCTCGTCTTCAGAGATCGCTTCGAGCCGTCACCCGCACTCCTCAACTGTTCAGATGCCCCACCGTTGATCGAGCAGACCAATGCCCTAGGAGGGATTTTTTACGAGGCACAAGATGCAATCGATCCCCCTGGCGACATTGATTTCTACTCCTTCCCGGTAAGCGCTGGTCAGTGGTCTCTCATCGAAGTCGTGGGGAACGAAATCAATGACCCGGATGCAATCGATTCGGTTGTCACGGTATTCAACGCCGACGGGAGTGTGCAACTTGCGCGAAGCAATGACGACACCCCACGCACCGGACTGGACAGCGAGTTGTACTACCGGGCTGTTATGGATGGTTCGCTATGCGTGCAAGTTGAGGACATCTCTACCGCCTCAGGGGCCTCACCTCGCGGCGGTCCGACGTTTATCTATGCCTTCAGGTCGCTCCCGCTGGATTCAGACCTTTACGACGGCTTCAATATCGATTCGGAAGAAAACGATACCATTGGAACGGCTCAGTCTGGCCTGAGCTATTTCGTAAACACACAGTCGCAGTTTTTTACGGGTGTCGCAGGTGAAATCAATATCCCAGCAGACCGAGATGTGTATGTCCTGGAGACACCCAGTAGCGCTTTGAGGGCCAACATCTTCTTCACCCCAAGCGGGCCTTCCGGATACGGCAGCAGCGTAAGTCTTGGCAAAGTGGAAATCATCGGCTCTGATGGCAGCACGGTGATTAGCCGTCTCGACTATGCGAATGGTGCCGCGGGGCTCAGGTTCCCTGTCAACCAGAATGATTCGTATTTTCTTGTCGTGGACACCCCACCAGGCTCCCTGGGAACCAATCCGTTCTATTTTCTGAAATATCAAACTCAAGACGCGCAAAACCCTCAGGAATCAAACGACACAGAAAATGACAGTGTGACCGGATCCGAGACGGCCCAGGCACTGCCGGAATTCGACGGTCGCATCAGCCATTTCATCGGCGGCAACCTGAGCGGTTCGGCCGACATTGACTGGTGGTCGTTCCACGCGAGTGCAGGCGACACTGTTTCTGTTGCCTGCGCATCTCGCCGGAACGGCACTGGCGTAATCGATATGGCCATCAGTCTCTACGAAGATCCGTCCGCGACTCCACTACAGTCTGAAACCGAGTCAGAGATAGAAGATCTCATCTGGGCCGATACCTCTTCAGCAAGCCAACCCTTAGTTCCAATTACCAGCACTGGAACTCATTACTTGAACGTGTCAGCCACCAGTTTCTCTGAGGAGATTGTCGATCGGCACTATCAGTGCGGCATTCATGTCCTAGTAGGTTCTTAAGCTAAAAAAGAGACTCCCTAGGAACAATACAGCGGAAAAACGCAGGACATCGTGAGGCCCCCACATAAAACGGACAGGTTAGTGAGCAGTCATTTCGGCCTTCAGCTGGGTTCGTTAGTTTAGATACCGGGACAGGCAAGAAAACTAGGAAATTTCCTACTTGCCAGCGGGTGATTTTCTGATCGACATCGATGATTTCCTCTAAGCAGCGCAGAGCAGCGCAGGAAGAGCAGCGCAAGCAGCGCAGGACATCCACAAATCGCAAGCAGCGCAGGACATCCACAAATTGAAAACCTTTCGTACGTCGTGTGATGCCGGCACGGAATAGCTACCTGACGTCGATCGCATTAGCCTATCCGGGGCCGAGTAAGGTGCCAGAAACTTGAAGAACGGCTTTTCGCCGCCAAACGCGCACGCCAACTCGCCAGTCGATTGACTGCGGGGGCGAGGTTGGAGTTTGGGATTGAGTTATTCCGTCAACTAACAACAAAGGACTCACGAGACAAAGAGGACATCCAAGCACTTGACGAGCGGTCCGGGGCCTATTGAGCTGCCCAAACCCGGCTTTTATGGGCGAGGCAGCCGCAAGTCAAAGGCCGATAGAGGCTGAAGTTGGCCAGAATTCAAGGATCCTTGCTCGAATTAGAATCTAGGGACACGCTGAACCGCCAGCGCCTTGCAGGTGAATCTCGAAACGAGAAGGATATTGTTATTCGGTCTGAGACCGCAGGATCATCCAGGCCCGCTCACCTGAAACTCCCTGCATCCAACGTTGCCCGAGTTCAGCCGCCTTGGCCATCAATGCTTCGGCTGAGTCAATGGCACGGTAATACTTTGATTCAGTCCCCTTGACCTGGCGCAACCAGCGATC
>CAZDFS010000004.1:0-39094 GCA_964504865.1 uncultured Wenzhouxiangella sp.
TTTCAGGTTTCAGGGGAAAGCGAAAGCTTCCACCATCCTGCGGAAACCGGAAACCGGAAACCGGAAACCGGAAACCGGAAACCGGAAACCGGAAACCTGAAACCTGAAACCTGAAACCTGGCCTCTAAAAACCAACCTCCGCCCTGGCGGCCTCCAACGCCCTCCGCGCTGCAGAACAATCGACATTCCGTCGATCGGCCCAGCGCTCGTGGCCGGCGAGCTCGCCCTGGCGAGCGGCCAGGTCGAACCAGTCCCGGTAGTCCCGCGCATCGAGTCCGAAGTAGAAGCTCTGATCGATATCCAGGGTCAGGCAGGCGGCGTATTCCCGAAGTTCGGTGCTGGCCTTTTCCCAGGCTTTACTGTCGTCCGCGGCTTGCTGTGCATCGGCGATCGTTCTCATCAGCGCGGCCCCGATCGTCCGGTCCATCAGCGACGAATGGTCTCGGATCATCGACCGCGCCAGCTGCCGGCAGGCCCTTAAGGTGACGGCTTGGGCTGCTGCGCAAGCGTCAACCAGGGGGCTGTAAGCCGCGCTGGTCAGGGCGCTGGACTGGGTGATGGCCTGCATGGAAACGATCGCCGGAGCGTAATCAACCGGGTCTGCCGCGGCGAAGTCATTCAGGGCAAGGTAGACCAGGCGAGCGATCTCCATGGACCGATCGCTGGCGAATGGATGGCCTTCGACGGCCGCCTGCCAGTCCCCAACGTCGTCGCCCAGAAAGATGGCGCGAGCCAGCACGTTGCCTCGGTCATGATCGACGATGGCCTGGTCGAGTCCGATCGAGCGGCAGGCCTCGATCCGATCGCTCAGGCGACAGACGCGGGCCAGCATCGTGAGAACGGCCGGCGAGTTCGAGGCTTCGAGGATGGATTGAATCTGCTCTTGACGGACGAGCGGGGCCGGATCCGCGGGCTCGGACAGGGCCTCAGGTCGCGGGGCGAAGCCGAGCAACAAGGCCACAGCTCGGTGCTCTGCAGAAGCCTGCTCGGAGAGCCAGGCGGCGGCTTCCCGCGGATCGATGACCGGCTCGGCGTGGTATCGGCTCTGCGCCGCAGCCTGACATGGGAGTGCCGCGGCGGCTAAGGCGCCCACGATGAGTGGAAACATGAGTAATGCCGGCCGGATCGTCATAGCTATATCCTTCTGCTGCCATCTGTTAAGCACTATATCACTATCATTATGCCGCCGCGCAATGACCTCCAACCTTGAACAGGCTACCGTTTGTCATTCTGTGCTCAATGGCCAAGACGTGCCGTTGGTCACATTGTCCTGCGCCAGCTGATCGTGGCAAATTACGGTCTCTGTCAATGATTCGGAGCCTGCCATGGGCCAGACACGTCGAGATCTGTTGAAGTTGAGCGGCCTGGGGCTGGGGGCGGTCGCTCTGTCCAGCCTTGGAACCCGGGTGATGGCACAGGGGCAGGGGAGGGTCGGCACGGCCGATCGTCCGCTGAATATCCTCATCCTCGGCGGCACGGGTTTCACCGGTCCCTTTCAGGTGCGCTACGCGCTGGCCCGCGGCCATCGCGTGACCCTCTTCAATCGCGGCAATCGAACCATCGACTGGCCGGGGCCCGTCGAGGAGCTGGTCGGCGACCGCAACGACGGCAATCTCGATGCGCTGAAGGACCGCCGGTGGGATGTCTGTATCGACAACCCGACCACGCTGCCCTTCTGGATCCGCGATGCCGGCGAGATCCTCCAGGGCAACGTGGGCCACTTCCTGTTTACCTCGACCCTGTCGGTCTATGCCTCGAACGCCGTTGTCGGAGCCGACGAGACGGCTGAGACCCTGGCCTACACGGGCGAGGATGCGATGGCCGAGACCCTGGAGACGCTGCGCGCCAACATGGGCCTCTATGGGCCGCTCAAGGCCGAGTCCGAGCGCGAGGTCGCGCGCTGGTTCCCGGACCAGCACACGATCATCCGCCCGACCCTGATCGTCGGCCCCGGTGACCGAACCGATCGCTTTACCTACTGGCCGCTGCGGATGGCCCGCGGCGGGCAGGTGCTCGCCCCCGGCGACGGCAATGACCCGGTGCAGATCATCGACGCCCGCGACCTGGCCGAATTCACCATCCGCATGGCCGAAGCCCAGGTCGGCGGTGCCTACAACGCCTGCGGCCCCGACTATCGCTTCACCTTCGAGGCCATGCTCCACGGCATCCGCGCGGTCACCGGCGTGGCCGCCGAGCTGAACTGGGCGCCGGCCGAGTTCCTTGCAGAACAGGGCCTGAGCCCCTGGTCCGACATGCCGGTCTGGATTCCGAGCGAAGGCGACTACGCCGGCTTCAGCACCTGGTCCAACGCCAAGGCGCTGGCCGCGGGCCTGACTTTCCGGCCCTTCGCCGACACGGTGGCGGCGACGCTGGAGTGGTTCCGTGAGCAGCCCGAAGAGCGTCAGGCGGAGATCCGATCGGGCATCAGCGCCGAGCGCGAGGCCGAAGCGCTGGCCGCCCTGCGCGCTGCTTCATGAAGACGCTTGCACTGCTGATCGGCTGGTGCATTCTCTTCGTGCTGGCCTGGCCTCTGGCCCTGCTGGTGCTTATCATCTGGCCCCTGGTCTGGCTGATCAGCCTGCCGTTCCGCCTCCTCGGCATCGCCTTCGAGGGCGTGTTCGCCTTTCTGCGGGGACTGATCTTTCTTCCGGCGAGGCTGTTGGGCGAGCGGCCCCGCGTGGGCTAGCTCGCGTCCCCAGCGCCGTTTGTTGACTTGACGGCAGTCAGGCCGGCGCTGGTATGCTTCGGATCATGTACCGGTCACCTCGAAATACGCCAACGCTGCCTTCTACGGTCATCGACGTCGATCGACGAGGCAACGATCCAGGGCACCAGAGGCGATACGGCCTGGCGCTGCTCGTCGGAGCCGTTGCCCTTGCGGCGGCGCCGATTCTGGCCCTGGAGCCGGCAGTCCACTGGTCGAGTGATCCCGAGCTCTTTCGCCTCCTTCGCGGCATGGCCGTGCTCAAGGGCGTGATGGCGCTGGCGGGTCTGGCGGTCGTTGCCTGGCGTCTGCGTCGGACAATCTCGTCGCGGATGGCCGGGAGCTACATCGCGAGCGCCTGGGCGCTGGCGCTGGCCAGTGGCCTGATCTGGGAACTGCAGGTGATTCCTCTGGCCTCGACGCTTTTCCACTCAGCCGTCCTGGCTCTGCTGGTCACGGCCTGGCGCGATAGCGGATCCGCGGAGCGTACGCGGACCCACTGATCGCTGATTCGTTCTGGAGCGGCGCTGTCGCGCTGCGTTGCACCGAGGGAGTGTCCATGAAAGCACGGGCGGCCTGGTCATCGAGGGAGAGGCGGTCTGCCTTGACAGCCCTCAGTCGGCGGAGTGCAGCATTGGATCCTCGTGGGCTCGCCGTTGCGATCGCGTCGGCACTGGCGACCGCGGCGCAGGCGCAGGCGCTTTTCCCCGCCGAGATCGATCTGGCCGCGCTGGACGGCAGCAACGGCTTTGCGATCAACGGCGAGGCGGCGTCTGATCGGTCCGGCTACGCCCTGTCGGGGGCGGGTGATTTCAACGGCGACGGGATCGATGACCTGATCATCGGGGCCTACGGTTCGGATTCCGGCGGTGCTGGTGTTGGCCGCAGCTATGTCATATTCGGATCGGGCACGGGCTTTCCCAATCCCCTGGAATTATCCTCACTGAATGGCGCCAACGGCTTTGCGCTGGACGGCGAGGGCGTCCTGCAGTCCTCCGGTCGCGGCGTCTCGAATGCCGGCGATATTAACGGCGACGGGTTTGATGATCTTCTGATCGGCGCGCCCTATGCCAACCCCAACGGTCCGAGCTCCGGACGGGGCTACGTGGTCTTCGGTACGAATCAGGCCCTGGCCAATCCCTTCGATCTGTCAACGCTCGACGGGATGAACGGCTTCACCCTTGACGGTCAGGCCTACGGGGATTTCAGTGGCCGAACCTTGTCGGCGGCAGGGGACGTCAACGGTGACGGCATCGATGACCTGATCATCGGCTCGTCGGGTGCCGATATCGACGGTCTCAACACGGGCCGCAGCCACGTGGTCTTCGGCAGCGACCAGGGTTTTCCGAGCAACCTCGACCTGTCGACGCTGGACGGGTCGAACGGTTTTGTCCTAAACGGCGAGCTGGCCGGGACACAGTTCGGCTGGCCCGTGTCGGGCGCCGGCGATATCAACGACGACGGCTTCGACGATCTGGCGATCGGCGCCTTCTTCGCCGACTTCAACGGCGATGCGTCCGGCCGCGCCTATATCGTGTTCGGCACGGACGAGGTCATTGCAACGCCTCTGGATGTGTCGACGCTCGACGGCAGCAACGGCTTCGTGGTCGATGGCGAGACGATGGACGATGTGCTCGGGCGTTCCCTGGCTTCGGCCGGCGACGTCAACAATGACGGCATCGATGATCTTTTCATCGGCGCGCGCGGCGCCCTGGCGGGCGTCACCCGCCCCGGTCGCGGCTATGTCATCTTTGGTTCGACGGCCGGGTTTCCCAGCGCCTTCGACCTGTCGACGCTCGATGGCTCGAACGGCTTCGTGGTCAACGGCAGGGATCCCTTCGAGCGCAGCGGTGAATCGGTGGATGGAGGCGGCGACGTCAACGGGGACGGCATCGCTGATCTGATCATCGGGGCCACCTTTGCCGACCCGAACGGCGCCAATTCGGGGCGAGCGCACGTCGTGTTCGGTTCTGACGCTGGCTTCCCCGTTGAGATCGATCTCGCCGAGCTCAACGGCGGCAACGGCTTTGCCCTGAACGGTGGCGAGGAAGGCGATCAGGCGGGCCGCGCTGTCTCCTTCGTCGGCGATGTCAACGGCGACGGGGTCGGTGATCTGCTGATAAGCGCCGATCGTGCCGCGGCCAACGGCAACAATTCGGGCCGCAGCTACGTGATGTTCGGCCGCGCCGCGCTCTTCGCGGACCGCTTCGAAGGCGACTGACGCCGAACGGCGGTCTGAATCAGAGGGCGGATCAGCCCGCCAGCTGCGGAAAGACGACGGCCAGGGTCCACCCAAAGGCAGTGGCACTCGGCAAGGCGCTGACCAGCGGGTCGCCGGTGGCGCGGTAGACCCAGCGGCTGAACAGGCCGTAGAGCAGAAAGTAGGGAATGATCACGACGGCGATGATCAGCAGGAAGAACAGCTCCTGAAAGCTGAGGGCCACGGCCAGGCCAAGTGAGAACAGGAAGCAGACTCTGGTGAGGAGATGCGCGCCGCGCGGGACGTCCGATCCGCGTGTCAGCCATTCATCGGCCAGGAAATAGGTCAGGGTGCCGCCGAGCATCAGCAGCAGCAGGGGGACGCGCGGCGAGGTGACGGCAAAGGAGGTCACGAATTGATCCATGGCCACGGCGATCGCACCCGCCGCGTAGAGCGACGCCGCGGCCGCGGCCAGCAGGGCAGGGCCAAGACGGCGCCGGCCGGGTGAAGGCGCCGAGCCCGCGCCTCGCCGGTATCGAATCCAGAAGCAGGCCGCGGCCGTGATCAGACCGTAGAGTGCGAAGTGCACGGCCAGGTAACCGCCAACCAGCACGCCCATGAAATCCGGAGGAAAGGCGACCAGTAGCACGGGCGTCAGCACGGCGGGCAAGAGGGCTGCGGGCAGGAGTTCTCGCCAGATCGGGCTCAGTCCGCGCGGTGGCTCGACCGTCCTCGGCAGCAGCTTGCTCAGGGGCCAGGCCAGCAGGAGCAGGCCGATGAACAGCAGCACGACCGCCGGGCCTCGGGCGTCGACTGGATCAGGTCCAGGGTCGTCGTTCCGGCCAACGGTCTGATTGAGCCAGGCGATGGACTCCCTGACGGCCGTCGGGCTGTAGAGAATGCCGACGTGCTCGACGCCCGGCGGAAAGACCGCTCGGCGGGCACTGCCGTCGTCGAAGCGACCGTAGGTGACGCCGGCTTCCGGGTCATCGGCGACCAGTCCGACCACGCGCAGGGCCTCGCCCTTCAGACGTCCTTCGAGGTCGCCCACAAGGACCAGGAAATTCTCGGGCGAGTCCGCCGTGACCGCCGGTGAGAACAGGGACAGGGCAATCGTCGCCTGCACGCGGGGATCGGACTGGCCATAGCGCACGATGATGTCGGAGGCCATGGAATGGCCGAGGATGGCCAGCGCCGAGCCGGCGGCGGGATGGGCCAGGGCGAAATCGGCGACGGCTCGGGTCTGCTCCACAAGAAAGCGCGTCGCGCCCTCCACATCCATGACGTCACCGCGCAGCGGCTCCAGGTGGCGCCCATGGCCGTAGTAGTCGAAAGCGACGGCCAGGTAGCCATTCCTCGCCAGGGCCAGGGCGAAGGACTCCATCAGCTGCGTTGAACCGGCGAAGCCATGGGAAATCAGCACCACGGGCAAATCGGTTGCCCCCTGATCAGAGGCTGTCAGGTTCGCGTCGGGGCGATAGAAGGTCACCGGTGTCGGGCCCAGCCACTGACGCTCGACCGCGACCCCGGCCTCGCTTCGAAACAGCAGGGTGAGGGCAACGGCAATCGCAATCAGGCCGGCGATGCCGACCACGGCGGCGGCGATCGTGAGCCGGCGCGTTGGCGTGGCCTGCACTAGTGGAAACGCTCCAGAGCGTGTTCCTTCAGCGCCTCGAAGGGGACGATCTCCAGGGTTTTTTCGTGGGTGGCCTCCAGCTGGACGCGGGGCGCACAGTCGGCCTCGTAGGCCTCCAGCCAGCGCGCCGCGCAAAGGCACCAGCGATCGCCGTCTTTCAGCCCTGGGAAGCCGAATTCGGGTCGCGGAGTGCTCAGGTCGTTGCCGCGGGATTTGCTGAAGGCGAGGAAGTCGTCGGTCAACACGGCACAGACCGTGTGCACGCCGGCATCATCAGGCCCCGTCTCGCAGCAGCCGCTGCGATAGAAACCGGTCTTGGGGTCGTGGGAGCAGTCGGCCAGTTCGGTGCCGAGCACGTTCAGTCCTTTCGTCATGGCAAGCCAGGGCTGTCAGATACGAACCGTCAGCATAACTCCAATACTCATGATTGTGGCCAGCCCTCAGGCGGGCGGGCGTGCGTCTTCCAGCGGCAGCAGCAGGTCTTCCAGGAAATACGCCGACAGGCTGGCCCGGTTGGCCTGGCCGGACTTTCGATAGACGGCGCGGGCCTGGTCGCGCACCGTGCGCTCGCTGGTCTCGCGAATCGCTGCGATTTCTCCCAGACTGAGTCCTTTGAGAATCAGCAGGGCAATCTCCGATTCGGCGGCGCTGAGTTGCCACTCGACGAACTGGGCCTGGATCGCCTGGCTCAAGCCCTGGATCGTGTCGTGATAGCGGGTTCGCCATCGCACCGAGTCGGCGCGGGCCTGGTTGATCTGCCCGGCCAGTTCCCTGAGGTGGCGCTGTTGCTGCCAGTGGCGCCAGAGAAGAAGAAGCCCCGATCCGGCCGCGATGATCAGCACCAGCGACTCGACGATCAGATGCAGCATGTCGACACCCGCCCCCTGATCGGACAGGAGATCCCAGGCGACGAGGATCGCGATCAGGGAAAAGACGGCGGCAAGGATGAGTCTGGGCTGAAGGCGAATTGGGGCTTTGAACATGGGTGCTGCCGCGTCGGCGTGAAATCCAGGCCGCTATCCTGCCATGAATCGGCTCTCGGTCGTTTGACGGATTGCCTGGAATGACCTGGTTTTCGATACTGCGCCTATCGATCCAACACACGAGGTCAGGACCATGGACGGAATGAACGACGAGACGCGCTATTCGGGTCTATCAACGCTCAATCACTGGCTGACGGCGGTGCTCGTCGTGGCCATGTGGACGCTTGGCATTGCCGCCGGCGAGGCACCGGATGCCGCCGAAGACTACATCATGAGCATCCATATCGGGCTAGGATTCTTCGTGCTCTGGTTCGTACTCTGGCGCAGCGGCTGGCGGCTGTTTCGGGGCTTTCCACCGTCGGCGTCCGGACCTCGCTACGAGCGGATTGCCGCGGGGATCATGCACCGGCTGCTGCTCGCCGTGCTGATCGTGCTGGTCTTCACCGGGCCCATGTATCTGTTCACGGAGGGCGAGGGCATGGACGTCTTCGGCTGGTTCACCTTCTACATTCCCATGCCCCTGGGCCATGACGTGCACGAAGCCGTCGAAGCCGTCCACAAGTTCTGTGGCGAATACCTGCTCCCCGGCCTGGTGGGGCTCCATCTGCTCGCAGCGGCGCGCCACTGGCTGACGGCCGGGCGTGGTGGCGCCTGAGGCGCTTGCGGCGTCAGCCCTGCCAACGCCGGCAGATCGGGCATGAAAAAAGGCGGGCCCTGAGGGACCCGCCTTGTCGGTCTTGCCGAGTGCCGCGATCGTCGTTTCAGATATCGAAGCGATCGGCGTTCATGACCTTGGTCCAGGCGGCGATGAAATCGCTGACGAACTCCTGCTCACCGTCGGCTGAGGCGTAGGCTTCGGAGACGGCGCGTAGCTCGGAGTTCGAGCCGAAGATCAGGTCGACGGGGGTGGCCGTCCACTTCATCTCACCCGTGGCCCGGTCGCTGCCCACATAGACGCCCTCCATGTCGTCGTGCTGAGCCCAGGTGTTGTCCATGCTGAGCACGTTGACGAAGAAGTCGTTGGTCAGCTGGCCCGGTGTATCGGTGAACACGCCGTGGGCCGCGCCGCCATGGTTGGCGTCAAGAGCACGCATGCCGCCGATCAACGCGGTCATCTCCGGCACGGTCAGGTCGAGGAGGGCGGCCTTGTCCACCATCGCATCCAGCGGCGGGAAGTAATGGCGATCGCTGTAGTAGTTGCGAAACGCGTCGGCGTAGGGCTCCAGCCAGCCGAAGGACTCGACTTCGGTCATGTCCGGCGTGGCGTCGCCGCGGCCCGGCGTGAAGGGGACGGTGACGTCATGGCCTGCATCGGCGGCTGCCTTTTCGATCGCGGCGACCCCACCCAGGACGATCAGATCGGCCATGGAGATGTCGGCACCCCGGCCACGATTGAAGTCGCCCTGGATGTCTTCGAGGACGCCGAGCACGCGGTTCAGCTCGTCGGGGTTGTTGGCCTCCCAGCTTACCTGCGGTTCCAGGCGGATGCGCGCGCCGTTGGCGCCTCCGCGCATGTCGCTGGCGCGATAGGTCGAAGCTGACGCCCAGGCCGTGCGGACGAGTTCCGGCACGGTCAGTCCGGAATCCAGGATCGTTTCCTTCAGATCGGCGATCTGCGCGTCGCTGATGACATCACCGTCCCAGGTGGGCACGGGATCCTGCCAGCTCAGGACCTCTTCCGGTACTTCCGTACCGACGTAGCGAGCGCGCGGGCCCATGTCGCGGTGGGTCAGCTTGAACCAGGCGCGGGCAAAGGCGTCCTCGAATTCCTGCGGGTTGGCCAGAAAGCGCTCGGCAATCTCGCGGTAGGCCGGGTCGCGCTTCATCGCCACATCCGTGGTGAGCATGATCGGCGTCGAGTTGCCGGCGCCGGGCTGGACCTCGGGCACCGTGTTGTCGAGGGCGCCGTTGGCAGCAACCCACTGGGCCCCGCCCGCCGGGCTTTCTGACAGCACCCACTCGTGGCTGAGCAGGTTGGTCAGGTAGAGCATGGACCAGCGCGTCGGCTGCTGCGTCCAGGCACCTTCCAGGCCGCTGGTGATCGTGTCGGCGCCGTTGCCGGTTCCGCAGCGATTCTTCCAGCCCAGGCCCTGGTCCTCAACGCCGGCGGCTGCCGGTTCGGGACCGACGCAGTCCGCCGGGCTGGCCGCGCCATGGACCTTGCCGAAGGTGTGGCCGCCGGCGATCAGGGCCAGCGTTTCTTCGTCGTTCATGGCCATGCGGCCAAAGCTCTCGCGGATCGCGACCGCGGCAGCCTCCGGATCGGGCACGCCGCCGGGGCCTTCGGCGTTGACGTAGATCAGCCCCATCTGCGTGGCTGCCAGCGGACCTTCGAGGCGACCGCCGCCGTCACGTCGTTCGGCGGCCAGCATGGCTTCTTCCGGGCCCCAGTAGACCAGATCGGGTTCCCAGTCGTCCTGGCGACCGCCGGCGAAGCCGAAGGTCCGGAAACCCATGTCTTCCATCGAGACATTGCCGGTCAGAACCATCAGGTCGGCCCAGCTGAGCTTGCGGCCGTACTTCTGCTTGACCGGCCACAGCAGGCGGCGGGCCTTGTCGAGGTTGGCGTTGTCCGGCCAGCTGTTCTGCGGATCGAAGCGCAGCTGCCCGCCACCCGCGCCGCCCCGGCCGTCGACCACGCGGTAGGTGCCGGCCGCGTGCCAGGCCATGCGGATGAAGAAGGGACCGTAATGGCCCCAGTCGGCGGGCCACCAGTCCTGCGAATCGGTCAGGACGGCGCGGATGTCTTCCTTGACCTCGTCAAGATCAAGGGTAGCGAATTCGGCCGCGTAGTCGAAATCGTCGCCGTAGGGGTTCGAGGACAGGTCCTGGTCGCGCAGGGGGCTCAGATCGAGCTGGTCCGGCCACCAGAATTGATTGGATTTCGCATCGTCCATGGCCAGGGCCGTGGTCGAGGCGGTCGTCATCGTGGCGGCGAGCGCCAGGCCGATGACAAGAGCGCGTAGCTTGCTTTGCATGATCGTTCTCCCTGAATGAAGGATCCTTACGGTGTTCTATCATTAGAACGAATCACGGCAGGATTTGCAATTCAACTTGACTATGGCTTCGATCGCTTCGACCAATATCACCGATCGTATCGTGCACTGGCAGTCCGTCATGCTGTCGACGAGGATGGTTGGCCGCTCGATCGTCGTCACGCTCTGGAACGTGTCTACGCCAATGGTCTAGTGCCCGCGGATCGCCGGGTGGTACAAACTAGCGTTGCGATCAGATTGAACGGAGAAGGATATGGCGGGTTCGCCCTACCTCGAGCACGCTGCCCGTGCGGCAGCGGACCCCGATGCTTACTGGCTGAAGCAAGCGACGCGCATCAACTGGCATCGTGCGCCGGCTCAGGGGCATGCCCCGGCCGAAGCGGGCGGCCATCAGTGGTTTGCCGACGGCGAGCTGAATACCGCCTGGCTGGCGCTCGATGGGCAGGTCGAGGCCGGTCGAGGTGATCAGGTGGCCCTGATCTACGACTCGCCCTCGGCTGACAGCAAGCAGACCTTCACCTACCGCGAGTTGACCGATCGCGTTGCGCGCTTCGCCGGTGCCCTCGCGGGCCTGGGCGTGGAGAAGGGCGATCGGATCGTGATCTACATGCCGATGATTCCCGAAGCGGTGATCGGCATGCTGGCCTGCGCCCGCCTCGGCGCGATTCACTCGGTCGTTTTCGGCGGCTTCGCCCCGCACGAGCTGGCGGTGCGCATCGACGATGCCCGGCCCAGGGTGGTGCTGTCGGCGTCCTGCGGGATCGAATTCGGTCGGGTGATCGACTACAAGCCGCTCCTCGATGCGGCGCTGGAACAAGCCGAGCACCCGGCCGAGGCCACGGTGATCTACCAGCGCGAGCAGGTCGAGGCCTCGCTGGTCCCCGGGCGCGATCACGACTGGAAGGCGCTGGAACGGGAAGGCGAACCGATCGATGCCGTCCCCGTCGCGGGAAATCATCCGCTCTACATCCTCTATACCTCCGGCACGACCGGCAAGCCGAAGGGCGTGGTTCGCGACCACGGCGGTCACGCGGTGGCCATGCACTACAGCATGGAGGTGGTCTATGGCATGCAGCCTGGCGAGGTGTTCTGGGCCGCCTCCGACGTCGGCTGGGTGGTCGGTCACAGCTACATCGTCTACGCGCCGCTGATCTATGGCTGCACGACCGTGCTCTACGAAGGCAAGCCCGTGCGCACCCCCGATGCGGGTGCCTTCTGGCGAGTCATGGCCGAGCACAAGGTCGCCGCGATGTTTACCGCCCCGACTGCCTTCCGAGCCATCCGCAAGGAAGATCCCGATGGCGCGCTCATGGCGCAATACGATCTGTCGTCGCTCAAGCGCCTGTTCCTCGCCGGCGAACGGCTGGACCCGGCGACCCATGACTGGCTGAAGGACAAGACCGGCCTGCCGGTGCTCGATCATTGGTGGCAAACCGAAACGGGCTGGGCAATCGCCTGCAATCCCGTGGGTCTTGAACAAGCCGAGGAAGTGGTCGGTGCTGCGGGCCGGCCTACGCCGGGCTTCCAGGTCGATATTCTGGATCCGCAGGGTCAGCCATGCGGCCCCATGGAGCAGGGGGCCGTCTGCATCCGCCAGCCCCTCCCGCCCGGCTGCCTGCTCGGGCTCTGGCAGGACGCCGAGCGTTACCAGCGCTCCTACGCATCGACCTTCCCGGGCTACTACCTCAGCGGTGACGGTGGCTATATCGATGGGGACGGACAGGTCTTCATCATGGGCCGCATGGACGACGTGATCAACGTCGCCGGCCATCGCCTGTCGACCGGCGAGCTGGAGGAAATCGTCGCCTCCCATCCGGACGTTGCCGAGTGCGCGGTCTTCGGTATCGACGACGAATTGAAAGGACAGCTACCCCTGGGCCTCGTCGTCCTCAAGGACGGGAGCACCATGACGCCGGACGCCGTCTGCGAGGCCCTGGTGGCCCAGGTGCGATCCACCGTTGGCGCCGTCGCCTGCTTCCGCCAGGTGCACGTGGTCGATCGTCTGCCCAAGACCCGCTCGGGCAAGATTCTCCGGCGAACGCTGCGCGCCCTGGCCAACGGCGAACAGCCGGAGATTCCATCGACGATCGACGACCCGGCGATTATCGACGAAATCCGATCCCGCTTGAGTGGATGACGACCGGCGTTTTGGGGTCGTCTCGCAGACGAAGCAAAAAGCCTTGACGCGCAGACGCTGAGAGTCGGTTGTTTCATTGAATCCCGACGGATGAGTTGCTATTTTTCGCGTCAAGAAATCATCCTGAAGAGCATGACCTTGGAAAGAACAGCGTTAGTGAAGCGCTCGCCAATCGATCTAACCTGCTCCCGCGACTCGGCACTGACCGCGAGTCCATCCCGGAAGCGCCTGGTTTTCGCCATCAGCGCGGCCCTGGCCGTGTGCGGGCCCCTGACTGCAAGCGCAAGCACCTTCCCTGCGACCTTCGACCTGGCAGACCTCGATGGCTCCAACGGTGTGGTGCTCAACGGTGCGGCGGGGCAGCGGGCAGGCCGGCCCGTCAGCCGGGCGGGCGATGTCAACGGCGATGGCCTCGACGATCTGATCATAGGCGCTTCCGAGGCCGATACGAACGGAATGAATGCCGGGCGCAGCTACGTCGTCTTTGGTTCCGATAGCGGATTTGCCACCCCTGTCGACCTCGACGCGCTCGATGGAAGCAGCGGATTCATCGTCGAGGGCGAGGCCGCCGGCGACCGAGCGGGGTCTGCGGTCAGCGGCGCGGGTGATATCAACGGCGACGGCATCGGCGATCTGCTTATCGGAGCACCCTTCTCCGGTGTGAATGGCCTGTCGTCCGGTCGCGCCTACGTGATCTTCGGCTCGACGGGTTTTTCCAGCCCGTTGGATCTGGCAGATCTCGACGGTTCAAACGGTTTCTTTCTGAACGGTATCGCTACCGGCGATCAAGCCGGTTACGCCGTTGCGGCAGGGGGCGATATCAACGGCGACGGGATTGACGATATGTTGATTGCCGCCGATCGAGCCGGTGCGGGTGCCGACGATGCCGGCAGCACCTACGTGGTCTTCGGGTCGTCCACGGCCTTCCCGAGCGCGCTCGAGCTCGGCAGCCTGAACGGCCTCAACGGCTTCGTCCTCAACGGCGAGGTCAAGAACGACTCGTCCGGTAGCTCGCTCGGCGGCGCCGGCGACGTCAATGGCGATGGCATCGATGATCTGATCATCGGTGCTCCCCGGGTCGACGCCAACGGTGCCTTTTCCGGCCGCAGCTACGTGGTGTTCGGTTCCGAGGCACCGTTTCCCAGTGCCCTGAGTCTCGGCAGCCTGAATGGCCAGAACGGGTTCATCATCAACGGGGAAGGCGAGTCCGATCGTGCGGGCCAGAGCGTCAGCGTTGCCGGTGACCTCAACGGTGATGGCATCGACGATCTCATCATCGGAGCGCCCTTAGCCTCAGCGAACCTGATGCGGCCCGGCGGGGCGTATCTGGTCTTCGGCTCTGACAGCGGATTCCCCAATCCCCTGAACCTCAGCGATCTGAACGGCCAGAACGGGACTTTTTTCAGCGGAGATTCCGACGATGACTTCGCGGGCACGTCCGTCAGTGGCGCCGGCGACATCAATGGCGACGGCCTCGACGATCTGATCATCGGCGCTGCCTACGCGGACACCAGCCAGAAATACGACGTCGGCCGGTCCTACGTGGTGTTCGGATCGGCCGAGCCTTTCCCCGCAACCGTGGACCTGGACAGTCTGGCCGAGGCAGACGGGTTCACCGTCGTCAACGATGCGGCGCTCGAAGATGAGCGGGCGGGAGGCGCCGTCAGCACGGCGGGTGATTTCAATGGTGATGGCGTGGCCGATTTCGTGATCGGCGCCCCAAGGGCCACAACACCTCAATCCAGCAACTTCGGGCGCGCGTTTGTCGTTTTCGGGCGCGGCGATGGCCTGTTCAAGGATCGCTTCGAGACGCCTTAGGCCCCAGACCCTCCGAAGGACGGTTTGAGAACGTCGTAGAGCCAGATCCGCGCGGCAGCCCAGTCGCGCTTGACGGTCGGCTCGGAGATATCGAGGGCCTGGGCGATTTCCTTGGCGGTCAGGCCGCCGAAGAATTTCAGGGTCACGATCTCGGCCTGGCGCGGGTCGAGGCGCTCCAGTTCGCTCAGGGCCTGCTCCAGGGCGTCCAGTGAGAGGGTTGGTGGATCGGACGCGCCGTGGGCGGGTGCCAGGGTCAGCAGCGTCCGGCCCCCGCCGCGTCGATCGGCCTCGCGGCGTCGGAAGCGCTGAACCAGAACCCGGCGCATGATGCGGGCGGCCATGGAGTAGAAGTGCGCCCGGCTTTTCCAGTCCACGCGGTCAACGTCGACGAGCTGCATATAGGCTTCGGCGACGAGTTCCGTCGGCTGGAGGGTGGCGCCATAGTCACGATTGAGCTGTCGCGCGGCCAGGCGCTGGAGCTCCTCATAGACTGCGGGGACCATGCGCTCAAGGGCCAACTCGTCGCCGGATTGCCAGCGCTTGAGCAGCAGCGTGATTGCACGATCGCCTTCCTGATTCAAGACTCGATGTCTCCGCAGCGTGGATCGAGGCTCAGGGAGTGGCAAAGCTGGATAAAGCCCGGTCGATTCCAGCCGCTGTCCATGAGCATTTTTGCCCAGGGTCGGGCTTCCTCTGCTTGTCCGAGGAGGGCCAGGATCGTGGCATGGTTGTGGACAACCAGATGATCTTCACCATCGCCCACCATGGTGCTGGTCAGGCTCAGTGCCTGATTCAGCGCTTGCAGACGATCGTTCTCGCGCTGGAGCATTGCCAGTGCTCGCGCCTGGCTGATGAGAACGACGGCCAGCGTATTGCTGTGTCGCGGTTGTTCTGGATCCCATGCAATGAGCTCGCGGGCCAGCCTCTCGGCCTCTTTCGCGTATTCCAGCGCGACGGAGGGATCTCCTTCGATGCGCTGAGCCTGGCTCATGAGCCAGAGTGAGTTCGTGTAGTTGAGCTTTGCCGTCGCGCCCTCCGGGTTGGCTTCGAAGTGGGTTGCGTCGATATCGAGAGGCGTCTGGCAGGCCTCGACCTGGCCTCGGGAACGCGTCAGCTGAAGCGTTGCCAGGCATCGGGTCCAGGCGATGTCGGCAAAGCGTTGATCCATCAGTCGGAGATCCGGCGCGCGAGATTCGATCAAGGTCAGAGCGCGCTGAGCGCTGTCGATGGAAAGCTGGAAATCGCCGCCGCGCAGCGCGCTGTCGCTGAGCGCATACCAGGCCTGTAGCAGCAGGTCCCAGGTCCGGATCCGTTCATCCTCGCTGGTGTCGTTGCGTTCGTTCAGCGCGTCCAGCGTGGCTTGGGCTCGATGCAGTGCTTCCCGAGCGGCCGCCTGGGAGCGGGGGTGAAATCCGCCGCTGTTCAGCTGGGAGCTGAGATCGTTCAGGCCCTCGATCAGATGGAACTGGACGATCCGATCGTCGGGCCGTTCGGCGTTGAGCGCTCTCAGGCGCCGCAGGGCCTCCTCCATGACCTCGATCGAGTCGCTCAGGCGGCCCTGATAGAACATGACCTGCGCCGAGCGCATCAGCGCCAGACCGGTGCCGAGGTCATTCGGCGCATCGGAAGATGTCGCACCCCGACGGTTGATGAAGTAGTCGATGGATTGGTCCGCGACCGGCTCGAGCAGGTCGAGGCGGCCGACAGAATCGAGGCCGGTGTAGAGATCCTGCAGCATGAACTGAGCCAGATTCTCCGCTTCCGTGCGCGCGGCCTCGGCCCGATCACGCTCATTCTGGAGGTCGACGGTATAGCGAAAGCCACCCAGGGCCAGCACCACGAGCAGCGCAGAAATTGCTGTCACCGTCAGACGGCGCTTCGGTCGGTCGATGATGCGCTGGAGCTGCGCTCGGAGCTCGCGTGCGCTGGGTCGAAGGCCGGGCTCGGGCGACAGGAGCGATCGCAGGAGCCTCGCTTCGGCTCGCGGCTGGCCGGTGGGCAGGAGGATTTCGCCACGCTTCGCCTGCTCGAGCAGCGACGAGCCGGTTTGGTGCTCGTCGAAGGCGGCCTTGCCTGTCAGCAATTCGATCAACAGGACGCCAAAGCTCCAGATGTCGCTGGCCGGCGTGGCCCGGTTGCCCCTCGCCTGTTCGGGTGCGAGATAGCCGGGTGTCCCGCCGGCCTGGGTTTCGATCGTCGAGACGCCTGCCTGATCGCCGACCGGCAAGCTCCGCGCCAGTCCGAAGTCGAGGACCTTGACCTGGTCGCCGGCGGTCAGCATGACGTTGTCGGGTTTCAGATCGCGGTGGGCGATGCCCTGTTCGTGGGCGCTGACCAGGGCATCGGCGATCTGTGCGGCCCAGGTCAGGGCTTGACGGTGGCCGGGCTGACCGTCCTGCGCCAGGACCTCGCGCAGGGTGCGACCGTCGATCAGCTCCATGACCAGCACGTCACGCTCGTCGTCGGAGAAGAAGTCATGGACCTGGCAGATATTGGGGTGCGCCAGTGCCGAGAGGGCGCGCGCCTCGGCCAGAAACGCGTCGCGTCGGGCCTCCGACCAGCGCCATTGACTGCGAATAAGTTTGATGGCGACCGGACGCTCAAGCAGTTGATCCTCGCCCGCGTAGACCTCGCCCATGCCGCCGCGAGCGATCAGGCGATCGATCCGGATGCGCCCGATGGTGGCCCCGATCAACGATTCGGCCTGCTGGCGTTCGTCCATGGCCAGGGCGCTGTCGGCCAGAAAACCATCGCTGATCGAGTGCCCGATCAGACGCAGCAGGTCAGCGCGCAGATCGGCATCGTCACCGCAGGCCTCATCGATGAAACGCTCGCGCTCCTGATCGGGCCGGTCAAGCGCCTCGATCATCAGGCTTTTCAGGCGTTGATAGCGAGCCGAGTCCATCGCTCCATGGTACCGCGGCACTGGAATCGAGGAGAGGAATGATCCTTTTTCAGGGGCGCCTGCACAGACTGGTAATAGGCAATGGAAAATTTCTGAGGATGACTCGCGACATGAATCGCTCTGCTCTGTTTGTTTTTCTCGCACTCGCCGGCTTGTTCGCCGGTCTTTCCGGCGAACTCAAGGCCCAGGCATTCTCGGTGCCTGCTGAGCCCGGCAGCCTTGGGGCGATTCCGGACGGCGCGGGCGAAGGGCCCGGAAACTACGGCGCCTCTCTGGACGTGCGCTTCGAGGTGGATGGCACCCAGGGATACGTGGGCAGCATCGGCGTGGAATTCAGCGCCAATCATGAAATAGTTGCCGATATGCGAGTCAGGCTGATTGCGCCCGATGGCACGGAACACCTGCTGTTCGCGCAGACCGGCGTTACGACGAACGATTCAGAGGGGCACAACTCTAACCTTGTCGATTCGTCGGTCTACTCTTTTGCTGATGCGGCCAGCGATCACTGGTGGACCGCCGCCGATTTCCCGTCCAGCTTCGACATTCCGTCGACGGCCGCGCGCACTATCCCATCCGGTGACATCAATGCGCCCCCCGGCCTGCCCGACTTCACTTCGATGGATCAAGCGTTCCTGGGCACGCCGATGGATGGGACCTGGATCCTGCGCTTTGACGATGGTTATGTGGAATTCACGGGTGAGGTCACGGCAGCGTCCCTGTTGTTCGAATTCGACACGCCCGATATCGTCGTGACCAACGCAAACGACGCTGGTCCCGGCAGCCTGCGCCAGGCCATGGTCGATGCCGGGGAAGGCGAGACCATTGCCTTTGATCCAGGCTTTTTCTCCACGGCGCGAACAATCGAACTTCTATCGCCTCTGCCTGTGGTCGACACCTCCTTGTTCATCGATGGCCCAGGTGCAGACTTTTTGACCGTGCAAAGAAATAGCGAGTCCGCCACAGTCGCGGTCTTTCTGACGAGTCAGTTTGAAGGCAGGTTTGCGATTTCAGGTATGAGAATCACCGGCGGCGTGTCCGGTTCCGGTGGCGCCGTATCGATCGCAGCCTCATCGTTTCGTGGCAGCGAACTTGACCTTGACGACAACGTAGCGTTACAAGGCGGGGGGCTTGCGTTCATCGACGGCAAAAACGGGATGCTGCTGAATTCGCTGGTGAGAGATAATTCGGCGTCCAGTGAAGGCAGCGGTATCTACCTGGAATGCAGTTCCGATGATGACTGTACATTCGATATTCGCAACACCACAATCTCCGGTAACGAAACAAACGCCGAGGACGAGCCCGCCAGTATCGGACTGGCCGTCGCCGATGGTGCGGAGATGTTTGTGGATTACTTCAACAACACCCTTGTCGGGGAGGGCACGGGCATTCGGATGATCGAGGAGGGATCCACGCCCAGTCTGCTGGTTCTCGAGGTCGGCAGCTCGATCTTTTCGGTGCCGAGTGAAAACATCGATTTCGGCAGTTTTATCGGTGCCTCCATTGCCTTGAATCGGGGGTTCAACTTGTCGAGGCTGGCCGATTCTTTCTTCGCGTCTACCGGCGGCCAGGATGACGTGGATCCGCAAGTCTCTGCCCTGGCCGATAACGGCGGTCCGACCCTGACGCACGCCCTGGAGGTCACCAGCCCGGCCATCGACAATGGCCAGGCCTTTGGCCAGGAATTCGATCAGCGCGGCCGCGGCTTTCCCCGAACCTTCGACACGGGCAACGGAACGATCGAGGGGGCCGATGGTACGGACGTCGGCGCCTTCGAGTTCCTCCCAGAAGATGACATTTTCAGCTCACGTTTCGAACTTGCGACGGGCATCATCGAGTTTCCGGACGTCAACTTCACGGTGAACGAGGACGGCACCGGCGGCTCGATCCGCGGGCTCGACGGCACGACCTGTGACTGCGACGACCCGCCGTTTGATTTCAATATCTGGCGCAACGCGGGTCAACTCGCCTTTTTCTGGCCCCGCTCAACGGTCGAGGGTGGTGTGACAATCGATGGTGGCAGCACCTATGCCATTCTGCTGCCCGGCTCGACCGTGGGTCCCGACGCACAATTCACGACCTCGCTCAGCGCCCCCGCGGCCAGCGCCTGGAGTACCGTTTCCGGTCAGGATGCCTTTCTGGGTTTCCGCTTCGAAGACAACGGCGTGACGAAGTATGGCTATGCCCGAATCGAAACCGGCCCGAACGGCAGCCCGGCCACCATCGTCAGCTATGCCTTCGAGAACAATGGCGGACCGATCACCATTCCATGATCAGACGCAGGATGACTCGTGTCTCGTGCAGCGCAGTCACGGACGAGAAGGTGAATCTGTCAAGCGGTCAAGCGGCCAGTCCAGGTAAAGGGAGAAAGGCGGGTACGATCTGGCCTAACGCCATGCGGCCTGTCGCTGCAGGGCGGCGGGCGGTTGGCACAGGCCGTAAACACAGGTCGCGAAAAGCAGGATCATGGCCGTGGCGAAGTAGGGAAACTGAATCGGCTGGATCCAGTAGGCGGAGAACAGGCCCGTGAGGGTGGCGCCGTCGATGAGGATCGACATCAGATAGGCTGTTGGGATGGCGTAGCGGATGGACAGGCCGGCCTGAGGAATACGGAACAGTCTGGGGACAAGGAACAGCAGCCAGCCGCCGAGAAGCGCGAGGGCGGCGAGGTAGAGCTCCGAGCTGCTTCCGATCAGCCGCGGGTCGTAGAGCGAGATATTCAGGAGATAGATAAACCAGATGATGAAAATCGTTTCCGTCGCGCTGACGCGGGCCGGATGCGGCGTTGAACGCTCGCCCCTCGAGTCCGGGATCTCCAGCCCCAGGCGGCGCCGCACCCAGAGCATCATCCGGCAGCGCGTGTCCTTGTTCACGGCGATCAGCAGCGTCAGCGGAATGAACAGGCAGACCGTCGCCTGAATCAGCAGAAACGATCCGGGAAGGGCGGGGGCGCCGTTGATCATCAGCGGCTCGATTCCCAGCCAGACGGTGAAATTGCGCCAGGTCCACTCGAAGAAACCCATCCACAGCAGGGCGCCTCCGGCGTAACCGAGAATGCTGGCGGCGGGGTCAGGAACCCGGAGGCCGCGCCAGATCAGGGCTAACCCGAACCCCGAGAGTGCCAGCGACACGAGGCTGTCGTGCCAGGAGGGCGAATCCACCCAGGCGTGCTGCAGCGCCAGGATCGTGTTCGACAAAGCGATACCCGACAGCACCAGGCCGATGGCCAGCAGGCTCGATCGCATGGCGCGCCAGCGCGCCGAGACCACAGGTGACTCCGGCCCAATCTGGCCGGAGGATCCGCCGTTAAAGGTTGATGAGACCATCAGCTGTACTCCCTTCTAGAAAAGCTGGCGAGAGGCTTGCATTCCGTCCTATCGGCCGAAGTAGTAGGCCGCGCGAACACCGAAGGTCCGCGGCTGTGGCAGATAGAATTGCGCGCTGTCCGGCAGTACGAAGGTCGCGCCCTCGATGGAGAAATTGCGCAGGTCGCCGCCCGTATTGAATCCGTCTCTAATCGTGTCGTCATCGAACAGATTGTCGACGTAGGCAATGACCTGCCAGTTGTTGCCGTTCAGGCCCAATCGCAGATCCGACTGCCAGTAGCTTTCGAACTCGAGCAGGTTGTTCGGGTTGGAGAAGCGTTCGTCGCGGAAGTTGGTCTGCAGGTCGACGAACCAGTTGAACCCATTGATCACCTCCGAGGTGTAGCGGGCCACACCGATGAAGGAGTTCTTCGGTGCGCGCTCCACCGAATTGCCTGTGAAATCGACCTCGCAGGTCGACTGTCCGGCCGACGTGGCGACCAGGTTGCAGCCGCCGGTGTAGGCGATGACGCCGGGGCTCCGGGTCAGCTGTTTGAAGTCTGTGTATTCCGAGTCGAGGTAGGTGTAGGAGCCGAACAGGCGCAAGGCTTCACTGACTTGCCAGGTGACATCGATCTCGGCGCCGTAGATCTCGGCATTGGCGTTTCGGATGCGCGACTGCAGAAAGCCGTTTTCGTCAACGATCTGGCTGGTGACCTGCTTGTCGGTGAAGTCCTGGAAGAACAAGGCGCCGTTGAGGCGAACGCGGCGGTCCAGCAGGTCCAGCTTCGTGCCGAGTTCGTAGACGACGACCTCCTCCTGCTCGAAGCGCAGCTGCTCCGGGAAGAAGGTGCCGCCGCCACCGTTGACCGAGCCGATGCCCGCCGGCTTGATGCCCTGGGAAATCGAGAAATAGGCCATGGTCTGATCTGACGGCGTGTAGCGCAGACTGGCCTTGGGGACGAAATAGCTGTCGCTCTGGCTCGCGGTCGTCAGCCCCGCCGGTGCTGGCGAGAGGGCGCCGCCGAGAAACGGCAGCGGCGAGACGATGGAGTTGTCGAGGTCCGGACCGCCGGCTTCCAGGTCCTCGTCGACGTAGCGGCCCTCGACGGTGGCCGTCCAGCGGTTGTTGATGTCCCAGGACAACAGCCCGTAGACCGACCAGTGCTCGATGTCGCGAGTCCAGAGGTCCGAGTTGCGCGGCAGTGAGGTGCCGATGTCGGCCACGATGGGGCCGCAGGGCATGGCGCCCTCTGCCGGCACGAAGGGCGGTGCGTAGGTCAGGCAGGTGACGCCGCCGTTGAGTACGTCGCGATTTTCTTCCCAGTACTCGGCGCCCAGCGTCCAGGTCACGCGCTGGTCACTGGCTGACTGCAGGCGGAAATCCTGGCTGAACAGCTCAGTGTCGTTGTCGATCCAGATCTCGCCATACGCTGGCAACTCGCTCGCATCGCCGTAGGTGTTGAAGTCCTGGAACTGGAGGCTGTCGGCCGATGCGATGTGCGTCAAGGAGACGAATCTCGCCGGCCCGAACCCTGTTGAATTGAATTCGCGGGTGAGGTTGAGGGTGGCGCGGAGCACCTCCTTTTCACTGCCGGGGTAGTCCCGACCCGGTGTCCGCGGGTTGGAGCTGTTGCCGATCTGCGACTCGTTCCAGTCGCCGGGCGTGCCTCGAATCCCTCGAATGCTGGTCACGCCCGGATCGACGACTGCCCCCAGGGCGCTCGTGGGCATGGCGAAGGACGCGTTCGGTTCCGGGTGAATCTGCGGAGTTACGTCGTATTCCGAATCCTCGTAGGTCACGCGCAGCTGCATGTCCCAGGCCTCGCCCGGCATCCACCGCAGCGTGCCCGCCAGGCTGCTGCCGTTCTGTCCACCGAGGTCGTCGCCGGTGATCGGGCTTTCGTAGAAGCCGTCGTGGGCCCAGTTCGCCACGCTCAGGCTGGCGCTGAGCCGGTCGGTGATGATCGGTCCTGACACTCGCCCGACGATACGCCGCTGGCCGTATTCGCCGAGATCGGTTTCGACGGCGCCATAGAACTCATTGCCAGGCGTGCGCGTCGTGTAGTTGATGGCGCCGGCAAAGGCCGATCGGCCGTAGAGCGCGTTCTGCGGCCCCTTGATGATCTCGACGCGCTCGATATCGAACAGCATCGGATCGATCAGCAGAGACCCGCCGGAGGTGATCATTGCTTCGGTCGTAATGTCGACGCCATCGAGGAGGATCGCCATGCTTGGGCGACCGCGCGTCGGCGTGATGCCGCGGATCGACAGCTTGAGATCCTGCGGTACGGAGCCCTGCTCGAGGAACACGCTCGAACTCTGACGGGTGATGTCCTGCAGGTCATAGATACCCCGCTCGAAAACGTCCTCTTCATTGAGAACATCGATCGCGATCGGCACTTGCTGCGACGGTTCGCTGCGTTTCCGGGCAAACACGGCCACGTCTTCGAGAACCGCCGAACGCTCGGCCGGCCTGCTGGCCAGGGCGCTCGATTCTGATTCGACCGACGACTCTGCGCTCGATTCTGCGGACGTGTCGACAGACTCAGCCATGGCGGCGCCCGCAGCTGAGCCCAGCATCACCAGGGCCGTCAGCGCCCTGAGGGCTGTTCCTCGTGCTGCGATTCGAAGGTCGTTGTGGATCGGATTCCTGTTATCGGACACTCAAGTCACCTGTCGTCGGTTGGTTGATGGGGATGGAAGAGAAAGCATGAATTGACCGCCGCGCTGATCGTCGAATTTGTGCCCCTGCATCGCTGAGCGGATGGCTGCCCTGACGGGTTGCATCCTGGCGGGCCTGGCGACGCCGATTCGCTATAGACGTTCGGCGAGAAAGAAGGTAGCTCGGTCATGGCACGAATGATGCCTGATGCCCCCGGGGTGGAGACTTGATCCCGGTCAAATACGAATCAATCTCAAAGATGGTAGGCACCGATGGCGGGTCTCAAGGCCCGGCAAATGAAGTCCCCGTCGCGTCTCCCCCGGTGCGGTTTCCGGGGCCGTGATCGCGGCCGCTACTGGTAGGCCTCGGCCTGCAGGGTAAACAGCTGAGCGTAGCGGCCGCCGAGCGTCATCAGTTCCTCGTGGGTGCCGAACTCGATGATGCGCCCGCCGTCCATCACGGCAATGCGGTCGGCGCGGCGCACGGTCGAGAAACGATGGGAGATCAGGATGAGAATCTGATCCTTTGCGGTCGCCTGGAGGTGCTCGAAAACCTCGGCCTCGGCCTTGGCGTCCATGGCCGAGGTGGGTTCGTCCAGGATGAGGATGTCGGCGCGCGTGCGCATGAAGGCGCGGGCCAGGGCGATCTTCTGCCACTGGCCGCCGGAAAGCTCGCGGCCGTCCTTGAACCAGCGCCCCAGCTGCGTTTCATAGCCCGACGGCAGCTCGCGGATGAAGGCATCGGCCAGGCCCTTGTCGGCGGCGGCCTGCCATTGGGTCGGATCGTCAAAGCCCCGGATGTCGCCGGCGCCGATGTTGTGGCCGACCCGCCACTGATAGCGGGCGAAGTCCTGGAAGATCACCCCGATGCGGTCCTGCAGGGCGCGGGGGTTCCACTCCTTGAGCGAGGTGCCGTCGAAGAGGATGTCGCCCTGATCGATTTCGTAGAGACCGGCGATGAGCTTGGTCAACGTGGTCTTGCCCGAGCCGTTCTCGCCGACCAGGGCCAGGCTGGTGCCGGGCGTCAGCTCGAGGTTGATGTCACTCAGGGCCTGGTGTTGGGTGCCGGGGTAGGTGAAGCTCAGCTCACGAATGATCAGCCCGCTGCCGGGCGTGGCGCCTGCGGTGGCCTGGCCGCGTCGCGGCGAGGTCGGCAGCTCCAGGAATTCGTACAGGCTCGAGAGGTAGAGGTGATCTTCATACATGCCGTTGATCGAGGTCAGGCTGGCGCTGACGGCGGACTGGCCTTGCTTGAAGACCATCATGTACATGGTCATCTCCCCCAGGGAGAGCTGACCGGTGACCGTCGCCAGCACCACCCAGGCATAGGCCAGATAGAGGGCGGCGGTGCCGAGCAGGCCCAGGCCGAAGGCCCACCAGCCGCGGCGGATCGTGAGTGCCCGGTCTTCGCGGAACAGCTTGGCGAAGATCGAGCGATAGCGGCTCATCAGGGTTGGGGCCAGGTCGTAGAGCTTGACCTCCTTGGTGTAATCCTCGCGCGCCAGCACCGATTCCAGGTACATCATTTCGCGCGTTTCGGGGGAGCGCCAGCGGAACAGGCGGAAGGCCTGGCCGGCGAACTTGGCTTCGACGAAGAAGGCAGGCATGCCACCGAGGATCAGCAGCAGTACGGCCCAGGGCGAGAAGGCCAGCAGCAGGCCGCTGAAGCTCAAGATCGCGATGCCGTTCTGAATGACCCCGAAGGTTTTCTGGACCAGGGCCAGCGGCCGGGACGAGGCCTCGCGGCGGGCGCGCGTGAGGCGGTCGTAGAATTCGGCATCCTCGAGCTGGGCCAGCTCCAGGGTCTGGGCCTTTTCCAGAATCATCACATTGACGCGCTGACCGAGCTGGGCTCGCAGCAGGTTATTGGCAATGCTTAGGCCCGTCTGCGTTGCCGCCATGGCCGCAACGAGCACCGCTTCGAGCCCCAGCCAGAGCCAGATCTGGTCGCTCATCTGCCCCAGGTCGATGGCCAGCACGACGCTGTCGACGAGGAGCTTGCCGACCCAGGCGATGGCGGCCGGCAGCAGGCCGGCGACGAGGGTCAGGGCAGCCAGAGCCAGGGTCAGCAGGCGGCTCGTCGCCCAGACCAGCGCCAGGGCCCGTCGGCCGTAGGTCAGCAGCGGCCGAAACTGGGTGAACAGGCCCGGAACGGCCTGATCGAGATCCTCGCTCAATCGGCGTCCTCGCGCTGGCTGTGGTCGCGCGCAATAAGGAGGTAGAAGGCCGGTAGCACGAAGACGGTCAGGACCGTGCCGATGCCCAGGCCCGTCGCGATGGTCAGGCCGATGGCAAAGCGGCTCTCGGCACCCGGTCCGGTGGCGATCAGCAGGGGAATCATCGCCACGATCAGAGCGGCCGAGGTCATGATGATCGGCCGTAGGCGAATCGAGGCGGCTTCGAGGACGGCGTCGAGCTTGCTCAGGCCCTTGTCGAGCTGCAGCTGATTGGCGAATTCGACGATCAGGATGCCGTTCTTCGAGACCACGCCGATCAGGGTGATCAGTCCCACCTGAGTGTAGATGTTCATGCTGGCAAAGCCGAGCATGATGAACGCCATGGCACCGGCGATGCTCAAGGGCACGGAGACCAGGATGATCAATGGATCGCGCCAGCTCTCGAATTGCGCTGCCAGGACCAGGTAGATCACCAGCAGCGACAGGAAGAAGGTCACCACCAGGGCACTGCCCTGCTGCTTGAACTGGCGCGACTGGCCCTTGTAGTCGTAGCTGAAGCCGTTGGGGAAGCGCTGCTCTGCCTCCCGCTCCAGAAACGCCACCGCATCGCCAATGGCCACGCCCGGCGTCAGCACACCCTCCAGGGCAACGGAGTTGAGCTGGTTGAACTGGGTGCGCTGCGACGGCTCTACGACGGGTTCGAAGCTGACGACCGTGCCCAGGGGCACGAGCTCGCCGGAGTCCGTGCGAATGTAGTACTGGGCGAGGTCCTGCTCGGTGGCGCGCGAGACGCGCTCGACCTGCGGGATGACCTCGTAGGAGCGGCCCTGCATGTTGAAGCGGTTGATGTAGCCGCCGCCCAGCAGGCTGGACAGTTCGCGCCCGACATCGGCCATCGACAGGCCCAGATCGGCAACCCGATCGCGATTGACCACCACCCGCGTCATCGGTCGATCGAAGTCGATGGATTTCTGTACGAACAGGAACAGGCCGCTCTGGAAGGCGGCGCCGAGCATATCGTCAGCCACTTCGATCAGCTGATCGTAGGGTCGGGCGGTGTTGATGACGAACTGCACCGGCAGACCCTCGCCGGCGCCGGGGATGGCCGGGCGGGTAAAGACGGAGGTCCTCAGGCCCGTGACCTCCGAGACGGCCGCCTGCATCTGAGGCTCGACCTCGAACTGGGAGATCTCGCGCTCGTCCCAGGGCTTGAGCTTGAAGCCGCCGAAGACCGTGTTCGGCGACTGCAGGCCCAGGAGCATGAAGCTTTCGTCGTAGCCGGGCAGCTGCTCGAAGCGGGTCTGGAGCTGCTCGCCATAGACCTCCATGTAGTCCAGCGTCGCGGTCTGCGGCGCGGTGCCGGAATAGAGCAGAATGCCCTGGTCTTCGTTCGGTGCCAGCTCGCTCTGGCTGAGCGTGAACATGCCGTAGATCGAGACCAGCAGCACCGCCGACAGGATCGCTACCGTGACGGTCGATTTCAGGGTCCAGGCCAGCGCCTGCTTGTACCTCGAGGCCAGGCCCTGGAAGGTATTTTCGACCCCGCGCTCGAAGCGTGAGGGGTTGCCCTGGGGCTTCAGGACCTTGCCTGACAGCATCGGTGAAAAGGTCAGGGCGACCACGCCCGAGACGAGCACAGCCCCGGCCAAGGTGAAAGCAAATTCCGTGAACAGGGCACCGACCAGCCCGCCCATGAACCCGATCGGCGCGTAGACCGCCACCAGGGTCAGAGTCATGGCGATGATCGGAGTGGCCATTTCACGGGCCCCGACCAGCGCCGCTTCAGCCGGTGATTTGCCCTCCTCGATGTGGCGGTGGACGTTCTCGACGATGATGATCGCATCGTCGACCACCAGGCCGATGGCCAGGACCAGGGCGAGCAGGGTCAGCAGGTTCAGGGAAAAGCCGAACAACAGCATGATCAAGGCACCGCCGATGAGCGACAGGGGGACGGCGAGGGAGGGAACCAGTGCCGCCCGGATCGAGCCGAGCGACAGAAAGACCACCACCAGCACGATCAGTACGGCCTCGATGAGCGTCTTGATCACTTCGTTGATGGAGCGGTCGATGAACTCCGAGGCGTCGTAGGGCAGCTCGACGGCCAGGCCCTCGGGCAGCTGATCGGCGATATCGGGGAGCGTGTCGCGAACGCGCTGGGCGACGTCCAGGGGATTGGCGCCGGGCGCCAGCTCGATGGCGACATAGGTCGACGGCTGGCCCTTGTAGAGGGCGATCGAATCGTAGGTCTGGGATCCAAGTTCCGTGCGGGCGATGTCGCCGAGGCGAACCACGCTGTTACCTTCCTGCTTGATCACGAGACGCTGAAACTGCTCGGGGGCGGAGACGTCGGTGTTCGTGGACAGGTCGATCTGGACCCGGTCGTCGCGCGTGTTGCCGATGCCGGCCTGGTAGTTGTTGGCCAGCAGCACTTGCACCAGCTCGCGGGCCGTGAGGTCGATGGCGGCCAGACGCTCGGGATCGATCCAGATGCGCTGGGCAAAGCGGCGACCGAGGAGCTCCGCCTTGCCGACACCCTGCAGGGCCTGAAGCCGAGGCTGGACTTCGCGGGCCAGATAATCGGTGATCTCGGGGACGGGGATCGATTCGCTGAAAAAGGCGATGTACATCAGCGCCGTTGACTCGCCGGTGGTCGAGGTGATGACCGGGTCGCGGGCAGCCTCGGGCAGGACGTTGCGCTGGCTGGCGACCTTGGCCTGAATCTCGGACAGGGCGTCGTTCGCGTCGTAGTTGAGCACCATCCGCGCCTGAATCGTCGATACGCCCTGGGAACTCGTCGATGCCAGGTAGTCGATGCCGTCCGCCTCGGCGATCGCCTGCTGCAGCGGCGTTGTGATGAAGCCCTTGACCAGCTCCGAATCGGCGCCCGGATAGGCCGTGGAGACGGTCACCGTCGTGCTCTCGAGCTTCGGGTACTGGCGCACTTCGAGCTCGAGGGCGGCGCGAATGCCGAGGAGCAGAATCAGCAGACTGACGACCGTCGACAGCACCGGCCGCCGAACAAACAGATCGGTAAATCGCATCAGCGAGTCCCCGTCGTTTCGGTCTCGGTCTCAGTGTCCTCCGTGACGCGAACGGGCTGGCCGCTGCGCAGACGATTCAAGCCGTTGGCAACGATGCGCTGTCCCTCGCTGAGTCCGTCGACGACCTCGACCCGGCCCTCGCGCACGGCGCCCGTTTCGACCTGGACGCGCTCGACGGACTGGCCCTCGTCGGTGTCGTTGATGGCGAAGACGAAATCGCCGTAGGTGTTGTAGGAAATCGCCGTGCGCGGCACGGTGATCGCGTTGCGCGAGGTGTTTCTGAACAGGGTGACGCTGGCAAACATGCCCGGGCGCAGGATGAGGTCGGGGTTCGGCAGCTGCGCGCGGACCTGGACCGTCCTGGTCGTCGCCCGTACCGACGACTCGATGGCCAGCACGGAGCCGCGGAACGTCTGGTCCGGGAACGCGGCCACGGTGATTTCGACGGGATCGCCCACGCTGACCAGGGGCAGTTCACGCTCACCCAGGGTGAAATCGACCTGGATCGGGTCGAGCGTATTGATCTCGACGATCGGCGTGCCCACGGCAATGTATTCACCGAGATCGACCTGGCGCAGGCCCAGCATGCCGGCAAACGGGGCCCGGATCGCCTTCTTGGCCACGAGGGCTCGCTGCTCGTTGACGCGCGCCTCCGCGGCCTGGAAGCTGGCCTGGGCTTCATCGAAGTCCGCCTGGGAGACCGCGCTCTGGCCCACCAGATTGGAGAAGCGCTCGAATTGCTGCTCGGCCAGGCGTGATTCGGCCAGCCGTGTTTCCAGCGCTGCCTGATCCGTATCGTCATCGAGATGGATCAGCAGATCGCCCTGCTCGACGCGCTGACCGGATTCGAAGTCGATCGAATCGACGACGCCGGCGATTTCGTTGGCGATGCTGATGCCGTTGACCGCGCGCAGCTCGCCGATGGCATCGAGCGTGCCCTGCCAGCGCTCGGTGGTCGCGGTAAACGCCGTGACTTGGGCCGGCGGCGGTGCCTGCGACATGGCGTCCTTCTGCGATTGCAGCTGGAAGTATCGCAGTCCGAAGAGCACGGCCAGTAGCGCGGCCAGAAGACCCGCACCCCAAATAAATCGCTTCATGATTGCCTTATCGGTGGTCGATTACACCCCCATGGTAACGCGCCACGGTCGATCCGGGCTCACACGGTGGCCGCCCCTGGCCCGATGCCGGCCCGTATCGGACCGGGGCGCTCAGGGCCCGTGGCCGTTGAAGCGAACCCGATTCCGACCGTCGCTTTTGGCCGAGTACAGGGCCTGGTCAGCGGCTTCGAACAGCGCCTCGCGCGACGTGCTGCGCCCGGGCAGTGCGGTGGCCCCGCCAATGCTGACGGTGACGATCGTCGCCGCGCGGGCGGCCTCGTGGGGTATCGCCAGGTCGGCGATGGTCCGGCGCAGACGCTCAGCGATCCGTCGCCCATCCTCGGCAGTCGTCTCGGCCAGGATCACCCCGAACTCCTCGCCGCCGATGCGCGCCAGGAGCCCGCTGTCGCGCGGAAGACACCCTTCGAGCGTGCGGCCAATCTTTTTCAGGCAGTCGTCGCCCGCCAGGTGGCCGTAGTGGTCATTGTAGGCCTTGAAGTGATCGACATCGATCAGCAGAACGCTGAGCGGCGTTGCCCTGCGATGACGCGCGTTCCATTCGCGCTCCAGGCGTGCGTCGAAGCTGCGACGGTTGGCGATACCGGTCAGGCCGTCGAGGCTCGCCAGGCGTTCGAGCTCTGCCGTCCGCTTTCGGACCTCGAGCTTCAGGGCTTTTTCGCGCTGCCTGAGCGTTCGCACGCGCAGCCAGAACATCAGCATTACCAGCGCCGCAACCGCCAGGACCAGGAGCGGAATGAACCAGGCGCTCTGAACGAAGGTTGGCGGCATCCGGATCGTCAGGCCGGCGCCATCCGGGTTCCAGTCGCCGCTGCGTTGGGCGGCCGTCACTCGGAATTCGAATTCCCCGGGCGGGATGATCGGAAAATAGGCCGTGCGGCGATCGCCGGCGAGGGTCCAGCGGCTGTCGAAGCCCTCCAGACGATAGCGGAAGCGGACCTGTTCCGGCGCCCGGAACGCCGGCGCCGTGTAGTGGATTTCAAGGTTGCGTGCGCCGGCCGGCAGGAGGATCGGGCCGCGAGTGTCCAGCATCTCGCCATCGAGGAGCGCGCGTTCGATTCGAACGGGCGGGGGCCCGAGTGCTTGATCCGGCCGTTGCGTATCGAAGACGGCCAGTCCATCGATGGTCGGCACCCAGAATTCGCCGTTGGCGCGCAGCAGGCCGGCCGGTTGGCCGCCGCCGTTCGTTTCCCGGATCGGCATGCCGTCGCGCTCGTCGAAGAGCTGAGCATTCACCGCCTCGATTTCCCCGCGCGCGACGGCTTCGAGCTCCCGGCGAGCCACGCGAACCACGCCCAGGTTGCCCGTCATCCAGAAGCGCTGCTGTGCGTCCTCGACGATTCGTGAGACGACGATGTCCGGCAGGCCCTCCGCGGGCCCGTAGCGGACCATCTTGTTCTCTGCGAGGCGGTGGAGACCGCCGCCGTAGGTGCCCAGCCAGACCACACCGTCCGGATCGATCTTGATCGCCCGGACGTAGTCGTTGGCCAGGCCCTGTTCCTGGCCGAAGTGCTGGATCTGTTCGCCGATACGGGTGGCGCCCGTTCGGCTGCCGATCCAGATCGTGCCGTCCGCCGTGGTGGTGAGATAGTGCACGTCGAGCGCTTCGGTGCCGTCGATCAGGTGGAAGCCCTCGGACTGCTCATCGACGCGATAGACGCCCTGATCGCTGCCGACGAGCAACTCGCCGGTGACCGTGTCCCGGCTCAGGGCGCGGACGATGCGCTCGCGCGTCGGCGGCCCGTTCATCAGACGCAGTTCCCCGTCCGGGCTTCGCTGGGCCAGCCCCTCGCCATAGGTGCCGATCCACAGCCGGCCGTCAGGCTCGGAGCGCAGGGCCCACAGGCAGCCGGTGCCAAGATCATCCTGGGTGTCGACGACGGTGATGGCGTCCGCCCGGACGCTGACCAGGCCGGCGCAGGGAGCAGCAACCCAGACCCCGCCGCGGGGGTCGTTCTCGACGGCGAGAACGTCCAGGCGTTGGATCGGGTCGGGCACGTGGACCGGATAGGCACGCCCGTCCGACAGGCGCTCCAGCCCGTCGCCGCCATAGCCGACCCAGAGATTGTTCTCGCTGTCCTGGGCAATGCTGCGCGCGCGCCGCCGGGTCTCGCCGGGCATCAGGGCAAGTCCGGGCCTGGGCGAGAGACGCTTGATGCCGGCGCGTGAGGTGCCCAACCAGAGATTGCCCTGGCGGTCTTCGAACAGGGCCGTGACCATGCCGAGGTGGTCGGGCAGATCGATGCGCTCGACACGGTCGTCCGTCACCCGGAAGAAATCGTCCTGGCGCCCGAGGAACAGCGTCCCGTCGCGTGTCTGCAGGCCGACGGTCAGCTTGTCGGCGTCAAAGCGGCTGGACCACTCGGGCGCGTGGCAGCGACGATTGCTGAAGCGGCAAAGGCCGCTGTCGGTCAGCACCCAGAGATCCTTATCCAGACCCGGCGTCAGGCCCGTCAGCAGGCGGCTGGGCAGGCCGTGGGATTCATCGAAGGGAATGGCCTGCTCGCCGTCGACTTCGAACAAGCCCTCGGAGCTCGAGACCCAGACGCCCCCGCCGGCGCGCGGTACGAGCTCATTGATGCCGTTGATGACGATCGAATTCGAGGCCTCGAAGGGCAGCAGCCGCTGTCGCGTGCCCTGGCCCTCGACGCGACACAGCCCACCGCGCGAGATACCCGCCCAGAGCGTTCCGTGCGCATCCACGGCCAGCGATCCGAAGCGATTTCCGCAGCCGCCGCCATCGGGCACCGATTCGAAGCGGATCCCGTCAAAGCGCAGCAGGCCGCCGAAGGTAGCGATATAGAGATACTGATCGCGGCCCTGGACGATCGCCGTGACCGTGGCCTGGGGCAGGCCGTCCTCCAGCGACCAGGCGTGGCGCGCGTACTGGCCAAGGCTGCGATCGGGGTTCAGTGCCAGGGCCGGGCCTGAGAGCACGAGGGCAACAAGGCAGGTCAGCACCGCTTGCCGGTGCTCGGCGACAGCGCGCTTCAGCACCTTGTTGATTCGAAATGGAAACAGTTCCCTTCCCCTGAGCATGGTTTGCCTGCCTGCGGCAACCATAGTAGCGTCACTCGCGCTCCGGGACTGCCTCGGTCGAGACCGCTGTCGAGGGTTTTGCCGAATTCATTGCCCCTTGGCGGTGATATTCTTCTAGCCAGGACCTGTGATCGGGGCTGACTCACCCATGGGAAGCGGTGCTAGGGGCGCCGGTGCATTGCCGGTATCTGCGTGCTGAGGCGCCCCTGGCGCCAGTTCGAGGCGCCCGATGATTTGCTGTTGGAGGCCGGCGCCGTCGGTGAGGTTCTGGTCGCTCGCGTTCGCCTGATCACCGTCATACTGATTGCCCTGACGCCGCCAGTGGCCTGGCTGACCGGCTCGCCGCTGCACGAGGTGGTGACCGGACTCGTGGTGTCCGTTTTCGCCGTGCTGTTCGCCCTCGTTCTGCTCTACAAGGCCCGGCGCGATGGTGCCAACACCCGCTGGCGTTTTCTATCGGCGGCCTTCGATGTTACCTCGATCTCACTCGTGCTGACCCTGTTCCTCGTCCAGGGATTTCCCCACGTCGCCGTCAACAGCCGGGTCGTTTGGGAGCTCTACCTGCTTGCGATCGCCGCGACGGCCCTGCGCGCAGACTCGCGAGTCTGTCTCGTCGCCGGGGGGCTGGCATTTATTCAGTACGCGGCCGTCCTCTACGCCGCCACGCGCTTCGGCGATCTCAACGATCCGCGCTGGGCACCCTTCATCTATGGGTATCTGAGCTGGGGCGATCAGATTTCTCGTCTGATACTGATCATGGCCGCCACCTTGCTGGCCCTGGCATGCGTTTTTCAGACACGCAAGCTGTTGACCCTGTCCAGCCAGGACCAGCTCACCGGAATCCGCAATCGCGCCTGGCTGGACACGCGCCTGAAGCGCGAATTGAACGAGGCTCGTCTCAACCGGCGGCCCCTGAGCCTGGCAATGGTCGATGTCGATGCCTTCAAGCGATTCAACGATCGGCATGGCCATCTGGCCGGCGATGCGGCGCTGAGCGCGATCGCGCGGCGCTTGAACCGTCGCATTCAGGGCCCGGGCTTCGTTGCCCGCTACGGCGGCGAGGAATTTACCGTGGTGCTGCCGGGCCTGACCCTAGAACAGGCCACGCCTGTCTGCGACGCCCTTCGAGCCTCCTTCGAGGCCGATCGCATCGAGCTCCCGACCAGCCGTGAGGCCGTTGATTCACCGAGCTTGAGCCTGGGGCTGGCCTGCTACCGTCCCGGCGAAACGCCCCAGGCGCTGATCGATCGCGCCGACCAGGCGCTTATCCGGGCCAAGCGCGAAGGCCGCAACCGCGTTGTATTCGATGCACATGGCCCCTGAAGCCGGGCCAGCGGCGGCCTCGGCGGCTCGGCGTTTCTCCGTCCTGCGCTCGTGTTGAGATGGGAATACGGCGGGAAATACCACTGCGATATCGCGTGTCGGACTTCGTTCTGAGCCGCTGGTGGTATGTCCTGTTTTTCCTGAGTGGCGCGGTCTTTCTCCCGCTGGGGTCAGGGCAGGAGATCCACGACACGACCTACGTGATTGGCGTCCTCGAGTCGGCGGGAAGCGGCGGCGGGGATCGCTACCGTCTCCCCAGAATTCATGCCAACGTCCGCCTTGCAAATGGCCGGCTGGTGACGATGACGCTGCCGCGCCACACGCCACCGCTTGCTGGTGCAGAGGTCAGAGTCCGCGTGACAACGCTGGTATCGAAGCGGGTGCGCTATTCCTTTGCCGGCTATTCGAGCGACCGCGGGGGCGGCAATGAGCGTCCCCCGCGTCGCTGATCCCTGGTTGCTCAGCGCTTATTTGAAGTGCGACTTGAAGTAGTTGAAGGAGTTGCCAAGGGCTTTCCAGGCGTGCTCGGTTTCGTCGATGAGTTGCTGCCATTTTTCTTCGCTGGCCGCGTAGAGGTCATTGATCTTGCGCTTGGCTTCGCGCCGCTTCTCGCGCAGGTCATGCATACGGTTCTCGAACTCCTTGCGGGCTTCGGCATCCATCTTCTCGCCTTTGCCCTTCATGGTTTCGATCTCCTCATCGAGCTGGTCGAGGCGATCCTTCATCTTCGAAATGAATTCGTTGCGACTCGATTCGGTCATGTCTGCCTCCAGTTTCTGCGGGTTGTTGTCGGCCGATGCCAGGATCGACAAGCGGCCCATATGAACCCCCCTCATTGTGCCTGATTTATCGGGATACTGCGGGAATTGCTCCTAAATGTTTTTATCTGTCCTCTAAATTCCCGTTATTTTCCGTCTCATGGGCCCCGGGGGGGCATTCCGCCCAGGTGGCCCTGTTCGATGACAGGGCCGACCCAGTAGCGCACGGCCTGGTTGCCGCAGGCAGAGTCCAGCGCAGCGCGGAGTGCACGGAACCGGTCCGGCTCGTGAAGGATCTCGAAGCGGCAGAAGCTGCGGTAGCCTGCGACCTGTTCCTGCACGTTGAAATGGCTGTGTTCTCGGCTGTAGCCGGCGGCGTCGGTCAGGGTGAAGCCACTGATGTCGGCGTGGCCGATCAGGACATCGACCAGCTCCTCTTTCAGATCAACGGGTGCGATCAGGACCAGCAGTTTGAGTTCATCCATGGCGTTTTTTCTCCAGCAGGCGATAGGCGACAGGGAGCAGGTAGAGCGTGGTCAGGGTCGAGGTCACCAGACCCCCGATCACCACGATCGCCAGGGGTTTCTGGATTTCGGCGCCGGGCCCGCTCGCGAAGACCAGCGGCATGAGGCCGAACAGCGCGGTGGTTGCCGTCATCAGAACCGGGCGCAGGCGGCTGGTCGCGCCCTCGACGATCCGCGCGTCCAGGGCACGGCGCCCGCGCTGCTGCTCGAAGTAGCTGACCATCACCACGCCGTTGAGCACCGCGACGCCGAGGAGAGCGATGAGCCCGACCGAGGCCGGCACCGACAGATACTCGCCGCTGATGAACAGGGCGATGATGCCGCCCATCAGCGCGAAGGGGATATTGGCCAGGATCAGACCGGCCAGGGGCAGGGACTGGAAGGTGGCAAAGAGGATGATCAGGATCAGCAGCAGGGCGCCGGGCACGACCAGCATGAGGCTGCGGGTGGCGCGCTGCTGGTTCTCGAATTCGCCGCCGAACTCGATGCTGTAGCCGGACGGTCGGTCCAGGCCCTGATCGAGGGCCTGGCGCAGGTCATCGACAAAGCCGAGCGTGTCCCGGCCCTCGATATTGCTGGTCACGACGGCGAAGCGTCGCCCCTGCTCGCGCTCGATCAGCAGCGGGCCCTCCTGGAATCGGACCGTGGCGATGTCCTGCAGCGGCGCCGTGCCGCCCATGGGAAGCACGACCTGGTAACGCTCGAGGTCTCGGACCGTGGTGGGTGAACTCTCGGGCGAGTTGGCAAAGACCAGCGGCGTCCGCTCCCGGCCTTCGATCACCTCGGAAAAGACCACGCCTTCCAGCTGCGATTTGAGCCTGGCCGCGAGCTCGACCGCGGACAGGCCCTGGGCTCGGGCGATGGCCTGATCGGGTTCGATGACGAGGAACTGCCCGCCGTCGGTCACCGTGGCCTGGACATCCACCGCCCCCTCGATGCCGCGCGCGATGCGAGCCGTGTCCGTGGCCAGTCGGGCCAGGACAGCCAGATCGTCACCGAAGACCTTGACCGACAGATCCCCGCTGCTGCCGGTCAGCATTTCGGAGACACGCATCTGAATCGGCTGCGTGAAGCCGAAGCTGATCCCGGGAAACTCCAGCATGACCTCGCGGATCGACGAGATGATGGCCTGCTTGTCGGCCACGCGCCATTCCTCCACCGGTGCCAGCTCCATGAAGATGTCGGTCTCGTTCAGGCCCATGGGGTCGAGGCCCAGCTCATCGGAGCCGGTGCGGGCCACGATCTGGCGAATTTCCGGCACCCGGGCAAGGAGGGCCTGTTCCACCTGGCGATCGAGATCGACGGAAGCGGCCAGGGAAATGCTGGGGGATTTTTCCAGCTGGACGATGATGTCGCCTTCGTCGAGCACGGGCATGAAGGTTCTGCCGGTGTTGAAGAACAGCACGATGCTGACCAGCAACACCACGGCCACGGTGGCGGCCAGGGGGAGCGGGCGATTCAGCACGCGCTCCAGACTGGCCCGATAGAGGCCAGCCAGCCGCTCCACATAGCCCGGCATGCCGACGTTCTTCTCGCCCAGCAGGACCGAGGCCAGCAGCGGCACGACGGTCAGCGCCAGGACCAGCGCGCTGACCATGGCGAAGACGATGGTCAGCGCAACGGGGGTGAACAGCTTGCCCTCCAGGCCGGTCAGGGTGAGCAGCGGCGAGAAGACGATGATGACGATCACGGTCCCGGAGACGACCGGGACGGCCACCTCGGAGACGGCGCGCAGGATGACATGCAGTCGCGGCAGGCCGGGGTTCCTGGCCAGTCGGGTCAGGACGTTTTCGACGACCACGACGGAGGAATCGACGATCATGCCGATGGCGATCACCAGTCCGCCCAGGCTCATCAGGTTGGCCGACAGGCCGCTCAGCGACATCAGCAGGAAGGTGGCGAGCGCGGCGAGCGGCAGGGACAGGGACACCACCAGCGCGGCGCGCAGGTGTCCGAGGAAGAGGGCGAGGAGCAGGATGACCAGGACCACGGCCTGGAGCAGGGCGCTGGAGATGGTGCCGATGGCGGTGTCGATCAGCTGGGCTCGATCGTAGAACACGTTGATCTCGGTGCCGGGCGGGAGCGTCGGCTGCAGCGCGGTCAGCGCGTTCTTGACGCCGGTCACGACCTGGTCCGTGTTGCTGTCTTTCAGCGCGATCACGAGCGCCTCGGTCGTTTCCTCACCGTTGCGGGTGACGGCGCCGTAGCGGGTCAGGTGGCCGATGCTGAGATCGGCGACATCCGCGAGGCGATAGGTGCCCTGGGGGCCGGAGGCGACCACCAGATTACTCAGATCCTCCAGATTCCTCGGGCGGCCCTGGGTGCGCACGATCAGTGCATCGTTGCCCTGGTCCAGTCGGCCCAGGCCGACATCAAGGCTGTTGTCCTCGATGACGCTCTGCAGGTCTTCCAGGCTGAGGCCGGCCGCCTGCATGACCTCCGGGCGCAGGCTCAGCTGGTAGGTTCGCGCGAAGCCACCCAGGATGTTGACGTCGGCCACACCGGGGACCGTGCGCAGGACGGGCCGCACCTCCCAGTCCAGCAAGCGCCGCCGTTCGACGAGCGACAGGTTCGGGTTTTCGAGAGTGAACATGAACATCTCGCTCAGCGGCGTGCTCATCGGAGCTACGCCGCCCTCGACCACCGCCGGCAGCTCGTCGCGAACCGCGCCGAATCGCTCGCTGACCTGCTGTCGTGCCCAGTAGATATCCGTGCCGTCCTTGAAGTCCAGGGTGATATCGGTGATCGCGTACTTCGTCGTCGAGCGCAGCATCTGCTGGTTGGGAATACCGAGCAGTTCGGTCTCCAGTCGCTGGGTAACCTGGCGCTCGATTTCTTCGGCGGTCATCCCCGGCGCCTTCAGGATCAGTTTGACCTGGGTCGGCGAGATGTCCGGAAAGGCATCGATGGGAATCGCCTGCCAGGCGCGCCATCCCACCAGGCACAGCACCAGCGCGAGCACGGTCACGAAGAGCCGCTGGGTCAGGGAGAAGCGCACGAGTTGTGTCAGCATCTACTCGCCCCCCAGGCCCATGAGAATGCCCTGGACCGCGCTGACCGAGCTTGCCAGGACCTCCTTGCCGGCCAGGGAGGCCGGACCACGCACCAGCAGGTCCGACCCGTCCGTGCCCAGGACTTCGACGGGTTCCGGGTCGAGCCGGTCGCCCCGTCGGACGAGCAGGAAATGGCGGTGGTCCCAATTCAGCAGCGCGCTGTCGGGCACGCGGACGGCTGCCTGCCCGTTCGAGCTGGCGCGATAGAGCGGCACGACCGACAGGGTCTGGCCGGGCAACAGGTCGCAGCGCCCTTCGAGCGCGTCGCTCCAGACATCGATCAGAAAGCCGCTGGCCTGCTCGCTGACCTCATCGATCGCCAGCTCGCAGGCCCCGGCGCGGATTGCCACCAGGCGGGATCGGTCGGCGGCAGAGGCGCGAGTCCGGAGCCTGAGGGCCTGGATCGGGATGAAGCTTGCGATCTTTTCGTCCTGGGCCAGGGCGCTGTCGGTGATTTCGTAGCTGGCAAAGGCGTCGAAGGGCGCGATCAGCAGCAGGCCGTCCTCGCTGCTCGCGTCATCGAGCTGCTCGGCGAAGTGGGACATGTGCTCGTAGTCCAGTCGCAGCGCATGCCATTGATCCGAGATGTCGGTCCAGATGCTCTCAGCCAGGGCGTTGCTCTCGAACAGGGGCTGGTTTCGGCGATAGCGGTCGTCGGCCTGCAGGAAGCGGCTTCGGATGGACTCGAACTCGAGCTGCCAGTGTTCGATCTCCGGGCC
>CAZDFS010000004.1:39194-91287 GCA_964504865.1 uncultured Wenzhouxiangella sp.
CAGGGTCATAGGGGCACTCCCAGGGTCTGGCGCATCAAATCGAGGTTCTGGCCCAGGCGGGCCTGCGTGAGGCGAATCTGCAGCCGGGTGGTCAGCAGGTCGAGACGGCGTCGAAGCAGCAGTTCGCTCTCGATGGCGCTGCCGCTGGCCAGCGCTGAAAGCTGTTCGGCGATCTGGTCATCCAGGCTCACCGCCTCCTCCAGCAGGCCGAGCTCGGCCTCGAGGGCCAGGCGTTCGGCGCGCAGGCCGGTTGAACGGGATTCGATCTCGGCCAGAAACTCCTCGCGGTCTTGCAGATACGCGCGGGAGGCGGCCCGGCGATCGCTGCGCTCGGACTGGGAGATCACCGGCACGAAGGACAGGGGAATCTCGAGCGTGATGCCGATCTGATCGTCGGTGAATCCCGGCATGTTCTGACGTCGTCCGACCAGGCCCAGGACCCAGTCATCCGCTGCACTCGTGTTGGCGTCAAGCAGCGCCCGTTGCCGCTCCCAGTCCAGCGCCAGCAGGGCGAGTGCTGGGTGGTCGGCCGCCTGTTCGTCCCTCGGGATGTTCGGAAAGGCCCCGCCATCACTCGCTTGATGACCCTGAGGCGGAGACCCGGTGATCTGCTCATAGCGCCCCTGCCAGCGAGCCAGCTCGCGATCGAGTCGAACGGCTTCTGAACGCGCACTGATCAGCTCGCGCTCGACAAGCAGCAGGCTGAAGGCGGGAAGATTGCCGGCGCTGGCAAGGCGCTGCTGGCGCTCGACCAGATCCTGGAGCAGTTCGATCCGGTCGTTGACGCCGTCGAGCTCGACGCTTGCCAGGCGGTAGGACCACCAGGCCTCGCGGATCAGACCACTGTAGAACAGCCGCCTGACGGCCTGACGTGCCGCCGTCAGTTCCGCATCGATCTCCCGCAGCCTGGCATCGGCCCGGACGCGAGCGGGCGATCGCAGCGGCAGATTGAGGGCAAATTCTGTCTCGTCGGTCCCAAAGGAGTCGCGGCTTTCGATCTGGCTGATCGAGAGCGTGGGCACGGCCCCCAGCCAGCGCGACGAGTCCGGCCCCGCTTCGGCCGTGTCACTGGCCGAAGCGCGCTCGAGGGCCGTTTCGATTCCGTCGCTCGGGGCCAGCCCGCCCCCGGCGTGAATTTCGATCTGGCTCCGGGCCGTGCCCGCCAGAATGAGGGCCGCGAAAAGGACCAGGGCCCGTGTGGGCAGTCTCGACATCGTGTGCTCCTGCTCGAAGCTGTCTGCGTTGGCGTCCAAGCTAGGGGAGACTGGTGCGCCTGTCATCCGTCATTCGACTGATGGCGAGCAGAGACGTCTGCCTGCTGATCAACAAGTCATTGAACAGGCTAAAAAAAGGATGAAAGTTGAATGGAAGCGATGCAAGGACGATCTCAGTGATCTTTGCAGCCCAATGGCCCAGGCCCGTTAGGCCGATTTCGGTGACATGCAGAATCGGTTCCGCCGCGCCTCGACTTGAAGTGTGACTTGAACTCGCTGAACGAGTTGCCGAGCACCTTTCAGGCGTGCTCGGTCTCGTCCTTGATCAGCCGCCACTTCTCATCGCTGGCCGCTTGCGGGTCGCCGATCTAGTCGCCCTCGAAGCGGCTTCGGAAAAGGATCGGATTACGCAGCTCGAAGGCACCGATGTCCGTGCCGTCGCTGCCGGGCGCATTGGGTCGTTCCAGGTCTTCTGTGCGCCGAAAGCCTTCGCCGCGGCCATCGAAGAAGCTGCCATCGGTGGCGATGCCGGCATCCAGCGCGGGGCTGTCAGGGGCCAGGCGGAGCACGGGCGTCAGTCCGCTGTCGGTGTCGAGGACGAGCTCGCCCGGGTCCGTGTCGACCTGATCGCTGGGTTGATCAAGAAACCCGTTGCCGCTGTCGCTGATCAGATTGAATCCACCTGAAACAACCTCATCGCCGGCGCCTCCGGCGACAATGTTCGGGGCTTGTCCGGCGATCAGATTGCTGGTCAAGCGCAGAACCGAGTCTTGTAGATTCTGGGTGGTGATTCCAGGGTCCGTGCTTGACGTATTCGCGACGATAGTCGAGTTGCTCAATTTCATTTCACTGCCATTACCCTCAAGGATGAAGATTCCTCCTCCCCGCTGCGACGCTGAATTGGCAGAGACTGTGGTGTGGTAGATCTTCACCTCTTGTCGGAGGCTGATCGACATGCCGCCGCCAATGTCGGTGGATTCGTTTTCCCGCACGGCACACCTGATCATGGTCAGACGTCCAGTGCTCGACAAGCCGGCGCCATCGCTGGCGCGGTTCTGAAAGAGATCCACGTCGATCAGTGTCAGATTTCCTGCACCGTTGTAGATTCCACCGCCGAAAGAGTCTCCCGGGTTACCGCCGGTAATTCTCAGACCCTGGATAGTGGCCTGGCCTTGTATCAAGTTGAACACTCGGAATTGTGTCGCTGACACGCGCCTTACAGCCAACCGGTTCGAGCCGGGCCCGATGATTGCGACGCCATCGGGAATGCTCGGCAGGTTCCGGTTGACCAGGATGAAAGTGGGCCCGTTGGAATACAGGTCCTCGGAAAAGGTGATCAAGTCGCCGGCAGTGGCACTGCTCAGTGCTCCTCGCAGCGTGCCCACGGGGTTGGTGGGATCCAATGAATTGGTGACCACGTGGGTTGTGCCCGTATCCGTGATCACCAATTCCGCCGCCGTGACCTCGCCGGCGGCACCACTCCAACCGTCCTCGAAGCGCAGGATCCAGGTGCCATTCGGCTGGGCAGTTCGAAGGGTCTCGGTCATTGAGGTGGTCGCTGCGGGGACACTGGCCTCGGGGCCGCCGCTGATCACCGTGCTGAACAGCACGTCCGACCCGATATCGCCGCCAGGGCCCACGTTCGCGGCCGTCCACCAATTGGTGCCGAAGACCGGACCGAAGTCATCACCAAACTCATAGGCAACGGAAGCAATCAGGTTGGAGCCGTAACCCCTCGAGGTCGATGAAGTCGCTCCCGTGCGCTCGAACAGCAAGTGGCTGCGACCATCGGGGGCAATGAGCTGAACCTTCAGGTCGCCGACATAGCTGTGATTGGCGCTGAATCTCACGCGGACCGTATTGATCGAGCCCGTCCGGTTCTGAACCTCGAAGCGAATATCGCGCGGTTCTCCATAAGCCAGCGGACCGCTTGACAGGCCGTCGGGGATCGGGCCGAAGTTACTGCCAGGATAGACTGCACCGGCGGTCTGGGCCTGAACGGAGGGCAGGAAGGAAGCGGCAATGATCAGAAGAGGGAGAAGTATGAGCAATCGTTTCATGGGCAATCGTTTCATGGGTAGTAAGCTCTGAGGCGATGAGTGTGTGCTTACCCGGGCTTGCGCAGGCCGATGCTGAAAGGGGCCAAAGCATTGACGACGAATCGGCGGCATGGACCACTCGGCAGCGCTGCGCCGGTGTTCGATTCCGCCTCCCATGACTCTCAGGACCGTTGATGAAATTGATCCTCGTGACCACGGCCCTCATTGCCTTTGCCGCCAATTCGATCCTGGCCCGGCTGGCGCTGACCGAGACGGCGATCGATCCGATCACCTTCACGGCCGTTCGCATCGCCAGCGGCGCGCTGGTGCTGGTCGTCATCGTCTGGCTGCGAGCTCGCTGGCTCGCGCAGCGAAACCGTTCCGTGCCCGCGGGGCAGGGCAGCCTGCTCTCGGCCTTGGCGCTGCTGGTCTACGCGCTGCTGTTCTCACTGGCCTATCTTTCATTGACGGCGGCCACCGGTGCTCTGCTGCTCTTCGGTGCCGTGCAGATCAGCATGGTGGCCTGGACGCTGGTGCGTGGAGAGCGTCTGTCGGGTCGCGCCCTGACGGGCTTTCTGCTGGCCCTGGGCGGTCTGATCTGGCTGCTGATGCCCGGCCTGGCGCGGCCGCCGCTGTGGCCGGCGCTGATGATGATCGGCGCCGGCCTGGCCTGGGCGGTCTACACCCTGCGCGCCGCCTCGGGCGGGGATGCCACGGCGTCCACGGCGGGCAATTTCCTGATCGCGGCCCTGCCGGCGGCCCTGTTGGCCGCGGCCTTCTGGGGCCAAGCCCGCTGGGACCATGCCGGACTGGGTCTGGCGCTGGCCTCCGGAGCGCTGGCCTCGGGCCTGGGCTATGTGGTCTGGTACGTCGCGCTGGCGCATATCAAGACCCGGACTGCCGCCGTGGCCCAGCTCCAGGTGCCGGTGATTACCGCGCTGGCCGGCGTGCTGGTGCTGGCCGAGCCGCTGAGCTTGCGCCTGATCCTGGCCGGGGTCATCATTCTCGGCGGGATTGTGCTGGTCATCTCGCCCTGGCGATCGTCGCCCTGAGCGGCCGGAGGACTGATTTCATCGAAGGAGCAACAACTTGAAACTCTACGGCAGCCTCTTCTCGCCCTACGTTCGCCACTGTCGCGTCGCCCTGGCCGAGACGGGGCTCGATTATGCGTTCATCGAGACCGACTACGCTCAGAGCGCTGAGCAGTCGCCGACGGCCCGGGTGCCGTTTCTCGAGGATGGCGCCCTGCGCCTGAATGACTCTGCCAGCATCCTGCGCCACGTTCGAAATCGAGCCGGTCACCACTTCCTGCCAGATCTCCTGGACTACGAGCTGTTCCTTCTTGCGACCACGGGGCTGGACACCACGATCAATCTGTTTCTGCTGGAAAAGGACGGCCTGACGCCGGATCAGGTGCCCTACCTGGCCCGCCAGTCCGCACGGGTGGAGAGCGTGATCAGGGAGATGGACCGGGTCTGCGCCGGCCGCCACGCCGACTTCTATCCGCCGTTCTCGGACGGTCTGATCCGCGTCGGCTGCTACCTGACCTGGGCGAGGTTCCGCGAGCGCCTCGATTACGCGGGCCGCAAGCATCTGGAAAAGCTGGTCGCCGCCCTGAACGACTGGCCGCCCTTTGCCGACGTCGATCCGCGAAAATTCTAACAACCGCTGTTCACCACAGAGACACGGAGGACACTGAGAAAATCCACAGGTCATCGGGTCCCCGCAACCCGACTGGTTGATTCTGTTCCAGTTACTTACGATAACTTTGGAACTTCAATGGTCAGGTCGCCTGAATCAGCAAGATCAAGAGCGCCTTCCCCTGCGTACTCCGTGCCTCGGTGGTGAAACGCCCTTCGCCTACAGCAGCAGTATCGAGGCCAGGCCGAGGAAGGCGAAGAAGCCGACGACGTCGGTGATGGTAGTGACGAAGGGCCCGGAGGCGAGGGCCGGGTCGATCTTCATCCGTTCGAGCGCCATGGGAATCACGATGCCGCCGAGCGCGGCGGCGACCAGGGTCATCAGCATGGCCAGGGCAATCACCAGCCCGAGCATCGGCACGCCGAACCACAGGGCGGCGACGAGGGCCATGATCAGGCCGAAGCCCAGGCCGTTGATGGCGCCGACGATCACCTCGCGCCAGCTGACCCTGAGCGCGTTGCGCGCGGTCAGCTCGCGGGTGGCGATGGCGCGCACGGCCACGGTCATCGACTGGGTGCCGGCGTTGCCGCCCATCGAGGCGACGATCGGCATCAATACGGCCAGAGCAACCATCTGGTCGATCGTCTCGGCGTAGAGGTTGATCACCATCGAGGCCAGGATCGCGGTGAGCAGGTTGACCATCAGCCAGATCGCTCTTCCCCTTGTCGTCTGCCAGACGCTGTCGGTGAGGCTGGAGGCTTCGTCGACACCCGCCAAACGCAGCATGTCCTCTTCGTGCTCTTCGTCGAGCACTTCCATGGCGTCGTCGATGGTGATCACGCCGGCCAGGCGGCCGTCGGCATCGACCACGGGGGCCGAGATCAGATGGTAGTGGTTGAACTGATAGGCCACGTCGCTTTCCGGATCGGTCACCTTCAGCGTACGAAAGCTCGGTTCGATCAATTCCATCAGGGCCATGTCCCGACGCGCCGACAGGACGCGACCCAGGGCCACGTAGCCGATCGGGTTCATCCGGGGTGAGACGAGAATGACGTGGTAAAACTGATCCGGCAGGTCGTCGTGGTTACGGATGTAGTCGATGGCCTGGCCGACGCTCCAGTCCTCGGGGACGGCGACGAGCTCGCGCTGCATCAGGCGGCCGGCGGAATAGTCGGGGAAGGACAGGGCCGATTCGACGGTGAAGCGATCGTTGTCCTCGAGGGCGTCGAGGATGCGGGTCTGCTGGTCCGCTTCGAGGTCCTCGACGAGATCGACGACGTCGTCGGATTCGAGGTCTCGGACCGCGTCGGCCAGGACGTCGGCCGGGAGCGATTCGATCAGGGGTTCTCGGATCGCCTCGTCGAGCTCCGACAGGACCTCGCCGTCGATTTCATTGCCCCAGAGCTCGACGAGCGCTTGCCGCTCAGGCGCGCTGATCTGCTCGATCAGATCAGCCACATCGGCGGCATGCAGCGGTTCGAGGAGCTGATTCAACTCCTCGGCGTTCTGTGCATCGACGGCTTCGATCACCGACTGGATGGTTTCCTGCGCCAGGCCGTCCTCGCGCTCCGGCGACTCGTTCTGGTCTGGTGTCGGCGTCTCGATGGTCATGATGGCGTTTCCAGGGCTGGTGGTCGCGCCCGCTAGCGACGAGCTGCCGGGGTCGTCCCCCTGCTGGCCGCGCAGCGCTCAGAGATTATTGCAATAAATGACGACAAATCACAGATTTATCAGGAAATCCACCGCCATCCCTTGCCGGCAGCGGCGGGCTGAGCGCCCTATCCCTGCGCCGATCGGCCCGAATCAACCTCTGGAGGCGATCAGATCGACCAGGCGGGCCTTTCGAGGATCGCGAAAGAGCAGGGTCCGAAGGGGATTGTCGCGGGCGAGCGGTCGCCACTGGCCTTCTTCCTGGGCCAGACGATCGGCGATGGCCCAGAGCACCACGGGGTTGGCGCCCATGCCCATGTGGGTGGCGCTGACTTCGATGTTTTCCGACAGGTCGTGCTCCGGCGCGAGGCTCATGCGCCAGTGGACCACGCCGTCGGTCTTGCTCAGGAACGAGGTGCTCGGGGCAACGGGATGATCGGCCAGCCACTCGGCCAGGCGCGGGTCGTCGGCTTTCCAGCCGCTGACCAGCTCGAAGATTCGCCAGGCGTTGGTGGCACTGTGATGGCCCTGGATCGGCGAGCCCAAGGTGATCACGCTTCGGATCTGCTCGGGTAGGCGCACGGCCAGGGCCCGGGCCATGGCGCCGCCCAAGGACCAGCCGATCAGGCTGACGGCGCGGCCGTGCCGTCGATAGAGCGTGTCGACGCGCTGCTCGAGCTTTTCCACCGTGCCGTCGCGGGGGCCGAGGTTGAAGCCCGCGTTCCAGGGATAGGCCTTGTAGCCGCGCGTTTCCAGATAGCGCCGCAGGGCCCAGGTGCTGGCGTCGTTGGCAATCAGGCCGGGCAGCACCAGCACCGGGTGCCCGTCGCCCATCGGCGCGCGCCTCAGGATCGGCCAGCTGACCGCCAGCGAACTCCATTCGAAAAAGGCGCGGCTCTCCAGGGCCATCAGCACGGGCGACGGCGCGCGCATCGGCAGATTTTCGATCCATTTCATCGCGTTGCTCCTCCTTCCTCAAGGCTGTCCTCGAGCTCACCGAGGGCGGCGGCGAGATGACGCGCCACCCGATCCGGATTGGGCAGGGCATCCGGACAGCTGAGCACTCCGAACTCCAGGCTGCCAGCATAACTCTGAACGGTGATATTCAGCCCCAACCCGTGGGTGACGATCGACAGCGGATAGTATTCGGCCACCCGGGCGCCGGCCAGAAACAGCGGAACGGGCGGGCCGGGCACGTTGGAGATGACGAGGTTGGCCAGGGGAGGCAGGCGTTCGGACAATCGGCCCTGCTTCCAGAGTCGGCTGAGCCCGGTGGCCCAGAAGGGGGCTGCCAGGCCGGGGAAATCGGTCGGGATCAGCTCGCTGAAGGTCGCGACCCGCTGTTTGATCTTGCCCGTGGCGGCGTGGATTCGCCGCAGCCGCAGGATCGGATCGGGCTCGTCGGTGGGTAATTCGCACTGCACCATCGAGACCTGATTGTTGCTCTCGCCGTCGCCGTCGGCGCGCAGCGAGACGGGCATACCGGCGATCAGGGCCCGGTCGGGCAGCTGGCCCCCCTGCTTGAGCACGCGCCGAAGTGCCGATGCGCAGATCGCCATGACCACGTCGTTCAGGCTGACGCCATGCGCCTTCGCCACGCCCTTGACTCGATCCAGCGGCAGGCGGGCGACGCCCAACGCCCGTTCGTCACTGATCTGAACATTGAAGGGCGTGCGCGGGGCAAACATGAGGGCCTCGCGCAGATTGCCCAGGGTCCTGACCGGCGAGGTCGCGCTGGAGGCAGCGAGCTTGACCGTGTCCGGAATGCCGCGCATCCAGCGGCCCCAGCTGCTGAGGGTCGATCCGGCGGCGGTGGCGGCCAGCTTGATGGTGCCCGTGGGCCGGCTCGGCGCGTGCGGTGCCAGACGATGCCCGGGCGCCTTCGGCCGGGGCTCGACATCGAGCAGCGCGCGCGCCAGGGCCACGCCGCCCTGACCGTCGAGGAGGGCGTGGTGGATCCGGCTGTAGAGCGCGACGCGGCCGTCACTGAGCCCGTCGATGACCACGAGCTGCCAGAGCGGTTTGTCGCGCGCCATGGGCTCGGCATGAAGGCGGGCGGTCAGGTTCAGCAGGGCTCGCCTCGAGCCGGGCGCGTGGGCCCGGCGACGCTGGATGTGCCAGTCCAGATCCAGTTCGGCGTCATCGCGCCAGATTGGATGGCTCAGCCCGAGGGGTGCGTCTTCAAGGACGCGGCGCAGGGCCGCCGTCGATGCGAGACGGTCGGCGACGTGCTCGACCAGGTGGGAATGAAAGTCCTTGGCCGTGCCTGCCGGCGGGTCGAGGAGCATCAGGCTGCCCACGTGCATGGGCGTGCCAAGGCCTTCCAGATAGAGAAATGCGGCATCCAGGCCGCTAAGCGGTCGAGAGCGAGCCATGGGCCTCCCGGGTCATCGAATGGCTGCCACTATACGCCTCCGTGCCGCGAGAGATCGGCCGGCATGCCCTCGGCCCGGCGAAGCCGGCCGAGGGCAGCAGGATCGCAGGGTCAGGGCGTCACTTCGAAGCGGTCGCTGAACAGGCCGCAGGGCAGGGTGGTGAATTCGCGTTCACTGCCCGTGACCGAGCCGGCACTGTTTTCGGCGCGTGCTCGCACCTGATAGGTCGTGTCGCAGGTCAGGCCCTCGAGGGGAATACTTGCGTTGACGCTGCTCAGCCCGGATCCGACGCTGCCGTAGGCGAGCGTATTGGCGAATTCGTTGTTGATGCCGAAATCGAAGAACAGGCTGGTCGCGCCGCCGTTGGCATTGACGCTGGCGTTGAACTCGACCTGATCGGCGGTGATCGCAGTTACCGGCTGGGTGACCACGAACGGTGCCCGGACTTCTACGGTGATCATGACGCCGCTCGAGCAGTTATTGCTCGTGTTGGACTCCCGGGGGACGCTCTGGACGCAGGCACCGATCCACCAGGAGCCTTCCGCTGCCGGGGCCGCGTCCGGATCACTGACCGACCACTGCGAGCCAGGGTTGATGCCGGGTATCGAGTCCGTGCCGATCAGCGTGTCGGAGGTGCTGATGATCGAGTTGGTCGATCGATAGTAGCGTAGCGTCGTTCCGTCGGAGCGGCCATCGCCCTCGTTGCGTACCGTGGCCTGGGCCGTGAAGCCTTCGCTCGGTCGAAGGGTCTGATCGCTGACGCTCATTACCGGCACGGTCAGATCCGACGGTGCGGCCCGCACGATGATGGGGTAGTAGGCGATGTTGTTGGTGCCGGTGACTTCATTGATCACGTTGTCGTGATCGGCAAAGGCGCCGAGGAAATAGTTGCCGGGGGGCGTGTCGATCGGAATGGTGACGTTGACCTCGATCTCGAAGGGCGTGTTGCGTCCCAGGGTGTAGCCGTCGAGCGCTCGCAGCAGTTGGTCGCTGGCGCTGATGACGCTGTTGGTCGACAGGTAGTAGCCGACGTTGACGGTTTCCGTATTGAACTCGCCGTTGTTTTCCAGGGTCAGCTCCATCTGGACCGTGTCGCCGGCCACTACCTCGAAGCTGTCCTGGCCCGAGAAGGAGCCGACAACCGGCAGCGCGGTGCCCGATGAGGGATTGCGCAGGACACCGAAGCGATGCGAGCTGTATTCCCCCGACGCCCCGTCGTAGCGGAAGATGGTGGCGCCAACGTCGCGGAAGCTGTCGCTGCCGCCCGTGCGCTCACCGTGGAGGACGATCAGACCCTGGGAGAGGTCCTCGCCAGGGCCGTAGTAGGTGGTCTCGCCGTTGCGGGTCACGTGGGTCCAGTCCGCACCCATCATGTTGTAGACCGTGTTCTCGTGCGCCATGCCGACGCAGTGGCCCCATTCGTGGACGCCCGTGCCCAGCACCGAACGCCCGCCCGTCGTTGAATTGTTGTAGGGCCAGTGCTGCGAGTCATTGCCCGTCGTCCAGGGCTCGTCGCCGAGCTGCACATCGGCTTCGATCACGTCGCAGCTGCCCGTGTTGAACAGGTACCAGCACTGGGCGGTGTTGATGCTCGAATCGAAGAACACCTCGTTCTGCCCGTTATCGTTGGCGAAGCTGGAATCGTTCTCGTTGGCGATGGTAATCGTCGCGGTCGAGAACGCCGTCACGCGCTGCGCGGCGACGGTGAGCTCGGTCTTTTCTTCGTCGAACAGGTTGGTGGCGTAGTTGAAGGTCATGTCGCCGCCGTTGAAGTCGAGGTTGCCGCAGTCGGCGGAGATGAAGTTGTAGGCGTTGGCCGCCGTGCTCGCCAGGGCGAGGGTGCCAGCGCCGAGGAGGATGGTCAGTCGTCTCATGATGCGTCTCCCTTGCTGCTGCGGATTACGGCGGTAAAGTCGCTGATGCCGATGCTGCTCTGGTAGCTCGTCCGCTCGGTCAAGGGCTGCTCGCTGCCGAGGCGGAAGTCGCGAACGCCGTGGTCACCGCGGAAGTGCTTGGTGAGCCGGTGCGGGCCGATCTGAATGTGGCTGAATCGCGGATCCGGGTGGCGGTCCTGGCTGACGCTCATGCGATAAGCGCCGTCGCCTTCCCGCTCCTGCAGGAGAACCCCGCGGCCGTTCTCGTCGTAGACGCGTTCCTGGAGGATGCGAAAGCGATGATTGATCGCCAGGGCCCGTTCTGATGTGCCGTTGCCCTCACTGGTGAGAAACAGCAGATCTTCCTCGCCCACGTTGAAGAACTGGGTGTGGGAGACGATCGCGATCTCGTCCGGTCGTCCGCTCGGGATACCGCCCTGCTGCACGAGGGTGAATTCGCTCGGCAGCCCGTCTCCCTTGATGGCCTCATCGATTCGAAAGGTGGTGTGGGTGAAGGTCAGGCCGCGATCGTCGTCGATGTAGTCCTGAGCCAGGACGGTGGCCCGCACGACCCAATCGGCCGCCTTGGTCATGGCGGCGATCGGGTCCGGCCGGCGCCTGTCGATGATCTCGTTGCTCCACGCGGCGGCCTCGCGGGCGGCATCGGCCTCCGAGAAGGCCGCGTCCAGCGCCTCGGGCGAGGCTTCCAGCGCTTCCCCGGTGGGTTCTTCTGCCCACGCCGGGCCAAGCACCAGCGCAGCAAAGGGAATCAGCAATCGAACGGCTTTGAAATTCATAAAACACCTCGTCTGTTCTCATTTTCTCGTCGCCGGCCGGCCGGTGATGGCGGGCGGCGATCGAGGGCAGGGGTTCACCCTGCGTTGACCCTTGCCTCCCTCTACGCAAAGGAGAACGAGAACATGCCAGACGCCGCCGCGGCCGGTCGAGCGCTACCCGAGTGATTCGATTTCATCGCCGATAGCGCATGAACCGAAGAACGTGTTGATTCATCTTGCCAATCAGCTTGCCAATTATCTGGCCAATCAGACCCACGAGGACGACACGATGTGCCGAACACGCCCGCAGCCCTTTCTCTGTCCTCCACCGACGCCTTCTGGCCGACGCCCGGTCACCTGGCGGGTTCTGATCCTGGGTCTTGTTCTGGCCGGTCCGGTGCAGTCGCAGCTGATTCCCGAGACGAGCCTGGCCTTCAGTCATGAGGACCCGGCGCCCAGGACCCGCCTGGCCGGTGATTCGCTCCTGAACAACAGCCTGGGTGAAGCGCTGGCCGCGGGCGATTTCAATGGCGATGGCTACCTCGACCTGGTCATCGGGACGCCGCAGTATGGAGAGTCCCAAACAAGTCCGGGTGCCGTGAACGTGGTCTACGGCGGCCCGGGCGGCCTGAGCGCAACGGACGCGGCCGTAGAAAACCAGTTCTGGAATCAGGCCGGCGCCGTCGAAGGAGGGTCGGAAAACGGCGATCGCAGCGGCCACGCGGTGGCCGCCGCCGATTTCAACGGTGACGGCGTCGACGACCTGGTCTTCGGCTCCCCCGGCGAGGATATCGGCTCGATCTCCAACGCCGGTGCCTTCAACGTGATCTACGGCTCACCGTCCGGGCTGACATCGGCCCGCAATCGGCAGTTCTACCAGGGCCGTGACATCGGCATCGTCGACGGGGTCGACTTCGGCGCCGTTGGCGGGGCCGCCGAGCGCGATAATGAGCTTGGGTGGTCGCTGGCTACCGCCGACTTCGACCAGGACGGCTTCGATGATGTCGCCGTCGGCATCCGGCGCGAGGACATCGGCAGCATCGCCGATGTCGGGTCGGTGCAGGTGTTTTTCGGCAGCGCGAACGGCCTTACCGCAGTCCGCGACCGCTTTCTCGACCGCAGCGTTCTTGCCGCCGCCGGCCCGCCCGAGCAGTTCGACCGCTTCGGCGAGACCGTGGCAGCCGGCGACTTCAACGGCGACGGCTGGCCCGACCTGGCCGTTGGCGCCCCCTGGGATGAGCAGGATGTCTCGGCGGGCGGCACCGTCCACCTGATCTACGGGACGCCGGACGGGTTCGATCGCGACAACGACGAGCTGCTGACGATGGACGCGCCGAGCGCCAACGACGAGATGGGCAAGGCCCTGACCGTCGGCGACTTCGACGGCGACGGCCTCGACGATCTGGTCATCGGCACACCAGGCTTCGACAACGCGTCGGGTGCTGCACTGTTGATCTACGGCGCCGGAAACGGCCTGGGCAGCAGCCCTCGCCGCCTTCTACTCCGGCCCGGGTCTGATGCCTTTCCTGGGAGTGCTCAACAGAGTTCGAGGTTTGCTTCCAGCCTGAGCGCGGGAGACATCGACGGCGACGGTGTCCATGACCTGATCGTCGGGCGCCGCAACTTCGACCTCGACGGCAATTCGGACATCGGCCAGGTCCTGATCGCCTTCGGTCGGGACCCGATCGGCGTGCTCGGGTTCGGCAGCGTCCTGTGGACGCGCTCCGACCTCTCCCGCACCGGCAGCGCCCGCCAGAATGATCGCTTCGGCACGGCCGTCCTGCTCGCTGATTTCAACGCGGACGGTCGCGCCGACGCCGCGATCAGCAGCCCGGATCGCTCGGTCGGCGGCGTCAACGGCGCCGGGGATGTGGTCGTGATCTCGACTTCAGAGGGGCTGTTTTCCGATCGCTTCGAGGTCCAGGGCAGTGGGCCGCCGGGCCTATGACGCCTGCCCGTGGATAGTCACTCTGCCCACCGGCGGGGTTGTCCAGGGCAGTCCCCCCGGCGAACTGCAAAAATGCGACATTGAATGACTGCTGCTCAGGCAGACAGTGCCAGAGCAATGGCCTTGGCCGCTTCCCGCCCTTCCCAGACGGCGGTGACGACCAGATCCGCACCCCGCACCATGTCGCCGCCGGCGAAGATCTTCGGATGGGTGGTCTGGAAGGGCGCGTGGCCCTTGGCCTGGACGATCAAGCGGCCGTCGTCATGGGTCTCGACGCCGGCGCCGGTCAGCCAGTCGGGCGGGTTGGGGCGGAAGCCGAAGGCGATGACCACGGCGTCGGCGGGCAGGATCTCTTCGCTGCCCTCGATGATCTCGGGGCGGCGTCGGCCCTGGTCGTCGGGCTCGCCCAGGCGGGTTTCGGCGACGCGCACGCCCTCGACCTGGCCGTTATTGCCGATGATCTCCAGCGGCTGGCGGTTGAACAGGAATGCCACGCCTTCCTCGCGCGCGTTCTTCACCTCCCGGCGGCTGCCGGGCATGTTGGCCTCGTCGCGGCGGTAGGCGCAGGTGACGGATTCAGCGCCCTGGCGGATGGCCGTGCGATTGCAGTCCATGGCCGTGTCGCCGCCGCCGAGGACGACGACGCGCTTATCCTGAAGGTTGCGGTAAGCGTGGCCGGGCAGGGGGTCGTTCAGCACCTGGCCGACGTTGCCGATCAGGTAGGGCAGGGATTCGATGACGCCGTCCAGGTCGCGGCCGGGCAGGCCGCCGTCGAGGGCGCGGTAGGTGCCCAAGCCAACGAAGACGGCGTCGAACTCATTCACCAGGTCATCGAAGGCCAGGTCCTTGCCGATCTCCACGCCCAGCTTGAACTCCACGCCCATGCCTTCGAGGATTTCCCGGCGCGTCTCGACCACCTGCTTGTCGAGCTTGAAGGGCGGAATGCCGTAGGTCAGCAGGCCGCCGATGCGCGGGTACTTGTCATAGACCGTGGCCGCGATGCCGTGGCGGCGCAGCACGTCGGCGCAGGCCAGGCCCGCCGGTCCCGCCCCGACGATCGCCACGCGCTTGCCCGTCTCTTCCACCTTCGACAGGTCCGGTCGCCAGCCCTGGCGCACGGCCTCGTCGGTGATGTATTTCTCAACCGAGCCGATCGTGACCGCACCCAGCCCATCATTGAGGGTGCAGGCGCCCTCGCAGAGCCGGTCCTGTGGGCAGATGCGGCCGCAGACTTCGGGCAGGGAGTTGGTCTGATGGCAGAGCTCGGCGGCCTCGAACAGGCGGCCCTGCTTGATCAGGCGCAGCCAGTCGGGGATGTAGTTGTGGACCGGGCATTTCCACTCGCAGTAGGGGTTGCCGCAGTTGATGCAGCGATCGGACTGGTCGGCAGCCTCTTCCTGGGCGTAGTCGCCGTAGATCTCGTCCCAGCCCTTGACCCGGATCGGCACGGACAGTACCTCCGGGTCCTGGCGCGGCGAGTCGAGAAAGTGCAGGTGCTTTCGGCCCTGAACCGGCGCTTTGCTCATGCCGCGTCCCTCAGGGCAGAAATCAGCTCATCGAGCTCGGCGGCCTTGGGTTTGACGAGCCAGAACTTGGGCAGCACCCGGCGGAAGTCGCTGAGGATCTCGCCGGCCAGGGCGCTGCGCGTCAGTTCCTGGTGGCGCAGGATCAGGCCGCGGAGGTGGTGGACGTAGTTCTCCATGTTGTCCGGCGCGATATGGTGGATGTCGATCAGCTCGTGGTTGTAGCGGTCGACGAAGCCGCGGTCCGTGTCGAGGACGTAGGCGAAGCCGCCGGTCATGCCGGCGCCGAAATTGATGCCCGTGCGCCCGAGGACGACCACGACGCCGCCGGTCATGTACTCGCAGCAGTGGTCGCCGGTGCCTTCGATGACGGCCATGGCCCCGGAGTTGCGCACGGCGAAGCGCTCGCCGGCCTGGCCCGCAGCGAACAGCTCGCCGCCCGTCGCGCCGTAGAGGCAGGTGTTGCCCATGATCGGCGTGTCGGCGGCGCGGTAGCTGACCTGTGGCGGTGGATGGACGACGATGCGGCCGCCGGCCATGCCCTTGCCGACGTAGTCGTTGGCTTCGCCCTCGAGCCGTAGCTCCAGGCCGCCGGCGTTGAAGGCGCCGAAGCTCTGGCCCGCGCTGCCGCTGAAGTGCAGGGCAATGGGTCGGTCGGCCATGCCCTGATCGCCCCAGCGCCGAGCGATCTCGCCGGACAGGCGAGTGCCGATGGAGCGGTCGCGGTTGCTGATGCGGTAGGAAAACACGCCGCCGCTGCCCTCGGCGACGGCAGCCTGCGTATCGCCATGAATGCGTTCGGCCAGCACGCCGCGATCGTGGGGCGGGTTTCGATCGGTCATGCAGAAGCGGTCAGGGTTGTCTTCCAGGCCCAGATCGCCGAGCAGCGGCGAGAGATCGAGGCGGTTCTGGCGCTCGGTCAGTCCCTCGAGGCGCTCCAGGTACTCCGTGCGGCCGATCAGGTCCTCGAGGCGGGCGACGCCCAAGGAGGCGAGGATTTCGCGGACCTCGCGGGCGACGAAGCAGAAGTAGTTCATGACCATCTCGGGCAGGCCGATGAAGTGCTCGTCGCGCAGGGTCTCGTTTTGCGTTGCCACGCCCGTGGCGCAGTTATTCAGGTGGCAGATGCGCAGGTACTTGCAGCCCAGGGCGATCATGGGCGCGGTGCCGAAGCCGAAGCTCTCGGCGCCGAGGATGGCGGCCTTGACCACGTCCAGACCGGTTTTCAGACCGCCGTCGGCCTGGATCCGGACCTGGCCTCTGAGCTTGTTGGCCATCAGCACCTGACGGACCTCGCTTAAGCCCATTTCCCAGGGGGCGCCGGCGTATTTGACCGAGGTCAGGGGACTGGCCCCGGTACCGCCGTCGTAGCCCGACACGGTGATCAGATCGGCGTAGGCCTTGACCACGCCCGCGGCAATCGTGCCGATGCCCGGCTCGGCAACGAGCTTGACCGAGACCAGGGCGGTTGGATTGACCTGCTTCAGATCGTAGATGAGCTGAGCGAGGTCCTCGATCGAGTAGATGTCGTGGTGGGGCGGCGGCGAGATCAGGCCCACGCCGGGCTTGGCGTAGCGCAGGCGGGCGATCAGGGTGTTGACCTTGTGGCCGGGCAGCTGCCCGCCCTCGCCGGGCTTCGCACCCTGGGCGATCTTGATCTGCAGCACTTCGGCGTTGACCAGGTACTCCGGCGTGACGCCGAAGCGACCCGAGGCAATCTGCTTGATCTTGGAGGTCTTTTCCGTGCCGTAGCGGGCCGGGTCCTCGCCGCCTTCGCCTGAATTGGAGCGGCCGCCGAGGCGATTCATGGCAATGGCCAGAGCCTCGTGGGCTTCCGGCGACAGGGCGCCTAAGGACATGCCGGCCGAGTCGAAGCGCAGGAGGATGTCGTTCTCGGGCTCCACGTTGTCGACGGGAATCGGCGCGTGATCGGAGCGCAGGGCCAGCAGGTCGCGCAGCGTCGCCGGTTCTCGCTCGTTGACGAGTTTCGCATAGCGCTGGTAGTCGGCGTATTCGCCGCTCTTGCAGGCGCGCTGCAGCGTCGTGACCACGTCCGGGTTGTAGGCGTGATATTCGCCGCCATGGACATAGCGGTACTGGCCGCCGTGCTCGATCGGCACGTTGACCTGCCAGGCCCAGCGGGCCAGCGAGCGCTGGTCGGACTGGAGGTCGTCGAAGGTCGCCCCCTGCAGTCGACTGACCGCGCCGGCGAAGCAGGTGCTGACCACCTCGTCGGCCAGGCCGATGATCTCGAAGAGCTGGGCGCCGCGGTAGGAGCTGATCGTCGAGATGCCCATCTTCGACAGGATCTTTAGCAAGCCCTTGCGGATGCCCCGGCGGTAGGCGCGACCGAGCTGCAGCGCTTCATCGCCGGCGTTCTCGATCTCGCCGCTGGCCGCCATGGCGTGCAGGGTCTGGTAGACCAGGTAGGGGTAGACCGCCGTCGCGCCAAAGCCGATGAGGCAGGCGATCTGGTGCGCATCGCGCGCCGTGCCCGTCTCCACGATCAGGTTGCACAGCGGGCGCTTGCCGCATTCGAGCAGGTGATGATGAACGGCCCCGGTGGCCAGCAAGGCGTGAATGGGAATATGGTCGCGCTTGAGATAGCGATCGGAGATCAGCAGGATCAGCTTGCCGTCGTCGACGGCACGCTCGGCCTGGCGACAGAGCCGGGCCAGGGCCTCGGCGTAGGGTTCATCCGCCGGCACGTTCAGGTCCAGGAATTCCGAGGACAGGCCGAACTGGGGCGTGTTGATCAGCTGGCGCAGCTTGCGCTGGCTCAGGATCGGTGAGTTCAGCACCACTCGATCGGCGAGCTGCGGGCCGGTCTCGAAGATATTGCCCTTGCGGCCCAGACCGGTTTCCAGCGACATGACGACGTTCTCGCGCAGGCTGTCCAAGGGCGGGTTCGTGACCTGGGCAAACTGCTGGCGGAAGCTGTCGTAGAGCGATCGGACCTTGGTCGACAGCACCGGCATCGGCGTGTCGTCGCCCATCGAGCCGACGGCCTCGGCCTGGGTTTCGGCCAGCACCTGGATCACTTCGCGACGCTCCTCGCGTGAGAGGTTGAACATCTTCTGATAGGTGGCCAGCGTGTCGGCGTCGAAGGGGTTGGCGGTCATGTGGACGTCAACCAGCTCCGAATCCAGATACTGAATGCCGGACTTCAACCAATCGCGCCAGGGGCGCAGGGCCTTGAGCCGGTCGTCGACCTGCTGGCTGTTCATCAACTCGCCCGTCGCCAGATCGGCGACCAGAATCTGTCCCGGGCCCAGCCGGCCCCGGGCCTCGACTTCGGCAGGATCGATATCGACGACGCCGGTCTCGGAAGCAACGATCAAGCGTCCGTTCTTGGTCAGGGTCCAGCGGGCCGGCCGCAGGCCGTTGCGATCGAGGGCGCAGACCGCATAACGCCCGTCGCACATCACCAGACCCGCCGGGCCGTCCCAGCTCTCCTGGTGGAAGCTGTAGTACTCGTAGAAGGCGCGCAGATCGGCATCGAGATTGTCGGCCGTCTGCCAGGCCGGCGGAATCAGGATGCGGATTGCCTGCGGCAGGGGCATGCCCCCGGCAACCAGCAGCTCCAGCATGTTGTCGAGGGAGCTGGAATCCGAGCCGTGCATGGAGACCGGCGGATCGATCTCACCGAGTTCCGGCAGCAGGGGGGAAGCCAGCAGTCGACGGCGCGCCCGCGTCCAGTGACGATTGCCCTGGATCGTATTGATTTCACCGTTATGGGCCAGCAGGCGAAAGGGCTGGGCCAGCTTCCAGCGCGGCAGGGTATTGGTTGAAAATCGCTGGTGAAAGACCGCCGCCGAAGTCTCGAAGTGGGGGTCGGCGAGGTCGGGGTAGAGTGCTGCCAGCCGGTCCGGCATCACCATGCCCTTGTAGGACAGGGTCCGCGACGACAGGCTGGCGATGTAGAACCGATCGTCGTCGATGCGCTCCTCGATTCGGCGTCGCGCCAGAAACAGCTGGCGCTCGAAGTCCGTGTCGTCGAGCGCCTCGGGCGCGTCGACCAGCACCTGCTCGATGCGGGGTCGGCGTGCTCTGGCGGCATCGCCGAGAACGCTGTCGTCGACGGGGACTTCTCGCCAGCCGGCGACGTTCAGGCCGCGGCCCTCGAGCTCGGCCTCGATGCAGTCGCGCTGGCCAGCGGCTCGCGCCTCGTCGACGGCAAGAAACACCATGCCGGCAGCGAAGCGTTCGCCGAGCGTCACGCCGCGATCCTCGAGCTGCTCACGCAGAAAGCGATGGGGCAGTTTGACCAGGATGCCGCAGCCGTCGCCGGTCTTGCCGTCGGGGGCGACGGCCCCCCGGTGGGTGAGGCGCGCCAGCGCGGTCAGGGCGTCGACGAGCACCCCGTGGTCGGCCTGATCATCGAGCCGTGCGATCAGCCCGAAACCGCAGGAATCGCGTTCAAAATCCGGGTGATGCAGCGACTTCGTCAACGCCAGATCCCATCAAATTACCAGGCTCGATCATACCCTTTCGTGCTTCGAGCCATGACTCTATTTCCTTGACGCGGTCAGGATCCGGCGTGTCGGGAATCGATTCGCTGGCGCTTGCCGTCGCCGGTGCTTTTACGGCAAGCTAGCGGGCTGACATCATTCTGCCCAGGAGCATTCCATCGTGGCCCGTAAGTCTCGATCCAACAAATCAAGCGCAAGCAAGACGAATGCGAAAAAAGCCAGCGCAGCCGTGCAGGCGCCGAAGAAGATCTATGCCCCGGACAAGGTTGTCCTGGCGCTGGCCGGGCTCGGCCTGGCGATTACCGCCTACCTGGTGATCACCACCCTGACCTCGGGCGCGCCGATCGGCTGCGGTGCGGGGTCGTCCTGCGACATCATCCAATCGAGCCGCTGGTCGACGCTGTTCGGCGTGCCCGTGTCCCTGTTCGGGTTTCTGCTCTACCTGGTGATAGCCCTGATCGCCGGCCTGGGGCGTCCCCGGCCGCGCCGCTGGCAGCAGCTCTGGACCCTGACCTTCTTCGGCGTGATCTTCAGCCTGTATCTCACGCTGGTGGGCTGGATCGAGCTCGAGGCACTTTGCCAGTGGTGCAGCGCCTCCCTGCTCACGCTGATGGCGATGTTCATCTACCTGACCTTCATCCGGCCCGAACCGACGGCCTCGCCGTTCTGGACCAATTTCGTCATCGGCAAGGGCGTGATGGTTGTCGTTGCCATGGTCGCCCTGCATGGGATTTACAACGACTGGTTCGTCGCCCCTGCCGACCCCAAGCTTCAGGCCCTCGCCGAGCACCTCGACGAGCGAGGCGCGGTGTTCTACGGTGCTTTCTGGTGTCCGGCCTGCAACGATCAGAAGGATCTGTTCGGGAAGGCCGCTGATGCACTGCCGTATTTCGAATGCTCGCCGAACGGCCGCCAGGCGGGCATGGCCTTCGAATGCGCCGCCGAGGAGGTTCGAGACTTCCCCACCTGGATCATCGGCGAGCGTCGCCTCACCGGGATTCAGACGCCGGAGGACCTCGCGCGCTTTACGCGCTTCGACTGGGAGGGCTGGCAGGCGGGCGACTGAGTCTGACGACGCCACCCCGCCGTCGATCCCGCACGTAGGTCAACCGCCCGGCCACCGGCCGGGCCGGCGGGCTTTAACGCACTTCGAAGCGATCCTCGTAGAGCGGGTCCGAGCGACACTGGGACGGCTGTTTGAAGTCCTGGAGGACGTCTCGGGCATCGGCGCCACCGGCGTCAGATGCCTCGATGCCCATGCCGCGTCGGGCAAAGGCATCCCAGATCTCGCATTGATTTGCCGAATCATTGGCGATCGTGTCGGCGAGTAGCACCGCGTCGCGAAAATCGATGAAGCTGGGTAGACAGGGCTGCAGCTTGAGTCCGTCGACGACCAGCTGCAGCGCCAGGTTGTTGCCGCCGCTGCCCGTGTGGCGGTCCTCATCGAAGCCGTATTTGTCGACCAGATTCCAATACATATCCCACATGGCGCTATTGAGGACCGTGCCCACGCCGTGCGGCACGGACACGCCACCGGCCAGACCGGCGGTGCGAATGGCGCCGTAGGTCAGCGGATTGATGCTCATATCGCGGATGTAGGGCGCCGGACGGATGCCTGCGCCAGGGGTGTTTTCCTGGAAGATCAGCCAGGACCCGATGCCACGGGGCTGGTCAGACGAGTCGCTGGCTTTGGCCGTCATCCAGAGACCGAGAAAATCACTCCAGCCCTCGCCACCCTGCTGCAGTCCGCTGAGGCATGCGGCCTGAGAGGGGCCGCCGGTCAGGCGATTCGAAAGACCATGGCCGTACTCGTGGGCGATGACCAGGGCATCCAGGTCGCTGTCGCGATCGAGGCGTTCGGCGGCTTCCTGCAGCAGCGTCGCGGATACGCCCTCCTGCAAACGGGCGATGACCAGATCGCCGTGCTCGTTGCCGACCATCGCGACGGGAATCGTGACTGACGGGCCGTCGACACCTGCGCCCATGGCGATCGTGCCGTTTCCGCCGACATTGTTGACCACGACAAGGGCGATGGCGCCGGCGTTCTGGGCATTGAGCGCCTTTGTGCCGAACTCGCAGCTCCCCCGCCGGACCATTGCGATACGCCCGGCCGTAAAGCCCGTCAGCGCGTCGCAGCCAAGGTCCGCCGATTCGCTTCCGTCGTTGACCAGCTCCAGCGTGCCCTGGAGGCCTGGATCATTCAGTGGCTCGCCCCAGTTGGTCCCCTGGGCTCGGTAGTCGCCGGCGATGACCGCGGGCTGCTCGATTCTGAGTTGTGCCGGCGGCGCATCGGTCCATACGAACATCTGCATGCGGGGCGCAAAGCCGTCCGGTGGCGTGCCGAAATTCGCGTTATTGGTGCCCGAGCCGTCCTGGGCATCGGCGCGCACCGCATCGCCGCCTTGCCCTTCGCCGGAAAAGTTGACCTGCTGAAAGTTCCCCGCGGCCTCGTCGAAGCCATGGTGCCAGAGGACGTCATGGAGGTAATTGTTCCAGTAGAAAAGATTCGTGATCGCGAAGTCTTCGTAATCGGCGGGCTGCTGCCTGTCCAGATCGATGGGAAAATCGAAGATGCGTTCCTGTCCGCCGTCAGGGCGTCGTCCGCCGGTGTTGTTGGCGTCGCTGTCTTCCTGAGCAAAGACATTGTTTCCGCGCGTATCGGTGTAGGCCGTCGTGCCGACGCGATGCCAGCCATTCGGGGACGCGGTCGGATCTGCTGGGTCGGTCTCGAGCGTATCGCCGCCCTGGCCCGGATGTTCCAGGGGCGCGGCGAAGACGCGGTAGGCCACGTCTTGAGTCCAGTTGACGGCGTTCAGTACGTCTCCGCTGTGGGCATCGATCCAGGCCTGATACCAATCCGACCGACCCCGCTCGTCGACGACCATTTCCCAGGCCAGACGCAGCTCGCCCTGATGTTCGATCCAGCTCAGGTGCACGGGAATGTCGCTGTCCGACATCCGGCCGCCATGGAAGCGCATGGCTTCATCACTCTGGCGTGCGCTGATTCTTATCGATTCATCAAAGGGCAGGCGACGCCTGTCGGCATAGGCAGCCACCGCCGCGCGAGCGCTCAGCGTGGGCTGGCGTGCTGTCTTCCTGGCGTGAGCTCGATCTGCGAACCGGCTGTGGATGCTCCAGACCCGGCCGTCTTCGGCGAGATTCATGTTGATCAACCCCAGCGCGACGGGGAGACCGTCGATGCGCTGGCGCAGCCAGAGGTGGCGAACGCCGGTGTGACGACTGCGGTAATCGTCGGTGATCTCGAAGTCCGCAATATCGTCTGGCAGCAGGTTCAGATCCGATGCGCGATCCGTCAGCAGGCTGCGAGCCTGGACCAGTGGGGACTCGTCGCTTGCGTGAACGTTCAGGGTAAAAAGCGACGCACATAGCGTCAGGGCCAGGGCAATCCGGCTGAAGGTCATGGCAATTCCAAGGATGGAGGTGAAAGCGCGTGGTGCCGCCTGCAGTGTGCCACAGAATCCCTGTCCCGCGCCGGATGGGATCGGCCCCTCGCTTCAAGCGCCCTGGGTCCTGGCACTGCGCGCCCTTCATGGCTGTTCGATATGCTCCCCAGCTGATTAATTAGCTGGGTATCACGCATGAAAAGTCGGCAAAGAAGGTTTGGTCTCGCGAGCGCTGCGGCGTTGGCTCTGGCGCTGCCCGGTGCACACGCGGCCTGCTGGCAGGGCGATGCCAGCAGCGGCGAGCTGGGCTTTACGGGCCAGATCGAGGGGGAGAACTTCTTCGGAACCTTCAGCGACTTCGAGGTCCAGGTCTGCCGACCCGACGGCGCCGCCTGGGAGAACAGCGAGTGGAGCGTGCGAGTCGCGACGGCCTCGGCTGATACGCGAAACCGCGACCGCGATGAAACCCTCCATGGTGAGGAGTTCTTTGCCGTGGATCAGTTTCCGCAAGCCCGCTGGGAATCGACCCAGGTCCGATCGGCGGCCGGCGGCCTGGAGCTTCGCGGCGAACTCCAGCTGCGCGGCTACACGGCAGCTCAGACCGTTCAGGTCAGCGTCGAGCCTGACGACGGGAATCGGCTGAGTCTGACGGGCTCGGCGGACATTTCCAGACTTGCCTTCGGCGTCGGCCAGGGAGAATTCGAGGACACGGATTTCATTCGCGATCGCGTCGACCTTGAATTCGAGCTGCAGCTGACGCGACAATAACGAGCCTCTGCCTGCCACCTTCGAGGATTCAGCTTGCGCGCTCTGATTCTTTTTGCCGCTCTCGTTCTGGTCGGCGCGTCGGCCTGGCTGTACTCCTCCAGCCGCCTGAGCGCGGCAGATTTCAGCCCGGAGCACGACATCGTGATCTTTACCGCCCCCTGGTGTGGCTATTGCGATCGTGCGCGCGCCTACTTGGTGGAACAGGAGGCAAAGTTTCTGGAGATCGACATCGAATCCTCGGCAGCGGCCAATACGCAATGGCGCGATGCCGGCGGGCGCGGCGTTCCCCTGGCGTTCTTCAACGATCGTCGCGTGTCAGGCTATTCGCCCGATGTCTACGGCCGGCTCCTCGATGAGCTGAGCGCCAATCTGCCCTGATTCTGCAGCGATTCCGTCGGCGGACATCGCCGATCACTCGCATCGATCACCTCGACTCGCTTTTTCCTGCGACGCCCAGACGCTTGTGCATGATCGGCGATGTGGTGGTGTATTGAACGAACTGCCGCTTGTCCGGATGAATGTGCTTCTGCACGCCGAAGGCGGCGAGCGCCGCTTCATGGAAGCCCGAGAGGATGAATTTCTTCTTGCCCGGATAGGTGTTGATATCGCCAACGGCGAAGATCCCCGGAATACTGGTTTCGAATTTTTCCGTGTCCACCGCCAGTTGCTTTTTCTCGATCTCCAGCGACCAGTCGGCGATCGGCCCCAGGTCCGGCGCGAGGCCCCAGAACACCAGGACCTCGTCGCCTTCGATGGTTGTCCGGGTCTTCTCCAGATTCATGATTTCCAGGCCCGTGAAGCGACCATTGTCGTTGAAGACATCCATGATCAGCCCCTGATGCCGCCTGATCCGACCCTCGTCTGCCAGGGCAATGACCTTGGCCGCCGTCGAGGGCGCGCCGCGGTAGTCGTCGCGTCGATGAATCAGATCGATCGACTCGGCGACGTCCACCAGATCCACCGTCCAGTCCAGGGCCGAATCGCCGCCCCCGAGGATGATCAGGCGCTTGCCGCGATAGCGCTCGCGGTCGGTCACCTTGTACTGGATCTGATCGGTGGTGATTTCATCGACATTCTTGGCTCGGAGCTTCCGCGGCAGAAAGGATCCGAGGCCGGCGGCAATGATGACCGCGCCCGCGTCGAACTCCGTTCCCTTGTTCGTCACCACGGTGAAGCGCCCGTCCTCACGCCTGGAGAACTTTTCCACCTGCTGACCGCAGTGCATGCCGGGATTGAACGGTTTGATCTGCTCGAGCAGCCGATCGATCAGTTCCTGGGCGCCGATGACCGGGTAGGCCGGAATGTCGTAAATCGGTTTTTCGGGGTACAGTTCGGCACATTGACCGCCGGGCTGCGGCAGGCTGTCGATCAGTTCTGCCTTGAGGTCGAGGAGTCCGAGTTCGAAGACCTGGAACAAGCCAACGGGGCCGGCGCCGACGATCACGACATCAGTTTGAATGGGCATATCGCTCTACGGTGTCCTGCAAAATTCAACGGGCATGATAGCGGACGAAGAGTCCGCGCTGCGTGGTCAATCGGTCCCGTCAGGTCCCAGTGCGCCGTCGCCCTCGAGCGGGCCAGAGCGACTCCGTCCCGAGGCCGTTTGACCAGGTGTTTCGCCGACTGACAGGAAGAGATCATTGACGAGCAAAGACCCCTCCCAGGCGACGGGCCACCGGCCTGTTCAGCTCCACCCCGAATGGCTGCAGGTGCTTGGCCGCGAATTCGAGCAGCCCTATATGGCGCAGCTGCGGGCATTTCTCCTCGAGCGAAAGCGCGCGGGGGTCGAGATCTATCCGCCGGGCGAGGAGATGTTCAGCGCTTTCAATTCCACCCCACTGTCGCAGGTCAAGGTCGTCATCCTCGGCCAGGATCCTTACCACGGCCCGGGTCAGGCCCATGGCCTCTGCTTTTCCGTTCGCAAGGGCGTCAGGACGCCGCCGTCTCTGGTCAACGTGTTCAAGGAAATCGAATCGGACCTCGGCCTGAGCCCGCCTGCTCACGGATGCCTGCAGCCCTGGGCGGCGCAGGGCGTGCTTTTGTTGAACGCGGTGCTGAGCGTCGAGCGCGGCCAGGCTGGCGCTCATCAGGGGCGAGGCTGGGAGCAGTTCACCGATCAAGCGGTGGCGGCGGTCAATCAGCACTGTCCCCACGTGGTCTTCCTGCTCTGGGGGAGCCAGGCGAAAAAGAAGGGTCGATCGATTGACCTCGATCGGCATCAGGTGCTGACGGCACCGCATCCATCGCCGCTCTCGGCCCATCGCGGTTTTTTCGGCTGCCGCCACTTTTCGAAGGCCAATCAATGGCTGCGCTCGAAAGGCCTGGCGCCCGTCGACTGGTCGCTCGACTGAGCGTCCTTGGGTTAGGGCCCGGGCTTGGCCGGAAGCGGGCGGTTCGCGGCGCGAAATCCGAGGTAGATGCCCACCAGCGCCAGGGCGCAGCCCAGAAACTCCACTGGCTGCAGGGCCAGGCCGAAGATCAGCATGTCCCAGATGATCGACAGGGAGGGCTGAAGCAGCAGCAGCAGCCCGACGACCCCGGCCGCCAGGCTCGGCATGCCGCGGGTGATCAACAGCCAACCCAGGACCTGACAGCAAAGACCCAGGGCCAGCAGGGCGAGCAGGCTGTCAAGGCTCGGAATCGCGAAGCTCTGGCCCTCGATTAGATTGATCAGGCCGAACAGCGCGGTGCAGTAAAGCCCGACCTGAAACAGGCGCGTCTCGGGCCGCAGGTCCGGCGTGCGGATCTGAGCGGCGCGCAGGGTGAGAAGGTAACTGCCGTAGGCCAGGGCCGTGAGCAGTCCCAGGATGACCCCCAGCCGGCCCTCTGCCGTCAGGCCCGCCCAGTCGCGTCCGAAAAGTAGCCACAGGCCAAGCATGGCCAGCCCCAGGCCCAGGGCAAAATTCGTGCTGATGCGTTCCTTCAGCCAGATCACCCCCACGGCCGTGAGAACGAAGACCTGGAAATTGGCCAGCAGCGTGGACAGGCCGGGGCCGATGTAGGCGATGGACTGGTGCCAGAACCACAGGTCGGCGGTGAAGCACAGGGCGATCAGCAGCGAGCTTGCCCAGCCGGACCGCAGCCCCACGCGAAGCCGGCTGTCGATAAGCAGCAGTGCGCCAAAACCGGCCGTGCCGAAGAGCATGCGGTAGAAGGCCGAGGTGCTGGCGCCCACATCGGCCAGCTGAACGAAGATCGCGGCGAAGCTGATGACCACGGCACCACCGGTCACCAGCAGGCCGGCCCGCAGGCCCGGGTTCATGCGCTGCGAGCTCGTTGGGCCAGCTGGGGACTGTCCGAGTCGAAACCACAGGCGCGCTCGATGAGCACCTCGCGCGCAGGCCACAGGCTGTTGGCGGCGATGAAGCCGGCACCCAGCAGGTGCTGGCCGAGGCCGACGGGGAGGCGGTTGGTTTCATTGATCAGATGAATGCCGCCGCCGACCATTTCGGAGGCCGAGCGCCGCCAGCGCTGGTAGCGCATCAGCGCAGGGGCTTCGAGGGCCTGTCCTGACAGGCATTCGCACAGCGCAGCCGCGTCGGCCAGGCCCAGATTGAGGCCTTGGCCGGCAAGGGGATGCACGCTGCGGGCGGCATCGCCGAGGAGTACCACCCGACCCTTGAAGAATTGACGCGCTCGGCGGCGAATCAGCGGCAGGGCATGGCGGGTGCCGATCCGGGTGACCTGGCCCATCGGGCTGTCCTGGCAGCGGTTCAGCTCGCTGATGACGGATGCCGGCTCTGCCTTCGCCTGCGAGACAGTCCGCTCGCTCGGCTGGGACCAGACGATCGATGAACGCCCGTCTGCAAGGGGAAGGAAGGCCAGCGGGCCGTACCCGGTGAAGCGTTGCCAGGCGATGCCAGGGTTCGGCTGCTCGGTCTCGACGGGTGCAATCAGGGCGTGCTGATTGTAGTGCCAGCTATCGATGTCGATACCCACGGCCCGGCGCAGGCGGCTGCGTGCACCATCGGCAGCGACCAGGAGCTGGGCGTCGAGGCGGCTGCCGTCGGCGAGCTTCAGGCGCACGCGCCGGTCGCCCGAGTCGATCGACTCGATCGAGTTGGGGCAGAGGATTCGGGCGCGCGGATGCTGTTCCAGCCGCGCCCAGAGGGTGGCGCGGATCGACGGGATTTCGACGATCCAGCCCAGCGCCTCGAGGCCGTGCTGATCGGCGCGGAATTCGAGCTGGCCCGAGGCCGCGCAGACCTGCATCGTCGCGTAGGGTGCCACGCGCTCTGGCTTGTTCAAGGGCCAGGCGTCGACGGCGGCGAGGATGGCCGCAGAGCCCGGGCTGACAGCGACCACGCGGGGGTCGAAATCCTCGCCGGGCCAGTCGTCGCTCAGGGGCTGAGCATCGATCAAGGCGACCTCACGGCCCTGTTCGGCCAGGAGTAATGCGGCCGCGGCGCCGGCCGCGCCTCCGCCGACGATCGCGATATCGCAGTCCTGAATCATGGTGTCTTGCTGTCCTCGGTAGCCGGCGGCCGCGCCAGCGAAGGCAGGGGTGCACGAAAGCCCATGGCGGCGTGAACCAGGCGATGGCGCAGGCCGGGGAGTCCGGCGTGCGCGATGATGCCGAGTCCGGCACCGAATTGCGCCAGGCTCGATGGGTTGGTGAAGGCACGCGCCAGCGTATCGGTATAGCGCACGGTCGCGCCCTGATCGTCGCGCCGCGCGGCGGCGTAGGCTGCCAGACTCGATGGGTCCCCGAGGTCGTCGACGCCGGCCGTGGCATCGACAAGCCCCGCCACGTCGCGAAGCCCGAGATTGAAGCCCTGGGCCGAGACGGGATGGACCGCGTTGGCGGCATTCCCGATCACGGCGACGCGCTCGCCGACAGGATGGGGCGTGCGCTGTCGGATCAGGGGATAGCGGGCACGCTTGCCCGGCTGTCCGAAGTGGCCCATGCCGGAGCCGAAGCGCTGTCGAAGTCGATCGCAGAGGGCCGCATCATCCAGGCCCATGGCTGCGTCGATGGCCGCATCCGTATCGATCCAGACCACGCCCATTCGGCCCTGTGGTTGCGGCAGGAGGGCCAGCGGTCCCTGCGGAGTGAAGCGCTCGTGGGCGGTGGCCGGCGTCGGCCGTTCGGGCACGACGTTGAAGATCATGGCCGACTGCCCGTACTCGTGGCGGTGGCAGGCCAGGCCCGCTTGGGCGCGCACCGAAGAGTCGTTGCCGTCGGCGCCGATCAGGAGTCCGGCCCGCAGTTCAGCGCCGGAGTCCAGGCGAATCGAGACCCCGTCGGCATCGGCGGTCCAGTCCTTCAATCGGTCGGGACAGTACTCCGTGATCTGCTCGTTCTGTCGTAGCGAGGCCAGGGCGATCCGGCCCAGTTCGCGCGCGACGATCACCTGCCCGAAGCAAGATCGGCCGTGGTCGGAGGCGTTCAGGCTCAGGCGGCCGAAACCGCCCTGCCGGGTGACGTCGATCGTGTCGATCGGGCAGCGGACACTCGAATCCGGCAGCAGCCCGAGATTGCCGAGGATGTTGAGCGAGGCGGCGTTGATCACCAGCGTCCGGTCGTCGTGGCTGAGGCGGGTCGAGGCGCTGGCGCCGTCGCCGCTCCCCGACGCCGGCTCTGGCGCCGGTCGCTTCTGCGCCTCGACCAGCGCCACGGCGCGACCGGCCCGGGCCAGGGCCACGGCCATCGTGGCACCGACGAGGCCACCGCCGATAATGACGCAGTCGACATCCCGGCTCATCGCGCCATCAGCTCCTCGATCTCGGTAACGGCGCGAGGCACGGACGCGGTGAGATTCTCGGGGTCGCCGTCGGTCACGCGGATATCGTCCTCGATCCGGATGCCGATGCCCCTGAAGGCCTCGGGAATGTCGTCGTCATCACCGATGTAGAGGCCGGGCTCGACGGTCACCACCATGTTCTTCTCCAGCACTCGCGACTGGTCGGCAACCCGGTAATCGCCCACGTCGTGGACGTCGAGGCCGAGCCAGTGGCCGGTCTTGTGCATGTAGAAGCGCCGATAGGTCTCTTTCTCGATTGCCTCGTCGACCGGGCCCTTCAGCAGGCCGAGCTCGCAGAGCCCTCGGGCCAGGGTCTCGACCGCGGCCTCGTGATAGGCCTCGAAGGCTCGACCGGGACGAACCTGATCGATGGCCTTTTGCTGGGCGTCGAGAACGATCTCATAGACCTCGCGCTGCGCCGGACTGAAGCGGCCGTTGACCGGGAAGGTTCTCGAGATATCGGCCGCATAGCCGTCCCGTTCGCAGCCGGCGTCGATCAGCAGCAGGTCGCCGTCGCGGAGCGTCTGATCGTTGTCGATGTAGTGCAGGATCAGGGCGTTTCGCCCGCCGGCCACGATCGGAAGGTAGGCCGGGGGGCAACCGTGGCGTCGATACTCGTGAAGGAGTTCTGCGTGGATTTCCGCCTCGTTCATCCCCGCTGCGCAGTGCTGCATGGCCCGGATGATGGCGTCGGCGGAGATCCGAGCGGCTTTTTTCATCGCCCGGATTTCCTGCCGCGACTTGATCAGGCGCTGTTCGTGCAGCAGGTACTCGAGCGACACCATCTCGCCCGGCCCCTTCTCGTCGCGACGGAGCTGCCGGAGGCGCTGACGCCATCCGATGATGCGCTGATCGAAGTCGGCGTCCTTGCCCACGGGGTGATAGACGCGCGCCACGCCCGCCATGAGCTGCGGCAGGATATCGTCGAGATCGTCGATGGGGAAGGCATCGTCCATGCCCATTTGTTCACGCGCGCCTTCCAGGCCCAGCCGGGGGCCATCCCAGCGTTCACGGTCCGGATCGCTCGGTCGGCAGAACAGGAGCTGCTCACCCGATTCCCGTCCCGGCACTAGCGCGAGCACCGCCTCCGGCTCGCTCAGACCCGTCAGGTAGAAGAAGTCGCTGTCCTGTCGGTAGTCGTAGAAGCTGTCGCCGTTACGCAGGCGAGGGGGCGCGGCGCCGATCAGGATCAGGGCATTCGATCCGGCTTCGGTCATCAGGCGCCGTCGGCGCTGGGCAAATTCGGCCGCTTTGATCATGAATGGCTCAGGCTTTCTTCGCGCAGCAGCAAGACGGCCACGCGCAGGAATTCGGTCAATTCGGCGTAGGCGGATTCCTCGGCTTCCTGATCCGATTCGTCGTCCGTGGTGGCGCGCGCAATCTGTTCGATCATGCGCAGGGCATCCTGCGCCTCATCGCTTTTCAGCACGGGCTGGCCGGACCCGAAGCCGGTCAGGAAGCCGGAGCACCAGCGCCCGAGGCAGGTGGTGCGCTCGGCGAGCGGACGATCATCGGTCGGCAGCAGCGGCTGAAACTCCAGGTCGGTGGACGCCAGCTCGTTCTTCAGAGAGGTCAGGGCCGGCCCGATCTGCTTCAGGATCTCGTCGGGCGTGAGTTCTCCGACCTGAAGTGCAGCCAGGTGGCCGGCCAGCGCACTTTCATCGAGACCTGGCCTTGCGCACAGCAATCCGATGACGACGGCATGGGTTTCTGCAATCCCAGCCGGGTCCTTGTCGGCGGCCAGGGCGAGAATCCACGCCAGCTTGGATTCTTGCTGGTCTGTCATAGTGATCCCTTGATTTCCTAGACTCCCAGTTTATCACCGGCCCCGTCGGCAGGGTTTTGCGGGTGCTTGTGAAGTGTTGCATTGATAACTATGATTAAGCCTCTGTAAATCCTAGAAGAACTACGCGATGGACTCCCTCCAGCTGACCACGGAAGCTTTGGATCAACTCCAGCATCAACTCAAGGAAATGCTGGAGCGGATTCGGACGCTCGAAGAAGAAAACAAGTCGCTGCACGTTCGCCAGGACTCGCTCGTGGCCGAGCGCGCGCAGCTCGTTCAGCGTAACGAGGAGGCGCGCGAACGAGTCGAGGCCATGATCGAGCGACTCAAATCTCTTGAAAATGCGGGGTAGTGGTTGATGACTAATTCGAACGAACCTGCGATCGTGCGCATCCTTGAACGGGAATATCGGGTCATGTGCGCGCCCGAACAACGCCGGGAACTGATGGAGTCGGCGCTGTTCCTCGACGGCCAGATGCGTGAAATCAGAGATTCAGGTCGCATTTCGTCGATCGACAAGATCGCCGTGATGAGCGCACTCAATCTGGCAGAAGAGGTCCTGAAGCTCCGTAAGCAATTGAAAGAGCGGGAAGAACAGGTCGATCTTCGCGTCCGCCAGATGGCGATGGACCTTGATCGTTCACTCTCCTAGCCCTACACTGCAGGCATGGCGCTCTCTGCGGTGTTCGCCAGCAGGAACGTAATATGCCTTGTCCCTACTTATTGACCTCGGGACGGTGACTTTCCATGCTGGTGTGCTGGTCGCCCTCAAGGCGAATGGCCTGAAGGCAGGAAGAGCCGACCCACTTGAACCCCTGGTTCAAGGTCACCGACCTGCAGCGGCACAGGTGGAGGGCGCCTCTAATTTTTGCGGATCGATCCGACCTTAGCAGCGATCGACCTGAACGCGATTCGAGCCTGGCTCATGGCAGACAGCAAAGCGAGACTTCGGCAGCAGCTGCTGGCAGAGCGCCAGGCCTTGCATGACCACCAGCGCGCCCGCCTCGACCGCAAGATCTGTGCGTATCTGCTGAGATTCCTCGACGACATCGACGCCATCCGTCTGGGGGCATTCTTTCCCTTTCGGGGCGAGCCCAACCTGATTCCGGCAATGGAAGTCCTGCATCAGGCCGCGCGGCGAATCCACCTGCCGGTGATTCGCGGCGAGGCCCTTGACTTCAAGCGCTGGCGCCCGGACGTGGCGCTGCGGGCCAATCGCTTCGGTATCCCGGAGCCTGCGGGGGGTGACGCCTGCGAGCCGGGCGATCTTGATGTCGTGTTCATGCCGCTTGTCGCCTTCAGCCACAGCGGTGAGCGCCTCGGAATGGGGGGTGGCTTCTACGATCGGGCCCTGGCACCGTTTATCGAGCACCCCGGGACCGGGCCGCAGCGCGTCGGCGTTGCCTACGATTTCCAGCAGATCGACAGCCTGCCCGTCGACGCCTGGGACGTCCCCCTCGATGCGGTGATCACCGATCAGGGGAGCCGCGAGTTCACCCGCTGAGCGCTTCAGGGGACCACCGAAGAAGCAGGGAGCCTGGAATCAACTCTGCTCGGGCGCGACTCGCTCAGTTGGTAGACTCTGGGCTTGAACAGTGGCATTGCCCGCTGAAGACCAACATCGTAAGGAGAGACCGTTGAACTACTGGTTGATCAAATCCGAACCCAACGACTTCAGCATCGACGATTTGAAGGGTCGACCCGGCAAGACCGAGCCCTGGGACGGCGTGCGCAACTACCAGGCGCGCAATTTCATGCGTGATGACATGAAAAAGGGCGACAAGATCTTCTTTTACCACTCGAACTGCAAGGTGCCGGGCATCGTCGGTATCGCGACCGTCGCCAGCAAGCCCTATCCGGACCCCAAGCAGTTCGATGCCGACTCGAAGTATTTCGACGCAAAAAGCGACCCCGATGATCCGCGCTGGATCCTCGTCGACGTCAAGTACCAGCGCCACACGCGCCGTGTGATTCCGCTGGCGGAGATCAAGGAGCATGCCGATGCGCTGGGCGACTTTGCCCTGACGCGGAAAGGCAACCGCCTGTCGATCATGCCGGTGACCGAAGACCAATGGAATTTTCTTCTGGGGATGGAAGGCGAATGAGCCAGCAGCGACTCAAGATCGAGGTGGCACAGGCCGCCCTGCGATTCGTCGAGGAGGGCATGATCCTCGGCGTTGGTACCGGCAGCACGGTGAACGCCTTCATCGATCAGCTCGCCGCCAGCGGCAAGCGCCTCGAGGGCGCCGTGTCGTCTTCCGAGGACACCACCGAGCGCCTGAAGAAGATCGGTGTGCGAATGCTCGATCTGAATCACACGGGTGATCTCGAGCTCTACATCGATGGTGCCGACGAAGTGGATGCGCACAAACGACTCATCAAGGGCGGCGGCGGCGCGCTGACGCGGGAAAAGATCATTGCCGGTGCCAGCCGCCGGTTCATCTGCATCGTGGATGAGTCGAAATGTGTCCCCGTCCTCGGGGAGTTCCCGCTGCCCGTCGAGGTCCTGCCCATGGCCAGGGCGCTGGCGGGTCGCAAGCTGATCGCCCTGGGCGGCCAGCCGGCACTGCGGGAGGGTTTCACGACCGATAACGGCAACCTGATCCTCGATGTGCGCAACCTCGACCTCGTCGATCCAGCCGCCATGGAGGATCGAATCAACCGCATCCCCGGCGTGGTCTGCAACGGCCTGTTTGCCCATCGAGCCGCCGATCGTATCCTGGTGGCCACCGAATCCGGCGTCGAGGAGCGCTGAGGATTGTTGCGGGTCGTGGGCCCTTTGCCGGCTCAGTCGGCGATTTCGAGGCGATTCCTGCCGCTGGCCTTGGCCCGATAAAGTGCATCGTCGGCCCGAGCCAGCCAGCGAGACCAGCCCTCACCGGGCTTGCACGTGGCGGCACCGGCGGACATTTCGAGCGCGCCGCCCGGCCCGTGCGTCGCGCCGCTGATTCGCTCGTGCAGCGTCGGTAGCGCCTCCCGGGCCGCTGCCTCGTCCATGTCCCTGAGGAGGATGACGAACTCCTCGCCACCCATGCGATAAAGGCCATCCTCTGCTCGCAGAAAAGCCCGGACGTCGGCGGCGAACCGGGACAGGACCTGATCGCCGGCTTCGTGGCCGAATTCATCGTTCAGCGCTTTGAAATGGTCGAGGTCCATGACCATGACCGTCGCTGGCTTCTGGCGGCGCCCTTTGCCGCGAATCGTCTGCTCGAGATCGTGCTGCATCAGGCGCCGATTGCCGGTCCCGGTCAAGGGATCGCGCGTGGCGAGCTGGGCCAGCTCGCGCCGCTGCTTGCGCAGCAGGGAAGTAAAGACGATGCCGAAGGTGCTGAACATGAAGGCAACCGCCGCCCAGCTGATCTCGTGGAGCAGATCCGTGAACAGGTTGGGGTTGAACAGATAGAGCAGGATGATGAAGGTATTCAGGGCAGCGGCCATCCAGCGCGGCAGGATCAGCATGTTGATCCAGAGCACCAGGTAGGTCCAAAGCAGCCCGTTGCTGCCAACGATCATCGTTGACAGGATGCAGGATAGCGAGCTGACCAGGCCGAAAATGATCAGGGCCCACTGTTCGTAGCGCGGGAACCGGCCGAGGATCAGAGTCGCGATCAGCATGGCGACGATCACCGTATTGGTCAGCCCGCCGGTGACGTCGCCGCTCCAGAACCGATAGGCCGAGAACATGGCGACCACGATCGCCGTCGTCCCGCCCAGGTAGTACATCACGCTGAGCTCGAGCCGACGCCGATTCAACGACTTTGCCCAGTCCATCGGGTCGGATCGAGCCAGATCGTCGGTTTGGTGATTTTTTTCAAACACTTGGGTCACCCCCATTCGCTCAACGCGACCGGCCCGCGCCGGCGACGATAAGGTAAACTTAGCGCCGTTCGACGCCCTCAGGGGCGACACGCCGTTCTCGCAAGCCGAGGATTGACAGCTCACGATACAAGAAGGGCGCATGGATTCGGCCCCGACTCCCAAGCCCAAGCATCCACCGTTTTACGGCTAAAGTCAAAAAGCCCTCTTGCGTCGACTACCATCGCCCTGCCGTCAGGAATGACCATTGACCGCGTCTGCCATGACATCGCCAACACCCTCAAGACGACTTTGCGTGGCTCCGATGATGGATTGGACGGACCGCCATTGCCGCTTCTTCCACCGCCAGATCAACGCGACGGCGCTGCTGTATTCGGAGATGGTGACCACGGGCGCCGTGATTCATGGCGACCGCGAGCGCCTGATCGGCTTCGATCCAGCCGAGCAGCCTGTGGCTTTGCAGCTTGGCGGCAGCGATGCGGCCGAGCTGGCGCAGAGCGTCCGGATCGCAACGGCCTGGGGCTATGACGAGATCAACCTGAATGTCGGTTGCCCCTCCGATCGCGTGCAGAAAGGACGCTTCGGCGCCTGCCTGATGAAGGAGCCCGAGCTGGTCCGTGACCTGCTGGCCGGCATGCGCGAGGCGACGGACCGCCCGATCACGGTCAAGACGCGGATCGGCGTTGATGATCTGGACGGCGAGGAGTTTTTCCAGGCCTTTGTCGATACGGTCCTCGGCAGCGGCGTGGAGACGCTGATCGTTCATGCGCGAAAGGCCTGGCTGTCCGGTCTGAGTCCGAAGCAGAATCGCGAAGTCCCGCCCCTGGACTACGAGCGCGTGGCGCGGACGAAGCAGCGTCATCCCGACCTTGAAGTCATCATCAACGGGGGGATCACCGACGCCGACCAGGCACGGGTACACCTCGAGGTGTTCGATGGCGTGATGCTGGGACGTGTCGCTTATCATCAGCCCTGGATTCTCAAGACCCTCGGTCTGGCGCTGGGCCAGCCGGTGGCCAGTTCTCGGCGCGAGGTCGTCGAGCGGATGGCCGATTACGCGGAATCCCATCTGGCGGCGGGCGGGCGCCTGCAGCACATCGGCCGCCATATGCTCGGTCTTTTCCACGGCTGTCCGGGGGCCCGAAGCTGGCGTCAGACGCTGAGCCAGAACATGCACTTGCCCGATGCCGGTCCCGATCTCCTGATTTCCGCATGCCCGGAGCATTGAGGCTCGCTCGGGAGCGCTTGCCCTGGCCGGATCAAGGGCGACGATGGCACGTGAGTCCGAGGCCACGAATCCGGGTTCACAGACCCGAAAGTGAGGCGTACCATAGCGCCATCCCCAGACAGGGGTCGCTGCTTTCCGCATCGTTCTTGAGAGGACCCGCTGCATGATCGTTCGCCATCCCGACGACTTCAGAACCCAGGTCAAGGCCGGCTGGCTGAATCGGGATTCGCCGGCGGTGCCGAAGGCCGTGTTTCTCGTCGAGCCCACCGATTTTCGCTTGAGCGAGCAGGCCGCGCGCGACAACGTCTACATGGACCTGAGCGTGGCCGTCGACCCGGCACGGGCCCTCGATCAGCACCGGCGTCTGAGCGAGCGAATCGCCGCCTGCGGCATTCCCATGGTTCGCTTCCCCGGCCACGGCTCGACGCCCGATGATCTTTTCCCGAACAACGTGTTCGGGACGATCCCGGGTCGCAGTATCGTCGGGCGTATGCTGCACCCCGAGCGCCAGCGCGAGGCCGAGCGTAAGGATATCCGCCAATTCTTCACCGATCTGCTGGGTTACGAGGAGGTCGATCTGTCCGGGCGCGACCTCGTCGCCGAGCTGACCGGCGCCCTGGTCCTCGATCGGTCCCAGCGCGTGGGCTACTGCGGGCTGAGTCAGCGGGCCAATGCCGCCGGCTGCCAGGCGATGCACGAGGCCTTTGATCTGGCCCTGAGCTTTCAGTTCGAGCTCAAGCCGAGCGAGTATCACACCAACGTGGTCATGGCGATCCTCGCATCTCGTGCACTGGTGATCAGTCCGGATGCCTTCGTCGATCCTGACGTGCCGAAGGCCATCGCCGAGGCCTACCCCGGTCACGTCCTCGAGATCACCCCGGAGGAGAAGAGGGCCTTTGCCGGCAACTGCATCGCACTGAATTTCAAGGATCTTTTTATGAGCCAGTCGGCCTATGACGCCCTTCCTCGCGACAAGATCGAGCTGCTCGAGGACTGGAGCTTCGTCATCCACCCCGTCGAGCTCGATGAGATCGAAAAGGCGGGCGGTAGCCTGCGCTGCTGCGTCGCGGAGATTTTTTAGGATCAGGCGCAGGGCGCAGGGCGCAAGGCGCAAGGCGCAAGGCGCAAGGCGAAAGGCGAAAGGCGAAAGGCGAAAGGCGAAAGGCACAACCCGCAACCCGCAACCCGCAACCCTTTTGGCTCTCCTTGGTCCCTGAGTCCTGAACCCTGAACCCTTCGCCCTGAGCCCTTCGCCCTTCGCCTGCCCTTCCCAAAACCGGTTCAGACGTCGTTAAGGGCCACCGATTACAATCGGTGCTCGTTGATGGCGTTCTGTGTGAGGAATTCTGCGCTTGGCCTGGTTGTCGAAATTCATTCTGATCGCGGTGCTGACGTCGGTTCTGACCGTGTCGGCCTGGGCCGTGTCGCTCAGGGAGGCTGCCGACCGCGTGGCGCGTCAGTACGACGCCCGGGTCGTGTCCGCCGAGACGATCGAGCGAAACGGGCAGCGCGTGCACAAGATTCGCTTCGTTACCCGGGACCGGGTGGCCCGCACCGTCTACATTCCCGCCGATTGAGGTGATGCCGACATGCGAATTCTTGTCATCGAGGACGAACTTGAGCTGCGAGAGCTGCTGGGTCGCGCGCTGAAGAAAGCGGGCTTTGCCGTGGATCTGGTCGACGACGGCGAGGAGGGCCTGTTCTACGCCACCGACTATCCCGTCGACCTGGCGATCATCGACCTCGGTCTGCCGGGGCGCAGCGGCATGGAGATTATTCGAGCGCTTCGACAGCGCGAACTGAGCTATCCGGTCCTGGTGCTCACGGCACGCTCTGACTGGCAGGACAAGGTGCAGGCGCTGGAGCTGGGCGCTGACGATTACCTCACCAAGCCCTTTCGGCTCGAAGAACTGATGGCGAGGGTTCAGGCCCTGCTGCGGCGCTCAGCCGGCCACGCGACGCCGGAGGTTCGATTCGGTCCGCTGGCGATCAATCTCTCCAGCCAGGTGGTTCAACTGAACGACCAGCCCCTCGAACTCACGACCTTCGAATACAAGGTGCTCGAATATTTCGTTCTGCATCCGAATCAGGTGGTCTCCAAGCTCGAGCTCAATGATCACCTCTACGACGAGGATGCCGATCCGGACAGCAACGTCATCGAGGTGCTCGTCGGGCGCCTGCGCAAGAAGCTCGATCCCGAGGGCCGCTGGAAACCGATCGAGACGCTGCGGGGACGAGGCTATCGTTTCCAGCCCACCGACGGCTGATGGCGACATGAGCCGCCCCGGCGCCAGAGCCCCATCGCTGGTTCTGCGCTTGATGCTCGGGGCCGGCCTGGCGCTGATGATTGCTCTCAGCTTGATTGCCCTGGCCGTCGATCGGGGGTTTCGCGGTGCCGCCGAGGGTGCCCTGCAGGAGCGCCTCGAGTCCGTGGTCTTTCTGATCCTGTCGACGCTCGAGGTCGATGCCGGCGGGCAACCGGGTGTTGCCGATTCCCTCGCCGAACCGCGCCTTGACCAGCCGGGGTCGGGCCTGTCGGCCGGTGCGATCACGCGTGCCGGGGCCTGGCAGTCCAGCTCCCTCTTCGGTGTGGTCAACCCCCCGGACCAGGCGATGCTGCCGCGCAACAGCGAGCGCATGCTGGCACCGAGCGCTGCGCAGCCCTGGTATCGCTACGCGGTCGGATTCGGCTGGGAGCAGCCCGACGGGCAGATCATCGATCTGACCATCTGGGCGGCCGAGGACCCCGAACGCCTGCGCCGCACCCTGGCCGGCTTTCGCGGCGATCTCTATCGCTGGATGCTCCTCGCGGCCGGGCTCGTGATTGCGGCACAGCTGGTCATCCTCCTGCTCCTCCTGCGCCCGCTGCGGCGCGTCGCCGAGGAGGTCGGCGAGATCGAAGCGGGGCAGCGGACCGCGTTGGATGGCCGCTACCCGCGCGAGCTCCAGCCCCTGACGGCCAACTTGAATGCCCTGCTGGCGACGGAGCGCAACAACGCGACCCATTACCGCCAGGCCCTGGCCGACCTGGCGCACGCGCTGAAAACACCGCTGGCCGTACTGCGAGCTCGGCTGGAGTCGAACGATCGAGACGGATCCGATCGCCCGAAGGCCACGGATCTGGCCGTGGACGAGACCCTGAACGACATGGAGCTGATCCTGCGCCGCCAGCTCGAGCGGGCGGCGCGCTCCACCCGGCGAACGCTCACGACGCCGGTCGCCGTGCTGCCAGTGCTGCAGCGGCTCGCCACGTCACTGACTCGCTTGTATTCAGACGATAAGGTGTCCTTCGACGTCGACGGGGACCCGGTCAGCCTCCGAATCGACGAGCGTGATCTGATGGAGCTTTGCGGCAACCTCATGGATAACGCGGCCAAGTACGGCAAGGGGCGCGTGGTCGTGCGGGCGGCGTCGGGCGCGAGCGGTTCTCGATCGCCCGGTGTCGATATCCTCATCGAGGACAATGGCCCCGGCATCGAAGTCGGCCGCTTCGAGGCGCTGCTTCAGCGCGGCGCGCGCGGCGACGAGCAGCGGGAGGGGCAGGGTCTGGGGCTGGCCATCGCGCGTCAGCTGATCGAGGCTTATGGCGGCAGTATTCATCTGGACCGCTCGCAATTGGGCGGGGCGGCACTGCGAATTTCCTTTCCACCGAGGTAGGCAATGAGTTCATCACCCATCGAAGAGCTGATCGGCATCATGGCGCGCCTGCGCGACCCGGCCGGGGGATGTCCCTGGGACCTCGAGCAGACCTTTCGCTCGATCGCTTCCTACACCATCGAGGAGGCGCATGAAGTGGCCGAGGCAATCGAACGCAATGACATGGACGACCTGAAGGACGAGCTGGGCGACCTGTTGTTCCAGGTCGTTTTCCACTCGCGCATCGCCGAAGAGATGGATGCCTTCCGCTTCGACGATGTTGCGCGGGCGATCTCCGACAAGATGATTCGTCGCCACCCCCACGTCTTTGGTGATGCCAATCTCGATTCCGCTGACGCACAGACGGCGAACTGGGAACAGATCAAAGCCGAAGAGCGCGCCGAAAAAGGAGAGCAGGATGCCAGCGCTCTGGCCGGCGTCTCGCGCGGCCTGCCCGCGCTGCGCCGAGCGGTCAAGCTGCAGAAGCGTGCGGCGCGCACGGGCTTCGACTGGCCGAACACCGGCCCGGTGTTTGCCAAACTTCGCGAGGAGACCGAAGAGCTGCAGCTGGCGCTGGCCAAGGGCGACGCCGACAACATGGAAGAAGAAGTCGGCGATCTGCTCTTTGTCATCGCCAACCTGGCGCGGCATCTCAAGGTGGACCCCGGCGCCGCGCTCAGGCGCTCCAATCAGAAATTCGAGGAACGCTTCCGCGCCATGGAGGCGCTGGCGGCCGAGCGCGGCCTGGACCTGGCCGCGCTCGATCTGGAGCAGCAGGACGAGCTTTACGAAGCCGTCAAGCGTCGCCACGCCCGCCAGCGCTGAGCGCGATCAGGGCGTTTCGAAGCGATCGTTGAAGATGGTGTCGAAAATCGGCTGTCGTTCGTGGGCGCCCATATCGATCGCTGCTCCGAATTGGCGACGGTATCCTGGCCCGCGCTGATCGTTGTCCGGCGCGAACGCGCCCGCGCCGCCGGCGGCGTCAATGGCTGGACTGCCCGTATCCGGTAAGTGGGTTCGGCCGCCGCTTCCGCCCCAGTCGTTGAGAGCACTGATCAGCGAGGGCTGGCCGAGGATGTTGCCGCCATCGTCGACGAACTCCGACGCATCGCCGGACAGCAGCGAGCTGGCAACCTCGCAGTCAACGGACGCGCCGATTCGACGAATATCCTGAGCGGCCGCTGACGCGCCACCCTCATTCAAGTCGAGGAGGGATTTGCCCACCGTGCAGCTGTTGCTGAGATTGGTCAGCAGGCCGCCGCCCTCGGTCCCCGCCTCGTTGAGCGCAAGCGTTGAATATTTCAGATTGAAGTTCATGGCGCCGCGGGCGTAGACGCCGCCACCGTAGTCGCTGGAATTGCCCGAGATGGTCGAGTTGGCGAGGAAGAAATTGGACGTGGAGTTGACGCGCAGATAGGCCGCTCCCCCGCGTCCGCCGGGCACCGAATTGTTCGAGAATTCGCTGTATTTGATGCCCGAGTTGACAGGGTTTCCCGCGGTGAAGAGATCCAGGCCGCCCCCGTAGGTACTGGCGCTATTGTCCCTGAAGATCATCCGCTCGATATCGATCAGGCCGGGTTCGCCCGACACCTGCAGCCCACCGCCGGCGCCCTGGGCGGCCGAGTTGGAACCGAAGTAGCTGTCTCGAAACGCAAGGTCACCACCCAGGAGATAGACGCTGAGGCCGCCGGCATTGACTTGCGCGTAATTGGCGTAGCTGGTGATCGTGCTGGCCTGAAAGTCACCGCCGTCGGCAATCTCGGTCAACAAGCCGCCGCCGCTCCCGGAATACGCTCTGTTTTGAGCGAACACCGTTCTCGACACATTGACGCCGCCATTGCCGGTGATGATATGAGCGCCACCGCCGCCGCTCGTGACGCTCGAATTGGCGATGAAATCCGTGTTACCGAGCGTTGTGACCGTGTTTTCACCGAGGGAGAAGTAAAGACCACCGCCTTCGCCCGAGGCGGAGTTTCCCTGAAACGCGGTCCGGGTCCCCGTATTGGGGTTGGCAATGACTTCGACCTGGTTGCCTGCGCTATCCAGCGGGCCGAGACGGTCGGACTTGGAGATAAACATCGCGCCGCCCCGGCCACTCGCCGTGTTGGTTTCGAAGCGGGTCCCGCGAATCAGTATCTGCCCGGTGAACGCGGGCTGGTCATCCCCCGGGGAAGTATCGGTGATCGAAACTGCGCCGCCGTCAAGCTCGGCGGTGTTGTTGACGAAGCTGTTTTCCGCCAGAACAATCGATGCTCCTCTGCCGACATTGTTGTAGGAGTAGATCGCTCCGCCACTGCCAGTCTCGGCGGTGTTGTTGCTGAATTCGTTGTACCGGGCGTTGAGCGTTCTGGAGCCGTAGCGGGCGATAGCGCCCCCATGGAGCGTGGCCTGGTTGTTCACGATATCGCTGCTCAACAACTGCAGATAGTCCGTCGTGTAGATTCCGCCGCCAACACCGGCGGCGCCGGTGGCCGAATTGTTGCTGATCTCGCTGGATTGAATCACGAAGACGACGAAGCCGCTCCCCTGGGACTCCTGGAAAATCCCGCCGCCGGCATCGGTGGCTGAATTGCCGGTAATCGTCGAGGATCTGATCTCCAGGCTCGAGGCCGTGGACAGAATGCCGCCACCTCGTGACCCGCCACCGCCGGTGACGGTCAGCCCGGTGACCGTCAGCCCTTCGTTATTGCCGCCGCTGTATTTCGAGTAGATCACCGGCGCGTCGCCAGCGCCCTGCACCGTGATGCGGTTATTGCCGTCGATCGATACGGCTTCGGTGACCCGAAGCGTGGTTCCATCGAAGATCGAGCCCGTGCCCGGAACAAGGTTGATCGTCCCATTGAGGGCGCTGTCGAAGACGATCGAGTCCTCACCGGCATCGCCGGCTGCGCAGCCATCGACGACGGCATTGTCGTTGCTGGCATAGATCGCCGAGCGCAGCGAGCACTCGCCGGCAACGTTGCCATCCTGCAGGGTGGTGACGGTGATCGTCGCGGCCTGCAGGGAGCCGGCGGTCAGCGCGCCGCCGATGGCGAGTCCCAGGGGCGTCAGGCTCGGCTTGATGGTCTGCTGGACCTGATATTTGAAGGACTGCTGCGTCGGCATCTTCGGCATGTTGAGATCCTGGCTGTGGGTTGGGTTGGGGCTGATCTCGTCAGATGGGAGATCGAGCCAGTTCACAGTTACGACAATCGCAGAGAAATCCTGCCACGCCCTGCAGGTCGGATTTCTAAGGAGCCTGGCCGAGGCAAGCTATTGAGCCTGATCGGCAATGCGGGTATCATCTCCGGCTCGCTGAAAAAGGGCCGTTAGCTCAGTGGTAGAGCAGGAGGCTTTTAACCTCTTGGTCGAAGGTTCGAATCCTTCACGGCCCACCATTTTCCTTTCCCGATGCCCTCGCGTCTTCCCCACAGCAGCCAGGACGGTATTCACGAGTCTCTGGCACGGACCGTCGACCGGCATCTGACCCACGCCTGGCGCCAGCCCATCAGGGCGCACTCTCTGCAAGCGTTCGAGTCGATCTGTCCGCGCGCCTCGACTGCGCCTGCGCTGATTCTGGACGCGGGCTGCGGCACGGGCTGGTCGACGGCCAAACTGGCTGAAGCGCATCCAGAAGCGCTGGTCCTCGGTATCGATCGATCCGAGTATCGATTGGCCAAAGCACCGCCACTGCCGGGCAATGCGGTGCTGCTGCGAGCAGAGCTGAGTGATGTCTGGCGTCTGGCGCGGCAGGCGGGTTGGCGTCTCGACGCCCACTACCTGCTCTACCCCAACCCCTGGCCGAAGGCGCGCCATCTGCAGCGGCGCTGGCATGGGCACGCGGTCTTTCCTGACTTGCTGGCCCTGGGCGGGCGCCTGGAGCTGCGCTCGAATTTCCGCCTCTATGTCGAGGAATTCCTGGCTGCCCTGCGCCTGGCAGGCGTTGGCGGTGGAGAAGTGGTATCTTTCCGCCCCGAGTCACCGATCAGCCCCTTCGAGGCGAAGTATGCCGCCTCCGGGCACGAACTTTTTCGTCTGACCGTCCATCTGGAGACCACTGAATGAATCCTTCTTTCCGTACCTTGAGCACTGCCCTCGTCGGCCTGAGCTTCAGCGCCGCGCTGCTCGCCGACAATCACGACATCGACCCGCGCCTCATCGACAGCGCCGAAGGCGACCATCGCCCGGCCGAATGGATTGAGCGCAACAGCGCGCGCAATCCCGCCGAAACCCTCGATTTCTTCGGTCTGCGGCCCGACATGACGGTGGTCGAGCTGTCGCCAAGCGGCGGCTGGTATACCAGCGTGATCGCGCCGTATGTCAAGGACGAGGGCCAGTACGTCGCGGCCCACTGGGATATGGAGCAGGAGGATCTTCCGGATTACGCCGTGCGCGGATTCGCCGCCTTTACGGATCGATTCGGCGACGAAGCCACCTACGGCAAGATCGAGATCATTCCCTTCAACCCCCCTGCCAAGGCCTCCCTCGGCGAGCCGGGGTCGGCGGACATGGTCCTGAGTTTCCGTAACGTGCACGGCTGGACTCGCGACGACCTTCTCGACGACGTGCTGGAATCCGCGCACGCCGTCCTCAAGCGCGGCGGCGTTCTGGGGATCGTCGGCCATCGGCTCCCGGAGGACCGCGAAGGCGAGGGAACGCCGGGCTATCTGAAGCAGAGTTTCATCGTCGGCATGGCCGAATCACACGGCTTCCGCCTGGTCGAGGCGTCTGAGATCAACGCCAACCCCGCCGATACGGCTGACCACCCCAGCGGCGTCTGGAGCCTGCCGCCGTCCCTGCGTGACGGCGAGGAGACCGCCGAGCAATATCTGGCGATCGGTGAAAGTGATCGATTCACGCTCAAGTTTGCCAAGCGGTGATCGACGGGCCGGCGGCGTGGAGCGGAGCCGAGGGCCTGCGGCTTCGGCGGGCTGCTCTTCACGCCGTCGGTCACGTTGGCTGCTTACAATTGAATTAGTTGTTTGATCACCAAGGGATATGTCTGAGCTGATTCAACTGGTCTACGCCAGTCGCTCCAACCTGCACTCCTACAGCGACCCCAACGGTATTGAACCAGGGATCGGTCGGATTCTGTTGCAGTCGAGGCGGAACAACCTTCCGCGGAGCATTGGTGGTGTCCTGTGCTTCGGCGACGATCATTTCTTTCAGTGCCTCGAAGGTGGCAGAGAAGAGGTCGAGGCGCTCTACGACACGATCCGCCAGGATGATCGGCATCGCGATGTGACCCTCCTTCTCAAACGTCCCATACCTCAGCGGCGCTTCAAGCTCTGGTCGATGAAGTACCTGTCCCTGGACCGGGACGTGAGAACGGTTCTGAAGAAACATGGGCTGAAGGGCTTCGACCCTTACCAGTTCAACACCAAGCTCGTCGTCGAACTCCTGGAAACGCTCCAGAAAGCCATGGAGCGGCAGCATTCGAGCAAGAACGACCCCCACTGGCAGCGATCGCAAACGGATTTCAGTTCGGAGCGCAGCGACAACCACCCGCTCGCCTTCCTCGGGGTCGGTGCGCTCGTCGCCGCCATCGCTGCCATCGTCGTCTTCGCCTTCGGACTGAGATAGGGCATCTGAACGTCTCACTACGGAACGTGAATCGATCTGCCGCCGGCGCAATGCCCGGCTGACAAGTCGGTCGCGCTGGGCCACAATATCGCCATGAGCAACGACAAGGTCCTGCGGGGAGACTTCGAGCAAATCCCCCTCAAATCCTACGCCGAGCGCGCCTACCTCGACTACGCCATGTACGTGGTGCTCGATCGGGCCCTGCCTCACGTCGGCGACGGCCTGAAACCCGTGCAGCGACGCATCATCTACGCGATGAGCGAGCTGGGGCTGTCGGCGGCATCCAAGCACAAGAAATCCGCGCGTACCGTCGGCGATGTCATCGGCAAGTTCCATCCGCACGGGGACTCGGCCTGCTACGAGGCGCTCGTGCTGATGGCTCAGAGCTTCTCCTATCGATACCCGCTCGTCGACGGGCAGGGCAATTTCGGCTCCGCCGATGACCCGAAGTCCTTCGCCGCCATGCGCTACACCGAGTCGCGCCTGGCGCCCTATGCGCGGGCGCTCCTGTCGGAGCTGGGCCAGGGCACCGTCGACTGGGTGCCGAACTTCGATGGGTCGCTGAAGGAACCGAAGCTGCTGCCGGCACGCCTGCCCAACCTGCTGCTCAATGGCGGTCAGGGCATTGCCGTCGGCATGGCCACCGATATCCCGCCGCACAATCTGCGCGAGGTCGTCAGCGCCTGCGTTCGACTCCTCGAGGCGCCCAAGACCACCGTTGCGGAACTGACCGACCACATCAAGGGGCCGGATTTTCCCACCGGTGGGGAGATCATCACGCCGAAGGCTGATCTGTTGACGCTCTATGAAACGGGCCACGGCAACGTGCGCCAGCGCGCCGTTTGGGAGCGTGAGGGCGACGAGGTGATCATCACAGCGCTCCCGCATCAGGTGTCACCGGCAAAGATCCTGGAGCAGATCGCAGGCCAGATGCAGGCCAAGAAGCTTCCCCTGGTTTCCGACCTTCGGGACGAATCCGATCACGAGCACCCGACTCGCCTGGTCATCATGCCGCGCAGCAATCGCGTGGACATTGATGCGCTGATGGATCATCTGTTTGCGACCACCGACCTGGAAAAGTCCACGCGCGTCAACCTGAACGTCATCGGCAACGACGGCCGTCCGGGCGTGCGCAATCTCAAGGCGCTTTTGACCGAGTGGCTGGCCTTTCGTCGCGCGACGGTCACCCGTCGCCTGGAACACCGCCTCGATCAGGTCGTCGACCGACTGCACGTCCTTGACGGCCTGCTGATCGCCTACCTCAACATCGATGAAGTCATTCACATCATTCGCACCGAGGATGAGCCGAAACCGGTGATGATGGAGCGCTTCGGCCTGACCGGTACCCAGGCCGAGGCGATTCTCGAGTTGAAGCTGCGCCACCTGGCCAAGCTGGAAGAGTTCAAGATTCAGGGCGAGAAGGACGAGCTTGACGCCGAGCGCAGGAAGCTCGAGTCGATCCTCGGCTCGAAGGCCAAGCTGACCCGTTTGATTCGCGACGAGCTGCTCGCCGACGCCGAGCAGTACGGCGACGAGCGGCGCTGCGAGATCGTCGAGCGCGACGCCGCTCAGGCGCTGAAGGAGACCGATCTGGTCCCCTCGGAGCCGGTGACCGTGGTCCTGAGCGAGAATGGCTGGGTTCGCGCCGCCAAAGGCCACGACATCAAGGCCGATGAACTCAACTATCGCGCCGGCGACGACTACCTTGCCTCGGCCCGTGGCCGCAGCTCGCAAATGGCCTGTTTCCTCGATTCGACGGGACGAAGCTACTCGCTGATTGCCCATGAGCTTCCTTCGGCTCGCAGTCTGGGCGAGCCCCTGACCGGTCGCTTTTCACCGCCCGACGGCGCCGCGTTCAGGAGCCTGGCGATCGGCGCCCCGGAGGATCGCGTGGTGCTCGCCTCGGACGCCGGCTATGGCTTTGTGACCCAGCTGGAGAATCTCCAGTCGCGCAACAAGGCCGGCAAGCAGACCCTGTCGGTCCCCAAGGGCCATGACGTGCTGCCGATCTCGCCGGTTGCCGATGCCGAGGAAGGGGTGCTGGTCTGCGCCACGAGCGACGGCCATCTGCTGGCCTATTACCTCAATGAGCTGCCCGAGCTCGCGCGCGGCAAGGGCAACAAGCTGATCAACATTCCGCCCAAGGTGAGGAAGTCGGGCGTCAAGGTGGTCGGCGCCATTGCCATTGCCTCGGGCCAGGATTGCCTGGTCTGGGCTGGTCAGCGCTATCTGCGCCTGAGCTGGGCCGATACGGAAAACTATTGGGGTGAGCGCGGCCAGCGCGGGAAGAAGCTGCCGCGCGGCTTCCAGAACGTCACCCGCTTGGGCCTGGCGGATTGAGCCGCCCGAAGCCTGGGCCTGTGTATCATGGGGGTCGAGGGGGCGCGCGCGGCGGTTCCATGCTCCTCGCCGACCTCCTGAAGACGATCAGGCTCCCATGACGCGATACCGCTTCGGTCCGATATGACCCCTTTCCGCCCACTGCTGCTGATGTTGATTCTTCTGGCCACCGGCTGCCGGGTCTATGGCCCTTATCAGCCTGGCGAAGGCGAGTCGCCCGCGGCTGATTCAGGCTCGCAGGGGACGTCGCAAGGGCAGATGCAAACCCCATCAGAGGACGCGGGCGATACGCTACCCGGCGTCATCGAGGCCCTCGATCGGGGTCAGATCGAGGCGGCCGAAGCGGCGCTGCTTCGCATTATCGATCAGCAACCCTACAGCCGGCTGGCGCTGCGCTTCCTGCAGCAGATTCAGACCGATCCGGTCGAACTGATGGGCGAAGAGCACGATGTGGTGATCGTTCAGCCCGGAGACTCGCTGTCTGAGATCGCACAGCGGGAGCTTGGCGACAGCCTGCAGTTCTTCGCGCTGGCTCGCTACAACGGCATCGATGCCCCTCGCCAGATGGCGCCTGGCAGGGCGCTTAGAATCCCCCGGTCCCTGAGGCCGCCGGACGCCGCCTCGGCGCCGCCGGTCGCATCGACGGAGGTTCCGGACGACGCCGTCGATCCTGAACCGCCCGCTGACTTTCCCGAGGGCGCCGGCCTGGCGCTGGCGGCTCAGAACCTCAACGCGCAGGGCCAGACGGCCCAGGCCTATTCACTGCTGCTGGCCGGCGCTCGCGCGGGCAACCTGGATGGCGATGGCGAGCGATTGCTGGCGAGCCTCGCGGTCGATCGGGTCGCGGCCATCGCAGAGGCAGGGCGTATCGACGACGCCGTTGAGTTGATCGACCTCATCGAGGGCCTGGTGGCAGACGCATCGGAAGAACCGCTCGTGCGGGCGCGTCGAAGCCTCGACGCCCTTCGGCTGCGCGACGATGCGATACGAGCGCGACGCGCGGGCGAGCTGGACGCTGCCCTGGCCCTGTTTGAAGAAGCCTCGACACTGGATCCGGGCAACGAGGCCCTGGCGACGGAGGCCGCGAACGTCCGCGGCGTGCTGGTGGCGCAGCTCCACGAGCAGGCGCTGACCCACTACCGCGATCAGGAGCTCGATCAGGCGATCGAGCGCTGGCAGCGGGTGGAAGCCCTGGCCCCGGACTTCGAGTCGGCCCGCATCTACCTCGAGCGTGCGATTGCGCTCAGGGCCCGCCTGGAAGACCTCGATTGACTCAGACGAACGGCGCATCGCGGCGCTCGCTGGCAGGTCACGCCGGCTGAATTTCCAGCAGAAGCGCATCCGCATCGACCACATCGCCGACCTGAACCGCGACCCCCTCGACGGTCCCGGCGAAGGGGGCCTTGATGGTCAGCTCCATTTTCATCGCTTCCATGATGACCAGGGTCTGGCCTTCCTGGACCGAGTCGCCGTCGGCGGCGTCGATCGCCAGGATCTTCCCCGGCATCGGCGCAGTCAGCCGGCCTTCCGAGGCCGACGACTCGGCCACGGCCTCGAAGGGCGGGTGGCGCCGCACCCGAAGCCGCCGACCGGCGCGAATCAGCTCCAGGCCCTGCTTGCCATTCCGGTGGACGCCGATGCGCCGGCTGTGCCCCGCGTGCTGCAGCAACACCTGGCCGTCGTCGAGGGGCCGGAGGCCGAGGGCGTAGGTCTTGTCCCGGACCTTGACGCGGTAGCTGCCGCCGGCGCCGCTGATGTCCACGGTCAGGGACTCGCCGGCGATCTGGAGATCGAAGCGTTGGCCGGCGTCCGGGCCCAGGCGCCAGCCGTCGGCGCGATCCCAGGGACTCGCCGGACAAGGTGATTCGCCGTCCATGACCCAGAGGGCGCCGGCCGTGGCGACGTCGAGGTCGTCAGGCGTCTCGGTGGCGATGACCGAGTCGAGATCGCGATCGAGTTGACCCGTGTCGATCCGGGCGTCAGCAAAGGCCGCTGAGGCGGCCAGGGCCTGGAGAAAGCCCAGATTGGTCGTCGGGCCGACGATCGCACAATCGCTGAGCGCGCGCAGCAGGGCCTGCCGTGCCTGTTCCCGGGTTTCCGCCTTGACGATCAGCTTGGCGATCATCGGGTCGTAGTGCATGCTCACCGTATCGCCCGCCTCGACGCCGGTGTCGACTCGCACCTCCGGCCCGGTCGGGAAGGTCAGGGCATCGATTCGGCCGGTCGAGGGCACGAAGCCCTGGTCCGGGTCCTCGGCATAAATGCGCGCTTCCATCGCATGCCCGCCGGCCTGGATCTCATCCTGACCCAGCGGCAGGGGCTCGCCGGCGGCCACGCGAATCTGCCACTCGACCAGGTCCTGGCCGGTGATGAGCTCGGTGACCGGGTGTTCGACCTGGAGGCGAGTGTTCATTTCCAGGAAGAAGAACTCATCGCCGTCGACGAGAAATTCCACCGTGCCGGCACCGCGGTAGTCCACGGCTTCGGCCGCGCGGACCGCTGCGGCCAGCAGCTCGGCGCGCAGCGATTCATCGAGCCCGTAGGCAGGCGCCTCCTCGATGATTTTCTGGTGCCGGCGCTGGCTGGAACAGTCGCGCTCGAACAGATGCACCGTGTTGCCGTGATCGTCGGCGAAGACCTGGGCTTCGATATGGCGGGGTCGCTCGAGATAGCGCTCCAGGATCATCCGGTCGTCGCCGAAGGCGCCGCTGGCCTCGCGACGGGCGGCGGCGAGGGCGTCGCCGAAGTCCTCGGCCGAGCGCACCACCCGCATGCCCTTGCCGCCGCCGCCTGCCGCGGCCTTGAGCATCAGGGGGAAGCCGACGCGTCCGGCCTCGCGGGACAGGGTCTCGTCGTTCTGGTCGGCGCCGTGGTAGCCCGGAATCAGGGGCACGCCGGCCGGGGCCATCTTTGCCTTGGCGGCCGCTTTCGAGCCCATCAGCTCCATCGTCTCCGGGCTCGGCCCGATCAGGACGAGCTTGACCGCACGGACCCGGCGGGCAAAGTCGGCGTTTTCCGAGAGGAAGCCGTAGCCCGGGTGGATTGCCTCGGCACCGGTCTGCTGCGCCGCATCGAGGATCCGATCGATGACCAGATAGGACTCGCGCGCCGCGGCCGGCCCGATGTGGACGGCCTCGTCGGCCAGGCGCACGTGGCGAGCTTGCGCGTCGGCATCGGAATACACCGCCACCGAGCGAATGCCCAAGCGGCGGCAGGTTCGAATGACGCGGCAGGCGATTTCGCCGCGGTTGGCGATCAGAACGGTCTTGAACATCTCATCTCCGACGGCGCGCTGTTTGTAGGCGCTGTTCGTGTTGTTGGGTTGAAACCACGAAGGGCACGAAGGGCTCGAAGAAAAGCGAGAAATAATTTAATCTCCATCGCCGCATGCACCGGCACAGCAACGCATTCTGCGCCTTGAAAGGCTAGCGCTGTTCAAAGCTTGCAAAACCCAAGCTCTTCCTTTTGCTTGTCTTTGTGTCTTTCGTGCCTTCGTGGTTTCATCAATCCTTGGCCGACTTCCGCGATCCCTTGATCCAGCCGGGCTGGCGTTTTTCGAGGAAGGCGCTCAAGCCCTCCTGGCCTTCGCGCGAGACGCGCAGGGCGGCGATCAGTTCCGAGGTCTTGCGATCCAGCTCGTCCGGCGGGCCCTCGTGGCCCTGGACCATGCGGATCAGGGCCTTGATGTGGCCTTGGGCGGTCTGACCGCCGGCCAGCAGGCGGTCGGTCCAGCGCTCGACCTCACGATCGAGGGCGTCGGCGTCAACGATGGCATCGAGCAGGCCGATGCGCCGGGCCGTCGAGGCCTCGAAGCGTTCGCCGGTCAGCATGAAGCGGCGCGCGGCGCCCGGTCCGATCTTGTTGATCACGAAGGGCGCGATGGTGGCCGGCGCAAGGCCAAGGCGAACTTCCGTCAGCCCGAATGTCGCCGCGTCCGTGCTGATCGCCATGTCGCAGCAGGCGATCAGACCGACGCCGCCGCCAAAGGCCGAACCGTTGACCCGCGCCAGGGTGGGGCAGGGCAGCTGATCGAGCTTGCGCAGCATGGCCGCCAGGGCCCGGGCGTCGGCGCGGTTGTCGGCCTCCGAACCCTCGGCCATGGCCTGCATCCAGTTGGCATCGGCGCCGGCTGAAAACGAGGGCCCATCGCCGGTCAGCACCAGAACGCGGGTCCGGTCTTCATCGGCCAGCCGATCGAAGCTGGCGCTCAGCGCCTCGATCAGCTCGGCATTGAAGGCGTTATGCACCTCTGGCCGGTTCAGAGTCAGCGTGGCGATGCCGCGTTCGTTCTTGGTTA
>CAZDFS010000005.1:0-28985 GCA_964504865.1 uncultured Wenzhouxiangella sp.
GCCTCCCGAAAAAGCCCGTCGCGCCCGAGCATAATTATTCAGAGCTTCCCTAGTGCGCCAAAGAGCCGTCTTGGGTATCGGCCACCGGGTGTGCAGCGATCACCATTCATCTCGAATCGCCTGGGATTTGCGGTGTAAATGCAGGTTTTTGCATATTTATCCGACCCATTTGACCTTCACGCTGCCCTGCCATTACACTCCGGGGTCGGATTGCCTAGAGGTGTCACTCTAAAATGACGCAACGGGCCCCGAGCGGACGAGGGATCGCCGCTGTTGTTTGGAAGCAAACCACCCATAAACTCCATAGAGAGGGCAACATATCAATGAGTGCTAATGCATCACTTGGGACCCTGGTCCGACGCGGAAGCGTTGTGCTGGGTCTGCTGATGCTGGCTGGCGGCCTGATGGCCAATACGCTAGTCAGTTCTCAGACTGTCACGATCGACCCGCAGGCGGAATATTCTCCCGCTGACGAACAGGGACGATTCACCTACATGATCGACTTCGTCGAGCCCAGCGTGACCGAACAGCATCGTTCGCGCTCGACGGCTCGGTTCGAGCGCAGTTCGCCGGCTAACGTCGCCTGGCGCTCGCAGCTGAAATCGATCCAGGCGCAGCGCATCGATCAGATGTCGCAAGCCCTCGGGCGATCCGCGTCGCCTTCTCACTACTTCCTCGATCTGCGCAACGGTGTTGCGCTTCGCTTGACCCCGGCTGAAGCGGACAGAATTGCTTCCCTGGACGGCGTCAAGTCGGTCGAGCGCGAGCGTCTCTACAGCATCGAGACCTTCCGCGGCCCCGACTTCATCGGCGCCCCGGCGATCTGGGATGGTTCTGCAACGCCCGACAGTTCGCCACTGACCGGCGAACTAATGGTCGCGGCCATCCTTGATTCGGGCATCCCGACGCTCGATCACCCCTCCTTCGCCAACGACCCGGCCTGCGGCCATGGCGTCGATGGCGTTCCGGACAAGGTGCTGAGCAATCTGGACTGCTCATCGTCCGATCCCGACGGCCTGTGTAACGGAACAACCAATCTATTTGACGAAAACGGCCACGGCTCGCACACGGCGAGCACCACGGCCGGCAACCGCGTCACCAACGACGCGACGCCGTCGCCGGAACTGCCCGCGCCCTTCGATTCAGTCTCCGGCGTGGCCTACTGCGCCCACATCCGCTCCTACGATGTCTGCAGCGCGGCTGACGGCCGAAGCTGCGGTGGCGCGGACATCACCGCGGGTCTGGCCAGCGTTCTGATTCATACGGATCCGGAAGTGATCGGCGCCATCCCGCCGGTTGCGGTCATGAACTACTCCATTTCGGGCGGACGTTCGCCCTGGGCCGATTTTGATCGCACCAAGCTCGACCTGGTTGACGCCGGCGTTTTCGTCGCCGCCTCGGCCGGTAACACGAGTGCGGGCGAGCCCGACCCCGTCGGTCTGGTCAGCCACCGCGGCCCCTGGGTCATGAGCGTTGCGGCCAGCACTCACGACGGTCAGATCTTCGACGGCGGCGTTTCGGTCGTAGGCGGTCCGCAGGACGTCGCGGCCCTTGAAGGCAGCGGCCCTGCGCTGGCCTCCACCTACACGGGACAGCTCCGCTGGGCTGGTGATGTCGATGCCGCCAACAACCTTGGTTGCGACCCGTTCCCGGCCGATTCTTTCAACGGCAATGCGGCCTTAATCGAGCGTGGCGTCTGCCCCTTCGTCGACAAGGTGACAAATGCTGAGAACGCGGGCGCTGAGTTCGTCATCGTCTTCACCGACGATCGCCCACCGGTCAACATGGCTGGCCTGGAAGCTACTGCGGTGTCGGCTTTCATGGTCGATCGTCAGCCCGGCCTCGACATGGCCACGGCCCTCGCCGGCGGTACCGCGGAAGTGACCGTGGTGCCGGAAGCGGTAGGTGTGATCGACCCGGCTGCGGGTGATATCCTGGCCGGATTCAGCCTGCGTGGTCCGACGCCCGCTCCCCTGCAGAATCTGCAGAAGCCGAACATCACCGCGCCGGGCGTGAATATCTACGCCGCTGATGTGGTGGGTAACTTCGGTGCACCCCCGGGCGATGAAGTCTACGGCTTCGGATTCAAGTCCGGCACCTCCATGTCCAGCCCGCACGTTGCAGGCTCGGCGATACTGGTCCGCCAGGCCAACCCGGACTGGACCGTGTCCGAGACCAAGTCGGCCATGCAGATGACCGCATCGCGTGACGGTCTGAAAGATGACGGCGAAACCCCCTGGGATTGGGACGATGTCGGTCACGGTCGTGTCGACCTGAACGACGCAGCCCTCGCCGGTTTCGTCATGGACGAGACCTTTGCCAACTACCTGGCGGCGAATCCGGGCGCTGGCGGCGACGTCACCACCCTGAACACGCCGGATATCCGGAACGTGGACTGCTCGCCGAGCTGCTCCTTCACCCGGACCATTCGCAACACCTACGACGTCGCCACGGACTGGACCGTCACCGTCGACAGCTTCGGCTCCAACGTCGATATCCAGGTGACCCCGTCGACCTTCAGCTTCACCGGTGGTCTCGAAGAAACGCAGGAAATCACCATCGACGTCGCACCGCTCACCAACATGAACGGTGAGATCGAGTTCGGCGTGATCCTGTTCGACGAGGACGCCAGCCAGGCGCCTCAGGCGCACTTCACCACGGCCATTGCCGGGAATCTGGCAGAGCCGGCTGAAGCCGCCATTGATGAGACGGAGTTCACACTCCTTCTCGAAGAAGGTACCAGCGGGTCGGCCAGCTTCAACATCAGCAACGTCGGCACGGGTGAGCTCGTCGAGGACCTGACCTACACGATCAACGAAGGCAACCCGTCCGTTCCCGTGGTGATCAGTGCTGACCGCGAAGCCAATCCGCCGCAGCCGATCGAGATCGCTGCTGACGGCTTCACCGGCAGCTTCAACAGCATCGGAGTCGGCGATCAGAGCTTCCTCTGGTTCAACCAGCTGACACCCGGACCGACGGATATCCCCTTCAGCCTCGAAGGTGTGGCGTTGGTCGACGGCGCCGCCAGCGGCGTGGTTGCCGGCGATGTCTACGATGTCTATGTCTGGAGCGACCCGGACCGCATCCCGGGCAATGGGGATGAGGTGCTGCTGAGCGATATTCAGGATCAGACCTTTGGCACTGCCCTGGCCTTTATCGGCGTGCCCCTTCCGGCGCCGGTGGAGATCACCGAAGCAACGGGTGATGTTCTGATCGGCATCGTCAACCGGACGCGTCGTGCGGACACCTTCCCGGCTCGTGGCGAAACCGGCAGCCCCTATCAGGATCGTGCCTACATCGCCTTCAACTTCCCGGGCGGTGAGCCTGCGGATCCGCCGAATATTGCCAACGCGGCGACCTTCGGCACGATTGCACAGCTCAACCCGGCGCTTGCGCGCAACTGGGTCATTCGCGGCTTCGGTACCGGCGGTTCTGCCTGCCTGACGCCAGAGGATGTCCCCTGGTTGACGGTCACGCCTGTGAGCGGATCAATCGCTGCCGGCGCAAGCGAGGAAGTCGTAATCGATGTCGATACGACGACGCTGGCTCAGGGCACCTACGAGGCTCGGGTCTGTGTTGAAACCAACGACCCGAACAATCCGATCTTCGTCCTTCCGGTCACGGTGGAGGTCACCGAAGTTGGCGGCCTGCCGACCATCGACGTGGCCCCGGGTACCGTGGATACGACGGTTGATGTCCTGGCGCCCACGGGGTCCGAGACCATCGACATCGCCAATACGGGTTCCGACCTGGCTCTGGAGTGGTCCATCGAGACGGCAGAAGCTGCTGCTTCACCGGGTCGCGGTTCGAGCATCGTTGAATACAACAACGTTGACTTCAGCGTCCCCGAGGACTTCAATGGTGGAACCATTACCTGGGAGACGGGCGACGCACAGCCTGGCTTCGTCACGGGCATCGGTGCCGACTTCAACCCGTACTTCAGCGGAGGCAATCTCGCGTTCTTCTGGTTTGAAGGCGTAGCGGAAGGCGGCGGTGCGGTAGCATCCGACGGCACGATCCACGACGTTCTGCAGCCGGGAGACGAGATCGGGCCGAGCTCGACGTTCATAAGCCCGACCGGTGGTACTGCCGTTGCCAACTTCCAGGCCGGCGTATCCGGTTACCTCGGCTTCCGTTTCGATAATGCCGGTACGCCGAACTATGGCTACGCCTTGTTCGAGACGACAGGCCCGGCCGGAGCGCCGACGGTCATTCGCAGCTGGGCTTATGACAGCAGCGGTGCGCCGATCACGATTCCGGGTGGTGGTCCGCCGCCGTCAGCCTGTGAAGATCCCGCTGAGATCAGCTGGCTGTCCGTCTCCCCGGCAACGGGTACGACGATCGCAGGCGATACGGACTCCGTGACGGTGAACTTCGACGCCACGGGCCTGATGCCGGGTCTTTATGAAGCCACGCTGTGCATCAACAGCAACGATCCGGTCACACCGCTTGTTGAGGTCCCGGTCAGCATGGATCTGACGGTTCCGGCCAATGCCGCTGAGGTGGCAGGGACGGTTCAGGGTCTGGGCTACTGCCAGGCTGATCCGATCCTTGCGGCTGGTGCCAGCATTGAAGTCGTTGGAACGGCGGGTCCGATGGAGTCCTTCAACCTGACGGCGGACGCCAACGGTGAGTACTTCGTGTTCCTCGATGAGGCCAATGGCCCGGTCGACGTGACCGCCGCGGCGCCGAACCACATCAGTGAGACCCAGACGGGTATCGCCTTGGTGGGTCAGGACACGGCAACGGTCGACTTCGGTCTGGTGCTTGAAGTGCCATGTGCCAACGTTACGCCGGGCGCGTTCAGCGACGTCTTCGTTCCGGGAGGTCCGACGACGGGCAGCTACGCCATGTCCATCGACAACACCCTGGGCGGTGCACAGCTCGAGTGGGGTATTCAGGAAGCCGGCACGTCTGGCGTCGAATACACTTACGGTCTGCCGGGCGGTGGAGAGCTGATCAACAACACGGGCGGCGCCCGCGGCGACGAAGCGATTGCTTCCGAACGTCTCGCAGAAGCCTCTCCCTTCGTTGATCCGGCACCGCAGGGCGCGGCGATTCAGTCGAACTTCGACGAAGCCTTCGACGACATCACCACGCTGCCGGGTGCCGGCTGGTCGCTGCAGAACCTGAGTGAGCCTCTCGGCACCACCGACTGGTTCCAGGGCAGTCCGACGACCTTCCCGTCCCATCAGGGTGAAGACAACGCCTACATCGGCGCGAACTTCAACAACACAACGGGCGGCACCGGTACGATCAGCAACTGGCTGATGACGCCGGAGATCGAGCTGTTCAACGGCACCGAGATGACGTTCTGGACTCGCGTCCCGAGCAATGCCTTCCCGGATCGCCTTGAAGTTCGCCTGAGCACGAGCGGCTCCAGCACCTTCGCCGGCGCCAGCTCCACCGATGTCGGTGACTTCGACACCCTGGTCCTGTCCATCGATGAAAACCTCGAGGGCAACTACCCGGTCGAGTGGACGGAGTACACCGTGACGGTCAGCGGCCTCAAGCAGCCGACCACCGGTCGTATGGCGTTCCGCTACTTCGTGACCAACGCGGGTCCGGACGGTGCGAACAGCAACTACATCGGTATCGACACGGTCAGCGTGCGTCAGCCGAACTTCTGCGATGCGCCTTCCGACGTGCCGTGGCTGTCGATCACACCGTTCTTCGGTGCGGCCGGTATCGGCGAAGTGGATGCCGTGGATGTGGACGTAGACACCAGCGGTCTCGCCGAGGGTAGCTACAACGCCATCATCTGCGTCAACACCAACGCCGCGCAGGAGGAGTTGATCCAGATTCCGTTCAGCATCGAGGTGCTGGGTGACGGTATCTACCAGGATCGCTTCGAGGGCTGATCGCCAAACAATAAACAAGCAATACAACTCAAGCCCGGCCAGCAATGGCCGGGCTTTTTTTTGTCTGCGGAGCGGCGAGCCGAGCCGTGAAGGTGACCGACCGACGCGGTCAGAAACGGCTGAGTTGAACCATGCGTTTCCTAATTAGCCGCAAGGCCCACTAGTGATCTGCTTCGGTAAGGTAGCGGTCCTTGAGGCGGACGTAGTGGCTGGCCGAGTAGCGCAACATCTCAAGCTCCCGGTCACTCAGTCGACGTGCGGGCACTGCGGGCCGACCGCGATACAGCCAGCCTGACTCTAACTGTTTGCCCGGGCTGACCAGGCTGCCAGCGGCGAGCATGACGTCGGATTCGACGGTCGCGCCATCGAGGATCAGGCTGCCCATGCCGATCAGGCAGCGATCACCAATGGTGCAGGCATGGAGCACGGCGGCATGGCCGACGGTGATGTCCTCACCCAGAATCAGAGGCATACCGCCCGGTGAAAAGGGGCCATCATGAGTGACGTGACAGATGGTGCCGTCCTGGATATTGCTGCGGGCGCCCACCACGATTCGATTGACGTCGCCGCGGAGCACCGCGCCCGGCCAGATCGAGACATCATCGCCAAGATGGACCTGACCCAGGACCGTGGCGTCGTCATCAATCCAGACTCGGGCGCCCAGTTCAGGGCGAAAACCATCGAAAGATCGCATACAGGATCGGTCCCTTCTTAGTTCAGGTTATTCACATGTGAGCTGCGTCACGCTAAAACAGAGGCTTATCGGCAGGAATGGCATTCCATGCTTCTAAAGTAACCACAAGTCACTGAAAGGTAGCACAATTCAGCCTTGGTCAGTTTTTGGACAATCCGCTGACGAACCTGTGAAGAGCGTCAGTCCGAGCCGCCGTACGCAAGTCATTCACACGGTTATCCACAGCGGCTGTGGAAAAGCGACGTGCGCCAGGAGCGCAGCGGATCATCCCAGCCCGTTACAATAGCGGTTTGCTTGACGGATTGGCAGCACATGCGCGCGCACATCATAGAGTTGGTCTCCCAGGCGCTGGGGTATCTGAAGCGGGACGGTGACCTCGACATCGAACCTGCCGTCGATATCCAGGTCGAGCAGACGCGCGACCCCTCCCACGGTGACTACGCCTGCAATATCGCCTTGATCCTGGCCAAACCGCTCGGTCGGCCGCCGCGCGAGATTGCCGAGAGAATCAAGTCACGCCTGCCGAAGTCGAAGCGTGTCAAGAGCGTCGAGATTGCCGGTCCGGGCTTCCTCAACTTCTTCGCCAGCCCCCATTACCTGCGCGTCGTGATCCGGGAGATCCTTGCCCAGCAGGACGATTACGGCGTTCAGGCAGCGGGCAGCCAGCCGGACGTGCTGGCCGAATACGTCAGCGCCAACCCGACCGGCCCGCTTCATGTCGGACACGGCCGCGGGGCGGCCTACGGCGCCAGCCTGTCGGCCATTCTCCAGGCAGCCGGACACCGGGTCCATCGCGAGTATTACGTCAACGACCACGGCCGGCAGATGGACATCCTCGCCGTGTCGGTCTGGTTGCGCTATCTGGAACTCGCCGGCGAGCGGGTGACGTTTCCGACCAACGCCTACCGAGGCGACTATATCTACGACATTGCCCGGGAGGTCCGCAGTCGCCACGGTGATTCCCTGCGTCACACGGGCCATCAGGTCAGCGAGGGCCTGCCCGCGGATGGCTCCGATGACCTGGCGGAAAAACATATCGACGCCCTGATCCAGCGGGCACGCGAACTCCTTGGCGAGGATGGTTACGAGGCCTGCTTCAACGCAGCACTCGAGACCATGGTGGAGGATATCCGTGAGGACCTCGACGAGTTCGGCGTGGCCTTCGAGCGCTGGTATTCCGAGCGTTCCCTTGAGTCCTCCGGCGCCCTGCAGCGCGCCATCGATCGTCTGGACGCGGCCGGCTGGCTGTATGAAAAGGACGGCGCGAAGTGGTTCAAGGCCTCGGAGCTGGGCGATGACAAGGATCGGGTCGTCGTGCGAGAAAACGGCCGCACGACCTACTTTGCCTCGGATCTGGCCTACCTCCTCGACAAGCTCGAGCGCTGTACCGGTACCGCGCTCTACATCTTCGGCGCCGATCATCACGGCTACGTGCCGCGCCTGAAAGCCGCCGCGCGTGGGCTCGGCGAGGATCCGGAACGTCTCGAATTTCAGCTCGTTCAGTTCGCCGTATTGTTCCGGGGCGGCAAGAAGGTCCAGATGTCGACGCGATCGGGCAGTTTCGTCACCCTTCGCGAGCTGCGAGAAGAGGTCGGCACCGATGCGGCGCGCTACTTCTACGTGATGCGGTCGCACGAGCAACACCTGGACTTCGACCTCGATCTGGCCAAATCGCGCGCCAACGATAATCCGGTCTACTACATCCAATATGCTCACGCTCGAATTCAGAGCGTGTTTCGGCAGCTTGCCGAGCGCGGGCAGCGCCACAACCAGGCCATTGGCGTCGCCGCCAACGATCGCCTCGATAGCGACCATGAACAGGCGCTGATGCGCACGCTCGGACGTTATCCCGAGGTGATCGAGGGCGCCGCGCGCCGTCGCTCCCCGCACGTGCTGGCGCACTACCTCCACGACCTGGCCTCCGAGTTTCACTCCTGGTACAACAATTCGACCTTCCTCGTTGATGACGATGATGACTTGCGCAACGCGCGCTTGAATCTCGTGGCGGCCACGGGACAGGTGCTCCGCAACGGCCTCAAGCTCATCGGCGTCTCGGCACCGGAGAAGATGTAGTGGCTCGACGGCAGGCTCGCAGAAGCAAGGCCAAGACCCAAGCCAGCCACGGTTTTCTGACCTTCGGCGCCGGGGTGGTGACGGGGTTGGCCATTGCCACCGTGGCCTGGTTGGGCGGCTACCTGCCCAGCGGGGACGAGACGCCGCCGGGCATGCCGGCAGGCCATGATGAACCGCCGATTGCCCAGAGCAGCGACGACGCGCGATCGCGCCAGTACGATTTCTTCACGGTTCTGCCGGAGATCGAAGTGGTCGTCCCGCAGCGCGAGATCGAGCAGCGCGCGCGAGAACGCGAATCGTCGGGGAGCAACGGGCCCTACATGCTTCAGGTCGGCTCCTTCCGCTCGAGCAGCGATGCCGAGGGCCTGAAGGCGCAGCTCACGCTCCTGGGGCTCGATGCGGCGATTCAGAGCGTGACGGTCAACGACTCGACCTGGCACCGGGTGCGCGTCGGCCCCTTCGACGGCGCCCGGGAGGCGGACGGCGCCCGCCGGCGCCTGGTCGAGAACGGCTTCGAAGCCATGGTGCTGTCCGGCGAATAGCATGGCTTCGCGCCCGGCTCCACCCATGCCCGCGCTCGTGCTCCCGGGCGGCGGTGCGCGCGGCGCCTATCAGGTCGGCGTCCTGCGTGCCCTCGGCGAGATCCTCGAGGGCCAGGCCACGCCCTTTTCCATCATCAGCGGTATTTCGGCCGGCGCCATCAACGCCGGCGTCATGGCAAGCTACGCCGACAGCTTCTGTACAGGCGCCGACCGCCTCGCGCACTTCTGGGGCAATCTGCGCTGCGAGCAGGTCTATCGGACCGGCTGGATCCACAATCTAAGCACCGGCCTGCACTGGCTTGCCTCGATGACGCTCGGCGGCCTCGGCGTGGCGAATCCCCGCGCGCTCTTCGACAACGAACCCCTGGCCGAGCTGCTGGCCCGGGAACTCCGGCCCGACGCGATCGCGCGCTGCATCGACGCGGGTGCCCTCCGGGCCTTGACGATCACCGCCTCCGGCTATGCGACCAATCGCGCGGTGACCTTTGTCCAGGGGGCGGCCGATATCGAGCCCTGGGAGGCGCCGCGACGTATCGGGCGACCCACCCGAATCGACTATAACCACCTCCTCGCCAGTACGGCGCTACCGCTGTTCTTCCCGGCGCGCCGGATCGGCAATGAGTTCTACGGCGACGGCGGCCTGCGCCACACCTCGCCCCTGGGCCCGGCGGTCAAGCTCGGCGCCGACAAGTTGATCGTGATCGGCACGCGCGACGAAGTGCAGGACCCGGAACCGGCCTCGCCGCAGGCCTATCCCGGCCTTGGCGAGCTCGGTGCCTACCTGCTCGATATCATCTTCATGGACCACCTGAACGCCGACCTGGCGCACCTCGAACGGACCAATCGCCTCGTCGAGGCCTGGCCCGACGATCGGGAGCGGCCCGCGGGCTTGAGGAAGATCGAGTCGCTGGTGATCCGCCCGTCCGAGGATCTGCGCGCGGTCGCCGAGCGCCATGCCCACCGCATCCCGGCCAGCGTCAAGACCCTCCTGCGCGGCATCGGCGCCTGGGGCAGCGGTCGCATGGCCAGCTTCGTCCTGTTCGAAGCCGAGTTCTGTCGCGAGCTGATGGAGCTGGGTTACCGGGACGGACTGGTCGCCCAAGCCGAGGTGACAGAGCTGCTGATGGCCGGTTAAAGAACCTCAGTCTCCTTCGTGGCTCGAGGCGGGGAAAAGCAAGTCCTTTCCCCGAAGGAGCCTATCCGCCGCTCGAACGTCTAGTCAGTCGGGCCTTCAAAGCGATCATCGAACAAGGGATCACCCGGCGCAACGTCGCCTGAAAAGACGAAGAACTGGCCGGTAGAGAATGCACTACCAACGCTGATATAGAGGTTGCCTTGTTCGTCCTCACCGAAGCCGAGGACGTTGCCTGCAACGCCCTGAAAGAATTCTCTATCCCATACGCCTGCAACTTCGTTGGCAAAAAAGATATCTGCTTCGCAGTAGTCGGCGAAAACATAGGTGCCAAACAGCGACTCCACAGGGCCTCGATAGCGGAATCCACCGGTTACGGAGCAGCCTTCGCCCGGTGCGGATTGGTTTCCGTAGTTGGGGTATTCAACGACCGGAAGGATGCTACCTGCCAAAGTACAGGCGCTGGCGCTACCCCGTAGGTAGCTGCCTTCGCAGGTTTTCCATCCGAAATTGCCACCCGCCGGGCTGTTGAAGGCCAAAAGCGAGATTTCTTCCCACCAACCTTGCCCGACATCCCCGACCCAGAGATCGCCGGTGGCGCGGTCGAAGCTGAATCTGTAAGGGTTGCGAAGGCCATACGCCCAGACCTCGCCACAGCGATCCAATTGGCCCACGAAGGGGTTGTCGGAAGGGATTGCATAGGGTGCCGATCCGTCGCCATTGGCGGCGCAGAGGTTGTTGTCGCTGGCAGGCGTTGAGTTATCGATGTCGATTCTGAGCATCTTGCCTAGAAGCCATCCGGCTGGCGCCGTCTCACAGCCTCGACCCAAGGGCGGAGCCGCCGATGAGTCAAGGCCCTGGCCACGCAAACAGGGATCGTTGGAGCTGCCGCCATCACCCATGCCGATGTAGAGATAGCCATCGGGGCCAAAATGAATGTCGCCCCCATTGTGATTGGCGAAGTCCTGCGGAATGACGATGACCGTGTTCCGGCTGTCGAAATCGATCACGTCTGGATCGTCTACAGAAGCCTGAAACTCGGCGATCACCGTGTGACCCGTGTCGATCCCATTTCCTGGTTCAGCGTCAGTGTAATTAACAAAAATTCGGCCGTTATTGGCGTAGTCCGGATGGAAAGCCAGGCCAAGGAGGCCGCGCTCGCCACCGGCCGATGTCAGTGATGACATGTCGAGGAAGGGCGTGGCAAGCACGTTATCAGACGCATCGACGATGCGGATCAGACCGTCAAGCTGGACGACAAACTTGCGCCCGCTGCCATCACCGGCGTGACGAACGGCCACGGGACGGTCGAAGGTGGCGCCGCCGAAGGCGGGCTCGAGGGTGATGTCGGCGGGGATCTGCGCCAGGCAAAGCGTGCTGGTCAGCAAGGACGCAAGGATCAGGGGAATTCGTCGGGTCATGATGGGTCTCGGGTTGGTTGGGTTTGGGCCGCTCCCCCCAAGGCAGGCGTATGGTACCGCAAGGCGACAGCGGCGGCCAAATAGGCTAGGCTGAGAAGGGCTCTTTCAAGCCGCGACGGGTCATGCGACCGCGCGGCCTTCGGTTCCAACGAGGGAAACATCATGCTCGATCTGATCACCGCCGCGAACGACGTCGTCAACGGCATCGTCTGGGGACCGCCGTTCATGATTCTGCTGGTGGGCACCGGCATCTATCTCACCATTCGCCTGGGCTTCTTCCAGTTCCGCTATCTGGGCCACGCCTGGAAGCACAGCTTCGGTCAGCTCTTCGATAAATCGATCAAGGTGGAGGAGGGCGCGATCACGCCCTTCCAGGCCGTCACCTCGGCGATGGCGGCGACCATTGGGGTCGGCAACATCGCCGGCGTGGCCACGGCGCTGGCCCTCGGCGGCCCGGGGGCGATCTTCTGGATGTGGATGGTGGCCCTGGTCGGCATGGCCACAAAGATGGCCGAAGCCACCCTCGGCGTGAAATATCGTCACGTCGACGAGGACGGGCACGTCTCCGGCGGGGTGTTCTACTACATCGAAAAAGGTCTGGGCTCGCAGTGGAAGTGGCTGGCCGTGGTCTACGCCCTGTTTGCCGGCCTGGCGTCCTTCGGCATCGGCAACATGGTCCAGTCCAACACGATGGCCTCGGCACTGGAGACCGGCTTCGGCATTCCGCCCTGGGCGACGGGCTTTTCCCTCGTGGTCCTCGTCGGCATCGTGACCCTTGGCGGCATCAGCCGCATCGCCAATACCGCCGACAAGGTGGTGCCGATCATGGCCGTGGCCTACCTGATCGGTGCCGTCATCATCCTGATCCTCAACGCCTCGGAGGTGCCCGGGGCCCTGGCGATGATCGTCACCCATGCCTTTTCGCCAGCGCCGGCGGTGGGCGGGTTTGCCGGTGCCAGCGTGGCGATCGCGATTCGCTACGGCATCGCCCGCGGAATCTTTTCCAACGAGGCGGGCCTGGGCTCGGCGTCCATCGTCCACGCCCAGGCCCGGAACCAGCCCTTTCGTCAGGGCTTCTGGGGCGTCTGGGAGGTCTTCATCGACACGCTGGTGGTCTGCACCATGACCGCCCTGGTGATCCTGGTCACCGGCGTACTCGAGACCGGTGCCAACGGCGCGGACCTGACCAGCGCGGCGTTTTCCAAGGGTCTGCCCGGCCCGGGCGGCTACGTGATCATCGTCGCCATCGCCTTTTTCGCCTACACCACCATGCTGACCTGGAATTTCTACGGCGAGAAGAGCTGGGAGTATCTGTTCGGTCGGCGCGTCGTCATGCCCTTCCGGCTGCTGTTTCTCGTCTTTGTTTTTCTTGGTTCCGTCGGCGCCCTGGAGCTGGTCTGGGACGTGGCCGACACGCTCAACGGGCTGATGGCGGCGCCCAACCTCATCGCCCTGGTCCTCCTCGGCGGCGTCATGGCCAAGGAAAAGCTCGACTACTTCAACCAGCTGCGTGATCGGGTCAAGCCGATCGAGTAGACGAGTCACTTCAGAGGCACAGGGTTTACAGAGAGAACGCTTTTCTCTGGGACCTTCGTATCTCTTCGGTGTAGCGATTCTGGGCCTTCAGAAAACGCCGCGGACCTGGAGGAAGATCCGACGGCTGCGAGTGCGATCGCGGAGTTCGCGAAAATCCACTGGAGCGCTATCGCGCGGGCCGTCGAAGACCAGACGGTCACGGTCCGTGGTTTCGCGAAACAGATCGCTGACCCCAAGGCGGATGCGCAGATTCTCGATCGCCCTGGTTTCGACGAAGCCGCCGAAGTCCCAGACTCGCGAAAACCGGTCGAGTTCGTCCAGGCCGGGGTTCTCGTAGGGCCCGAAGAAGCCCGCGTCCATGCCCCAGCCGATCTTCGAGGCGGGCAGATCCTGGCGGAAATCGATGCGTGCCGTCCAGGGGCGCTCGTTCGACAGCTCGCGCTGCCGCCCGCTCAGAGGATCATCCACGCCCGAGGTCTGCCAGCGACCCGTGAAATCCAGCCGGCCGCCGGTGATGCCAACGCGCTCCAGCGGGAGAGTCAGTTCGCCGCGCAGCCCCCAGCGGAAGCCGGATCCGATGTTGCCGGGGACCTCGAGTTCGCCCTCCAGGGGCAGGATATCCTCGACGTCGTCGATGCGATCGTAGAACGCGGTCAGACTGATCAGACCGATGTCGTCGAAGCGCTTCTCGTAGCTGAGGTCCAGGGTGATGGTGGTTTCTGGACTGAGATTGGGGTTGCCGAGCTGGAGCTCGTCATCGCCCAGATCGGCTGCGCTGACGAAGTCCGAGAAATCGAGTTGATTGACCTGCCGGAGCAATCGTCCTCGCCACAGGTTCAGGTCGTTCGGCGCATGGCTCAGCGTCAGGCTGGGCTTCCAGAAAAAGAACGAGCGCGTCTCGGCAAAGCCGCCGGTCTGCTTGATTTCGGAGGCCTCGCCGGCCAGCTCCAGGTCGACGGAGACGGCGCCAAGCGAAAAGGAATTGGCGAGGGCGAAATCCAGGCGTTCTTCTTCGACGTCTGTTCGGGCCCCGGGCACGTCGACGGGCTCGAGGCCCCCCTGGCTGAGTCGCAACAACTCGAAGTCGCTGTCGAGACGATTGATCGCCCCTTCCACGGAGGCCTCGATCAGCTGGCCGCGGAGGCCGGAATAATCGAGCTCGAGGCGAAGGATTCGTTCGCTCTCGAGCTGATCGGTCAGGGTTTCAGTGGTGGTTTCGCCGGGCTGATCCGGCTCGCCCAGGATCAATCTGCGCTGGCTGGACTGATCGTCACGGCGGTACAGCCCGATCAGCTTGGCGTTGACATGCTCGCCAAAGCGTCGCTCGGCGTCGAATCCGAGCTCCAGTGCGCGCGCCTTGCTGTCATTGTCCTGAACGAGCAGAAAGGCGTCCTGGCGGGCCGGCTGGCGCAGCGAATCTTCGCCGCTGAGTTCGTCTTCGTATTCGTATTGTGCATTCAGTCCATAGCGCGTCCTGGCGCCGGCATAGGTGGCGTTGGCGCTCAGGCCGACGCGTTCGTCGGTCTCGGCATAGACTTCGTCGCGGACTTCAGCCTGCCGACCGTCGCCATCGAGCACGCGTTCTTCGGCGTCGAGGATGAATCGCGAGCGCGAGGCGTCGGCTCCGAGCGTGTAGCCAAGGGCGCCCGATCGATCGGAATAACTGACTGATCCCGACGGCAGAAGGCGCGTGTCCGGGTGGGCCATCGCCGTGGTGGCCGACCAGGCGCCAGTGGCTCCGCCGTTCCGCCGAAGGACATCGGCGATCACGCTCTGGCCGCGAAGATCCGTGCCGCCGACCTGGCCACGGATCACGATGATTCGCTCGACGTCGGCGGCCGGGATCCTCGACAGCAGGTCCGAGGGCCTTTCACTCTTGGCCGAGACCCGCTCGCCGTTGATCAGGATGTTGCCGGCGGCCCCACCGAAACCGCGCGAGCCGCTGTCGCCGTCATCCAGGTTGAAGCCCGGCAGGTTATTGACCATGTCCAGTGCCGTGACGGGTGCGTAGGGGGTGAAGAACTCGGCCTCGTAGGCGGTCTGGCAATTCGAGTCGGTGCATTCAGCGACCGGCTGATCGACGTCGAGAACGTTCTGGGCCATCAGCGGGCCCGATAGGCCGATGGACAGGAGGCCCGACAGCACCATGCCCGATGCCTTGAGAGGAGAAGCGTTCCGCATACCCGATTTCCATTATTGGTCTTCCGTCGATGCGGTTGATCATCGATCCGGGCGCCAGTGGGCAAGCAGTCAGGATGCAGGTCCTCGCAGTGGCGCGACGGGCCCGATGCGCACGGCAGACCTGCACAGACCGCATGGAGTAGCCGAGGTTCAATCTTTGATGCGATGGCGAAGGGCGAACTGGACCAGCAGGAAAAAAAGAAGCCGGGACGTGCCCGGCTTCTTTTGCATTTGCCATCAGGCGAGTCTGCCGTCCGGCAATCGCAGATGCTCGATCAGAGGGGTTTGTCTTCGAAGCGATCGTCGAAAATCAGCGGGTCTTCCGCGCTCACCGGCCGCAGGCACCACTCGTTGATGGTTCCCGTATCGAATCCGGCGTTGTCGCTGACGAACAGGCGCCAGGTTCCGGCGAGTGGCGTGCCGGCAAACGTACTCAGCGGCTGGTCGGGACGGTAGGCCGGCTCGGGGTAGGCCTGATTGCTCGTGCCCCGATTGCAGTCGTCTTCGAAGGTCAGGGGGGCCGCGTCCGAGGCCGTGGTCTGCACGTTGTTGGCGTTGCATCCGAAGGTGGCGCTGTCACCGATCACTCGATTCATGATGTCGATGGAGGTGCCGCTTTCGACGTGTTCGAGGGCGATGATCAGATCGCCGACATAGCTATGGCTGATGTCGAGCTGAATCTCCATGGAATCCAACGCGCCGCCTTCGCCGACTACGATATCGGTGCTGACGCCGGAAGCCGAGCCGTCGGGAATCGCGAGTCCTGGTGCGCTGCAGATCAGGTTGGCGGTGGTGAAGGAGACGGTGGTCGACCAGGGGCCAACGCCGCAGTCATTGACGGCTCGGATTCGCACGTAGTGAAGCGTGGTCGGGTTCAGGGCGGCTTCGACCGTGTGCTGGGTAGCCGTTTCCGCACTGGCGTAGACGACGTTGTTGAAGGCCGGATCCGTGGCGATCTCGACCTCGTAGCTGACCGCCGTATCAACGGGCGTCCATTCAAGGGTTGGGCTCGTGCCGACCCCCGTGTCGCCGTTGGACGGTGCCGTCAGGCTGGCCACGCCCGGATTGGCATCGGCCAGGTTGACGCTGACGGGCAGGGTGCGAAGGATCGCGCCTGATACCCCCTCGACGTCGAAGCTGAAGCTGCTTACGCCCTGAGCGGCGAGGTTGCTGAGCGTCAGCGATGTACTGACGCCCGGCGTGAGTGGATTGGTGCCGAACACGCCGCTGACCGTTGCGGGCAGATCGACGGTCGACAGGGTGATCGGATCGGTGAAGCCGCCCGTCGACGTACTCTCGATCTGAATGGCCAGGTCGGCAAATCCGCACTGGCTGATGTCGGTGGGATTGGCAGTCAGGCTGAATCCGACGCCGTCGGTGCCGTCGATGAATTCAGGATTGGTGCCGGCAGGATCCAGGTGGGGCCGCATTCGCGTCGTGTCATCATTCGGATCGAGTCCTTCCCAGCCGTGGAAGAGGCCGCCGTAGAAGTCGGACAGGCTGGCACCCGTTGCACCGCAGGCCGCCGGGCCGCCGCTGAGGACACCGATCAGGCGCCGTTCGGCTGAGTACAGGGGAGAGCCCGAGGAGCCGCCTTCGGTCACGGCGGGAGGAATCGTTGCGGGCGGGGCCGGCGGCATGTTCGGCAGCTCCGGTGGCGAGCTATGCCAGAAGGGGTGCCAGTGCACGTTGTCGGAGCCGGCGATGCTGCCGATCTCGATGTCCGTGTTGACCCAGGTGATGCGTTTTTCGTCCACGCCGGGATGGTGGATGGTGGCGCACAGGCCGTTGGTCGGATCGCCGCCTGGACCATCGGCACAGATGGATGGCGGCGGCCGACGGTCCCAGCCCGCCCAGTGAAGATTCCACGCCTCGTCCGGCGTATCGTTGACCTCGACGAGAATCATGTCCGAGCACTCATCGCCGGTGCCGCCTGGGCAGGAGGTGCCGCTGAACGGATCACGCGTGGCGGCGATGAAGCTCGTGCCGGAGCTACTCTGGTTCGGGTCTGGCGGATTGACATCGGTGCCGCCGCTCGCCCCGGGTCGACGGCAGGTCGGCCATTCGTAGTTCCAGAAGATAACCACATTGGCCGCATCCGATGGGCCGATACAGTGTCGAGCGGTCATGAACAGCATGCGCTGATCGTTGTTGGTGTTATTGACCAGGGAACCGGTGCAGAAATCGATCCCGTTGACCTGATAGGCACCGACCGAGCGACGGGGTTCGTTCCAGAGATCGCCGTCGCTCAGACAGGCCACGTCCTGATTGCAGGACCCGGAACGATTTCCGCCGAGCGTATCGCAGGAGTCCTTGGCGTTGCCGTCGCCGTCGATGGCGGGCTGCTGATAGCCCTGCGCCATCCTTCCGAACCCGCGATAGCCGTGGCTGACCTGGTGCAAGGTGAGACTGAACTGATCCCTCTGTGCCGTTGGCAGGCTGACTTCGATGATCGCGTCCTCTCCGACCAGGTTGGGTGTCCAGAACACGCCGTGCGGCTGGTTGATGTCCGAGCCATAGGGACCGATTACCGAGAATGTATCGCCCTGGCGGTCGCTGGCAGCCTTGGGGCTGTAGACGAACAGCTGCGCATCTGCCGGCAGGCGAACGTCCCTGAAGCCGAGGTTGGTCAGGGTGGCATTCTCGGCGTGGATCCGGAAGCGCCAGATGCTCAGATCGTCCACTTCATCCCAGCGCCCGAATCGGCTCGCGGGCAGGTCGACGGCGTGCGGATAGGCAAAGCGCAACAATCCCCCGCCGGACTCACGCAGAGCATCCTGCGCGGCGATGGCCTCGAGATCGAGCGCGTCGAAGCGGATCTGTTCGATCTCGCTCAGCGGCGTCAGCGCCGCGCGGTCGAGGGTGAAGCTGGCTGGTGCTGGCCGCTCGCTGGCCGCCGTAGGCGCCATCAGCGAGGTGAGGAAAATCAGTATCAAGGGGTATTTCATCAGGAGCGTCTCCCTGCCGATCGTTGTTATTCCTTCGCTGGCTTGCGTCCACCCCCAACGGCAACCCGACCGTCACAAGTCTTTCAGCTCAATTGATCGATTGCAAGGGGCGTAAACCGATCAACCGGCCGGCTTCTTGTAGCGAATGAGCGCCGAGATGTCTTTTCCGGGCTCGTGTTGATCGAGGAGATGCTGGTAATCGGCGATCGCCTGTGACAGCACGCTGGACTGGAAGCCCACCTCATCGCACAGGGACTGGCTGATCTTCAGGTCCTTCAGCAGCAGGCGGGGAGAGAAGCCGACCTCGAACTCGTCGGCGAGCATCGTGCGGCCGCGCTTGTCGAGAAACCAGTTGCCCGCGGCACCGCCCGAAAGCAGCTCGAGCATCATCTCCCGCGGCAGGTCGAGGGTGTCCATCAGGGCCAGGGACTCGCAGACCGCCTCGGCGATGCCGGCGACCATCAGCTGGTTGACCGCCTTGGCCGACTGGCCCGCGCCGCTGGGGCCGAGGTGGTGGTGGATGCGCGAGTAGGCGTCGAGAAAGGGAATCATGGCGTGGTAATGGTCCCACTCGCCGCCGGCCATGACGGCCAGCTGACCCTTGATGGCACCTTCCACGCCGCCGGTCACGGGAGCGTCGACGAAGCCGACGCCGATCTCGGCCAGGCGCTGGGCCTGGCGACGGGCCGCGGCCGGGCTGACCGTGGAGTGGTCGATCAGAGTCTGCCCCGCCGAGAGTCCGGGCAGCAGGGCGTCGATGACCTCGGCCAGATCCTCGTCGGCGGAGACGCAGATCGCCAGGGACTGCACCGCCTGCGCCAGGTCGGCGGGCGAGTCGGTGATCGCGACGCCCGGATGCTGCTCGGCGAAGGCCTGGGCCTTGTCGGCGCTGCGGTTCCAGATTGCGCGCAGATGGCCCTGGGCGTGGAGATGACCGGCCATCGGCCAGCCCATGGCGCCAAGGCCGATCCAGCCGATGGTGTCGGGCGTTGCCTTCATGCGCCGGTCTCCAGGTAGGTGTAGGCGGACAGGCCTTCGGTCAGCAGCCGTTCCAGGGTCTCGCGCGCCTCGCTGTCGAGACCCGCGGCCGCGACGCGGGCGCGGCAGGACGTCATCAGATCGCGGGCGTTGTAGCCGACCAGGCCGAGGACGGCATCGGCGGTGTCGCCGGAGCGGATGTTGTCCAGGCGAACGCCGTCAGCGTCGATCCAGACATCGACGCTGTCCGTGTCGCCGAATAGATTATGAATATCGCCAAGCGTCTCCTGGTAGGCGCCCGTCATGAACAGGCCTAGCAGATAGGTCTCTCCCGGACGGATGGCGTGGACCGGCAGCGTCGGTTCGAGAAGGCCGCGGTCGACGTACTGATCGATGCGGCCGTCGGAGTCGCAGGTCAGGTCCTCGAGCACGGCGCGTTCGGTCGGTACCTCGTTGAGTCGCTCCAGGGGCACGATCGGAAACACCTGATCGATGGCCCAGATATCGGGCAGGGACTGGAAGATCGAGAGGTTGATGAAATACTTCGACGAGCGCTGGTAGCGAATGCGTTCGGCCAGCTCGCGATGGCGGCGATGCTCCGGGTCGAGCTGAGCGGCCAGCTTCTCCAGAATGGCGTGGTGCAGCGGCTCGAGGCGAGCCCGGTCGGCCAGCGACAGGTCGCCATAGAGAAACAGATTCCGCCCCTCCTCCACCAGGTGTTCGACCTCAAGATAAGACTCCTCCGGCTCGCGATCGCCGGCCTGGTCCAGCACCTCGTGCAGGCTCTGAATCAGGGCATGGTCATCGGTCTGGAGCGGGCCGACGCGGGCCGAGGGTTTCTCGGACTCGGTCACGTTGGTGATCAGAACGGCATGGTGCGCGGCCAGGGCACGGCCTGACTCGGAGATCAGATCGGGCATGGGGATGTCGTGCTCGCGGCAGAGCTCGGCCAGGCCGGAGACGATGGTCTGCGCATACTGGCGCAGGGAATAGTTCATCGAGCAGAAGCTGCGCGTGCCGCCGCCCTCGTAGTCGACGCCCAGGCCGCCGCCGATGTCGAGCAGGCGGATCGGGACGCCGGCGCGAACGAGTTCGACCAGGTAGCGGCCGGCTTCGCGCACACCGTGCTGGATGTCGCGGAGGTTGGACAGCTGCGAGCCCATATGGAAATGCAGCAGGCCCAGCCAGTCGAGACAGTCGCTGTCGCGCAGGGACTCGATCAATTCCAGCACCTGTGCGGCCGACAGGCCGAACTTGGCCCTCTCGCCACCGGTGTTCTGCCAGTTGCCGGCGCCGAGGGACGACAGGCGCAGGCGGACCCCAATGGTGGGGGTCACCCCGAGGCGACGCGCTTCGCGTTCGATGAGTGCCCACTCGCCGGGCTTTTCGATGACGATGATCGGTTTCAGACCCAGGGTGATCGCGCTCAAGGCCAGGCGGATGAACGCGGCGTCCTTGTAGCCGTTGCAGATCAGCGTCGTGCCCGGCCCGGCCTCGGCCAGGGCGGCGATGAGCTCGGGCTTGCTGCCGACCTCCAGCCCTAGCCCCCGGACATTGGCCAGGGTGCGAACGACCGTCGCCTGCTGATTCACCTTGATCGGATAGACCGCCGTGTACTTGCCGCCATAGCCCTGGTCTTCGATCGCGCTTTCGAAGGCCGAGATGAGCTGCTCGGCGCGGCTTTGAAGGATCTGCGGGAAGCGCAGCAGCATCGGCAGACGCAGGCCCTGGCGATGGGCGAGCTCGACGATGTCGGTGAGCGCCAGACTCGCCCCGTCGGCGCGGGTAGGGCAGACGCTCAACCGGCCTGCGTCATCGATGCCGAAATAGCCATCCGACCAGCGTTGGATGGCGTAGCGTCTACGATTCTGATCTGCGACGTCCTGGCTCATGGTGATCGTGGTTCCCGATGGAAAAGAAGGGTTCAGGCCCAGGGAACCTCTGAATAACGATGCCCGGGCGCAAAGGCCTTTGCGGGAGGCACGCGCTTGACGAGACTCCAATGCGGCTTCTCCGACTGAAACGCGCTCCGAGCATAATGATTCAGAGATTCCCTGGGCGAGTATTGTAGCGCGGCGGTTTAGGCTACCCTAAGCTGAGCTGCTCATCATTCAGGATCCGGCAATGCATCCCGACAAGGAAAAATGGTTCACGGAAACGCACCAGGACGCGGGATCGGCCTGGTCCCTGAAGGTCGAAACCCGCCTGGCGCATGAGGTCACGGACTATCAGACGATCGAGATCTATCGGACCGAAAGCTGGGGCAATCTGATGGTCATCGACGGCTTCGTCATGCTCACCAGCCGCGATAATTTTCTCTACCACGAGATGCTCACACATCCTGCCCTGTTCTCCCATCCGGATCCGAAGCGCGTCCTGATCATCGGCGGCGGCGACTGCGGCACGCTCAGTGAAGTCCTACGCCACAGTGGCGTCGAGACCTGCACTCAGGTGGAGATCGACGAGACGGTCACGCGCCTTGCCGAGAACTACTTTCCTGAATTATGTCAGCGCAATGACGATCCGCGCGCGCGACTGCGCTTCGACGACGGTCTGGCGCACATCAAGAACGCGGAGCCGGGCAGCCTGGATCTGATCATCGTGGATTCGACCGATCCGATCGGTCCCGCCGAAGGCCTGTTCGGCCCTGGCTTTGTTGCTGACTGCTACGCGGCCCTGGCCGAGGGCGGGATTCTGGTTCAGCAGAGCGAATCACCGTTGCTCCATCATGATTTGATCCGCGGTATCCGCGGCAATATGAAGGAGGCCGGCTTCAGTGATATCCAGACCCTGGGCTTTCCCCAGCCCTGCTATCCGTCGGGCTGGTGGTCGGCGACACAGGCCTGCAAGGGGGACGTGCTTCGCGCGGCGGACCCGGACCGTTTCAAAGCCAGCGGTCTGACGACCCGCTACTACAACCCAGAGGTTCATCGCGGGGCCCTGGCAACCCAGTGGGACCGGGCTTCGGGCTGAGCTTCGTCAGCGGCCGCCCGTGCTGGACAGCCGCCGTCGACATCCGGCTGATCAGTTCGTGCAGTCGCCCAGGCGGCGTCCGCTCATGGTGACGTTCATTTCCATCGGCCCCATGGGGCTTTCCATCTCGCCCTTGACGGTGCCTTCCATGGAATCGCCGTTGAATTCCATGTGCGCGGTCATGGTCATCGCCATACCGCCGTTGTTGCACTCCATGGCGTAGTCCATACCGTCGGCGCGGAGGTCCCGCTCGGTGACGGTGCAGCCGTCCATCTCCTGCATGAAGTCACCCGAGTTGATGTCTTCCTCGGTGATGCAGCTCGTCGTGGTGTCGGACTGATCGGGGATCGGCATTTCCGAGGTGAAGGTAATGGTGCTGGTGTTTTCCCATTCGCCCGGCTCGATATTGGGGGTCTGGGCCGCGACGTTCAGGGCCAGGCTGGCACAAAGGACGGCGGCTGCCATTCGTAGGATCATTGCTGTGACTCCATCGGTTTAGGGTTCGTTGAACGCTGACCCGTCGATGGGGCTGATGGGGTCAACGTGAGCGCGTTGGATGCAACCAGGCCCTAGGGCGAACCCCGCAGCGATCCATAGCGAGACCGCGATTGTACCCGGCCGGCCGGAAGCGCGGCAAACGGTGCCGTGTGGCCAAGGCCCACGGCGCTGATTCAGCAGCGCGGCAGTCGGGACCCGGTGCTGACCGAGCAGATCTCGGCGAGATCGAATTCGACTTCAAGGCGAACCTGGCGCTCGACGGTGGCTTCGCCCCGCCGATAGGGTTCGAAGCGCCACTGTTCGATCGCTGCCGTCGCGGCGGCACCGAAATCGTAGCCCCCGGGCTGCTCGTCGATGACGCCGATGCCGCGAACCCGGCCCCGCTCATCGACCGTGAACTCCAGTTCGACGATGCCGTTGACGCCGCGGCGCCGGGCTTTTCTCGGAAAGCTCGGCTCGACCTGGCGCAGCAGGTCGCCGCCGGTCAGTTCGGGCATCGAGGGGCGCGGTGCGCTGCTGGGGATCGAGTCTTCGATGCTGGCGGGTGCCGGCGTGGCCATGGCCAACTGCCGCAGGTCTGACTCGGGACGCCCCGCGGCTCGGTTCAGCGACGCCGTCGTGTCGACGGACTGTGGCCCAGCGCGGTCATCGGCCGGGCGGCTTGTCGGCGTATCCACTGATTCGTCGATCGGAGTTGAGGGGGCGGCTGACTGGACCGGCGGCAGGGGCTCGAGGGACGCCGTTGCCCGGTCGAGATCCAGGCTTACGCTCGGCCTGCTTTCAGCGCCGGCCGGCAGCGCGCTGCGCGCGTCCTCGGGCGGGTCAACCGCCGCCGCGGGGGCTGCGGCCAGTTCCCCGGCCCCGGGCAGCGAGAACAACGGTGCCGTCGAGGGCGCCTGTCCCATTGCGATCTCCTCGGGCGTGGGTCTTGGCGTGTCGGTCGGGTTGCCCGCCGGCGCCGAGGCGATTGCTTCACGGTCCGGGTCGGGCATCAACCAGAGTCCCGTCGATCCGGCCAGCAGCATCAGGCCGAGGAGCGCGGGCAGGGTCACGCCGATCTGGCGGCGCGGCCGCGACCGCTCGACCAGGCGTCGGATGCGCCCGAGAATCTGCCCGTCCTGCAGCCCCAGGGTCAGGCTGGGGCCCGGCTGTCGGAATCGCTCGAGGGAGGCCAGCATTTCGACATAGGCCAGGCGGTCCTGGGTCGAGTCCACGGCCAGATCGTCGCAGGCGTTTTCTCGCTCGATGCGAATCTGACGCGAGACGAGCGCCACCACCGGATGGTAGAAGAGCAGGGTCTCGATCACGATCTGGATCAGATTGATCAGATGATCGTTGCGGCGGATGTGCGCCAGTTCGTGTGCCAGGATCATTTCGACCTGGTCCGCCGACAAGCGCGCCACCAGGGCGGGTGGAAACAGGATCAGCGGCTTGAGCCAGCCGACCACAACGGGTGAGGGAATGCGGTCCGAGACAGCCAGAGCGACGGACTTGCGGATCCCCATCGCCGCGCGGAGACGATCCAGGCTCGGCTTGAGATGGGCCAGCGCGTCGCGCCGCGCCGACCGTTTCAGCCGGGTGATGTAGTGCCAGCCCAGGACGAGGCGAGCGGACAGCAGGAGCACCCCGGCGAGCCAGCCCGCGACGGTCCAGGTCAGCAGCGTGATGGCCTGATCCTGGCCGGTGGCGCTGACCACCAACTGCATGACTGCCAGGCCTTCGCTGCTCCAGGTCGATCCGGCGGTCGCACCGGCGAGCGTTGCTGCCCCTGCGCTGGCCGAGCTCAGATAGGCAAAGGTCAGGACAGGCATCAGCCCCAGCGCCAGCAGGGTGCCGACGGCAAGGTTATAGCGGGTGCGGGCGCTGGCAGGGCGTCCGATGACCAGCGCAAGCCAGTACAGGATGCCGAGCAGCGCACCCTGCCAGAGGAAGTGCAGCAAGGTCAGGCCGAGCTGCTCGATCAGTGGATAGTCGATCGTTGCCATGGATCAGGCCCCTTCGGTTTTTTTGCCGGCTCGGGCCCGCAGCTTGCGGACCAGGCTGTCGATTTCTGCCAGCTCCTCCGGGTTCGCCGCGCGTGACATGCCAAGCGCCTGCATCACCAGGCGGGAGGCCGAACCCTCATAGACCCGCGACATGAAGTCGTCGAGCATGACGCGCTGCGTTTCATCCTCGCCGATCACGGCATGAAAGACGTGGGCTCGCTGCGAGTCATCGCGCTCGAGCAGGCCCTTGCCGTGCATGATCTGCATCTGCTTCAGGGTGGTGGTGTAGCTCAGGCCCTGGTCGCTGGCAATGCGTTCGTGGACTTCGCGCACGGTCGAAGGGCCATCGCTCCAGAGCGACTTGAGGATCCTCAGTTCGGAGGGGGTTGGTGCGGGTAGGGAACTCAAGGGCCGGGACCTCCTGATCGGTCGATGGCATGCGCGAAGCACGAGCAAATTCGTACGTTTGATCTCCCAGAATAGCCCTGCACGCTGCGAGAGTCAAACGAGGCCAGGCCGACCATCAGCGGCCAATAAAAAGCCCCTGACGCAGGATGCGCCAGGAGCCTGGGTCGCCGAGCTGGCTGCGGACGGGTCTTGGAGAGCGGGCCCGCCGCAGGCAGCCTGGTCGTTCAACCGGGCTAGAACTCGCCGCGAATCCCGACGCGGAAGTTGCGCCCTGGCAGGGGCGAGAAGTCGCGCAGGAAGGACGTGTGGACGCGTGCCTCGTTGTCGCCCAGGTTCTGGCCTGAGATATAGGCTTCCATCGGGACGGTACCGACGTTGAAGGCGTAGGCCAGGCGTGCATTGACCAGGTTGTAGCCCGGCGTTTCGGTCTCGAATTCAGCGACTTCGTCCTGGCGGAAGACCCGCTGCCAGCCCACCCCGGCGCGCCAGGGACCGTTGAACCAATCGACGCCGGCGGTCACACGCTGGGGCGAAATGCGGGGCAGGTTGCCGCCCGCATCCAGCTCGCCGCGCACCATGTCGTAGCCAGCGGTCAGGTCGAAGTTACCGGCGGCGGTGTCGCGCAGCTTCCAGGTGGCCTGGGTTTCCAGGCCGTAGAGTTCGGCATCCTCCTGCGTTGCCAGGCGTAAGTCAAAACCGTCGACTTCCTCGCCGGTCTCGGCCAGGTAGATGAAGTCATCGACCTGCTTGTAGAACAGGTCGATATCGAAATCGAAGAAGTCGCTATGGCGGTGCAGGCCCAGGTCCCAGGACAGGGTGGTTTCGCGATTCAGGTCGGGATTCCCGACCTCGAAGCTGAAGGTAGCCAGATGGGGCCCGTTCGAGAACAGCTCGGTCGCTGACGGGGCTCGCTGCGAGCGCGCCAGGCTGATCGACGACTGCCACCGCTCGCTCATCTGCCAGACGGCGCCAAGGCTGGCCGACCAGTTGGTGAACTTGCGGCTGTCGCGATCGAAGTCGAAGTCGAACTCGTGCTCATGATGATCGTCGTGGCCGTGTTCCTCATGCTCGTGGCCGTGGTCATGATCATGCTCGTGGTCATGATCGTCGTGAGCAGGCAGGTCCGCCGAGATCTCGGTCTGCTCCAGGCGTGCACCGAAGCTGACGTTGACGTTACCGAATTGTTGTTCCTGCAGTAGGAACAGGGCAATGGCGTCGGTTTCGTTGGGCGGGACGAAGGCTTCTTCGCCGGCCGCGACGAAGTCTTCTTGGTCGTACTGAACGCCGATGGCGCCTTCCCAGCCGGCGACGGGCTCGGTCCGAAGCTCGAGGCGCGCCTGGTAGGTCTCGACATCGAACTGCGTCGGCTCGTGGTCATGTTCATCGTCGTGGTCATGCTCTCCGTGGCCTTCTTCTTCGACTTCGATCTCGCGGTGGCGATAGTCGTTGTAGCCCAAGCGGATCCGTGCGCGGGTAAAGCCGGGCAGGGGATCGTCGAGCTGCCCTTTGATGTCCCAGCTGGTCTGCTCCATGTCGATGAAGGCCATGCCCTCGTCGTCGCCGTGGTCCTCGTGCTCGTGGTCATGGTCTTCGTCATGATCATCGTGCATGTCGTGGTCATCATGATCGCCGTGATCATGGTCATGGCCGCCATGGCTGTGGGGTGCCGGGATGCCGTACTCGGTCTCGTAGCGCCGAACCGAGGCGCCGAGGAAGCCGCGCGAGCCGATCCAGCTGCCGCCGATCGTGCCCGAGAGGGTCTCGACGAAGCTGTTGTCGAGGGTGCCGGAGCCCTCGCCGTCGTGATGATCGTGGTCATCGTGATGGTCGTGCTCGTCATGATGATCGTGGTCTTCGCCGTGGCCGAACTCTCGTTCCGCGGGCCCGGGGATGTCGTAATCATCGGCATCGCGCCAGCTGCCGTCCAGGTGCCAGGCAAAGGACCCCCCACCGCCATTCAGGCGCAGGGCGCCCGAGCGCTCCTCGGCGACCGTATCGCCGCGGAGCTCGAAGCGGCCCGCCAGCGGGGCATCGGGGACTTGCTCGGGGATTCGGTTGTCGACGATGTTCACGACCCCGCCCGAGGCATCGGAGCCATAGAGCAAGGTGGCCGGCCCGCGCAGGATCTCGATCTGGTCGGCCAGAAACGGATCAATGGTGACCGCATGATCGTCGCTGGGCGCCGAGGCATCACCGGTCGACAGGCCGTCTTCGAGGATGCGGACGCGCGGACCGCCAAGGCCGCGAATGATCGGACGCCCCGCGCCCTGACCGTAGAAGGACGAGTGCACGCCGGGCTGATTGGCGAGCGTTTCTCCGAGGGTCATGCCGCGACGGTCATCCAGGGCCTGGCCGGCCAGCACTTCGATCGGTTCAGCAGAGTCCAGCTCGCTACGCTCGATGGGCAGGGCGCGGACCGCGATGGTTTCCAGATCCGCCGGATCGTCGGGGGAGGCGTTCTGGGCGAGGGCCAGAGCCGGCAGGCTGCCGAGCGCGGCGGAAATCGACAGGGCTAGAATTGAATGGCGCATAGGAACAAGGAAGCCTTAGGAATAGGAACGTTATATCGTACCAATTCTGCGGCACGGCGGTGAAGTCCGGAAGGCGCATTTTCCGTCCTTCTCTAATCCCCGGGTTCGGCGGCGATCAGGTAGTCGGCACCGTGGCGCAGGCCGCCGTCGCGGTCGATCAGCGCCGTGGCGCGGCCGTGCAGCTCGTCGATGTAGCTCAGCATGGCCTGATCCGGCGCTCCACTGCTGAAGCGCTTGACCCGGTCGCGGCACATCCCCAGCTGGCTGTCGACGAAGCGCTGGCGATAGATGATTGAATGATGCTGAGCGTCGATGATGCGGAACCCCGCGCGCTCGATTTCAAGGACGACCCATTCGATCGGAAATTCGCGGTAGGGCCTTTCGCCGGCCAGCAGCAGACAGGCGTCGCGCAGGCAGCCGATTTCGCGCACGATCTGTCCGGCCTCGGTCGCTGCAGGAAACGGAACATAGGGCTCGACGCCGGTGACATACATCCGACCGCGGACCAGGGGCCGCAGGCGCGGAAAGAGCTGGCTTTGCCAGTACGGCGCGTAACCGTCGATGGCACCGAGGAGGTAGTCGACCAGCACCGTGTCGAAGGCTTCGCCGGCGAGCAGTTCGGAATCGGTCCAGTTGCCGACCAGGAGCCGATCGACCGACCGCCGCCGTCCTTCGATGGCTCGACTGACCTGATCAGCCATCGCTTCCGAGGCGGTCAGTGCTGTCCATGAGCGGGTCTCGAGGGCGCTGATCCAGCGGGCCGAGTGCTGGCCGGTGCCGGCATCGAGAACATCTCCCCAGGGTCGCTGGCCCTGCAGTGACTCGATACGGCCGAACAGGCCGGGGGTTTTCTTGTTCACGAGACCTCAGATCCTGACGATGGCAAGCCCGCATGGTATCCGGGCCACAGGGACGGCGCTGTCCATGCCGATCGAGGACTTCGATGGCACACCCAGATAAGCGAAAAGCCCGCGGTACGGGCTTTTAGACGACCATCGAATCGACCTGTCTGAGGCGACAGGCCAGGATGGTGTCACGTCAGGCGGCCTTGGCCTCGGCATTGATTCCCTGCGTGGCCAGCCCCGTAAAGCGCCGGTCGCCGCCGTAGGTATTGTCGAGGCAGCGCTGGAGGCGCTCATGGTCCTTGTCGAGCTCCAGGCGACGGGCAAAGGCCGTGAGGCAGCCGTAGCCGGCGATGGCGTAATGCGCCAGGCGCTGGTACTG
>CAZDFS010000005.1:29111-89591 GCA_964504865.1 uncultured Wenzhouxiangella sp.
AGTGCCGTCCAGGCTGTCGCTCAGCGCGGCTTTCAGGTCCTCGTCGTGGGCAGCCTTCATCAATTCTTCGGTGATATTGACTGCCTGATTGTTGGCGCTATAAAGATCCTTCAGCTGATCGATGTAGACGTCCTTCAGGTTCGTCAAACTCATAGAGTCTCCGTGGTGTGTTGAGTGGCAATTCGCTCGATGCGAATTGCCTTTGACCCTACGCACAGGGAGTGAAATCGAGGTCATCTTCTTTCGGCGCTGCGGTCGCGGGCTGGCGATACCGCATCGCCATACGCCTGCGGAAGCACCGCCCTTGTGCTGCGAAACCAGTCGCGAAGATCCTCGAGACCAAGGGTGCTTGCGGCGTCCGGCGGTACCTGGCCGGTGCGAAAACCGAGCCCCATGGTTCTGTCCACCAGCTGTGCGGCGTCGGCAGCGATCAGGTGGACGGGCACGTCCGGGCTGGCGCCACTGCCCGTGATTAGAGTGGCCGGCTGATGATCGCCGAGAATCAGCAGGATGTCATCCGAACCCAGGTGGTCCAGAGCCCATCGAAAAAGGACCTCAAGGCTGTAGGCCAGGGCGTGCGGGTAGCGGTTCTTCAGCCGTTCCGTGTCACGCAGGTAGACGAGGCGATCGCGCGGCGGCGGTGTCCACGCCGGCCAGGGCTGTGCCCGATCCAGCTGACTCCAATCGGCAAGCACGGGCGGTCCTGGCAGCCAGGGGGCATGTGAGCTGATAAGGAGGAGCAGATTGAAGCCCGGCTCTGCCTGGTCCTCGCGGATCCGACTGAAGCGGTGCAGGGAGAACTGGTCGGGAATCCCGACCCAGCCGGATCCGGGCCCGCGGTAACCCAGCGCCGCGGCATCGAAGCGCTGGTCGAAGCCAAGGGCCTTCGCCTCGGGCCAGGGCCGGACGATGGCCGGAGCGATCACCCGCGTTGCATGCCCGGTGGCAGCGAAGTCGTCGCTGAGAAAATCCTGTTCCGAGGACAGGATGCGACGATAGGAGAGGTCGTTGTCGATGCGCTGGCCGCTCAGGAGCGTGGCGTGAGCGAGCCAGGACTGGCCACCGCGTATCGGCGAGCGCAATCGCGTGGTCATCATCTCGAGGCCGGCGGCGTCCAGACGCTCGGCGGCAGCGGACGCTAGGGGATCGATGACATGGCGATACTCAGGCTGGCGCCAGGCCGTCATGCCGTAGGACTCGACGAAGGCGACGATGACCTCACGCCCGGCCAGTGTGGGGATTGCCTGCGCCCGGAGCTCGGGCAAGGCGGCGCGCGCGGTCAGGCGTGATCGGTCTGCGAGCGTTTGCTCGACCCGCCGGGCCTGCTCGCTGGCGAGCTCGACGATCGCCGGTCGCAGCGCGGCGGGCCCTTCGGCGCGCAGGCTGGTAAAGATCAGCGCGACCGAGATCAGCGCTAGCGGAAGGGCCGAGCCGGCCCAGGGCGGTCGAGCCGCGCCCTGGAGCAGCTGCCACCAGAATCCCACCATCACGGCGACAAGCGCTGCCACCGAGACGGCGAGCAGCACCGCAACCGGCAGGCCCAGACTGCCCGAGAGAAAATGGAATCCGGCGCGGAGCAGCAAGGGGTCGAGCGCCAGATTCAGCGGCCGGTCCAGGACGTCTCGCACCAGAGCATCGCCGGCCAGGGCCAGCACGAAAAAGGTCAGGAGCGCCGCCAGGCACCAGCGCCATCCGCGCCCGGACCCAAGGCCGAGGAACAGCGGCAGGAGTCCGAGCTCGGGAATCCACCAGGCTGAAAAGGCGCCGTCCCGCCACCACAGCGGCAGCAGCAGCAGTGCGTTCATCAGGGCGAGGGCGGCCAGCGCCTGGGCCCAGGGCGCGCCCGAGAAGCGGCTTTCGGCCGCGTTGGGCGATGGCTGCATCGATGACTTGGGGCGCACGGGCATCAGGCACACTGGAGAAATGAGCACGATGCCACAGAGTCGGTGAACCAGCCGCAGCGTTCGGCGCGCCAGCGCCTTGCCGGCCAGTGGGGCTTGCTTCGCTCCCTCTGGATCTATCGCCGCCCCGGTCGTCTGCGCGGCCTCAAATCCCTGTACCGTCCGCTGGTGCCGCAGGGCGGGCTCGTCTTCGACGTGGGCGCTCACCTCGGTGATCGAACCCGGGCGTTTCGCCACCTCGGTGCGCGCGTGATCGCCCTTGAGCCGCAGGACGGTCCCCTGCGGTGGCTGCGCCGCTTCCACGGCGGCGACGACGGCGTCATCATCGAAGCCGTCGCGCTGGGGCGTCGTCCCGGGCGTGCTGAGCTGGCAGTGAGTCCAGCCCATCCCAGCGTGGCGACGCTCGATTCGCAGTGGATGCGTGAGGTCAAGGAGCGGCACGGTGGCTTCGATCACGTGCGCTGGAGCGAGTCCGTCGGCGTCCCGGTCACGACGCTTGACGAATTGATCGCGCGCTTCGGTGCGCCGGACTTCGTCAAGCTCGATATCGAGGGTCATGAAGCCGACGCGCTTGCCGGACTCAGCCGACCCGTGGCGGCGCTCTCCTTCGAGTTCGTTCGCGGTACGCTGGAGCGGACCCTGGCCTGCCTTGATCGGATCGACGCCCTGGGACCGGCTGTCTACAATGCGGTGGCCGGTGAGGAGCGGCGATGGCGCTGGAGCGATTGGAAGTGCTCGAACGACCTCCGTGCCTGGCTGAAGGCCGGCGCTGATGGTCTCGCCTCGGGCGATATCTACGCAAGGATGGACACGGCATGATGCACTGGACCGAGCTGACCAGCCCCGAGCTGGGCGAGCGCCTCGATTCGACGAACGTGGCCCTGATGGTGCTCGGCGCGATCGAGCAACACGGCCCGCACCTGCCCCTGGCGACCGACCTGATCATCGGCGAGGGTCTGCGCGATGCAATGCTCGAACGCCTCGATGACCACCGGTCGCTTCTGGTGCTTCCGTCGCTGGCCTTGGGCGCGAGCCAGGAACACAGCGCCATGCCCGGAACGCTGAGCCTGCCGCCCGAATTGACCGCCCAGGTCATCGAGGCGGTCGGTTCGTCCCTGGCCGCGGCGGGCGGTCGGCGCCTGGTGTTGCTCAATGCCCACGGCGGCAATCATGCGGCAATCGACAACGCGGCCCTGGCGCTGCGGCGCAGGCTCGGTCTTTTGGTGGTCAAAGCCAATTACATGAAGCTGCCGCCGCCGGCGGATTTGCTGGACGCCCGGGAACTGCGCGAGGGCCTCCACGGCGGGCTGGCCGAGACCTCGATGATGCTCCATCTGGCCCCGGAGCTTGTGCGCCAGGACAAGGTGGCTGATTTTCCCCTGCGGCAAGGCGCGAGTGACGATATCGGTCTGTTCGGACCCGCCGGTCGAGCGGCCTGGGCCTGGCTGGCCCAGGATCTGAACGAGCACGGGGTGGTCGGGCGAGCGGGTGACGCCTCCGCCGCGTCAGGCGCTGTCCTCATCGCGCATTACGCGGAACGCCTCGCCGAAGTCATCGAGCAAACATCGCGCATGCCCTGGCCGATTGACGGGGCGACCAACGAGTCTTAATTCTCGTTGAGCAATTCTTCGAGGAGATGACCGGAGCGCTGGGCCTTGGCGTTCAGGTAGCGCCGATTCTGCGGCGTGACCTGACCGTACAGCCGATCGTTACCCCGCACCTCGATGCCGCCGTTGGCCAGGGCCTGGAGCTTGGTCGGGTTGTTGGTCAGCAGGCGGATGCGATGGACGCCGAGGGCCTGCAGCATATCCACGGCGACACCATAGCGTCGCTCGTCCTCGCCAAAGCCCAGGGTCTGATCGGCTTCGACCGTGTCCAGCCCCTGGTCCTGGAGAGAATAGGCCCGCAGCTTGTTGGCCAGGCCGATGCCTCGACCCTCTTGCGCCAGGTAGAGCAGGATGCCGCCGCCCAGTTCGCGAATACGGGCGACGCCGCGGCTGAGTTGTTCGCCGCAGTCGCAGCGCAGGCTGGCGAAAAGATCGCCGGTCAGGCAAGACGAATGCAGTCGGACGGGGACCGCGGCGGGCCAGTCCTCGGGGCTTCCGATCAGTACGGCAAGGTGCTCACGCAGACCGTCGGGCTCGCGAAACAGGACGAAACGGGCGTCTTCGGCGTCGCTGAGCGGCACGTCGGCTTCGCTGATCCGCTTCAACATGCCGTCGCCGAGCTCGAAGCACTGCTCCGCGGCGGCGACGGGGATCGACAGCAGGCGGCCCGACTCGATGGCCGCGTCGATGTCCGCGCGGCGCGACGGGTGGATCGCGGCGGTCAGGCCTGCGGGAACGAGGAGCGCGCGTCGCAGGAGTGCAAGTCCGGCTTGCTCGAGGCGGTCAGCGGCCCTCAGCGGCCCGAGGGCGTCTGACCCATCGAAGCGCGATGCGGCGGCTTGAAGAAGGGTTTCCACGTCCGTGCCAGTGCCTGGCTGGAGGTCGAAGCTCCCGGCCTCATCGGTATGCCAGTCGTGGCCCATGGCTTGGAGTCGGTGACCGGTCACGGTCAGCATGGCCGGCGTGCCGGCCATCGCGCTCAAGGTCTCGAGCTGCTGCTCGGCCACGGACTCGATGGGGAAGACCAGCGACGAACTCGTCTTTTCGGAAACGATCACGGGGACGCCCCGTCGGAGATCGAAGAGCGCGCGGGCAACTTGATGCATGGCGTTTTTTACTTGTTGTGTCATCATGAAATTAATTGAGCACAGGCTGAATCATGTGAAAGGCTCCTTGCCCGGGCTGCGACCGTCGCAACCATCTGCGTCCCTGCTTTCATTTTCGGAACCGCCGCCGGAATCGGACGTTGTCGATGGCTGAGCCCAGTCAACGCCTGTGGTCGGTGCTCCTCAAACTGGTCGCCACGCCGCGCGACCAGTCCTTCAAATGGCGGTCGGAGGATGGAAAGGCAAGCCTTGGCCGGCCCGCCCGGGGCAGCGCCGAGCTGGACGGTGCCTGGTCGCCGGGGGATCGGCGGGCCTTCGCTCTGTTCCAGCCCCTGCTCCAGGATCGCGACCTGGCCATCGCGCAGCTCGGCCAGAGCCTCGATGGACGCATCGCCACGGCGTCGGGGGATTCCTATTACATCAACGGCCGGCCGATGCGGGCGCATCTGCATCGCCTGCGCGCCCTCGTCGATGCGGTCGTCGTCGGCGCAGGAACGGCTGTCGCCGATCGACCGGCGCTGACGGTCCGTCACTGCCAGGGCGCCGATCCCGTGCCGGTGATCATCGACCCGGCGGCGCGCGTGCCTTGCCGTGGCCCCCTCTTCGATCCTGCAGTGACCCCGCGGCTGATCCTCGTCCACGCGCGCTCCACCGATCGTGACGACTGGCCCGCCCACGTTGAAGCCCTGCGCCTTGCATCTTCGAGGGCAACGCAGCCTGCAGCGCTGGACCCTGGCGCCATTCTTGCCGCCCTCGCCGAGCTTGGCTTGCGGCGGGTGCTGATCGAAGGCGGTGGGGTCACCGTGTCACGCTTCATCGATGCCCAGGCCCTCGATCGACTCCATCTGCTGATCGCTCCCCTGTTGATCGGCTCCGGCCCCAGCGGACTCAATCTTCGCCCCATCGAACGCCTGAGCGAGGCCGATCGACGGACGATGCGCAGCTTTCCCCTGGCCGACGAGCTGGTTGTTGATCTCGACCTGAGCGGGGCGGCTTGAGCGTTGTCCGTGCCCGATCAGGCCTGGCGGAGCGTGCGGGACGCGACAGCCACACGGCGATGCCGGGGGTGGCGGCAAGAAAGACGATGACCCCATAAGCAAGGCTGACGGCAACGCCCTGCTCGGGGGGCAGCCCCAGACTCATCCACAAGCCCCCGGCCAGCGCCTCGCGCCAGCCCCAGCCGGCGATCGACAGCGGAACCAGCATTGCCAGCAGCACCGGCAGGGCGAGGCTGAGGAGGATGGCCGCTTCGAGCGTCACGCCGATAGCGCGGGCGGCCAGGAGAAAGACCAGGGCGTAGCTCGACACGATCAGACCGGAGCTGGCGAGCTGCGGGAGCAGGGCGGAACGCGCAAGCAGCGCGCGCCCGAGATCGTCCCGGAATCGTCGCCAGTGGGGCTGCCAGAAGCGCTGCGACAGGCGCAGCAGGAGTGCCAGCACTCCGGCCAGCAGGGCGAGGCCCCATCCGAGGCGCCAGGCGGTCTCGAGCGCGTTCGGCGGGGACGGGTTGGCGCCCTGCCATTGCACGAGCACGAGCAGGCTGACCAGACCCAGCCCAACGACCAGGAGCTGGCCGGAGCCGCGTTCGATGAGCACGGCCCGCCAGGCCGCCCCGCCGTCGCGCTGGCCGGCCGCGTGGCGATGCGCCCGCCAGGCATCGCCGAGGACGCCCCCGGGAAGCGTCTGGTTCACGAAGCTGGCCAGGTAGTAGTCGCCGACGGCCTGGCGCCAGGGCAGGTCCAGCCCCAGACGGGAGGCGGTGAAGCGCCAGCGCCAGGCCGACAGCAGGGTCTGCAGCACCGTGACAGCCAGGGCCAGCCCGAGCCAGCCGGGCTGCAGCGCCTGTACTTCACCCCAGACGCGCGCCGGCTCGAGCGCCATCAGCACCAGGCACAGGACGGCGAGGCTCAGCGGCCATTTCAGGCCGTCGATCACCGCGGCAGGGCCAGCAGGTCGAGGTGGCCAACGTGGAGGCCGAGTTCGCCGCGGCTAAGCTGGTCGCGCCGCTCATGGTGCCAGGCCTCGACGGCCGGGCGCGCCGCCGCCGATTCCGCCTCGCCGGCCGCCCTGGCCCAGCCGCCGAGGAGTTCGAGGCCGAGGGACCGAGCCTCGTCGCTGCCCGCCGGCAGCCGCCAGTCGCTGCGTCGGGTTTCGACATCGAAGGTCCGAGTCAGGCGATCGGCAAGGGCCGCGCACGCCTCGGGGCCCAGGGCGGGTTCCGCGTCGAGACCCTTGACCTGGCGCTGATGACGATTGAAGGCTTCGCGCATCGCCTCGTCGCTGGCCAGGGCCTGACGCTCCCCCGCTCGGTCGAGAAAGCCGCGGCGTCCGTCGACGCTCAGGACGATCAGAACGGGCACGGACCAGCGCTCGATCTGGCGGCCGAAGGCCTCGATCCAGCTGGCCGTGACCAGATCGAGCCAGGCCGATGCGGTGACCAGGTCGGGGCGAGGCAGCTCGAGCGCTTCGAGGCGGCTGAGGTCGGCGCAGCGCGTCTCCGCGTTGCCGGTCAGAAGGCGGCTGCTGCTTTGCCGAGCCCGCTCCAGGAGGGCCGGGTCGTGGTCGACGAGGGTCCAGTGCTGCCGTTGGGGCAGACGAGGTGCCAGGTAGCGCAGGTTGCTGCCCGCGCCGCTGCCCAGATCCAGGATGCGCAGGGGCGATGGGGCGTCAGTCATGCTCGACAGCCAGGCCTGCAGCTCGTGGTCGAGGGGCGCGGCGCGCGATCGGTGGTCGACGGGCTCGCGCAGGCTCAGCCAGTCGGCCGCAAACGACAGGGACTCGCTCATGGCTGCGTGACGAGTCCGGACTCGAGCGCGGCGGCGAAGCGGGTGGCGACTGCGGGCCAGCGGGTCAGGCGGTCGCGCTCGGCGACCGCCGCGTGGGTCAGGCGGTGGCGACGCGCCGGGTCGCTCAGCCAGCTGTCGATTGCCCGTCGCAGGGCGTCGGCCTCACCGGCCGGCACGCGCAGCGCCGCGGCGGCGGGCACCGTGTCTGCCAGCGCGCCACCGGTGGAGGTGATCAGCGGCAGGCCGCGGGCCAGGGCCTCGGTCACGACCATGCCGTAGCCCTCGTACCAGGATGGCAGCAGGCAGACATCGGCCCAGTCATAGGCTGCGTTGAGCTGATCCGTATCGGCCTCGCCGAGTACCTCGACTTGGTCGGCCAGTCCCAGGCGGTCGATCTGCGCCCTGAGCTGCCTGGCAAAGCCCGGGGCCCGCGCCGCGCTGCCAACCAGGCGCAGGAACCAGGCGCGATCGCCGAGACCGGACAGGGCTTGGATCAGCACATCCTGCCCCTTGCGCGGAGTCAGGCTGGCGACGCAGAGCAGTCGGGCGGGGTCCGCGTCGCTCGCGCCGTTCAGTCGCGCCTCGACGCGCCGGGCCAGCGGGGCCGGGTCGACGCCGGGCTCGACGACGTGGACCGGTTGCTTCGAAAGCAGGCCTAGCTCGTCCAGGCGATGGCGGGTGAACTCGCTGGTCACGATCACGCAGCGACAGCAGGCCAGCGCCGCTCGCTCCGAGTCCAATAGACGCTGCTGCTGCTCCGGGCTCTGCCCCCTTTCATCGGCCAGGGGGTGATGCACCAGGCCAACCAGGTCCAGCCGGTCTCGATGGGCGGCCACCGCGCCCGGCACTCCGCCCAGGGCGAGGCCGTCGATGACCACTTGCCGGGCATCGTCGATGGCGCTCAGCGCTTCGTGCATCGCGTCCTGCGCGGCGGCATCAGCGTCGGGAAATCGGCCGTCGAGTCCGATGACCTCGACGGTCCGCCCCAGATCGCGAAGGCCCGCTACGATCCGGGCGTCATAGAGATAACCCCCGGTGCGCTGGGCCGGGTCGCCGGGGACAATCAGCGTGACGGAGGGGGATGTCGAGGCAGCCATGAGATCCCGGTCGTCAGAGGTCGCGCTGATAGCTGGCGCGAGCCCGGTCCGATTCCCAGAGTTCGACGTGCAGTGCATCGAGGCCGGCGGCGTGGTCGCCCAGCTGGCCGTAGCGAATCGCCTCGGCCAGGCGATCGGCGACTACGCGGGCCATGAATTCCGTGGTCGTGTTCTGATCCTCGAATTCCGCGAGCTCGTCGAGGTTCTTGTAGTTGTAGTCCGCGAGGATCGAGTGCAGGACCTCGCTGGCCTTGCCGATGTCGACGACCAGGCCATCGGGATCGAGCTCGCGGCGCCGAAACTGGGCGTCGACCAGGTAAGTGGCACCGTGCAGGCCCTGGGCGGGGCCGAAGATGTCGCCGCGAAAGCTGTGGGCGATCATCATCTGATCGCGGACGGTCAGTGTGTACATGGGGAATCCTTTGGGCAAAGAGCTCGGGTCGGGTGGGGCGGACGCTAGGCGGGATAGCTGATGCGGTGGCAGAGGCTGTCGGATGACGATGCGCAGAGCCGGGGCATCAGGTCCGGAAGCTCGTCGAGAGCGCTTTCACCGGAAATCAGCGCATCCAGCGCCGGCGCCTCGAGCAGGGCAAGTGCCTGGCGCAGACGCCGGCGATAGCTCCAGCGCGCCCGCCGGTCGGCGGGGAGCTGGCCGACCTGGCTGGAAATCAGCTGGAGGCGGCGAGCATGAAAGGCCCGACCGAGGTCGATGCTGGGCCGTCGCGTCCCGTACCAGCTCATCTCGATGACGCGTGCCTCGATCGCCGCAAGGCCCAGGGCTGTATTCAGGCCATCGGCGCTGGCGCTCGTATGGAAGACGACGTCCTGCTCAGCCGCCGCCTCCTCGGGCAGGGAAAAGCCAACGCCGAGGGCGGTAGCCGGGTCGCGTCGCGCGGGGTTGACGTCGACGACCGTGGTCTCGCTGCCGGGCAGCTGGCCGGCCAGCCAGGCAATCAGCAGGCCGACGACGCCTCCGCCGACCACGGTGATTCGATCGCCGGCGCTGGCCTGGCTGTCCCAGAGCCCGTTCAGGGCCGTCTCCATGTTGGCCGCGAGCACGGCGCGGGCCGCTGGCACGGAGGAGGGGACGACCTCGACGGCATCGGCCGGCACGGTGTAATGGCTCTGGTGGGGATAGAGGCAGAAGACGTCGCGTCCGAGAAGCTCGGTCTGGCCGGCAATCACGCGGCCGACGCTGGCGTAGCCATATTTGAGAGGCCCGGAGAACTCCCCCTCCTGAAAGGGAGCGCGCATGCGCGTCTGTTCGCTTGGCGGTACCAGGCCCTGGAACACCAGAGACTCGGTGCCTCGCGAGATACCGCTGTAGCGCGCTTGCACGCAAACCTCGCCCGCGTCAGGCGTTCTGACCGGGGTATTGCGCAGCTCGCCGCGCCCGGGCTCGATCAGCCAGAAGGCGCGCCCCTGCGGCAGGTGTTCGGCTGGCGTTGACATGATCACGGCATTATCAAAGGCTGATGTCATCCGAGTGTAACGAGGTCGAGCGTGGTCCGAGCCGTCAATTCGGTCGCTGCAGAGCTTGTCGCGGGCTTGCTGCTGCTCATGGCAGGGCTTGCGGCAACGACGATGCTGGTGCCGGCAGCGGGCGCCGGGCTGGCGCTGAGCCTGGCGATCTACGTCGCCATGGCCGTGTGGGTCTGGCGGACATCGAAACTGAACGGCTCCCTCGGCTGGCCGAACCGTGTCACGCTCCTGCGCGGCCTGCTGCTGGCCTGGCTTGCGGTCTGGTTGATGTTTCCGGCCTGGCTCAGCGCGGGCGCCTGGACGATCGTGGCAGTCGCTCTCGGCAGCCTGGTGCTGGATGGCGTCGACGGCTGGCTGGCCCGGCGTCTCGGCCAGGCGACGGTGTTCGGGGCGCGCTTCGACATGGAGGTGGATGCGGCCCTCATCCTCCTCCTCTGCCTGCTTCTCGTGCAGGCGGGCCTGGCCGGTCCCTGGGTCCTGTTGATCGGCCTGATGCGCTACGGCTTTCTCGCCATCACCGCTTGCTGGCCCGCCCTGCAGCAACCCCTTCCCGACAGCCAGCGCCGCAAGGTCATCTGTGTCTGGCAGGTCGCCAGTCTGGTGATCGCCTTCGTGCCCGGCCTGCCTGCTGCGCTGATCCAGGCTGCCCTGGCGCTGGCGCTGGCATTACTGGTCTGGTCCTTCGCGCTGGATATGAACTGGCTAATGACCCATCGCGCGGTCGCCAGGAAATCCCACTGATCAGCCACCCTGACAGGAGCCACCGATGATCGTCTCCCTCCGTCCTTTGCTTGTGTTCCTCGCCGGCTTTCCTGCTGCCGCGGCCGTGGCCGAGCCCAGAACCTTTCTGATCGACGAGGATCATCTGTCGATCGCTTTTCTCGCCGATCACATCGGCTACCAGCGCCAGATCGGGCAGTTCCTCGACGCCAGCGGCTCCTTTGTCTACGACCCGGGGGCCAATGCGCTCAGCGCCGGAGAGATCACGATCGCTGCCGACAGCGTCTTCACCAACCACGACCGCCGCGATCGGCATCTTCGCAACGACGATTTTCTCGACGCCAGTGCTCATCCGGAGATTCGCTACGTCATTACCGGCCATCAAGCCCTCGAGGGTGCTCGCCATCGCGTCGATGGTGAACTGACCCTGCTGGGCCAGACGCGGCCGGTGAGTCTGGACGTGACCTTGAACAAGGCGGCGGACTATCCCTTCGGCCATGGCGATTTCACCCTCGGGCTGTCGGCGCGGACTACGATTAGACGAAGCGATTGGGGCATGGACTACGGGCTGGAAGGCGGCCTGGTGGGTGACGAGGTCGAATTGTGGTTCGAGTTCGAAGCCGTTGCTGATTAGGGCGAGCCGATTGAATTAGCTTTTGGTGATTAAAGACTCGGTCCTTTCAGAGCTTTAGGACTATTTGCTAAATGCCGGGTAGTGTGCCACGCTTACCCATCGTGGATCTGCCCTGCTTGCCCCCAAGGGGCGAGCAATGAGGATGTCCGCCGGATCATCTGCCACCAGGGGAGCGGCGACAGATCATGGCAACAACGCAACATCGGCAGCGGGACGCGTCTCGTCTTCTCAGCGCAGCGAGGAACCGGCGCCTCGCCTACGGCCTGCGATCGACCGTTGCGCTGAACTTCGTCCTCGCCGCGCTTCTCGTTGCCACCCATTTCGATCGCGCGTCGCCACGAATACTGACGGCCTGGGCGGTGGCGTTGGCGCTGGCATTGCTCCTTCGCGCCGCGCTCTGGTGGTGGGACCCCGACCGACGCCTTCGATCCGGGCGCGTCCCCTGGCTGACTGTCTATGCAGCCGCCACTGGTCTGGTGGCCCTGATCTGGGGCAGCGGCGCCTGGCTGCTGTTCGACGCCCAGTCACACGAGCTGCAGGCCCTGCTCGCGCTCGCCATGGTCGGCCTTGGCACCGGGGCCTTGATCCAGAACATGCCGTCCTGGCCGATCGTCTGGTTCTACTCCTCCGCTCTGCTGCTTCCACTGATGATTCGCTTCTACCAGGCGGAAACGGAGGTATCGAACGCGATTGCCCTGATGCTGGGCCTGTTTCTGGTCGCGGTCATGGGATTCAGTCGTCGCCTGTCGGTCATGTTCGACAATCAGGTGCGCCTTCAGGCGGAGCAGGCCGCGCAGGCGGAGGCGGAGCACGAGCAGCGGCTTCAGTTCAAGCGCCTCATCGAATCGACCCGGGCCGTTCTCTGGGAAGCATCGCCGGAGGATTTAAAGTTTGTCTATATCAGCCCGGAGGTCGAGGGACTCCTGGGCTATCCGGCCGAGGAGTGGCTCGCTTCCCCCAGCTTCTGGGTGGACCATCTGCACCCCGAGGATGCGCAGTGGGCGTTCGACTATTGCACTGAAAAGACCCGCCAGCTGGAGGAGCACAGCTTCGACTACCGCATGGTGTCGGCCAGTGGCGATATCGTCTGGATTCGCGACGTCGTCAACGTGGTGGCAGAGGACGGCCGGGCGGTCAAGGTCGGCGGTGTGATGATCGATATCACCGAGCTCAAGCAGACCACGGAAAACCTCCAGTATGTTCACGGCCTTCAGACCCTGATGGTCGAGATTTCGCGGGCCTTGATCCGCCAGACCGACGGGGACCCGGGCCCGCTGCTCGACGACATCCTCGAGCGGACCGGGCGCACTTGCCGAGTCGATCGGACCTACTTCATGCGCTTTGATGATGATCTTCGGCACTTCACCAATACCCATGAATGGACGGCCGAGGGCATCCGTCCGGAAATCCAGAACCTGGTCAATGTTCCCTCGTCGAGCATGCCCAGGCTGATAGGTGCGATCAAAGCGCATGAAGACGTGACGCTCCCCGACGTCGATGCCCTGCCAGAGGAGTGGCGCGCCGAGCGAGCGCTCCTCCAGGCTCAGGACATCAAGTCCCTGATCGTCGTGCCGGTCTTTTCGGAGCAGCAGCTGATCGGCATGGTGGGTTTCGATTCGGTTCGCGCGGCCCGCGGTTTTGCCAGTGAAGAGATCGCCCTGCTCAGGGTCCTCGGTGACCTGCTCGGCGAAACCATGGCCCGTGCGCGAGTCAACCGTAACCTCAGAGAGACCGAAGCCCAGCGACAGAGCGCCGAGGCGCTGGCCAATATGGGCGTCTGGCGCTGGAACGCGAACGATGACACGGTCGAACTAAGCGACGAATCGGCCGATATTCTTGGGGTGTCCAAGCGCCACTATCAGCGCTCCGACACCCTGCGCTGGGTCCACCCAGCCGATCAGGAGGCCGTCGACGGCGCCTTCAGGCGAGCGACTCGGTCGGGCGAGGCCCTCGAGCTGGAGTGCCGACTGATCCAGCCCAGGACACGCGAGACGGTCTGGCTTCGCGTCCACGCGGAGCGTTCGGACGATGACAACGAGGCCGGGCTGTTCAAGGGTTACCTGCAGGACATCAGCAAGCGCAAACGAGCCGAGCATGAGCTCTTTCGTCACGCCCACTACGACCGACTCACCGGTCTGCCCAACTGGGTCCTGCTGACCGAGCGTCTGGCCCGTGCGCTTGACCGACTCGAGGCACGGGCAGGGCATCTATCGGTGCTCGTCCTCGATCTCGACCACTTCAAGAAGGTCAACGAGTCCCTGGGACACGATATCGGCGATCGGGTTCTTGCCGACGCCGCCCGACGCCTCCAAGCCCTGGTCAGCGAGCGGGACACGGTGGCGCGTTCCGGTGGCGATGAGTTTCTGCTGCTCCTCGATGACTACGACGATATCGGGTATCCCCAGCGGATTGCCGATGAGATCATCGACGCCTTCCGCGCACCGTTTCAAATCAGGGGCCGGAGTCTAGTGTTGACGGCCAGCGTTGGTCTGGCAACCGCGCCGAAGGATGGGGTGACCACTCGGGATCTGATCCGGAACGCCGACACGGCCATGTACCAGTCGAAGTCCTTGGGACGAGATGCGATGGTGGCTTTCGATCCGTCGATGATCGAGTCTGTCAGTCGCCAACTGCGCCTGGAGGAGGCCCTGCGCGGTGCGCTTGATCGTGGCGAGATCGAGATCCACTACCAGCCCGTGGTGCGCTTGTGCGACCGCCGGATGACAGGCGTCGAAGCGCTGATGCGCTGGCAGCACCCGCGCCTCGGCGTGGTCAGTCCGGCGGAATTCATTCCACTGGCTGAACAGATCGGCCTGATCGATGAGCTCTACGACTACCTCATGGCGCGGCTGCAGATCGATCTTCCGCGCTGGCGAGCCCACCAAGGCCAGCAGCTATCCGTGTCCATCAACGTGTCGCCGCGCCAGTTTCGCAACCCGCACTTCGCGCAGGATTTGATTGCTGCGCTGGTTCGCGCGGACCTTCCTCCTTCGGCGATCAGAATCGAAATCACCGAAGGCGTCCTGCTTTCCGGGATGGACTCGGTGCCGAGCATCCTGGCCGAGCTGCTCGACCAGGGAGTGGGTATCTCGATGGACGATTTCGGCACCGGCTATTCCTCCCTGAGCTACCTGCGCGACTATCCCTTCACCACGGTCAAGATCGATCAACGCTTCGTCCGCGATGTCGGCCACGACCCACGATCGCTGCAGCTCGTCGAGTCGATCCTGGGCATGTGCGATGCCCTGAACATCGACGTCGTGGCCGAGGGCGTCGAGACCGAGGCGCAGGCAGCGGCGCTGCTGGAACACGGCTGCGGCTACGGTCAGGGCTTCCTCTTCAGCAGGGCGGTGCCCGCATCGGTCGTCGATGATTGGCTGAGTGGCGGTGAGCGTCCCGGGCCCTTCATCGTCGTCGCACCGGAGGTGGCGCGGCCCGAGGAGGCCTGATCACGCCGGCGGAGGCTTGCCGGCGCGCCGGTGCACGGCCGCGAGGCCCTGCCAGTCCTCGAGGTCGAGTTCCGGCCGCTCTCGCCGATAGCGCGCGTAGAGGTCGACGCCCCTGGCGTCCTCGAGGATGTCGACCTGGATGCCGTGGTCTCGCAATCGTGACTCGTTGCCGGCGGCGTTGGTGATGTCACCGACCACGACGCGCGGAAATCCCCGCATCGAAATCAGTGACGTACAGATATCGCAGGGACTCAGGGAGGTATACAGGGTGGTCTGGCTGAAGTCGATTCGCCCGGCATCACGAATGGCCGCCGTCTCGCCGTGGTTGTAGGGGTGAGCCTCCTGGACCAGGGTGTTGTGCCCCTTGCCCAGAATCCAGCCCGACGCGTTATCCACAATGACCGCGCCGATCGGGCAGCCGCCTTCGCAAAGGCTTTTTTCAGCCAGCAGGACGGCGATCCGCATGCGGTCATGGTCATCGAGCTGCTGCGCGAAGTCGTCGTCCATCAGCGACGCCAGGCTTGGCGTGGGCATATGGGCGATGGCGAGGAGCGCGGCCTCATCGACCGGCGTGAGAGAGTTCAGCAGTGGCTGCACATCAGGGTCCTTCATGGCGGTGATGGCCCTCCACGACCATTCGATTTCCACGGTCTCGATCGGTGCGAGCGTCTGGACATCGTTCCCCAAGGGCCTTCAAAGGCATTACAAGCTCAAGCGTCTCAGAACCGGGGCTTGGCTGCAATCCCGTCCGATTCCTTTCACGACCAAATTGCTATTACTGGCGTTTGGCTCTAGAGTCTTGAGCTGTCTCTCACATTGATCGACGGGTTGATCGTACGGGCTTCTGACCCGTTCGACGGACTCACGCGGGGACACTGGACAAGGACAGGGACATCAGGAGTGTTGGGATGAGGATTGGTGCACCAAAGGAGACAGCTCGGGGTGAAGCGCGCGTCGCGCTGACGCCCGAGAGTGCGGGGCGACTGCAGAAGCTGGGCTATGACTGCCTGATCGAGGCCGGCGCCGGTGCGGCAGCGTCGTTCACCGATGCGGCCTACCAGGACGCCGGCGTCACCGTCGTCGACTCCGCCTCCGAGCTCTGGCGCCAGGCCGATGTGATCGTCAAGGTCCGGGAGCCTTCCGTCGAAGAGATCGAGGCCGCGCCCGACGGCAAGACCCTGATCGGCTTCATCTGGCCGGCGGCGAATGAAGACCTCCTCGACAGGATGAAGGCGAAGCACATGACCGTCCTGGCCATGGACATGGTCCCGCGCATCAGCCGCGCGCAGAAGATGGACGCCCTGTCGTCGATGGCCAACATCGCCGGCTATCGGGCCGTGGTCGAGGCCGGTAACCACTTCGGTCGCTTCTTCATGGGCCAGATGACCGCCGCCGGCAAGGTCCCACCGGCCAAGGTGCTCGTGGTCGGCGCCGGCGTGGCGGGCCTGGCGGCGATCGGCACCTCCGTCTCGCTGGGGGCCATCACTCTGGCCTTCGATGTCCGCCCCGAGGTGGCCGAGCAGATTGAATCCATGGGGGCCGAATTCGTCTTTCTCGATTTCGAAGAGGCCCAGACCGACGGTGCCGAAACCGGCGGCTACGCAGCACCCTCCAGCCCGGAGTTTCGGGAAAAGCAGCTGGAGAAATTCCGCGAACTGGCGCCCGAGGTCGATATCGTCATCACCACCGCGTTGATTCCGAATCGACCGGCGCCGGAGCTGTGGACCGAGGACATGGTCGAGGCAATGAAGCCCGGCTCGGTGATCATCGACCTGGCGGCCGAGCGGGGCGGCAACGTCACGCTCTCGAAAGCGGATGAGAAGATCGTCACCGACAACGGCGTAACGATCATCGGCTACACGGACTTTCCGAGCCGAATGGCGACCCAGTCGTCCAACCTGTACGCCACCAACGTTCGCCACATGCTCGATGACCTGACGCCGGAGAAAGACGGCAAGCCGGTCATCGACATGGAAGACGATGTGATTCGCGGCGCTCTCGTCGCCCACGAGGGCGAGATCACCTGGCCGCCGCCAGCGCCCAAGGTCAAGGCCATTGCCGCCGCCAAGCCGAAGAAGAAGGAACCGGAAGAGACGCCGGAAGAAAAGGCCGCGCGGGAAATGGCCGAGATGAAGAAGTCGCTGAATCGCACCGGCCTGATGCTGGGCGTCGGCAGCCTGCTGATCCTGGCCCTGGGCACCGTCGCCCCCCCGAGCTTCATGCAGCATTTCATCGTCTTCGTGCTGGCCGTGTTCGTCGGCTTCCACGTGATCTGGGGCGTCGCCCATTCCCTGCACACGCCGCTGATGGCGATCACCAACGCGATCTCGTCGATCATCATCGTCGGGGCGCTGCTTCAGATCGTGTCCGGGAGTTTCCTGGTCATGCTGCTCGCGGCGGCGTCGGTTCTGATGGCCTCGGTGAATATCTTCGGGGGCTTCCTCGTCACGCGTCGCATGCTTGCGATGTTCCAGCGGTCTTGAGGGGTCGATGATGAACGAAGGTCTAATCAATGAAGGTCTGATCGGCGCCGCCTATGTGGTGGCGGCCGTTCTGTTTATCCTCGCCCTGGGCGGCCTGTCCAATCAGGAAAAGGCCAAGCGGGCCATCTGGTACGGCATTGTCGGCATGGCGCTGGCCGTTGGAGCCACCGTTGCGGCTACGAGCGCGGCGGCAGGGATCGGTCAGTACATCCTGATCGCCCTGATGGTGATCGCAGGCGGGATCGGCGGCTGGATCGTCGCCAAGCGCGTCCAGATGACTCAGATGCCCGAGCTCGTCGCCGGCTTCCACAGCCTCGTCGGTCTGGCGGCGGTGTTCATCGGGATCAATGCGCACCTGGAGATGACGCGCGCCCTGGCCGCGACGGCTGCCGGGACCGCCGGTGAGCTGGCCGGCTTCGCCGCCACCATCGCCAAGAAGACGCCGGTGGAGATCTCGATTCTCAAGGTCGAGTTGTTCCTCGGCATCCTGATCGGTGCCATCACCTTCACCGGATCGATCATTGCCTACGGCAAGCTTGCCGGCAAGCTGAGCTCGGCGGCGCTGACGCTGCCAGGGCGCCATGCCCTCAACCTGTTCGCGCTGATCGCCTGCCTCGCCCTTGGCTACCTGTATCTGGACGGCGCCGGCCTCTGGACCATGCTGCTCGTCGCGATCATCGCCGGCGCGATCGGCTGCCACTTGATCCTGGCCATCGGCGGCGCCGATATGCCGGTCGTGGTCTCGATGCTGAATTCCTACTCGGGCTGGGCGGCGGCGGCCATCGGCTTTACCCTCGGCAATGACCTGCTGATCGTCACCGGTGCCCTTGTCGGTTCTTCCGGTGCGATCCTCAGCTACATCATGTGCAAGGGCATGAACCGTAGTTTCATCTCGGTCATTCTCGGCGGCTGGGGCGGAGAGTCGACATCGGCAGCTGCCGTCGACGGCGAGATGATCGAGGCCCAGGCCGACGCCGTCGCCCAGGCCGTTCAGGATGCCGACAGCGTCATCATCGTGCCTGGCTACGGCATGGCCGTGGCCCAGGCCCAGGGTGCCGTCTCCGAACTGACCAAGAAGCTGCGCGGTCAGGGCAAGACCGTCCGCTTTGCCATCCACCCCGTCGCGGGCCGCCTGCCCGGCCACATGAACGTCCTGCTGGCCGAAGCCAAGGTGCCCTACGACATCGTGCTGGAGATGGAAGAGATCAACGACGATTTCCCGAGCACCGACGTGGTCATCATCATCGGCGCGAACGACATCGTGAACCCCGCCGCACAGGACGACCCGGGCAGCCCGATCGCCGGCATGCCGGTGCTCGAGGTCTGGAAATCCCGTCAGGTCTTTGTCTGCAAGCGCGGTCGCGGCACGGGTTATTCCGGCATCGAGAATCCGCTGTTCTTCAAGGACAACACGCGCATGTTCTATGGCGATGCCAAGGCATCGATGGATGCGTTGCTGCGCGAGCTGGACTGACGCGTTCTCCCGCGGCATCGGCCGGCCTGGTCGCCGAGCCTGCCGGGCGGTGACGCATCATGGCCTATCCCGGCAGCAGTGATGAGCTGAGAGACAGCATGGTCATGGTGAGGATTCGGGCAACTGCTGCAGTACCTGCCGCAGCCGGTCCGCGGCAGGCTGGGCCTGATCGAGAATCTCGCTCAAGCGATGGAAGTGCAGCAGGCGAATCCCTTCGACTTCAGGGCGCAGATAGAGGTCCGGCGGGTCGGTCTTCAATCGTTCGCGAATGATTGACTGTTGCATCAGCTCGAAGGTCTTGAACAACAACTCATTGGCGGGCACGGTGCTCGCTTCGACAGGCTCGCGCTGGCCCGAGACGTCGACGGCGACAACGAAGTCCACCTCATTGCCCAGCTGATCCCAGGGTAGGGGGTTGGAAATGCCTCCGTCGATGAGAATCTCGTCATCTCGGGTAACCGGCTGGAACAATCCGGGAACCGCCATGCTCGCCCGAAGGGCCTCGAACAGATCGCCATCCGTAAAGGCCACCGATTCGCCGCTGAAGTAGCTGGTCGCGACCACCACCAGCGGCGTTTCGAGATCGCTGAATTCCCGCGCATCGACGTGCTCACGCAGAAAATCGAAGAACGGTTCGGGATCGAGGAGGCCACCATCATCGAGGTCCAGGTCGATCATGTCCGTCAGGCTGATGCCGTTCTCGCCGCTCGCCAGCTGGCCGATCAGTTCGAGGCCCGAGCCGTCGAACTCAGCGAACATCGCCTCGATTTCAGTGCCGCTCAAGCCGGCGGCGTACAGGGCGCCGATGACTGCGCCGATACTGCTGCCGGCGATTCTGGACGGGCGCTGGCCGGCCTCGTCGAAGGCCTTGAGGACGGCGATATGAGCAAGACCCGCTGCGCCACCCGAGCCCAGCGCCAGGCCGATCCGCGGCGCTGACGAGCCCATGGCGCCAGCGGCTTGATCGGGCGGTGACTGCGGCGAGGAGGCGCCCGCAAGCGACGACAGCACCAGCAGCAGCCCGGCAAGGGAAACGATAAGGCGCGCGGCACCTGCTTGCGTGTTCATGGCGAGACAAGCTCGAGCGTGAAGACGTCAAAAGATACGAATGACGGCGAGCGGGTGTCAAACCGGCGGTCTGAAACAGCGACGCCGTTCAGAGACGATCGCCCGAGCGCGATTGACCCACAGCGCTCCGAGGCTGTCGCTTGTCTGGCCATCGCGCTGAAGCGAGCGATGGAGCTGCCTTCAGCGATGATGTTCCAGCCCGAGAACGTAAAAGCGCCGGGCAATCCGCCCGGCGCCCGATTTAAAGAACCGCGGACACATTCTGCGCGGAGCGCGCTTCAGTCCGGCAAGCCGCACATCGCGGACCGAGGAGTGCGAGGCGACTGACAGTAGTCGTCGCTGCGACCGCACAGCCCGTTGGTCAGTCGACATCAAGGTCGACGCGAAGCACATTGACGCGGCTGGCCACGATTTCTCGTCCTTCGAGCCAATCGCTGTCGATGTGACCGGCGACGTTGACCCAGTCACCGGGGCGAATCTGCATCACGCCTTCGTCATCGATCGGGTTGGCCATCAACTCGTCGACCTCGACGGTAAAGTCGCCGGCACTGGTATGAATTCGAAACTCATCGGCGTCATCGCCGACCCGGGTGACATTTCCAGCCACCTCGATCGTATCGACCAGCGTGCGTCCCGGCGTCATGCCGTACTTCTCGACGTGGTCTTCGTCCAGGATGAAGGTCGCGCCGATTTTTTCAATGTAGAGCGCATTGGCTTCCAGTTCCCTGCCCTCGAAGAAATCCTCGTCGACCAGGCCGGATACCGTGACCTGATCGCCGGCAATCAGCGTGAATGCGCCGCCGTCGCGGAATTGCTCGTCGACTTCGACGGTCACCGTGTCGTCGTTATCAACGCGGAGGTCGAATTCGTCGGAGCGCGCTTCGATCACGTGCCCTGACAGGGTAATGGAGGTGTCGTCCTCGTAATTCTTGAGCATGCCTTGATCAACTTGACCGGCAGCATCGGAAGCAACGCCCGTGGCCAGCGCGGATGCGATTGCAAGATGAAGAAGCTGCTTTTTCATTTAAACCTCCGTTCGCTTCGAAAGATGTCGTGGCTTGACGCCACCGATGGAAAGAACTCTACGGATCTGACTCGGGGCCGCATTAACCCAAATTAACGGCGACTGCTATCCACCGCCAGACGATCGGGGTCGCCCGACCTGCCTGAAAGCGTTCAAGGCGGCCCATGGGAGCCCCAGCATCCCGTGCGCTCCGCGAACGCCTTGATGCAGGTTAAGGCTGCCGTATCGCAGGTCACCTAATCTTCGAGCGTCCACTAAGGAAGGGGGGGATCGCCTGTGGGCTGAAACGATACGTCGATTGCGACGGCGGCCTAGGGGGTTAAAGAGAATCAGGACAAGCGCGAGCCATGGAAAAACTGTTCGACCCGCTTCTGGAGCTTCAGCCGATGACGATCTATGTCTTGATCGCCGTCTTCTGCTGGACGGAAGCCGCGTTTTTCCTGGGCTTCGTCACGCCAGGGGAGCTCGCCGTTGTCAGCGGCGGCATTCTGGCATCGCGGCAGCTTGTCGATTACGACGTCATGCTGATCATCGTGACCTGCGCCACTCTGGTCGGGAACGCGACGGGTTTCTGGATCGGAAGACATCATGGCCACCGGGTCCTCGACTGGTCGCCGGTTCAGCGCTACCTCGGTGCGCCGATGGAGAAAGCGCAGATCTTCATGCGCCAGCGGGGCGAGTGGGCCATCGTCCTCGGACGAGTATCGACCCCGACGCGCGTCATCACGCCCTTCCTCGCCGGTGTGTCTGGCATGGCTTATCGGCGCTTTCTCGCCTTCGATGCGATGGCGAGTCTGATCTGGGCCTTCAGCTTTCTCTCCCTGGGCTACGTCCTTGGCGAGTCCTGGCCGTTGATCCGTGAGATCAGCGGTGCGGCTGCCGTGCTGGTCTTGGGCTTGTGTCTTGCCGCGCTGACGATCCGCTGGATAACGGTGGTCATCATTCGCCACCGGCTGCGTTTTCGTGCAGCCATGCGCCTGGCCTTACGTGTCACGGGCACACGGGGTCTGGCTCGGGCGCTTCAGCCGGGATTTCAATGGCTCAGCCGCCGTTTCGATCCGAAGATCGCCCGAGGCCTGAGCCTGTCGATCTGTTTTCTCGTTTTGATCGCAGCGGCCGGTTGCATCGGCCTGATTCTGAATCAAACCGACTCGATCTGGGGCCTGGCGCGCTTCGACTATTCCGTGCTCGAGTGGATGAGCGCGACTCGAACCGATCAGGCGGTCGACATCGCACGAACGATCCTGTTGTGCTTCCAGTGGCCCGGTGTGCTCCTCCTCGCCCTTCCGGTCGCCGGCCTGGTGGTCTGGCTCGCCGGCGCCATGGCCGCACTGCGTACTACCGTCGGCGTGGTCGGAGCAGCAGGCGCTGCATCGCTGCTTGATCGCTACTTTCTCGAAAGCGACATCGCCAACGCCGAATTTCCCTGCATCTCGGTTGCGGCAGCGACGGCGCTGGCCGTGCACGCCGTGGCGCTGACGCTTCGCCTGGGGAACTGGTCGCGGGCCGTTGCCTGCACAGGCTTGGCGTCGTTCGCCGTGCTGACAGTCGCACTGGCGGCCATCGTCGCCGGCTGGTCGGCACCGACCGGCGTTGCCCTGGGTGTTGGTATCGGGCTCTGCTGGGGTGCGCTTCTGGAGCTGCCGTGGGCGGCGCTGCAGACCGATGATCCGGATAGAGACAGGGAGTCAGGCACGGGGCCCGGTCGAGCGGACGGCCCAGAGGACCCATCCCCGGCAGCGACCTGATTCCGAGGGTGCATCAACGCTGAATTCGTTCTTTCATCTTCATCCACCAGAACTCAAGGAGACAACATGGCGACAACGACAGACAAGGAACTTCAACAGCTGAAGGCTGAATTTGCCAACCTGCGCGAGGAGCTTTCGACGATCGGCGAAACGGTCGGTCGGATTGCCTCGAGCGCGTCCGAAGAAGGTCAGCAGCGGGTGCGGTCGGCCGCCGACCGGACGCGCCAGAAGGCTAAAGCGCAGTGGAGCGCCTTCGAACACGAGGTCGAGGAACGACCGATGACGAGCATTGCTGCCGCGCTCGGCATCGGCTTCATCCTTGGGCGCCTGCTCGACCGCTGATCAAACTACGCGACCTGCAGCCGGGAGCTGCCGATGTTAAAAAGGATCAAACAGCGAGCCGAGACCGGTTTGCTCACCCTGGCGCTGGTGATTCCGCTGGCGTTCTGTGTCTTTGCATTTCTCAGCGTGGCAACTTATTTCACGTTCCGGGAATCCCTGCCGCCCAATCTGGCGGCGCTAGTCACGGCCGCCTGCGGAATCGTACTGATTGCCTTGACTCTGGTCACCGTGAAGCTGGCGCGATTTGCTCAACGGCAGAAGCAACCGGCGCCTCCGGAGGCCGCCTCCGGGTTCGAGCTGGGTGCTGAAATCGAGGACTATCTGCGCGACCATGCCGATCCCGCGCTGAGCGCCTGGATCGAAAGGCACCCCGACCGCGCCGCGCTCGTCACCCTGGGCCTCGGCGTGGCCGCAGGCTACAGTGGCGGCTTCCGCCGCGTGCTGATGGATGCCTATGCGCGTTACGCCGAGAGTGAAGCGGCCCGCCGAACGCGCTGAAGCACTGCGAGACGCGCTCCCGTGTGGCGAGGCGCCAACGTGGGCCGGGCATCGAGTCCATCACTGGAAAACGAGTCCATCCGCGTCTATCATTTTCAACCCGCCTGCAGAGGCCGGCGACGGCAGCCAGGATGCTTCCCCAGGCGGGCCGCTGGGGCGACCGGTCCGATGCAGGGACCCTAACCGTCGATGACTACCGTCGAGGCATGCCGTGACCCGAGAATCGATGCCCAGGTGGGGTGAGCTGGAGATCGACCCGTCCGACGGCCGTATACGCCATCGGAAACGCAGCGAAGACCTGGAACCTCGCGTAATGCAGGTCCTCGTCACCCTGTGCCAGGCGCAGCATCGCGTCGTCAGCCGGGATGAGCTGATCGATCTGGTCTGGTCCGGGCGGCCGGGCGCAGATGCCGCGCTGACAACGGCCGTTTCCAAACTGCGGCGGGCGATCAAGGCACTCGGGCTGACCTCCGATCCGATTCGAACGGTACCCAAACGGGGTTATCAGCTTCGCCGACCACCGTCGGAGCCGAACGCCGTCGACGGGCCGGGACCGAGCGCCCCGGCGATCGACCTCGACCGCGAGAGCCCGCCCCGGTCGCCCGTGCTTCGGGCACCCCGGCGTGTCCTGCTCACCGCGTCGCTCGCTCTTTTACTGCTCATCGGCGCGGGACTGCTCGAGCGCCTCACGGCGCCGTCGACGATCGCCGCCGCGCCGCCCCGCCTGGCCATGATCACCTTCGCGGGACCCGACGAGACGGCGTTTCTGGCGCGCGGCATGAGCGAGGAGATTCGCTCCCGCCTGGCCGCTCATCCGGGTCTGGAGTTGGTCAACCTGCCCGAGCCCGCCGGCGGCGTGGAGGTCTTCGAGTCGCCAGCGTTCGCTGCCCTGGAGGCAGACGGGGTGGACTTCGTCCTCAGCGGTCAACTTCGTCCGGGTGCGACGGACGACGGTAGCGAGGCGCTCCGTCTCGCCGTTCGCCTCGATCGGGTCCGCGACCGGACCAGTCTCTGGGGCGATATCCTCGATATCCCGAATGCCGCCCTCTTCGATGCCGAGCAGCGAATCGCCGACGCCGTCGTTCAGGCGGTACCTGACCTCGGCCCCCTGCCCGACGCTGGAACAGTGGTCGACACCGACCCGTTGGCCTATCGTCTCTATGTTCAGGCCATCGGTGGGCTGCGCGGTCACTTGCCGACCGCTGATCAGGTCCGCCGAGCCTATTTTCAGCTCGACCGCGCCGTGGAGCTCGACCCGGAATTCGCGCTGGCCTGGGCGGCGATGGCGGTGGTACTGAGCCAGCAGGAGCGCTGGTCGCTGGAGGGCATCGAGCGGACCGCCAGGGATGCGCTGCAACGCGCCGAAGCCCTGGACCCGAGGCATCCGGAAGTGCTGATGGCACGCGGCGAGGTGCAGCTCGCCCACGGCCCGGAGCCCTTCGACTCCGTGCCCCTGAATCCCGTCGAGCCCTTCCTCGATGCCTTGATTCTGCAGCCAGGGTCGGTGCGTGCGCGCATTGGCCTGGCCCAGGCGCTCGAGGCGCGCGGTCAGCTCTCCGAGGCACTCGCGCTAGTGGAAGCCACCCTGACGCTGGCTCCGCGCGATCGGCGCCTGCTGGCCACGACGGCGCGCCTGAACGCGGCCACCCGCCGCTGGCAGCGGGCCGAATCGTTGATGGCTCGGTCTGCCGCGCTCGCCCCTGACAGCTACCTTCCCTGGCAGGCGCAGGCTACCTGGCGACTGATGCGCACCGGTGACCCGGTCCAGGCTCTCGACGTGCTCGAGTCCGCGCCGGTCGGGCTGGTGCCCGACAAGGTCTGGGCTGAGTTTCATGGCTACGCGGGCGACATCGAGTGGACGCTGGATCGCGCCCAGCGCCGGATCGACGAGCACGGCGTCGACGGCTTTGCGGTCCAGTGGCCCGTCTTCGCACTCCATGCCGCCGCCGCGTTTCGCCGCAATGGACAGGTCGATCGCGCCATCGAGGTGGCGAACGCGGCCCGCGGAATTTACGTTCGCTCCCTGGGGCTGAGCACCGACGACTGGATCGCGCGCTCCGGCATGGCCATTGCCGATTGGCTGGCCGGACGTCCGGACGAGGCCCTGGATCAGGGCTGCCAGGCCTACCTGATTGGCCAGGAGCGTGGGGGAGCAACCCCGGGGCAGGTCGAGGAATTCGCCCGAGTGGCCGCCCTGACCGGTCGGCTGGACCTGGCGCGCGATCTCATCGAACAGCTCCTTCGTGTCGACTACGGTCGCTCGCCCCTGAACCGTCATGCGCTCCGCGTCGAACCCGCCTGGCAGTCGCTGCGCGAGGCGCCCGGCTTCGAGGCCTGGCTCGAAGGATTTCCGCCGGAGCCCGAGGTGGTCGAGGGCGCTGACCGAGGCCAGCCCCTCGACCTGCAGGCGTTTCGCCCACCACCGACCGCACCCCCGTTCACGATCGACGTCGAGCCCATCGACCGGCTCTGCACCGATCGGCGCGATGGGGTGGCCGCAAGGAATTCTTGAGCTTTTCTTCAGGACATGCGGGGCCCGAACCGCCAAGACTCTCGACTCCACTTCCATCGAGTCGAGGTCGCCCATGGACCATCATTATTCGACAGGACGGCGTTGCCGACCCCTTACCGTCAACGGTCTGCTGACCCGGGTTGCGCCACTGGTCCTATTCGCGGCGTTCCAGCCGATCTGCCTGGGGGCTGAGGAGGCGTCGGCGTTCAGGACGGTACCGGTCACCGACGCCAGTGAGCTCGAGCGCCTGGGCTTTCCGCCGGACGCGCGCCATGTCTGGACCCTGGTGGCCGATGACGACGCCGAGCCCCCGGCCGGCGATCACCCCGGCGATCGCTGGACGGCCGGCATGCAGGGCGCGGCGGTGGCCGCTTTCTCGACCGTTTCGGGCTCGGATTTCCTGCCCCTGTCGAGCGATCTGGAGTTCATCAAGGGGTCAGCTCCCTCGATGTTAAATGGTGCCCTGGCCAGCCTGACCGCGGGCGAGGCAGCCTTCGAATCTCAGATCAGGATGCCCGGTGGCCTCGCGCTCGCACAGTGGGAGCTCTGGGGGGTGCACGATTCCCCCGACACCGTTCTCGAAATCTCTTTTCTGTCGCGCTGTCTTTCTGGAACGATATCGATCAATCCAGTGGAAACGCCGCTCATGGTCCTGTCGGTACCGCCGGACATCGGGCCCTTCTACGCTGAATTACCTTTTCTCCCAGAGAAGGTGGAGACCGCGATTGATCCATTCAACTGCGCCTATTACGCCCGGGTGGATTTCACGGCGCAAGCCGGGGCGCCAGGGGATCTGGTCCAGCTGCTGAAGGCACGAATGACTTATGCCGTGCCGGCGAGTCCGACCCTCTTCCAGGATCGATTTCAGATGCCCTGACGACCTGCTCAGTGCCTGAACACGACCCTGACCGGGGCGCGGCGGGCGTTTCGCAAGGAATTCTTGAGCTTTTCTTCAGGACCTGGCGCGAGCTCATCAGGCAGCATCGGGGCCTCATTCCATCGATTCGAGGTTTGCCATGAAGCGCAGTGATAGAAGCAAGCTTGTCTGGTTGCTGGGGGGATTGTTCGGAATGCTGGGGGTGACCGCCGCCGCGGCGCAGCCGCTGCCGGCGGGACGGACGATGAATCTGAACCTGATGCACAACGGTATCGAACGAGAGTTCGATATCTACGTGCCCCAGGCGGCGGCGGACGGTAGCCCGCGGCCGCTGATTCTGGATCTCCATGGCTTCACCGGGTCGGGCAATCAGCAGCGCCTGACCTCGGGCTGGGAGGATCTGGCCGCGGCCGAAGCACTGATCGTGGCCTGGCCCGATGGTGAGGGCGGCGAGTGGAGCATTGGTGGCGCCCTCGGCGCCGGAGACGATGTCGGTTTTCTGACCGAGCTCGTCGACGAGATCGCTCGCCGCACGGCCGTCGACCGCGCATCGGTCCACGCCACGGGCTTCTCGATGGGCGGTGATATGGTCCGGCGTCTGGCCTGTGATGCGCCGGACCGTTTCGGCGCCTTCATGGCCGTTGCCAGTTCCACGCGTCCTGATTTCTTTACCCCCGAGAGCTGCAGTCCCCTGCGTCCGCCACCGATGCTCAGCGTTCGTGGTCGGACGGACTCGATCATTCCCTTCAATGGCGGCATGGCGAATCTGGCCCCGATCTCGACCCTCACTTTCGAGGTGCGCAGTGCAGCCGCGGAACTGGAGTTCTGGCGCAACGAAGCCCAGTGCAGCGGCGCCCAACCCGATCGGATCCAGTCGCCGGGGCCGACCACCGAATGCCGCGCCTACACCCAGTGCGGTGGTAATGCCGAAGTCGAGAGCTGTTTCGTCAACTCTGACGCCTTCTCCGGTCACGATCTCTACGCCAACAACGATGGCGTGGACCTGGCCGCCCGCGGCTGGTCCTTCATGCAGAGCCACCCGATTCCGGAGGAGTTTCTGCCGAGCGAGTCGGACTTCGAGATCACGGCGGACGTGGAAGGCAACTGGTTTGACCCGGGCGTGGGCGGCCAGGGTCTGATGTTCGACCGGGTGCAGGGCAGCGACCAGCTTTTCGTGGCCTGGTTCACCTACACCGCCGATGTGGTGGCACCGATCCTGCCGCTGCCCGATATCGGGGCTGCGGGTCAGCGCTGGCTGGTGGGCTCGCTGATCGTTGACGGCAACACGGCTGCCGGCGAGCTGGTGGCGCCTGCCGGCGGGGCCTTCCTGCAGCCCGAGGGCGAGGACCAGGCCGTGATTCCCGCGGGTTTCATGGAGATCGAGTTCTTCGGCTGCGATCGGGCCGAGGTGAGGTACGTGATCGACGCCTTCGATCTGGCAGGCAGCTTTCCGATCGAGCCGCTGGCCAAGATCGTTCTTCCGACCACCTTCGAGTGCTCACCGCGCGCACCCGCGGAGGAATAACCGAGGGGACGGGTGCCGCGAACACTGGCCGCGGCATCCGCTCGTTCCCTATCGCCAGCGATCGGTGATCCGACGCGGACAGCCGCCAGTGATTGATGCGACGTTCGCGATGGTCGGTCGCATCGACCGCTCGGTGCTGGCTCAGCGGTAGGCCAGAGATCCCGAAACGTACTGGGTGAGATGCTGGACTTCCTGCTCCTTGTCCTCGATCTTGTGCTGAACGAGTTCGCCGATGCCCAGGACGCCGATCAGTTGCTGGCCGTCTACGACGGGCAGGTGGCGGATGTTGTGGGATGACATCAGCGACAGGCAGTGGTCGAGGGAATCGCTTTCAGACACGGTCACGACATCCGAGGTCATGATTTCCGAGACCGGCGTATCCATCGAGGTCTTGCGGTGCAGGACGACCTTGCGAGCGTAGTCGCGCTCGGAAATGACCCCGGCCAGGCGATCGTTTTCATCGAGTACGACCAGAGCGCCGCAGTTCTTCTCGGCCATCAGCTTGAGTGCCTCGAAGACTGGCGCATCGTGGCGTACGCTCCAGACGTCGCGACCCTTGTGGTCTAGAAATTGACGAATGCTGTACTTCATGTTGAGCCTCCGCGGCCATACGTGTTAGCGAGTGCGAAACTGTGCATCCGATGCGGTGAATGGCTTGTGAGCCGGCAGCGCCTGCTGCCATCACGCCATTGACGCGGTCGTTGGACAATTCGACTCGCATCCAGGTGGAACGGCATGATGAATCCGGAGTCTTTGCTCGTGATCGGAAAAGCGATGATCTGGTTCGCCGTACCGCTCGGTCTGGCGATCTGGGAGCTCTGGCGGATGCGCAAGGACGACGACTGATCCCTGCCGTGGACGGTGCCGACTGGCGCTGGCGCCGATGGCGCCTTTCTTTACGTTCCGGCAGGACCCGGGTGCCCCGGGAATCGGGGCGTGGCTGCCCTGAGGCATTGGTAGCAGAGCTTGATCAGCACGATTGACACTGCGATCGTGATCAGATTGATCGTCGACATCGACCAATTCATCGGACGGCTAAGAATGAGCAGAGTAAAGCCCACCGCCAGACCCCAGCCGATCCAGGCCGATTGGCGATTCGAACGGATCAGTTGCGCACTGAACAGCAAGGCACCGACGCTCCACATCAGGAGCGGAATTAGATAGACGGGATGCGCGCCGATCACCAGCCTGGACCCCAGTCCCGACCAGTGGACGTGAAGTGGTAAAGCCACCAGGCTCAGATGCCCGATCGACATCAACAGCGAGCAGAACCAGAAAAGCCGGCTGTCCTTCGTCGCCAGGGCGCTGGCCAGGCCCCAGATCCCGATGCCTGCCAGGAGGTGAAAAAGCGCCGTAAGGTAAACCACGGTCGAGCCATAGTCGCCCGTCAGCCACTCCAGTATGTCTGAGAGCAGCCAGCAGCCGTATCCTGCGAGCGTCATCCAAATCAACCAGATCTGCACTATGGGGCCTCAGATTCCGAAGCCCACAAGGCCCCAATTGAAGAAGGACCACGCCAGGACGCCGTAGGCCAGGGCAAACAGGCTGAAGTGGATGCGGCGAGGAAGGTTCCAGCCCGAACGGGTCCAGACCGGGATCATGGCCAGCACCATCACGGCGCCGAGCGCGGCCATCACGGTGGCCAGCATGACCAGCTCCGAGAGGATCGGCGGCGGCCAGTTGGAGAAGAGCGCGGAAAAGTCCGTGGCCTGCGTGTCGGGCATTCGGCTGGCAAGGGAGCCCAGCCAGACAAACGGCAGCGTGGCGATCAGCGCGAGAGCAGACAGGACCCTGCCGGCGGCTCGCGCCTCGCGCTGCTGGCGAAAACGTCGCCAGAGGCCCAGCCAGGTCGTGATGGACAGCAGCAGCGTGGCGCCGAGCGCTGCCCAGAGGATTGCCGGATCGTTGCGCCAGGTCACGGGCACCGCGTCAGTGGCGCCGCCCGAAGTGATCAGGTGGCTGACCTCGCCGGCGCTATCGCGCACGACTCCAAGGCGATCGCCGTGCCGGTTCTCCCAGAGATCGGGCGCGATGCGCACATAAGGTGCGTTGGGTAGCGGTCCGATCAGGCGGCCCTCATCGGCCGAAAGCCGCGTGGGGCCTTCGAGAGCGGCGAGAAACTTCAGCGGGCCGTGAAAGACCCGTCGGCTGCTCAGGTAGCGGCCGGCCACGGCGTCGGCCGCGGCAACGTCGCCGGCCGCCGGTTCGGCGGTGGTGATTGTCGACGGCAGATCGCCGCGCAACGCCAGCTCGCGATCAAAAACGAGATTCGGCACGCGTTGCAGGGGTTCGAAATTGTCGGACGTGTTCTGAGCGATGAACACCCCCAGGCCAAGCTCGGGCGCGACCGCGAACTTGGAGAAGAAGGCGTTGATCGACCCCGTATGACCGTAATACAGGATCGAACGGTAAGGGATGTCGGCGAAGCCGCGCGCCCGCCCGGCGGCGCCCGGTACGGGATCGAAGTCTCGGCGGCGAAGCGCCGCGTAGCCCGCTTCCGAGAGCAGGCGCACGCCGTCCAGTTCGCCGCGATTGAGATGAAAGCGCATCCAGCGCGCCATGTCATTGGCCGTCGTGGTCATGCCGGCGATCGGCGCGAAGGCGCCGCTGTCGATCTGGCCCAGTGCCTCGGGGCCTTCCTCATCGACGCGATAGTTCAGGGCAAGCGGCGTCGCCGGATCGCTTGCGGCCGGGCTGGCGTCGGTCAGGGTCGTCGCCGTCATGCCCAGGGGGAGGAGAATCTCTTCGAAGAGGAATTCCGCGTAGTCCCGCCCCGTGGCGTCTTCGATGATCAGGGCCGTCAGGTTGGAGCCCCAGTTGGAATAGGCCGCCCGCACGCCCCGGGGAAAGACCTGGCGTGGTTCGGAGGCGGCGATGGCCGCGGCGCGTTCCATGGCGGCGATTTCGGTCGAGAAGAGATCGATGTTCTCCTCCACCCCGGCGCGGTGGGACATGAGATCACGCAGGGTCAGCGGACGTTCTCCGACCGGCACCTTGTAGCGGTCGAGGTAGCCATTGACGTCCTCGTCGAGGTCCAGCACCCCGCGGTCGACGAGCATCATCGCGGCGGTCCAGACGAAGGTCTTGGAGATCGAGGCGACATAGAAACGCGTCGTCGCCGGGTCGACCGGCCGGCCCGACTCGATATCGGCGAGACCGTAGCCCTTGGTCAACACATTTCCACCCGGTCGAACCACCGCCACCGTATAGCCCGGCGCGCCGTGCACCGTCTGCCAGGTGGCGATCAGGCCGTCGACGTAGGCTTCGAGCTCGCGATCGGCGGCGGACTGTGGATCCCGCGCTGAAGCCGCTTCTGATTCGATCACTGCGCTGGCCTGGGGAAGCGCCTCGAGGTCTTCCTGGCCCTGGGCGCTCACCGATGCCGCAGCTAGCAAGAGCAGGAATAGGGGAAGGGGCAGAAAAGGGTTGGGAAGAGAGGGCATTTGATGGGTTCAACGGGGTCTCAGGGCATCGAGTTTACTCCGACGCATCGCTCGACGACTTGCATAGGGAACCTCTGAACAATTTTGCTCGGGCGCGACAGGTCTTTGCGGGAGGCTCCGACTTGGCTGGGGCGAGCGCGGTTTGGTCATTCCAACCAAGCGAGCCCGTGTCGTGAGGACAATCGGGCGGAGGCCCCGCAAAGGCCTGTCCCTACAGGGTTTCGCCGGAAAAGTCGCATCTCGCGCAGATTGTCATGACGATCGTCATGACAATCGCCACTCGGCCGTAACGCGCTTGTCGTTCTTCCGGCAGGCACTTCTTGCCCTGCGGGCAAACCGTACCTGCCTGCAGAACGGCGCTACGGCTACTGTCACTCGTGTCGCGTCACACGATCTGCGGCTTCTCCGACCGAAACGCGCTCCGAGCAGAATTGTTCAGAAGTTCCCTCGGCCCGCCCTCGGGCTTTACGTCTGCAGTCGGGAATGGGAGACTGCAACGCACACCCTCCCCCGATCTGGTGCGCCGATGGCCGGCAGCCTCCTTCTTCTCCTTGACGACATCGCAGCGGTGCTCGACGACGTGTCGGTCATGACCAAAGTGGCGGCGAAGAAGACCGCTGGCGTCCTGGGCGACGATCTGGCCCTGAACGCGGAGCAGGTCTCGGGGGTGAAGGCCAGCCGCGAGCTGCCCGTGGTCTGGTCGGTGGCCAAGGGCTCGGCCTTGAACAAGCTGATCCTGGTACCCGCCGCGCTGGTGATCTCGGCGTTCGCGCCCTTGGCCGTGACGCCGCTACTGATGCTTGGCGGTGCGTATCTGTGCTTCGAGGGCGTGGAGAAGCTGACCCATAAATTCCTCCATCGCCGGCAAGCAGACGCTGAGAGAGAGCAGATCAAGGACGCGCTTGCTGATCCGAAGGCCGACTTCATCGCCCTCGAGAAGGAAAAGATCAAAGGCGCAATACGCACCGATTTCATCCTGTCGGCCGAGATCATCGTCATCGCCCTGGGCACGGTCGCCGACAAGCCCTTCGCCACCCAGCTCGGGGTGCTGGTGGCGATTGCCACGATGATGACCATCGGCGTTTACGGACTGGTCGCCGGCATCGTCAAAGTGGATGATGCGGGCCTGGCGTTGGCGAGAAAGAGCCATGGTGCCTTCCAGGCCTTGGGCAATGGACTCCTCGCTTTTGCACCCTGGTTGATGCGATTTCTTTCCGTTGCCGGCACGGCGGCGATGTTTCTTGTCGGCGGTGGCATCGTCTCGCACGGCGTGCCCGCTCTGCACCATATCAACGAGGCCTTGGTCGACGGCATGGCCCAGACCGGATCGATGCTGACCACCATGGCATGGACCGCATTGGTCGGGATTGTGCTTGGCCTGGTTCTTCTGCTGCTCGTCACGCTGGGAAAGAGGGCGTTTGGTGGAGGATCGGCTGCTCAGGACTGACGCCGGCTCGCCCGGGGTGCCGCCTCGATCCCGTGCTGGATAAGGTCGAGCGCCGGCCGTCCAGCGCGTGAGTCCCGGCGAGCAGTCGACCTCGTGCTCGCCGTCTGTGATGTCCATCACGGTTTTTCCCTTCGATCAGCTTCTACACTTTGCGGCCTACCAACGAGCACTAGCCCAGAGGCTTCGTCGCTGTGTCAAAGCTGGCCCTTTATCTCGTCCCATGGTTTCTTGTCTGCGCGTCTTCGCAGCTAGCGGCGCAGAACCAGGCCTTCTACCTCGATGCGTCGACGCCGACGCGCTTCCATGACGCCCATCAGTTGTCCGACGGCACCCTGCTGCTGACCGGACAAGCCAATGATTTCGGCTGGTTGCCCGGGGGTATCGATGTGACGGTGCTCGATGCGGATGCCATCGATTCATCGTCGACGGCGGCGGGGTTCATCCTGCAGGTCAGTCCGGACCTGGAGCAGATCCTGGCGGCGGTTCGATTCCCGACAGGGACGGCGCGAAGCGTCTTCAGGATCCGCAGTACCGAGGTGCCGGGCCAGGCCACGGGTGTGCTGTTCATTTCAGGCCATCGCGACAACGGCAGCACGAACGGTTATTTCATTGCCCGCCTCGACGGCAACTTCGTCGATCAGCTGCCGACGGCGATGGACTGGGTCGTCAACGTCGATACGCGCGGCGATTCGAGCGATGGCAGCAGCTCGCACAAGGGGCTTCAGCCCTGGGATGTGGGTTCCGACGGCAAGGTCGTCTACGTGCGCGGCGAGGCCTTCGGCTCGGGCTGGGCCGCGATCGAGCGGCTGAACGTCGACGGTGAGCCCGACATCGTCGAAGACTGGCGCATCCACTGGCAGCAGGCGGGCGGGGAATGGCGGGGGACGCCTGCCAGCGCCGCCCCCGAGGCGCTCTCGCACAGCGCCATCGTGATGAAGAACCGCCGGATCGGTCAGCTTCGCTCGGCAACGGCGGCCGACTACGGCGCGGTCCAGAGCGACGAGAACGGCAATATGACCCGCCAGGGCCACTGGCCGGATGACTACTACTTTGCTGGCCACTGCCAGCTCGGCCAGACCAACTGCGACACGACCCAGCCGGGTTACACGGGCTATCGCGTGGGCGCCAACGACACGCAGCGCGTCGGCAGCGTGGTGGTCGACCGGCGCAACAACCACTTCTACTTCGGCTACAGCAGCCAGTCTCGCCTGCCGGGCGGCAACCCGGATTTCGAGCCGGCGGTGGTGGCGATGACCGCCACCGGCGCCCTGAAATGGTGGGCGAGGCTGTATGAAGAGACGAATCAGAACAGCTCGCCCGACCAGTACGTCGACGGCCTGGCCATCGACTATGGCCGCGATCGCCTGATCGTCCTCGGCCGATCCCACGGTAACAACGTGATCAATTTCTGGTCCGGTAATCAGATTGCCTTAAACCCCGGCGGCAGCGGTTTCCAGAATCGCTTCACCGGCACCAACGGCAATATCCACATTTCCTGGCTGGGCAGCTACGGGCTCGACAGCGGCCGCATCCACGCCGCCACCTGGGTGGCCGAGTTCAGCGAAGGCGAGACCGGCGGTGCCCCGCACCCCGACCCGAATCTCGGCGGCTGGCCCAATCCCAACGCCGGCTGGCCAGACCTCAACACGACGCGCTGCCGATCGGATCTCGAAGTGTTCGCCGACGGCGCGGTGCTGATTGCCTGCACCGGCCGCAGGACGGCCACCACCGTCAATGCCTACCAGCGCATGCCGTTACCGGGGCAGGGGGTGGGAACCTGGAATGAGTTCGTGCGCGTCTACAAGCCCGATCTATCAGGCCTGATCTACAGCTCACTGGTGACGGGAGACTGGGACCAGACGACGGGCCAGGGTGGCGGCAACACCCATCTGCAGGGCGTACTGCCTTTCGCCGATGGACTGCTGGCCCTGGGTCACCACGAGGCCGAGGCCGGGACGCCGCGCGGCGAACCGATTCCGCCTGCGGACTCGGTGCCGGCCTGGGGTGGAACGACGCCACAGGCTGAAACCGCCCTGCTGGCTCGACTTCGCTTCCAGCTCGACGGCGTCTTTGCCGATCGCTGGATGGCGGACGACTGATCCCTGGCCGATGGGCGTCAGGCCGGGATTCGATGAGAAACAAGGTGAAGCGCATCACATTATTCGACCGATAGCGTGATGTCTCCCGATCCATGGTGCCCGAAATCGATCCCGCGTGCCTTCCATTGCCCAAGAGGCTCGGCTACTATCAAGCACATAGCGGGGGCTTGGATAAGAATCAACTAAAGGCAGAACGGCATGACCGACAAACCGCCCGTGCTCGAGAATCCCTCTCGACGCAAGCTATTTCAACCCCGCACCAAAGCTCGCACCAGCCTTCGTCAGGACGTGGCCAGCCAGGGCGGATTTCAGACGAGCCAGAATCAGCCCCAGAACCTGTCCGACGCAGCTGTCGTTCCACCGCTCGCGGTTCGCGTGCTGACGCGCATGGGTTTCGGCCTGCGCCGAACCGAACTGGCACCCCCGGTCGTCACTGACCCGGAGCGGATCTTTTCCGATCGCTTCGACTTCGGCTCGGACCTCCTCGGCAAAGACGACGTCGCCTACTTCCAGTCCCTCGGCCCGAACGACGACCTGCGACTGGAGCGCTACGTCGACGAGCAGCTGCGCGACGACCTGCCCGATCCGGAGTGGGAGGCGCGCAAGGCCCAGTACCCGAATAGCTTCGACATTCTCGACGAAGACCTGGGGACCACGTTCTCCGAGCGCGAGTGCTCAGGGTTTTCGGCCTACGCCGAACCGCAGCGCCAGATCGAACGCGCCGCCTTCAGCCGCGCCTGCTACAGCCGTCGCCAGCTGCACGAGCTGATGACCGATTTCTGGCACAACCACTTCAATATCTTCTCCGGCGGCGATGAGGACATTTACGTGTCCTGGGCCGACTGGGATAAGACGATCATCCGCGGTCACGCCTTCGGCAATTTCCACGACATGGTGCAGGCCTCGGCCAAGCATCCGGCGATGCTGCACTACTTGGACAATTACGCGAACGAGGCCGGCGGCTTCAACGAGAACTACGCTCGTGAGCTGTTCGAGCTGCACACGCTCGGGGCGATCAACTACCTGGGCAACGCCTCGCCCCTCGATGCACCGGCCCTGCCGACCAACCCCTACGCCGATCTCGGCGATCCGCTCCTCGACGCCCTGCAGTACAGCAATCCGGCGCGCGAAATTCAGAGCGAGTACACCGACGATGATGTCTACGAAGCCGCCCGCGCGCTGACCGGCTGGCGCTACAACGACGAGGATATCGACGATGCGCAGGGCAACTGCATCAGCGGCGGTACGGGCGCCTTCGAAGTCAACGAGGGCGAGCACGACGGCGGCGGCAAGGCCATCCTGTCTCGCGGCTCGGTGCTGCTGCCGGCTGACGGGGGCGCGCAGCACGACGGGGAAGTCGCCATCAAGCTGGCGGCCTATCATCCCGGGACCGCACGCTACATCGCGCTCAAGCTCTGCCAGCGCCTGATTGCCGACGACCCGCCCGAGAGCCTGGTTCAGGCCGCCACCGACACCTTCTACGCCAACCGCACCCACCCGCGCCAGATCGCCCTGACCCTGCGCACGATCCTGCTCTCGGATGAATTCAAGGACCCGGCCAACTGGGGCGAGAAGTTCAAGCGGCCCTTCGAGTACATCGTCTCGGCCATGCGCGCGGCGCGCTGCGACTACACCTGGCGCTTCGACGACAGCGATACGGACCGCTTCCTGCGTGAGTACGAGGCTGCCGGACAACGCCTGTACTGGTGGCGCACGCCCGACGGCTACCCGGACGAGCGTGCGGTCTGGATGGGGTCGAACACTCTGGTCCAGAACTGGCGCGTCGTCGACTGGCTCGTCGATGAGAACAATGACAACGACAGCACGCGCGTCATGCGCATCGTTGACACCACGCTGGAGAACTTCGCGGACGACCCAACGCCTCGGGAGCTCGTCGCCTTCTGGTGCGAGTGGATCCTCGGCTTCACGCCCGAAGGGGGCTGGGTCGGGCCCGTCGGCACCTTCTGGCAGAACGAGCCGACCGAGCTCGGCACGGTCCTGATGCGCTTTATCACCCAGCAGTTCGATAGTGCCGATCAGGACGCGCCGCCCTATCCAGCGGAGCTGGGAATTCCCCGCAACGAGCTGCGCGAGGACCCGAGCCCGAATCGCTGGCACCGGCGCCTGCGCGGTCTCGTCCAGCTGATCCTGTGGTCCCCCAACTTCATGCAGCGCTGAGGACAAGACTAATGAAAAAACGAACCCTCGACGACCTCAAGCGCGCGCTCAGCCGTCGCGATTTCCTCAAGCTCACGGGTGCGGCAACCGGTGCAGCCACCATGAATCTGAGCTTCGCGCCCCAGGTGTTTGCCGGCGGCGCCGGCCAGAAGGTGCTGGTCTATGTCTTCCTGCGCGGCGGCATCGACGGCCATGCGCTCCTGCCGCCTATCGACGGCCCGGATTACGGGCACCTCGTCGACGCCCGCCGGCCCGGGCGAACCCTGGTCGATATCAACGACTCCGACGCGAGTCGGCGCCCGGCGTCGCTCCCCGACGGCCAGGGTCTGGGCATCCACCCCTTCTGCACGAACGGCGGTATCCGGAGTATCTATATGGACGGCGGCATGGCCATCGTTCAGGCCGCCGGTCATCCGCCCGGCACCTTTACCCGCAGTCATTTCGATGCCCAGGAACAGATCGAACTCGGCCAGCCGCTGGTTCAGAGCGGGCCGGGCGCGGCATTACCCGGCAACGGCTGGCTCAGCCGCTATCTGATGACCTCACCGGCGGTGCCTGCCCCCGGCGCAATCTTTACCGCCATGGTCTCCGGCAGCAGTCCGCCGACGAGCCTGGGTGGCTGGTCGGACGTGGCGACGCTGGATTCGCCCGACAACTTCTCGCCCAATAACGGTACCTTCGGCTCGACTCACCTGGCCAGCCTGGGTGCGCTCTATAGCGGGGCAGGGGAACTCGATATCGCGGCGGGTGCTGCCCTTGACGCGATCGATCTGATCAACAGCCTCGATCTGGACAACTACACCCCGGGCGGAGGCGTGACCTATCCCAACACGCGCGAGGGCCGCAATTTCAGATTGATCGCGCAGCTGATCCGTCAGAACCTCGGCATTGCCTGCGCCACCCTGGACATCGGCGGCTGGGATACGCACAACGATCAGAATTCCTTCAACGAGTTCAACGGCTTCGGTCGTAACTTAAGGGAATTCAACGACGCGCTCGTGGCCTTCTACCGCGACCTCGAGGGCGCGGGCTACATCAACGATGTGGGCATCGTCGTCCAGAGCGAGTTCGGCCGTCAGGTCAAGGAGAACGCGAGCTACGGGACCGATCATGGTCTCGGTAATCCGATGCTTGTCCTCGGTGCCGGCGTCAACGGGCGCCAGGTCTACGGCCCCAGCCTCGGCATCGCGCCCGGCGATCGCATCGGCGACAGCCTCGTGCCACAGACCGACTTCCGCAACGTGCTCGGCGAAGTGGCGACGGGATTACTTGGCCACCCTGACGTGGATGCGATCTTCGCCGATCCGGACTTCACCTACTCTCCCGTGGGCTTCTCGACCTGACCGTGCTCGAAGGACTTCGGCGGGCCAGCGTGCTGGCCCTTGGTTTTTATGTACCTTTACTCGGCGCACAGAACCTGAACTGCGTCGATGTAAGCGGCGTGGCACCCAATCCCGGCGTTCGCTTCGAGCAGGACGTTCGACCGATTATCGAAGACAATTTCTGGGGTTGTATCGGCTGCCACGGTGACTTCGGCCAGGGCGGGCTGAACCTTGACCAAGGCAACGCAACGCACGGTGAGTTGTTCTGCGCCGATACGGAAGGTCAGGTTCCGCAGCCGGCCGGGAAACGCATCGTCCCGGGCGCTCCTGAGGAGAGCTGGTTCTACCTGCGCATCGCCTGCGACGACATCGACGATGCCGGGTTTCGAATGCCGCAATTTCGCACACCCCTGGCCAGCGCCGAGCTGCGCGTCATCTACGACTGGATCGAGCAGGGTGCGCCGTCAGCTCAGACGATCTTCACCAGCCGCTTCGATACGCGCGGCGCTTGTCCCTGAACCACGCCGGCGTCGGCGAAGCGGCGGTCACTCGCCTTCATCGAGGATGGTGCGGAGTGCGGCAGAGCGAAACTGCCGACGCGCGGTGATCGCGTAGAAGTTCTCGTGAACGCCGGGCACCTCGCAATATTTCATCAGCAGACCCTGCATCAACTCGTCCTGGACCACGACTTCCGGCACGATCGCCACGGCGCCCGAATCTCGAGCGAGGAGGCGCAGCATCGCCATGTCATCGACTTCGGCCGATACGCGGGGCTGTACACCGAGCTCTTCGCACTTCAGATCGAACTGGGATCGGATCTCGCTGCTTCGGCCGGGCAGCAGCACGGCCGTGGACGAGAGATCCTCCGGAAAGCGGAACGGCCGATCGCGCTGAGGCCCCACAAGGCAGACGGACTGCTGGGCCAGGCGGCGGCAGCGTAGCGGAAGCCGATCGTCGCTGGTCACCGGCCGGTTCGACAGGATCAGGTCGAGCGTGTGGACGCGCAGCCGGTCGATCAGTTCGTCCAGGCTCGCCGACTCGATAACCAGACGCAGATGCTCATTACTGATCACGGGCCTGAGCAGGTTCTGCTGGAAGTTTCGCGACAGCGTGGCCACGGCGCCGACTCGCAGTTCCGGCAGGTCCTGTGGGCCCCCGGCGCGGACCGTCTCGATCAGTTCGGCGCCCAGGTTGAAGATGCCGTCGGCGTAGCCGAGCACCAGGCGCCCGACTTCGGTCAGCTGCAGGCCCCGTCCCTCGCGCAGGAACAGCGGGTGACCCAGCTCCGCCTCGAGCTGGCGAATCTGGGTGGAGACCGCCGACTGGGAGACGTGCAGCAAGTCTGCGGCGCGCGTCAGCTGCTGCTCCTGGGCAACGACCCAGAAGTAGTAAAGATGGCGGAAGTTGAGGCGGTGCAGGGTGTTTGTTCGCATTTATAGAACGATTATTTCCTAAATTTCTATTTTACTTTACGATCGATCGCAAGCACCATCCTCCCGGATGCCACCCGGACCCAGACCAACATGGACCTTCTGCTTGATTTTCTCAGCCGCCTTCTGACTCAGTTCCAGTCCCCGGCCCTGGCCTTTCTGATCGGCGGGATGGTGCTGGCGGCCTGCGGCAGCAAGCTGCAGATCCCCGATGCCATCTACAAGTTCTGCGTTTTCATGCTGCTGATGCGTATCGGCCTGGAGGGTGGCCTGGAGATCCGTGAGGCCGAGCTGAGCGCGATGCTGCTGCCGGCCGCGATTGCCTTCGTGGTCGGCGTGGCCGTGGTCGTCGTCGGGAGCCTGACCTTCGCGCGATTGCCGGGCGTGCGAACCGAAGACGGGATCGCTACCGCCGGCCTGTTCGGCGCAGTCAGCGCCTCGACGCTGGCCGCGGCCATGGTCATGCTCGAAGAGCAGGACGTGGTCTTCGAGGCCTGGGTGCCCGCGCTCTATCCCTTCATGGACATACCGGCCCTGATCGTGGCCATCCTGCTGGCCAACATGTACCTGGCGCGGAAGCAGGGCAAGCCACGAGAAGCACTGAAACCGATGGCGATCGTCGCCGACAGCCTGCGGGGTTCGGCGCTATCCGCGCTTCTCCTTGGGCTTGCTCTGGGCCTGCTCACTCATCCCGAGCGCGTCTTCGAGAGCTTCTATGACCCGCTGTTCAGGGGCTTCCTGTCGATTCTCATGCTCACCATGGGCATGGAGGCCTGGAGTCGCCTGAATGAACTGCGCCGCGTGGCGCACTGGTACGTGGTCTATGGGGCCGTGGCGCCGCTCGTCCACGGTCTGATCGCCTTCGGCCTGGGCTACATCGCGCATGTGCTGACCGGCTTCAGCCCCGGCGGCGTGGTCCTGCTGGCCGTCATGGCGGGATCGAGCTCGGACATTTCGGGGCCGCCGACGCTTCGTGCGGCGATCCCCAGCGCCAACCCATCGGCCTATATCGGCTCGTCCACGAGTATCGGCACGCCGGTCGCGATTGCCATCGGCATCCCGCTCTACATCGCCCTGGCGCAGCTCGTTTTCGGGCTCTGATCGGGTCGACGACCGCGCGGCGATCCGGACTCAAGGATAATCAGCAAACAGACCGGACACCGCAGACCTACTGAATCAAGCGAACTCTGCTGGAGGAAACGCCCATGGATCACCACAAGGCCACCAAGGTCGTCATCATTACCGAGAAGATCATTCTGGAAAAAGTGGCCAGGCTCATCGAATCCGCGGGCGCGCGGGGCTACACCGTGACTCCGGCGGGCGGCAAGGGCAGCCGGGGTGTGCGATCGACCAGCCGGGCCAACGTGATCGACGAGCTCAGCAACGTCAAGATCGAGGTGATTACCGGCAGCAAGGACGCGGCGAATCGCATCGCGGATGAGGTCGCCGAGCAGTTCTTCGAGAACTATTCGGGCATCACCTATCTGGAAGCCGTCGAAATACTTCGACCCGACAAGTTCTGACGCCCGCCGCAGAAGTCCCTGCCGTGACCGCCGGCGTCAGCGTCGCGGTTTTGTCCGGGCGCTGGCGACCGCCGTCAGCGGGTCGTCTGGCCAGGGGTGTTTCGGATAGCGGCCGCGCATGTCCTTGCGAACGTCCGGGTAGGCGTTCGTCCAGAAGCTCTTGAGGTCGCTGGTCACCGCCAGGGGGCGGCCCGCCGGAGACAGCAGATGGATCAGTACGGGGTGTCGCTGGGGACCGACCGTCGGCGTTTCCGTCTGCCCGAAGAGGGTCTGAAGCTTGGTGGCCAGCACCGGCCCCGGATCGGCGCGGTAATCGAGGCGCGCCTGTTGCCCGGTGGGCAGGTCGATGCGCGCGGGATACCAGCGATCGAGTGCCTGCTGCTGCCCGAAGTCCATCCGGCTCTTCAGGGCAGCGAGCCAGTCGATGCGCGCCAGATCCTGCCAGCGGCGGTGGTCGTTGAAGAAGGGAGCCAGCCACTCCTCGAGATCGGCAAGCAGTGCGTCGTCGTCGAAGGCCGGCCAGCGGTCGGGCTCCCTTCGCCGGGCCAGCGCGGCGCGTGCCCGCCACTGCAGGATCGCATCGGACCAGTTCAGCGCGCCCAGGCCGCGGCGTCGGATCGCGGCGAGCAGGCCGGCCTGGATCGTCGCCGGCGCGAGGTCCATGATCAGCCGCTCTTCCAGCACCAGGGCGCCCAGGCGGCGTTGCGCTCGAGCAACGCTGCGGCCCCGCTCCTCATCCCAGTCGATGGATTTCACCGACTCGATTGCCTGGCTCAATACGGACTCGATCTCTTCACGACTGATCTCCGCGGCGAGAAAGATGCGTGCTTCCTGCGCTTGACCGTCGAGCTCGGCAGCGACGAGAAATTCGCTGCCGGCCAGCGGGTCGTCCTCGAACAGGAGCGCACCGCGGCCGTTGCTCAGCAGAAAGCGGCCGCGACCGCCGCGGCGCTGGCCGATGCGGTCAGGGTAGGCCAGGGCAAGGAGCGGGCCGACGGGTGCTCGCGCGTCGTGTTCGTCGTTTTCTCGGGCCAGTGAGTTTGCCAGCGCCCTGACCTGCGCCTTGCGGCCGCGATGGACGCCTGACTGACGAGCGCTGCGCAGCGCCTGGAGTCGAAGGCCGAGGTCGCTGCCGGGACGGTCGGTGAGGATATCGCGCTCGCTCAGGAGCGCTGCCAGTTCGGCCGCAGTCCGTCCCCAGCCCGCCTCTTGACCCTTCACAAGCAGATGGGCCAGGCGCGGATGCAGGCCAAGCTGCAGCATCGCCTCGCCGTGGCGCGTGATGGCGCCGTCCTCGTCGAGGGCGTCGAGCAGGATCAGCAGGTCGCGCGCCTGATTCCAGTGCGCCTCGGGCGGTGGGTTCAGCCAGGTCAGGGCCTCGGCCGAGCGGGCCCCCCAGCGTGCCAGTTCCAGCACCAGCGGGCCCAGATCGGCTTCGAGAATTTCCGGCGGCGTGAAGGGCTGGAGGCGCTCTGACTCCGGCCACAGGCGGTAGCAGACCCCGGGCGCGAGACGCCCGGCGCGCCCCGCACGCTGCTCGGCGCTGGCCTGGGAAACGCGCTCGGTGATCAGGCGGCTCATGCCGCTGTTCGGATCGAAGGTCGAGCGTCGCTGCAGGCCGGCATCGATCACCACCCGAATGCCCTCGATCGTCAGGCTGGATTCGGCGATGGCGGTGGCCAGCACGACCTTGCGCTCGCCGTCCAGCGCCGGCGCGATCGCGGCGTCCTGGTCGGTCGACGACAGATCACCGAACAGCGGGGCCAGGCGGACGTTTTCGGGAAGGCCTTCGGCGAGCTGCTCGGCAACGCGTTTGATCTCCGCGATGCCGGGCAAAAAGACCAGCAGCGAGCCGTTTTCCTCCCGGAGCGCCTCGTGGATGCTGCGGCAGACCAGGGCGTTCTGCGCCCGCCAGTTCGGATTGCGCTCCCGGCCCGGGCGGTATTCGATCTCCACGGGATAGGAGCGCCCTTCCGAGCGCAGTATCGGCGCCCCGTCGAGCAGCCTGGCCAGGGGCTCGATATCCAGGGTGGCCGACATCACGAGAATGCGCAGATCGGGGCGCAGGGCCTGCTGGGCTTCGCGCACCAGAGCCAGGCCTAGATCCGCTTGCAGCGAGCGCTCGTGGAACTCGTCGAAGATCACTACCGCGTAGTCCGACAGTTCGGGGTCGGACTGGATCAGGCGGATCAGGATGCCCTCGGTGACCACTTCGATCCGTGTCTTCGCCGACACCCGGCTGTCAAGGCGGACGCGATAGCCCACCGTCTGACCGACCTTCTCGCCCAGCGCCGTGGCCATGAATCGCGCCGCCGAACGGGCGGCGAGACGGCGCGGCTCGAGCATCAGGATCTTTTTGTCGCCGCGCCATTCGGCCTCGAGAAGCGTCGGTGGAACCTGCGTGGTCTTGCCGGCACCCGGCTCGGCCTGGAGCAGGACCGTATTGGACCGGGTCAGCCTTTTCTGCAGGTCCGGCAGTAGCGCTGTGATCGGAAGCTCGGCTTGTTCCATGGCAGCTCGATGAGGTCGGCGATGTCGCCTTGCGGGGTGTTGTGGGAGGGAGCGGTTCCCGGGCAATGCGCTCTCTTACCGCAGGCTCCTTCAGCCAGAGCGGGTCGGGTTCAGTCCGATTTCCACTTGATGTTGCAGCCGACGCTGGGTTTCTGTTCCGGGTTCACCGGTTTGTCGAGCAGCACTGCGTTGATGGCGGCACGCAGGTCGGCACCGGTGACGGGACGGCCGTTGCCCGGGCGGGCATCGTCGAACTGACCCCGATAGACGAGCCGACGATCGGCGTCGAACACGAAGAAGTCCGGGGTGCAGGCCGCACCATAGGCGCGAGCAACGTCCTGGCTCTCATCGTAGAGATAGGGAAAGGGCAGCGCCTTGTCGCGCGCCAGTTCGGCCATCATTTCCGGGCGGTCCTGAGGATAGCCGGTGACATCGTTGCTGCTGATCGCCACGATGCCGACCTCCGGCTGCTGGTAGTCCTGGCCGAGGCTGATCAGGCCCTCGAGCAGATGTTTGACGAAGGGGCAGTGATTGCAGATGAACATCACCACCGTCGCCTTCGAGCCGACCAGCGTATCGAGCGCGTGGTGCTTGCCGGTCAGCGGCTCGGGGAGCTCGAAATCGGGTGCAGGGCTGCCCAGGTCGCGCATGCGTGATTCGGTCTTGGCCATGGGGCTTCCTCATGTCGAACGCCTTCAATCATAGCAACGCGGCGTTCATTCATGCACGCTGCTCGACGGGTCGGCGGCTTTCAGCAGGGCGGCGAGCCGCCTGGCGCCAGGACCGGCGGCATCGGCATCGGCGTAGACTAGGTACAGCGTGGCCCAGCGTTCGGCTCCTTCGGCCAGAGGGAGCGGCTTGAGCGCGCCGGCGTCGAGTTCCTCACGGATGATTTCTTCGGCATACCAGGCAAAGCCCAAGCCCATGCAGGCGGCGCGCAGGGAGGTCGCCTTGGCGCTGACCGTCCAGCGCCGATCACTGACCCGATAGGCCGCGTCCTCGGCTTGTTGCGTGCTCGGGTCACGCACGATCAGATGGCGATGGTGGCGCAGGTCATCGGCGGTCAGGGTGCGATCGAGCTGATGCAGGGGGTGGTGCGGTGCCGCGGCGGCGATGAAGCGAACCTGGGTCAGCGGATCACCGACAAAGCCCGCCGGAATCGTTGAGGCGATGGCCAGGTCGACGCGGCCCGAATTGAGTAGCTCGGTGGTGCCGCCGAGCACCGATTCATGCAGCTGCACGCGCATGTCGGGCTGCTCCTCGGAGAGCTGCGCCAGGCAGCTCAGCAGCCGCCAGGTCGGAAAGATGATCTCCGCGGCCAGGCGTAATTCGGCTTCCCAGCCTTCGCTGATTCGCTGTGCGGCGCGCTCCAGCCGCTCGGCTTCGGCCAGCAGGGCCTTACCGCGTCGATAGAGCATGCGACCGGCCGCGCTCAGCTCGGCCTTCCTTCCGACCACATTCAGGGCCTTGATCCCGAGCAGGTCCTCGAGCTTGTGCACGGCGTAGCTGACCGTGGACTGGGACTTGTTCAGGCGCTCGGCGGCCCGGGCGTAGCCGCCGGCTTCGACGACGGCCACCAGGGCTCGCCACTGCTCCAGGCTGATCCTCGGTGCGCTCACGCCGTCTTGCTCCTAAGTTTCGATAAATTAGATCAGTAAGACGGAAATATTGCGCTTTTTATTCGAAATTATCAAATTCATACTCGTCGTCATCGTTATCCCGACCTGTCATGTGACCTTGAGGAGAAAAGAATGAAAACGTTGCTCGCGATTCGCACCAGCCTGTTCGGCAGCCAGGGCCAGTCCAGCCAGCTCATCGACGCCTTTGCCTCGCGCTGGCGCGAGGAGCACGCGGGCGGCCGCGTCGTCTGCCGGGATCTTGCCGCCGACCCCATCGCCCACCTCGACGCGGCGGCCTTCGCCGGTTTTCAGGCCGACGTAGCCGAGCGAAGCCCGGCCCAGCAAGCGGCCGTGGCGGTCTCTGATGCACTGATCGCCGAACTCAAGACGGCCGATGAAGTGGCCGTGGCCCTGCCGATGTATAACTTCAGCGTGCCGTCCACCTTCAAGGCCTGGATGGACCATGTCGCGCGTGCTGGCGTCACTTTCCAGTACACGGAGCGTGGCCCCGAAGGCCTGCTCGATGATCGACCGGTCACCGTGATCACAACGCGCGGCGGACGCTATGCGGACACCCCCGCGGATACGCAGGCCCCGCTGGTTCGTCGCTTCCTGGCCATGCTGGGTCTCAGGAGCGTCGAATTCGTTTACGCAGAGGGCCTGGCCATGGGTCCGGCTGAAGCCGAGGCATCGAGAGCGGCCGCCCTGAAGCGGCTCGACGACGTGGCAGCGCGGGCCAATGCGGCGCAAGCGGCCTGAAGCGACTGAGGAGTCATCCCGATGAGCAACAACAAGCAACGAAGCATCGCGAGAATCATTCCGTCCGTGGCGACCTCCGACGGCGCTGGCGTCAAGCTGCGTCGAAGCATCGGTTCGAGCCAGTTCGCTCGTCTGGACCCCTTTCTGATGCTGGATGAATTCTTTTCCGACAATCCCGATGATTATCTGGCGGGCTTTCCTGCCCACCCGCACCGCGGCTTCGAGACGGTGACCTACATGCTCGATGGCCATATGGAGCATCAGGATCATCTGGGCAACGTCGGCGATCTGGCGCCGGGTTCGGTTCAGTGGATGACCGCAGGCCGCGGCGTAATCCATTCGGAGATGCCGAAACAGAAGGACGGGCGCATGCGCGGCTTCCAGCTGTGGATCAACCTGCCGGCCGCCGAGAAGATGCGCCCTGCAGCCTATCGTGATATCCCCGCCGAAGCGGTTCCGCATCGGACCTTCGACGGCGGCTCGGTCAAGGTGATTGCGGGCTCTCTGATGCTGAACGATGACCTCCTTACGGGGCCGGTCAATGGGAATGGTGAACGCCTGAGCACTGACCCGCTGTACCTCGATCTGCGACTGGAGCCTGGTCGCACGATGACGCTGCCCCTGGAACACGGCTACAGCGCCTTCGTCTATCTCTACGAAGGCGACGCGCTCGTCGGTGATAGAACGGTTCCCCATCGCGCGGCCGGGGTGCTGACCGAGGGGGATTCGGTAAGCCTCAGGGCCGGTGAAGAGGGCGCCCGTCTCCTGCTGCTGGCGGGCAGGCCCCTCGGGGAACCCGTCGTCCAGTACGGCCCCTTCGTGATGAACACCCGCGAGGAAATCGAGCAGGCGATGTGGGATTACCGTGATGGCCGCCTGACCGAGCCGGCCTGAGCCATCGCCGCGTCCGCCATCGCACTTGTCGGACCCGGGACCGGCAGCGCCTCCCCGGTCGGTCGACTGTTCGTGCCTGCTGGGTTCACTGGTGCGATAAGAAAGCCCCGACGCGAGCGTCGGGGCCGGTGACCGTCAGGCGGACGTCATGCCCAAGCGTTATCGCTTGAGGGTGGGTGACGGCTGGGTAGATCCAGCATCGACAGATCAGGTCGTCGAGTCGATGTCATCTTCCGCGTCGTCGATCGACTCCTCCACCTCATCGGCAGCCTCTTCCACTTCATCGCCGGCAGCTTCAATGGATTCATCGATTTCTTCCCCGGCCGATTCCACCGGACCGTCCTGTTCGCAGCCGCTGAGAAGCAGAATCAAAACAAGCAGGGTCAGGGCAACGAGTTGAGTCGCGAGACCTCTTGGCTTATTCATGCTTCCCTCGGTCATTCGATTCATCATCCATGAGCTCGTTAAATTTCCTGGCGATGACCTCTTTCTGCTCGCCGTATTTTTCCTGAATTCGCGCGATCAACTCATCCTTGTTGCCCTCGGCCTTCTTGACCTCGTCATCGGTCAATTCGCCCCATTGCTGTTTGACCTTGGCGGTAAATCGATCCCATTGGCCTTGTGCCTGATCATTATTCATGTCGGTACCTCTGCAGTACGCTGCAAGTAAAAATGAGACGTAACTTTAGAGCGATAAGCGGGACCTGGCCTTAACCTGCATCAACGACGCATCCGACCAGGCGGCAGTAAGGTCCGTGCTCATTCAACGGAAAAAGGAGCAGCCATGCTCGGATGGGCACTGACATTTTTGATCATCGCGTTGATTGCAGGTGCGCTTGGGCTGAGCGGTATCGCCGGGGCAGCCACCAACATCGCGTGGATTCTCTTCGTCGTCGGCCTGGTGGTCGCGCTGTTCTTCTTCCTGACGGGGCGGCGGCCGAGGATGTAGCCGGTCAGCCCTCAACCGGCATCGGGCAGAGTCGCGTCGGGAAGGAGAAAGTCGGCGCGCACAGCCAGATAGTCGGCGCTGAATTCACCGATTTGAATCAGCGCCTCCCTATCGAGGATGCGTAGCCTTGAATCCTCTTGCTCGAGGATGCCCTTGCGCTTGAGCTCGTTGAGGACTCGACTGACGTGGACGGACGTCAGGCCCAAGGCATCTCCGATCAGCGTTTGCGTCAGCGGGAGTTCCATTTCGTCGCCGTCGATGCCCCTCCTCGCGCGCAGCTCGAGGATGAAATGAGCCAGGCGAGAAATTGCTGGTTTGTTGCCGATATTGGCCAGACGCTGGGTCAACAGGGCATTGTTCTGGGCCAGAATCAGGAAGAACAGAACGGCGAGGCGAGGCGAGGCGGAAAAAACCTCCGCCAGGCGTCGACGCGGAAACGGGCAGGCCACCAGATCGGTCATCGCCTCGATCGACGAGTGCGCCTGCAGCAGCCCCACTTCTCTTAAGCCCATGATCTGCCCACCGATGAAAATGTCGGTGATCTGACGGCTGCCGTCCTTCTGTAGCTGAGCGGCACAGGCCCAGCCGCTGCGCAGGGAAAAGAAGTTTCCGGCCCGCTCCCCCTGTGAGACGAGAACGGTCCCTGCCGGATAGTTCTGGACGTCATCCTCCAAGCCGACGAGGAGGGACCTTTCCTCATCCGATAGTTTCACGATTCGTTCGAATTGAGCGATCAGGCAGCTGGGCTCGTTCATCGCAGATCAGGGGCGAGCGGAACACGACTGCACTCTAGTGTAATTCCCCCGAAGTTACCATCGGCTACAGCGTCTGCTGATGCTTCGATCGGCAAGGAACGTCGATCAGGATCGCGAGGTTTCCGGACTCTCGCCATCGGCTGAATTCTCGTTTTCCTGAATTTCCAGGTCGCTGGAGCGGGGGTCCAGATCCAGTCCGCTCGTAGCGCTGGAGGGCATCACCACGAAGTCCTCGCGATCCACGCTCGAGGGCCGCGGTGAAGCCTGGATCCGAGAGACAACAAACAGGGAAAACAGGGCATAGATGCCTGAAATGTAGACCAACAGCATGTCGCTTCCAGCCCAGCTCATGAGGACAGCTGCGAGGATGGGACCAATGATCGACCCTCCGCCGTAGAGCAGGAGCATGCCGCTGCAGGCTTCGATGAATTCATCTTCCGAAACGTGGTCGTTGACGTGAGCAACGCACAGTGGATACAGCGCGAAAAGAAACGCGCCGAGTGGCAGGGCGAGCGCGATCAGCAACGTCGCTTGCTGGTCCGGCACGGCTGTCATCGCGATCGACACCGCAACGGACGCAAGGGCGGCAAGGAGGATGACGCGTCGCCGGTCGATATGGTCTGACCATCGACCCAGGGGGTACTGCAGCAAGGCACCGCCAATCACGGCCAGGCTCATGAAAATTGCGATCTGATCGGGCTCGAAGCCCCTTGTAGCCGTGAATAGCGGGGCCAGAGACCAGAATGAGCCGTTGGCCAGGCCGATGGCAATGGCACCGACGACGCCGCTGGGTGATTGGCCATAGATCTGCTTCGGGCGAAATCGGACTTCGGCTACGGGTCCGGGCACCGTCGCTTGAGTCAGTCCGACGGGAATCAGCGAGGCCGTGATCGCCAGTGCCACCAGCGCGAACAGGTTCAGAAGCATCGGATCGGCGGTCATCAGCAACAGTTGACCGACGGTTTGCATCGACAGCTGGATCATCATGTAGATCGCCATGGTGCGCCCGCGCGCCTCGTTGCCGGTGCTCGCATTGAGCCAGCTCTCGACGACCGTGGCCAGCCCGGCGAAGGCGATCCCGGTCGGCACGCGCAGCAGGATCCAGACCCAGGGATTGGTGATCAGGCCATGAGCGAGAGCTACGATGGCCGCTACGGCGGCCAGCACGGCGAAGGCCCGAATGTGCCCGACCCGACGGATCAGCGGCGGCGTGAGGACGCAGCCGATGACCGTTCCGATCGCCGCTGTGGTGCCGAGTAAGCCGATCTGCAGGGTGGTGAAGCCCTCGAGGGCAGCACGCACCGGGATCAGGACCGTATTGAGGCCGCCGCCGATGAACAGGATGGCTGTGCCGAGCAGCAGCGCGAGCAGACTGAAGGGTCCGGCCGTTCGCATCGTCAGGGTTCCCGCGTCAAAGGGCGTTGGTCTGTTGCTCGACCCAGGCCTTGATCGTGCGGGACGGTAGGGGGAAGTAACCGTTGACGATGTCCGGGCGGCCTGCTTCAGGATCCTTGATCAGATGCACATGCAGGCCGGCGACCTCGGTCAGGGTCAGGCAGTCGTCGATCTCATAGAGATCGTCCTTGTGGACTTCGTCTCGCCCGGGCAGGAGCTCGGCCTTGGCCCGTGCTTTGGCGTCGGTCTTGTTGCGCGCCACGTAGAAGCCGTAGGCGTGCTGTTCGGCGAGGTCATTGGCCGCATAACCCCCGATGTTGATGAAATACAGACGCTTGCCCTTTTTCGATGGTTCATCCCGCAGTTCGATGCGATGACCATCCGCGTGGGTGAGCACGGCATAGGCATCGATGTGCAGGCCCTCCGGCTGGCCGAACCATTGATCGAGCAACTGTTCGTGCATTGACGGGAGCGAGGTGCCGACGGCGAAGGCGATGTCGTGCAACTCAATCCTGCAACGCGGGGCTCTGCCTCCCAGCATCACGGCATGCAAAGTGGGTGTTTTCTGGGTCATGGTCGATGGCGCCGTTGGTGAAGCCGCCATTCTGGCAGCTGGGCCGCGGGGGAGCAATCGTCAACGGCGGCATCACGTCCGTGTGATGCCGCCCTGGCAGAGGTCTCGGTCCGGCGCCTGCTTTACTGGAATCGATTCCGGAAAATCAGGTCCGGGTTGACGATCAGGCCCTCGGGGTTGCGGCCGTCGAGCTGGAGAAGATAGGCGCGCAAGCGGTTGAGATCACTGTCGCCGAGATTTCCGGCGACGCGGTGGGCCTGCGCTGCGGCCAGGTCGTTGACTGTCGAGACGGTGATGTTGTCCAGCGCGCTGCGCCCGTTGATGCGAGTGACGACGACCTGGTTCGTGGCGCCGGCGTTGAGGGGCACGTCCTCGAAGCGCAGGCGAGTCCAGCCCATGCGCGTCACTTCCTGGTCGAAGCTCAGGTCCTGACTGTAGCCACCGTTGACGCTGACGCGAAGCGTGCCGTTGTCCTGGGGTCGGAAGCGAAGCTCGACGGCCCCGAGGCCACCGTTGCCGCCATCGACCTGACTGAAGGTGGCGCTATCGTTGTCGTTCCTGAACTCGACCAGCTCGCCGTGGGAGGAGCTGTCCCAGTTGATGTGAATGAATCCGGGAACCCGTGCGTTACCGCCCAGGGTGGCTGTCTCTGCCTCGATGACTTGGCCGCCGGCAACGTGAAAGACGTCGTCGAGGGTCGGCGCCGAGCCGTCGTGGAAGTAGGGCGCGGAGTTCCACAGACCGAGCAGCGTGGGCGTGCCCATGCCGGTCAGGGGCTGGTCGAGGCGCGTGCCCGAGCTGGTGCGGATCGTGCCGACATCGTGCAGGGTTGCCGTTCCTACCGTGGCGTCCGTGTAGCCGGTCAGGGGGACGTGGCAGTTCGCGCAGCCGATGGCGTTGAAGACATCGGCCCCGGCCCGTGCATCCGAGGTCATCTGTCCGTTGCCCTCGCGCCATGGGCTTCGCTCGAGGTGCGATACGTCGAGGGAGCTCATGTAGGCGGCGAGCTGATCGATCTCCAGGCTGCGGCCGGCGTTCGGCGGCCCGAAGGGCGCGTTCGGCGTCTCGCCGTCGGGCAGGAAGGCGGTGCCGCCGAAGTCACGGAAGATGTCGATGACGAAATCCTGAGGCTCGTTGAAATTCTCCGTCCAGTGGAGATTCCCGTGGCCCAGGCCCGCCTTGCCGCGCAGGTCCTGGGTGTTGCGGAAGCCCTCGCCGCGCTGGGTGAAATCCCAGGTGCGGCCGTCATGGCCGCCGTCGATATGGCAGCTCGCGCAGGAGATGTAGCCCTCGAAGCTCATCGCGTTGACGCCTTCCGGGTCGTTGCCGGCGAAGTAGAAGATTTCCTTGCCGGCGAGGACGTCGGGCGAGAGGGATTCGTCCGTCGAGCTGATGAACTCGTCGGTCTGGAACTGGCGGCTGCCGGTGGCCAGGAACTCGCTGACGTCGATGCGACTGACCGAGCGACCCATGAAGTTCTCGACCCAGAGCGATTCGGTGGCGGCATCGAAGGCCAGGCCGCGCGGGGCCGCGCCGACCTCCTCACGTGCGAGCGAACTGCGCCCGCCGCCGGCCTGGATGGCCAGATCATCGAAGATGGCGACGACGTTATTGCCCTGGAAGCTCGCAAAGACGTAGTTGCCCCGCGGCGCAAAGGCCAGCGCACTCGGTGATTCGGAGTTGTCGCCGTCGATGCGACCGTTGGGGAAGGCATTGACGTCGGGCTCGAAGGGCGCGCCGCTGGTCAGATCGACCCGGCCGAGCATCGGACGCACGGTCGTGTCGTGGGCCAGGGGCAGATTCAGCCCCGTGCCCTGGTCGAAGAATTCGCCGCGGTTCGTGTCGGCTTTCATCGCCGTGTACCAGAGAAACTCGCCGTGGGGGTCGATGGCCAGAGCCGCCAGGTAGTTCGGAACGCCCGGTCCCTCGGAGCCGCCCGGATCGATGCCGGATCGTCCGCGATCGCGCCGCAGGCGAATCGTTCGGGTCAGACTCATGTCGCCCGCGTTCACTTCCCAGATTTCGCCGTGATGTTCGGCGGAGATGAAGCGCGCGACGAACAGGCGCTGGCCGTCACCGCTGATTCCCAGCGCGCCGGGCGTCGGTCCGAGCTCGAGGGCGCCAGTCTGGCTGCGCGAGCCCGCATCGAAGCGCAGCACCTGGCCGTGGTCGCGCTGGCCCGTGGCGCGCGCCCGCGTGGAGACGAAGACCTCCGTCTCATCCGGGCTGAAGACCACGGCCTGGGGCGCCGAGCCGTAGCCCGTGTCCAGGCGCTCGATCAGGCTGCCCGACGCATCGAGGACCAGCACCGCATCGCCGCCGGCCAGGCTGATCCAGGCCTCGCCGTTGGCCGTGCGTACGGCGACGCTGGTCGGGGTCAGCGACCCGTCCAGGCCCGTGAGGGCGGCCAGATCGATTTCGGCGAGGCGCTGACCCGTGTCCGCATCGAGCCTGGAGACGCTGCTGTTGTCGCGGTTGACCGACCAGACCACGCGACGTGATTCATCGACCACGATGCTGCTCGAATGCGATGGTCGGGGCCCTTGCGGCAGCGAGGCGACGGTCAGGGTCCGGGTCTCGGTGACGATCGAGGTGGTGCCGTCGGGCTTCAGGTCGCGGACCTGAACCTTGACGCCGAAGTGGCCCTCGCTGGGAAAGGTATGGGTCAGCTGCGGCGTCGTCGACCAGGCGCTTGTCGGTGCACCGTCGCCCGTCGAGAAGCGGAACTCGATCGGATCCGATTCCGGGTCGCTTGCCGTGGCGCTCAGGGTGACGCTCTGGCCCGGCTCGATCGGTGAGCTGCTGATTTCGAAGGCGGCGATGTCGGGCGAGCCATTGCCGCCGCCGACGGCGTCGCCGGTGGCGAAGGTGAAGGAGTAGCCCTCGATGCCGTTGCCCGCCGCGTCCTTGATGCCGCCGTCGACCACGATCACCTCGTAGGTCGTGTCGGGATCGAAGTACTCGTAAGGCGTCAGGGTCAGGATGCCATCGTGGGAGAAGGAGGCCCAGGCATCCAGCGGTTCACCGCCGACCGGGCGAACCAGCACGGTTTCGCCGTTGATGATGGTGAAGGATTCCAGCGTCTCCGGAATGATCAGGCTGATCGGCGCGCCCAGGGGATAGCCAGTCTGGCCGGGCCGGGGCACGTGGTAGTCGACATAGGGGCTGCGTGTGTCCGGGTCGGCCTGATGGCACCAGACGCCGATGCCGTCGCGGCCGTTGAAGCTGTAGGCCCCGGTGACCAGCAGGTTGCCGATGGGCAGCTTGTACTGGCTGACGTCGAGCTCGCCGCTTGCGCTGCCGGGCGGACGATTGTTGCCGACCTCATCGAGCTCGAGCTCGGGCAGGAGCGTTTCCATGTTGATCTTGTGTCGGCGGGTGAAGACATACTCGTCCTGGGTCTGTACGTAGGGCACGTTGGTGCCGGCGTTCAGGTCCGGATTGCCCGATAGATCCATGGTGGTCACGAGACTGAGATCGCTGGGATCGGAGTAATCGATGACGTAGAAGAGATTCCTCGGGTTGCCGCCGGCGAGCACCAGGTAGTTCTTCCAGACCGCACCGATATACGCACCGAAGGTGCCCGACAGCTTGTCGAGGAAGCGCGGCGGCTCCGGCGGATCGTTGAAGACCGGTGAGATGTCGTAGCTCACCACCCCGAGCATCGAGGCGTCGGAGACGATGAACAGGTAGTTGCCGATCAGGATGCCGTTGCCGCTGACACCGTGGTCACCCAGCGGCGACCATTCGGCGAGGAGCTGATCGCCGCGCCAGAGGCGGCCGTTGCCCGGCGTGGGGCCGTACTGCAGCCAGTTGAAGGGCACGGCCCAGGGGTAGTAGAGCCGATGCAGGCCGCCACCGTCCGGATTGGGCTGATTCTGCGGCGTAAAGCCGCGGCTGATCTCGCCAGGCGCGGTCGCAGGCATGGATTGTTCGATGATCTGTCCCGGCCCATCGCGGCGAACATTGCAGCCCCAGCCGCCGCAGACGTAGTCGCCGATCTTGCTGTGGGAGTGGGTGCCCTGATCGACGGGCACCGATTCGTCGGTCTGATAGATGGCCAGCGTGGTGGGGTCGTCCGGATCGGTGAAGCGCCACCAGCGCCGGGAGCCGCCGCCGACGTTATTCGAGAGAAGAACGCCGTTGTGATAGACGATATTTCCGATCCGGCCGAGCCCCACCTCGCGATGAAGAAGCTCACCGGGCTGACAGCTCAGCTGGTCGGGAAAGCCCGGTTCGACCGGCGGCACCTGGGCGACGCTTATCGAAGACCAGCCAAGGGTGGCCAGCAGCAGGCTGGCCGAGAAGGAAGAAGGCAGCAAGCGCATGGAATCGGTACTCCTCAAAAAAACCCCTCGAGTGCACGGCGCTGCCAGGCGCCGCGCCAGATAGTGCCCAGATCGGCCCGGCCTTGTCAACGCTAAAGGTGAGTAAAATCAGAAAGCTATGTCGCTCAAAGGCATTTTTGTGAGACTCATCACGAAATACCGGCATTCGATGGCTCTGCCTCGGATGCTGCACAATGGAGCAGCCATCATCTGGAGCACGCGAACATGCTGCTGTCGTTGACCTGGCTGGTCCTTGGGCTGGTCGCGCTGCTTTGGGCGGCCGATCGCTTCGTGGCCAGCGCTTCGCAACTGGCCGGGCACTGGGGCATGCCCTCGCTTCTGATCGGAATGATCATCGTCGGCTTCGGTACCTCGGCACCGGAGATGACCGTCTCCGTCTTTGCCTCGATTCAGGGCAATTCCGGGCTGGCGCTGGGCAACGCCTATGGCTCGAACATCAGCAATATCGCGCTGATACTCGGCATCACGGCACTCATTCGCCCGATGACGGTCCAGCCCGGGGTTGTCCGACGGGAATTGCCTCTGCTCCTGCTTGTCAGTGCCATCGGGGCCGGGCAGCTGATCGATGGTCAGGTGAGCCGCCTGGACGCCGCGGTCCTGCTCGCGCTGTTTGCAGGCCTGCTGGTCTGGAATCTGATCCAGGCACGACGAGCAGCCGTCGACCCCTTGGCCAGCGATGTCGATGAGGCGCTGGAGCAGAGCCCCATGCCCCTGCGCGCCTGTGTTTTCTGGCTGCCCGTCAGTCTGCTCGTGCTGGTCGTCAGCTCTCGCCTGGTGGTGTCCGGTGCGGTTGACCTCGCCCAGTGGTTCGGTCTCAGTGACCTGGTCATCGGTCTGACCGTGGTCGCGATCGGCACCTCGCTGCCCGAGCTGGCGTCCACCCTGGCGGCGGCCCGCCGGGGTGAGCAGGCCCTGGCCCTGGGCAACGTCATTGGTTCGAACCTCTTCAACACCCTGGTGGTGGTCGGCCTGGCGGGGGCGGTCCAACCGCTGACCGTGCCGCCGGCCGCGATCCAGCGCGACCTGCCGGTGATGCTGGGGCTGACTCTGCTGCTGCTGATCTTCGGCATGGGGTCCAGGGGCGGCGGTCGCATCAATCGCCTCGAGGGCGCATTCTTGCTCATGATCTTTGTCGGCTACACCGTGCTGTTGCTACAGTGGTGATCGTCGAGGTGTCCTGGCTACTGGAGTCCTGTCCATGTTCTGTCGTTTGATTGTTCTGCTCGCCGCCGTCTCCCTGGCGCCCTTGCTCTCGGCCGATGAGCCGGACGGTGGCGTTTCGAGTGCGCCTGAAACCCGCGAAGGCATGGGGCCTTATCGCCAGCTGATCCTGCGAGGCGTCACGGTCATCGACGGCACCGGCGCACCACCGATCGGACCGATGGACATCGTGATCGAGGACGATCGGATCACCGCCCTGGTCGGCGTCGGTGCACCGGGCGTGGCGATCGCGGCGGAGAATCGTCCCGAACTGGCCGTGGGCGGGCGCGAGATCGATCTGTCCGGTCATTACGTATTGCCCGGATTTGTCGACGCGCACGCGCACATCGGCGGCTCGGCCCAGGGCACGCCGGCGGAGTATGTCTACAAGCTCTGGCTGGGTCATGGCATCACGACGATCCGGGAAGCCGGCTCCTTCAACGGGGCCGAGTGGACCTTCCGCGAGCGGGCTCGGTCGGCGGCCGGCGAGATCACGGCCCCCAGAATCCTGGCCTACGTCCGCTTCGGCCAGGGCCAGACCGAGCCGATGCTCAGCGCCGACCAGGCCCGCCGCTGGGTTCGAGATCTGGCCGAGCGCGGCGGCGACGGAATCAAGTTCTTCGGCGCCCGGCCGGAGGTCCTGCTCGCGGCGATCGACGAGGCCGCCAAGCAGGGGCTGGGGACGGCCATGCACCATGCGCAGATGGACGTCGCCCGAGCCAACGTTCTGCACACGGCGCGCGCTGGCCTGACGTCGATGGAGCACTGGTACGGCTTGCCCGAAGCCCTGTTCGCCGATCGCACGGTGCAGGATTATCCCGTGGACTACAACTACGCCGACGAGTACCACCGCTTTGCCGCTGCCGGCCGCCTCTGGTCCCAGGCGGTCGGGCCGGATCATCCACGCTGGGCGGCGGTCCGCGACGAGTTGCTCGCGCTCGACTTCACCCTCAGCCCCACGCTGACGATCTACGAGGCCAATCGCGACTTCATGGCCCAGCGCACGGCGGAATGGCACGCCGACTACACCCTGCCCAGCCTGTGGGATTTCTTCCAGCCCTCGCGCACGGCGCACGGGTCCTACTGGTTCAACTGGTCGACGGCGGACGAAGTCGCCTGGGCCGACAACTTCCGCCGCTGGATGCAGTTCATCGAGGACTACAAGAATCGCGGCGGTCGGGTCGTCGTCGGTTCCGATTCGGGCTTCATCTACAAGCTCTACGGCTTCGGCTACATCCAGGAACTCGAGCTTCTCCAGGAGGCCGGCTTCCATCCCCTCGAAGTGATCCGCGCCGCCACCCTGCACGGCGCCGAGCTGCTCGGCCTGGCCGACGAAATCGGCTCGGTCGAAGTCGGCAAGCAGGCCGACCTGGTCGTGGTCGACAGCAATCCGCTGGTCAATTTCAAGCGCCTCTACGGCACCGGCGCCATCGAGCTGAACGAGGCCAACGAGGTCGTTCGAAGCGGGGGCGTGGCCTACACGATTCGCGGTGGCCGGGTCTTCGACGCGACCGAGCTGCGCGCCGACGTGCGCGCCATGGTCAGCGAGGCCTGGGACGCGCGCGGCACCCGCCTCCGCCAGCCCGGGGTGGCCGGCTCGGACTGAGCCTGAAACCCACGCCGGGCCTGCCCCATCGCATGAAGGATTTCTACGCCGAGCTGGCGGCCTGTCTCGGTCCGGGCGGTCTGCTGGCCTCGCCGGCGGACCTGGCGCCCTATGTCCAGGAGCCGCGTCGACGATTCCACGGCCGGCCGATGGCCGTCGCGCGTCCACGCTCCACGGCGCAGGTGGCAGAACTCGTTGCGCTCTGTCAGAAACAACGCATCGCCATGATCCCCCAGGGCGGCCGCACCGGCCTGGTCGGCGGTGGATCGGCGCTGAACGGGGAGCTCGTGATCTCCCTCGAGCGACTGCGCGGCCTGCGGCCGATCGATCCCATCGACGCCAGCCTGGTTGTCGAGGCCGGCGCCACGCTGGCCCAGGTCCGCGCCTGGGCCGAAGCGAAAACAATGCGCTATCCGGTCAGCCTGGCCTCCGAGGGCACGGCCAGCATCGGCGGCACCATCGCCACCAATGCCGGCGGCAATCTGACGATTCGCTATGGCAACACGCGCCGGCAGGTGCTCGGCCTGGAAGCCGTCCTCCCCGACGGGCGGGTGTTCAGCGAGCTGAGCCCGCTGCGCAAGGACAACAGCGGCTACGATCTCAAGCAGCTTCTGATCGGTTCCGAGGGCACGCTGGGCATCATCACCGCCGCCTGCCTGCGCCTGGTCCCTGAGCCCCGACAGGGAGTGACGGCCCTGCTGGCCTGTGCCTCCCTCGACGCGGGCCTGGTGCTGCTGGAACAACTGCGCGCGGCCTTCGGAGAGACCCTGTCGGCCTGCGAGTTCATGCCGCGGCTGGCGCTGGACTTCGTGCTCGCCGATCAGCCCTCGGCGCGTGATCCCTTTGATCGGCCCCACCCCTGGTACGTCCTCGTCCAGCTGGAAAGCAGCCTGGCCGGCGATGGCCTGGTCAGCGCAGCAGAGGTCGACTTTGCGCGTCTGATGGAGGAGGGCTTCGCGCGGGACGGGGTGGTCGCAGAGAGCAAAGCGCAGGCCGATCAGCTCTGGCAGCTGCGCGAGGGCATCTCCGCCGCCCAGGCGCGCGGCGGGGTCAGCCTCAAGCACGACATTGCCGTGCCGGTGCCGCGCATCCCCGAGTTCATGACCCGCGTCCTGCCCGCCCTGGCGCGTGCGGTGCCGGGCATCCGCCCCTGCGTGTTCGGCCACCTCGGCGACGGCAATCTGCACTTCAACCTCAGCCAGCCCGAAGGCGGGAGCGCTGAAGCGTTTCGCGCCGCCGAACCGGTCTGCAACCGCATCGTTTTCGATCAGGTGCGCGAATTCGGCGGTTCGATCGCCGCCGAGCATGGGGTGGGTCAGCTGCGTCGGGACGAGCTGGCGCAGGGCCAGCCATTAAAGGTCGAGCTCATGCGCCGGATCAAGGCCGCGCTGGATCCACAGGGCCTGATGAATCCCGGCAAGGTGATTTGAGTCTGTTCAGCCCGGGGCGGTGCGCTTGCGCGGAGGTCTGCAGGAGATCAGTCCCGGTCCTCGAGCTTGACCGCCGTGCCGTAGGCCAGAATTTCAGCCGAGGCGGTCGCGACCTGAGCCGTAACCAGACGAAGTCCGACGACGGCATCCGCATCCAGTGCCTTTGCCTGTTCGATCATTCGATTGATCGCTTCGTTGCGGGCTTCGGTCAGCATGTCGGTGTATTCATTCAGCTCACCGCCGACCAGATTGCGGAGTACGGCCAGGATGTCCTTGCCGATGTGTTTGGCGCGCAGGTCCTGGATTACGGTAGCCATGACCACCAGCAGGCCGATACCGGCAATGATCAGGCCGATGCGAATCGGAAGCGGCAGGTCGAAGATCAGCGGCCAGAGGGCACGCAGGGGTTCGATGAACCAGCTGCCAGTGCCGGTCGGCGTGGGTGATAATGCCGGCATGTACTCGATCCGCCACCTGATCCAGCTCAGCACCCACAGCTTTTCCGACATGGTGCCGGCGCTCGAGCAGGCCTTCAATCGAAGCCGCGACGACGATCGGCTCGTCCGGCGTCAGGATCTCCCGCTGGTAGCGGTCGATATGCATGTTGTGCAGCTGGGTGCAGACGTCCTTGATGTCGAGCGCGCGCTCGCGGATCAGGATCTCC
>CAZDFS010000005.1:89601-91211 GCA_964504865.1 uncultured Wenzhouxiangella sp.
GCGTCATGGAGACCGAGAGCAGCAGACTGCGCCCCGCGACGACGATCGGCTCGAGGAGGTATTCGGGCCGAATCCACGCTGGGTCGTCGTCGGATTGACCCTTGCCTGCCTGATCGGCGGACGAGTCGTCGAGGTCCTGACAACCGATCTGGCGATCTGGCGCGTCCTCGATGCCTCGGCCCTGCTGATGGCGGCGGTCTTCGCGCTGGCTTTTCGACGTTACCTGTTCGGGCCGCGCAAACCCGGGCCTGAGGACTTCCCCTGGCTGGCGGCGACGCTGATCCCGGGAGCAGCCTTGATGACGCTCTCGGCGCTCGTCGGCAAGATGGCCGACGGCGAGGTGGCCGTCATGGCGAATGCGCCGAGCTGGACCCTGTTCGGCAGTTTCCTGGTCGCCGTCGCAGACGCTCTGGCGCTGGCCGCCGGCCTGACGATCGCCGTGGCCGCGCTGTGCTATTCGAAGCGCTGGTCGAAGGCCCTGCGTCAACTCCTGGCCCAGTTCATTACCTTCAAGGTCATCGTCTTCATCATGGTGATCCTGTTCGTCGAGATCGGCATCGTGGGTGCCGTTCTGTCCTTTCTCTTCGGCCTGGTCGGGATCCACTTTCCTTTCTGGCTCGGCGAGTCCGTGGATCAGTACAGCTATGCGCTGCTCATGGGCACGGTCTACTGCGCGGTCATCGGTGCAACCTGGATGGCCTGCCGTCAGCGCTTCCGCGAGCTGATCGAGATCGGCGAGGCCGACGTGCTCTCGGCGGTCAGGGCCATGGCGGATCCAGAGGGCGAAGAAAAGAATAATCGGAAAAAGGAAAAGAAGGAAAAAGTGACCGTGCAGTCCGATCAGGATCAGGCGTAGTGGGCCTGATCCTCGCTGACCCGCTCCGGTCGTGACGCCGATCGCAGCCAATCGGCCAGCGCGTCCTCTTCGATCTCCCCGGCGGCCAGGGCCAGAACGACCGGGTAGCGGTCGCTCAATGGATTGACCAGGTCCCATCCGTTCAGGACCATGAAGGTTCGACACAGGACGTAGGCCGTGCGTTTGTTGCCGTCGACGAAGGGATGGTTGCGAGCGACGCCGTAGGCGTAGGCTGCCGCCAGGGCGGGTACGTCCGGCCGTGCTTCCGAACAGGCGTCGCGCTGGCGGGCGCGTGCCAGGGCTGAATCCAGCATGTCCGGATCGCGCACGCCGCCAGGACCGCCATGTTCTGACAGTTGTCGCTCATGGATCGCCTGCGCCAGCTCAGGCGTGATCCAGACCGGTTCAGCGGTACTCATTCAGCCAACTTCCTGAGAAGGTCACGATCCTCGCGCATCACTCGCTCGGCCACATCCATCTGCTCGGCAAAGGTTGCGTCGAAAGGGGAGAGCACGATGCCGTCCGGTGTTTCGGTCGCGATCAGTTCATCGCCTCGACCCACGCGCAGCTTTTCCAGCACTTCCTTCGGCAGGATGACGCCGGTCGAATTGCCGATGGCGGTGACTTTCAGCTTCTTGTGCATGACGGGTCTCCAAGTGCAGGAGACCTGAGTGTAACAATTGTTTTACAGGGAAGGGCTCAGGGCTCAGGGCGAAGGGCGAAGGGCGAAGGGCGAAGGGCGAAGGGCGAAGGG
>CAZDFS010000006.1:0-1829 GCA_964504865.1 uncultured Wenzhouxiangella sp.
GAGAAATGCAGGGTCGCTGTGCAAGCACGCTCCCCGGCGAAGCTCGAAGCGGGTCAGTGCGGAGGCGTACAGACTGGCTGCGGGCTGGGCCAACAGATGCTCAATCACATGGGCATCTGGGCGTGGTTTGAGGACTTCGCTGAGGATATTGGTGTCGAGCAATCGCATGGGATATCAGTCGAAGGGGTCTCGAAGTTCTTCTAGCCGGCTCTGAGTGCGAATTTCTTCAATTGCTTTGAAGAAGTCCGGCTCGCCGATTCCATCTGGGTTGCTGACGCTGCCGTCCGGGTGAAAGATCAGTCGTTGTTTCAGAGCGGCGATCGGGTCATTTGATGACCCTTCTTCGGACGCATCCAATCCACGTCGAATCAGTTCTTCAACGGTGTCTTTGAGTTTTCGGTCACTGGAGGCGGCACGAACTTTGACCCGCCGCATCAGGTAATTCAAGCGTGGTCTTCATTGCTATATTCCCACAACCATGGATTTATGGGGATTGTGCATCATCGGTGGAAGGCTCGAGCAGCTGCTTCTCTGCCCGTCCGGTTGCTGGCTTCGAAAACCAACGTGGCAGGCTGAAGGAGCCAACCCATTACGAATGCCTTAGTTGCTTTCTAAACGCCACTAAGGTATTCGCCCAGAAACTCCCGAATCGCCCGATAGCCCTCGATCTCGTTATCCCGATTCCGGAGCCCATGCCCTTCATCATCGAACAGCACGTATTCCACAGGGACGCCGTTGGCGCGGATGGCCTGGACGATTTCTTCGGATTCGACCTGCAGGACGCGCGGGTCGTTGGCACCCTGGAGGATGATCATCGGCTTGACGATCTGGTCCGCGTGGAACAGGGGGGGAGATCCGGCGCAGGCGTTCGGCGTCCTCGGCCGGGTTGCCGAGTTCGATGAGCAGGGTTTCCGCTGTTGGGTGGATAACCACCTACTTGAATCGGCTTGATTTCGGATATACATTTGATTCATGTTTATCCAAGCGACTCCGGAGACCGCCGATGCAGGTATCGAAGTGGGGCAATAGCCTGGCGGTTCGCCTGCCTGCCGCCGTGGTCAAAGCCCTCGGGCTGAAAGAAGGCGACGATATTGAAATTTACGTGGAAGGTGCGCGCGCATTCAGCGTCAGGAAGCAGCCTGAACGCCGGGAATTACTGGCGCGATTGAGAAAATACCGAGGCCGTGTGGCCGAGGGTTTCGTATTCGATCGACTGGACGCCCATGAGCGAGACTGAGGCGTTCTTCGACACCAACGTTCTGCTGTACGTGCTCTCTGCTGATGAGCCCAAGGCCAACCGGGCAGAGGCGCTCGTCGAGGCCGGGGGCGTCATCAGCGTTCAGGTACTCAACGAATTTGCATCGGTTGCGTCCCGCAAGCTCGGAATGGCCTGGGGCGAAATCCGCGAGGTGCTGGACACATTCTGCGCCCTGTGTCGAGTCGAGCCCCTGGATCTCAAAACGCACGCGCGGGGGCTTTCCTTTGCCGAACGCTATCGCTATTCCGTCTACGACGCCATGATCCTGGCGTCGGCTCGGCGGGCGAACTGCACGATTCTGTATAGCGAAGACCTGCAGCAGGGTCAGCTGATTGACGACCGAATCAAGATCGTCAATCCGTTCGCTGACCTCAGGGTTTAGGGATTAGGTACCAACACCTGCCAAGTACTGATCCAGAAACTCCCGAATCGCCCGGTACCCCTCGATCTCGTTATCCCGATTCCGGAAGCCGTGGCCCTCGTCGTCGAACAGCACGTATTCCACAGGGACCCCGTTGGCCCGGATCGCCTGGACGATTTCGTCGGATTCGACCTGGAGCACGCGTGGGTC
>CAZDFS010000006.1:1839-59455 GCA_964504865.1 uncultured Wenzhouxiangella sp.
CGCCATGATCCTGGCGTCGGCTCGGCGGGCGAACTGCACGATTCTGTATAGCGAGGACCTGCAGCACGGTCAGGTCATCGACGACGGTCTGAAAGTGATCAACCCGTTCACGACGGCTTAGTTTCCTATTCCTGCCAGGTGTTGATCCAGAAACTCCCGGATCGCCCGGTAGCCCTCGATTTCGTTGTCGCGGTTGCGGAAGCCGTGGCCTTCGTCGTCGAAGAGGACGTATTCGACGGGCACGCCGTTGGCGCGGATGGCCTCGACGATTTCGTCGGATTCGACCTGGAGGACGCGCGGGTCGTTGGCGCCCTGGAGGACGATCATGGGTTTGACGATCTTGTCGGCGTGGAACAGGGGTGAGATCCGGCGCAGGCGCTCGGCATCTTCAGCGGGATCACCCAGCTCGGCAAACAACGCTTCGCGCTGGGGGCCCCACCAGGCGGGGATGCTTTCCAGGGTGCGCAGCCAGTTGGTGACGCCGAAGATGTTGACGCCGACCTCGAAGACCTCGGGCCGGAAGGCCAGCGCCGCGGCGGTCATGTAGCCGCCGTAGCTGCCGCCCATGATGCCGATGCGCTCCTCGTCGACCCAGTCCATGGCGGCGAGCCAGTCGCGGGCCGCGACAACGTCATCCAGGTCGCACTCGCCGTGGCAGCGGTCGTCGGCGGCGAAGAAGGTCTTGCCGTAGCCCGAGCTGCCGCGGTTGTTGATGTCGAAGATCGCGTAGCCGTGGTTGAGCAGGTACTGGTTCAGGGCGGAATAGCCGATGCGCGCCTGGCCGCCGGGGCCGCCGTGGACGCGAACGAGCATCGGTGCCGGGTTGTCGGCGGAAGCCCCGTGCGGGGTGTACATCACGCCGGGAATCTCCATACCGTCGTAGGACTCGAAGCGCACGACCTCACCGCTGACCAGATGCGCCGGGTCGATGGCCGGGTTCAGCGAGGAGGTCAGGGCGCGGGGAGCGCCGCTGCCGTCGGTCGCCACGACGAACAGGTCGCTCGGCCGCCGGCTGGATTGGAGGTAAAAGGCCATCCGCGCATCGTCGGCGGAGTAGGTCACGGAGGCCACGTTGCCGTCGGGCATGGCCGGCAGGTCGACGTCGGAGAAGTCGTCCATCGACAGCACGCTCAGCGTTGTCCGGGAGTCCTCGTTGATGCCGACGACCAGGTAGTTGCCGCCTCTTGAAACGCTGGCCGACGAGACGTCCCAGTCGGGTTCGAGCACGACCTGCTCTTCGCCGCTGTCCATATCGCGCCGGACCAGGTGGCGGAATTCGGCATCGCGATCGGTGGTGTAGAACAGATACTGCCCGTCGGCGCTGAAGGCCTCGGCCGAGTTGGCCACGGGCGTGTCGTCAGCAACGAGCGTCTCGAACTCGCCGGTGGCGCGGTCCCAGATCAGGATGTCCGTGTCGCTTCTGACGTGGACCTTGCTGAAGGCCACGTAGCGACCGTCGGGTGAAACCACCGACGGGAAGGCATCGACGGTGTTCTCGACGAGGAGCGTACGCTCCAGGGTCTCACTGTCGTATTCGTAGATGTCGGAGACGCTGCTGTCGCGCTCGTTGCTGGTCACCCAGAACACGCGGCCGTCGGCAGAGAAGTCGACAAAGCCGGCCCTTAAGCCCTCGCCCGGCGTCAGGTCCACGACCGAGCCGTCCTCGTTCCGAACATAGACATGGTCCAGTTCGTTCCCGCCCTGATCACCGGTGAATATCAGCCGGTTATCGTTCGGGAACCAGGCGCGGAAGAAGCGCGGGTTATCGGTCGAGTCGGTCAGCTGAACCGGCTCGCCGCCCTCGAATGCCTGCGCGTAGACATTGAAGATTCCGCTGCGGTTGCTGGAGTAGGCAACGCGCTCACCATCGGAGGAAAACCCCGAGCCTCTGAGCTGCTCCGTGTCCATGAACTGCTCGATCGAATACTGCGGAATCGCCGGCGCCGATGCGTCGTCGTGGACGACCACGACGCTCGCATCCGGGGATGGGGCGGGATCAGCGGAGGGGACGGGCGCCTGTCCGCAAGCAGAGAGCAGTCCGACAAAGAGGATAAGCAGGAGCTTTGAGTTGAAGTTCATTGGGGAAACGACCGACCGTAACAGGGCCGGAAACAGTACGGGTCGGCACTGGTCGGAGTCAAGTCACCAGGTCCATAACGGCGAAGAGAGTCCGTAAACGACGAAGCGCCGATCGTGAAACCCAGGCGATCCTCCAGCACCCTGGCGCGCTTTTCTCCTGAATCTCGATTACTAGGCAATAGCTGCCTGCGCCGGGGGCGCCGGCGATTGGCGAGGAGCGGTCTCCATTCAAGACGGGTCGAATGGATCGATTTTTTTTCTTCTTCATGCCGCAGATCGATCATTGAAAGATCAGGAGACTATTGATGGTTCGCCAGACACTTTTGCTCATTTGCCTCATCCTGCCGTGCGCGCAGGTGTCCGCATCCAACCTGCTGCAGGATCCGGGCTTTGCCGCGGGAATCGATCCCCCCTGGGCCGCCACTCAGTCACCCTCCGGCGTCAGTTGGGAGACAACGGACGAAGCCGATGCCGGGGACTCGGGATCACTGCTGTTCGTGGATGCGGGAGAGTTCGGCGCGCTGGTCTCGCAATGTGTGGATATCAGCGCAGCGGCCGTATCTCGGGCGGGCTATTCCTATCTCATTCCCGCCGATGTCTCTCCCGTCTTCTTTGCACCGCGGCTGTTCATTCGCTACTACGATCAGCCGCTGTGCGATGGCGATCTGGTAGATTCCGACGATGTCAATCCGCCAACGCCCTTCGTTCAGGGCGAGTGGACTCGTTTCGAGACCCCCGTCGCGATCCAGCCTGGCGTCGTCTCGGCGTCCTTTGCGGTGTATTTCGCGGCTAGTGGGTCCAGCAACAACCGCGCCTTCGTCGACAATGCCCTGTTCGGGGACCCGCCGCTGTTTACGGACCGGTTCGAGGCGACTTCCCTGCCTTGAATGAGTCGCGAGAGCGCAGTGACCGGCTAGACTGAAGCACCGAATGCCGAGGGAGACCGACGCTGAATCCTAGAATCAGGCCTGCGCAGCAGCCCGTCGACGCGCAGCTGCGCGAACAGCACCGCCCGGATCAAATTGCAAACCGCTTGAATCGTCCGGCGGACAGGAGCGTCGTGTCCGATGCGGTGCTGGGGGGAATCGATGGCTGCGTGACGACCTTCGCCATCGTATCGGGGGTGATCGGCGCCGGACTCAACCCCGCCGTTGCCGTGGTGCTGGGATTCGCCAATCTGGTCGCTGATGGTTTCAGCATGGCCGTGAGCAACTACGAATCGGCCCGGGCCGAGATCGAGCTCAATGACAGCCTTCGGGCCGAGGAGCGGCAGCATATCGAAGCCGTTCCCGAGGGCGAGCGCGAAGAGATCCGTCAGATCTTTGCCAGCAAGGGATTCAGCGGGGAGACGCTGGAGCGCATCGTCGAGACGATTACCGCCGATGAGCGCCTCTGGATCGACACCATGATGCGAGAGGAGCACGGCGTCTCCGTGGTCGATCGCAATCCCGTCAGAGCGGCCCTGACGACCTTCGCGGCGTTCTTCGTGGTTGGCCTGATCCCGCTGCTGCCTTTTCTGGTGCCCGGGATCGGCGCTGACCTCCAGTTCTCGCTCAGTGCCGCGCTCGCGGCGGTGATGTTCTTCTCGGTCGGTGCCATGAAAAGTCGCTGGCTTTCGAAGCCGCTGTTTCGAACCGGCCTTCGCACTCTCCTGACCGGCGGGACGGCGGCTGGGCTGGCCTTTCTGATCGGCTATGTTCTGCGAGAACTCTTCGGCATCGCCCTCGCCTGAGGCGCAGTCCGTCCGGGATCGAGAGTTGACGAGCCGTTCCGATAGGAATCGATCGCTGGCCCGAGCCATGCTTTCATCCAGGGGCCAGGTCGAGTTCCGCCGGCTCATTCAACGGTGAGCCGGGATGGGTTGGCCATCCCGGCATCAGCGTCTCGTTCAGTGGCAGGTAAAGTAGAGCCGCTCGATCAGCAGATCGAAGCTCAGCTTCGTGGACATGATCGGCGGACTCTGGCTGTGGTCGATGGTTCTGGGGTAGTGATCATTGCAGTCGAAGGGCGCGATGCCCAGCTCGCGTGGCGTGCGCGTGTCCTTGATGTCCGGATCACCGGGAAAATACATCGGCTGATTGCCCAGATCCTGAATGACCGTATCCTGCACGGATCGGGCGCAGCCGTCATCGCGGACCGATTGTTCGATGATCGCATGATGTTCCTGAATGCGCCATCTCGGCACGGTCCCGACGAACTCTCCCTGATCATCGATGGGAGGCTGATCGTCGACCGGCCCGAGAGTCGCCTCGCAACGGATCACCGTGCGCTGGACCACGTCGGTGTAGCAGGCGCTCGGGCAGAACTCGATCCCTTCGTCGAACCAATAGAGTCCAGGGCCCTCGTAGGTGATCGAACCGGACTTGACCGGTCCGTCTTCACTGTCGTTGAGAATCTGCGCGCTCGTCGTCGCGCTCATTGCGCTCATTGCAATAAGGGCCAGGCTGGCCATCAGGTGTCTGATTTCGAACATCGTCCATTCCTTGAGTTTGGGTGAGTGGCACAGAATCAGACGGCGATCAGGCGTCATTCATCTCACCGTGGGTCGATCCGGAGTGCCCACTGGACGCGGTCTGCCAGCGGTGACTTGATCTTTGCTGCAGATTTTCTGGCGTCCGGCCATCGCTTTCAGCGTACGCAGTAGGGACAGGGCGGTGACTCGCCTGGTGGGACGCGCTCGGGCTCATTGAAAATGAGTGCTATCGGACAGGGCGCGGTCTCTTTTTCTTGGAGGAGGACCCAAGCATGCATTCATGGAATTCCCGCATCAGCCTGTGTGCCATGGCGGTGTGCCTATCCTGCGTCGCGGTCGAACAGCTGCCTGCCCAGCCGTCCCCGATCGAGCCGGACAAGATCGATTTGATCATCGTGGTTGATGCCTCTGGCGGGATGGCTGCGGAAAACACCCAGTTGATGGATTCCCTGTACTCCGGTCTGGTGCAGCCGATGACCGAGTCCGGCATCGATCTGCGAACGATCATCATCGGCAAATTCGGAGCAAGCGCGCCGCAGCTGTGCTTCGAGCAGCCGCTGGGTGCGATCCCCTTCGGCGCCTGCGCTTTCTCTCCCCCGGAGCCCGCCAACACCCCCGATTTCAAGCACTACAGCACCAACGTTCAGAGCTGGGATGCCTGGTGTGACCTGCTCGAGAGCTACGACGGCTCCCTGGTCGACGACTATTCGCAGGCGCCCGAAGGCTGGTCCGTGTGGCTCAGGGAGGACGCCTTCAAGAAGATTCTGGTCATGACCGACGATCGCCCACTTTGCACGACCGGCGGATTGACCTTTTCGGGTTCTGGCGATTTCCCCGACGCCGCAGAGGAGAGTGCGGAAAACTTCGATACCGCGTTGCTGGCGCTTTCTGCCGATCAGTTCGGAACGCCCGCGGCACGTAACTACATGTTTATCGAGGCGCACGGCGTGTTGGAAAATCCGAATCGCCCGGACCGGGCCTGGATGCCGAACGAGCCCTTCGCCTTCTCCCAGGCCTGCAGCACCGCTCAGCACCAGGGCTGGTCCTATCAGGCTCTGACCCGGATCACGAACGGATTTCGCTTCCCGATCTGCAGCTACTTCAGCAATCCGCAGCCCTTCTATGATCTGGTGATCAATCATCCGCGGATCTTTGCGGATCGCTTCGAATAGATTCTGGACCGACAGCCCGGTCGTCCAGCTGTGAATGGGGCAAGCGGCTGAGAGATCACACCCAAGGGGGTAGCACAACACGAAGTAAAAACAAGGGCTGGCCGGAACGGACTGGTCAGTGCCCGCTTTCGCCGCCGGATTGGGAGCTCGAACGTCGATGCAGTCACCGCCTTTCCGCGGCAGCGCCCCACCGGTGCGTCACTTTTCGTTGCACTTGTTTTCGACCAGCGAGTGGGCAGAACGCCGATCGGCCCGTATGCTTCGGGTATGCGTCCTCTCCATCAAGCAATGCCCTTCGCCTTCCACGCTGCGCTGGTTCGCAGGTGGCCGAGGTCGTGGCGTCGATCAACGACGATTCTGACCCTTGCCTTGGTCGGCACGCTGGCGTCCGCGCAGGCGCAGGTGCGCGAAGCCTTCATCGACCCGACGATCACCGGGCCGGGCATCGAGGCGCTGACCGAGTTGCCCGGCGCGTCGCTGCGCCGCCTCGACCACTTCGTGGCGGTCGATCCGTCGGTGACCAATGGCTTTCTGTACGTGCATCTGGTCGGCAGCGGCGGATTGCCCGAGAACAACCAGATCATCGCCCGCCATGCGGCCGAGCGCGGATTTCATGTCGTCTCCCTGGCCTATCCGAACTGGCCCAGCGTCCGCGAATTGACCTTCCAGAGCGGCGATGGGGCGGCACCGGGGCAGGTCCGACGGGAGCGGCTCTATGGCGAGGAGGCCTCGGCGCTGGTCGATGTCGATCCCCCCAACTCGGTCCTGAACCGCTTGATAAAGCTGCTCGAGTACCTGAATCAACAGTCCCCGGACGAGGGCTGGGAGCGCTTTCTCCAAGACGGGCAACCGGCCTGGTCTCGCCTGCTCATCGGAGGGCACAGCCAGGGTGCGGGGCATGCCGCCTATCTCGGCCAGGATTACCGTCTGGCAGGCGTCATTCTTCTCGGCGGGCCGGGCGACCTTGTTGCCGGCCTGGGCGTGGCCGACTGGTTGTCGCGCCCGGGGCTGACGCCGGCGGCGCGTCACTTCGCCTTCGTGCATTCGCTCGATCCAAGCTACAACGCCTTTCAGCTGACGCAGGTCACCCTGGGTCTGGCAGCGTCCGGGCCCGTTCAGGATACGGACGCCCTCGATCCGCAGGCATGGACCTCCCAGCGACTGACGAGCACTCGCGAGGATGTGCCTGACCTCAATTACCATGGCGCGGTCGTCGTCGACGCAGCACTGCCCCTCGATGAATCCGGTTCTCCCGTCTACGCGGACGTTTGGGACTATCTCTTCGATCAGCGTGTCTTCAGCGACGATTTCGGGGCGTGAGCACTGGGTCGCCCGGCTCAGGGTGACCGCAGATTTTCTGATAGAAAGGCATCGACGGCGGGCCAGGGTGCGCGTTCCGGATTGAAGTGAAGCGTGTTGTGGTCGGCCTCGGCCTGGACCTCGTCAAGCAGTGGCCCTCGGTGCTGTCTGATCAGGGGGTCGGCGAAGGCGGGAGGCACGATCGTGTCCCGGCCCGCGGTGATCACCACCAGCGGGCCGGCGTAGTCGCCCAGGGCGTCGAGGTTGTGGTAACGGTCCCGGAGCAGCAGTCGGGCCGGCAGGTAGGGCATGTGGTAGCGAGCGACATTGACCAACGAGTCGAAGGGCGTGATCAACATGAGCGCGGCGACGGCGGCGGGGCGGTCGCGCACGACAGCCGAGGCCACACCGCTGCCGATCGACTCGCCGATGATCAGTAGCGGTCGCGGGTCGCGCTCGAGCAGCTCATCGACCGCTTGAACCGCTGCCTCTGTGAAGGCCGCTTCGCTCGGCGCCCCCGGGCGTGGGCCATAGCCGGGGTATTCGAAGATCAACACGTCCCAGGGGCCGGAGCGGTTCAGACCGGCAAGCAACTCAGCGTAGTAGCGCCGGTTGAGCGCCATACCGGCATTGCCGTGAAAAACCAGGGCTCTTCCTGCCGGTGCGGCGAGAGGCGGCTGAACAGGCGGGTCGACCCACCCCTGCCATTGCCCCTGCGCATCCAGCCATGGAGTGGCGCCCAGATCCGCTGCCTGGCTCTCGGCCTGGGCCAACGGGACATCCATCGGATAGTAGATCAGGCTGCGCTGCAGCAGCGCATACAGCAGCATGACTATCACGTAGGCAGCTGCCACGATGTAAGCAGTCGTCAGAACGCTTTTCACGATGCTCTGGTCTCGGATGGGATAGCGACGCCCAATCTAGCCGATTATGTCCTGCCGGGCAGGCTCTCGGTCTGGGGTCTGAAGGACCATGCAGGACGACCGCAAGAATTCTGGCGTGTGCATCTGCACCGTATCAGGATTGCCGGTCGGCAGCAGGGCGAGGCTGGCGTCGCCCTGCTGACCGAGAGGGGATCAGCTGTCGAGCTTGACCGTCCTCAGATAGGGACGATGGGTGACCCAGCCCTGGGGAAAGCGTTCGCGGGCCTGGTCATCGGAGAGCGACGGTGGAATGATCACGTCCTTGCCGATCTGCCAGTCGGCGGGGAGGGCGACCTGATTGCGATCGGCGGTCTGGAGGGCGTCGATCACGCGCAGGATCTCGTCGAAGTTGCGTCCCACGCTCATCGGGTAGGTCATCGTCAGCCTGACCTTCTTGTCGGGGTCGATGATGTAAACGGCCCGGACGGCGGCCGTCTCGCTTTCCGTGGGATGGATCATGCCGTAGAGGCGTGCGATCGTCAGCTTCGGATCCGCGAGGATGGGAAACTCCAGGCAGGTCTTCTGCGTGTCGTTGACGTCGTTGATCCACTGCCTATGCTCCTCGACCGTGTCCGTGGACAGGCCGATCGGCTTCACGCCACGGGCGTCGAACTCCTTCTGAAGTTGGGCGGTTCGCCCCATCTCGGTGGTGCAGACCGGCGTGAAATCGGCGGGATGGCTGAACAGGAAGACCCAGTCGTCGCCGATCCACTCGTGGAAGCGGATTTCGCCCTGGGTGCTGTCGGCGGTGAAGTCGGGCGCGGTATTTCCGATGCAGATGCTCATGCTAGTGTTCTCCTCGAAGATTAGCGAGTGTTGATATTTGATAAATTAATAAAATCAACGATACTTATTTGAAATCGTGATTGTTAGGCAGCTTACGTCCGCGGTGGCTGGCGTTCAGTGACTTCGTCACCAAACCGCTGAGACGATCTGCCGGCGACCAACGAGTCGCGGGACAGGGTGTGCAAGGAGACAGGTAATGACCGAGATAGATGCAACCGCCGACGGGGAGTGGACACATCGCTTCATCGGCTTTTCCAGGCTCGGTGAGTCGGTTCGGCAGACGCTCGAACGCCGCTCCCGAATCCGCCGCTTTCCCGCCGGTCGCCGGGTCTTCGGCCCCGGGGAGTCGCCGCCGGGGATGCTGTTTCTCATCGAGGGTACGGTGCGTGTCCACCAGCAGGGCGAGAACGGCCGCGATATCGTGCTCTACCGGGTCACCGGCGGCGAGAGCTGCGTGATGACCACGGCCTGTCATTTCACCCACCTCAATTACTACGCCGAGGGCATCGCCGAGACCGACGTGGTCGCCGCCGAGGTCCCGCGGCAGGTCTTCGACGACCTGGTCAAGGACTCGCCCGAGTTTCGAGACTTCGTACTGACGGCTTATTCGCATCGCATCGTCGACCTGTTCCGCCTGATCGACGATGTCGTCTTCGGGCGGATGGATCTGCGGATCGCCGGCCGGCTGCTGCAGCTCGCCGACGAAGAGGGTCAGGTCAAGGTCACCCACCAGACCCTGGCCGATGAGCTGGGCACCGCGCGCGAGGTGGTCTCGCGCCAGATCAGTGAATTCCAGAAGCGGGGCTGGATCGAGCAGGGTCGGGGTCGGGTTCGGATCCTCGATGGCGACGCCCTCAGGCACTTTGCCGAGGCAGTGTGACCTAGTCACTGACAGGTCGGCGCCCGACCAGCACAATGCAGGCCTATTCACTCTCTGAACAGGTTTTTTGCAATGAACAAGAACGTTGGAATGATCGATCGCGTCGCGCGTCTGCTTATCGCAGCGGCACTGGTCTGGTGGGCACTGATATCCGGCAGCGCCGCGGCCACGGGCCTGTTGTTCTGGGCGGCCCTTGTCGTTGCCACCGTGATGGCAGTGACCGCCTTGCTGAGCCGCTGCCCGATGTATCGGCTGTTCGGGCTGCGCACCTGTCGCGCGTCCTGAGTCGCGCCTCAGACCACCCGGACCAGAAACTCGAAATCAGAATCAAAGGAAATTGTTTATGAACTCATTACAGACCAATCCGACCCAGGCCAGCGCTGACGGCAAGGGCCGCGAAAAGGATGCCGCCTTCGAGGTCGATCTCTCGCTGCAGCCCGAGGTTCAGGGCTTCTACGACGAGGCCACGGCGACGATCAGCTACATCGTGCGAGATCCGGCCTCGAAGGCCTGCGCCATCATCGATAGCGTCATGGATTTCGATCCGCCCTCGGGTCGCATCAGCTTCGAGCACGCCGATGAACTGATTCGGCAGGTCCGCGATCAGGGCTTGTCGCTGGAATGGATCATCGAGACCCATGCCCACGCCGATCATCTCTCCGCAGCGCCTTATATCCAGGAGCAGCTTGGCGGCAGGATCGGCATCGGTGAGCACATCCTCACGGTGCAGGAGGTGTTCGGCAAGGTCTTCAACGAAGGCACGGAATTCGAGCGCGACGGCAGCCAGTTCGACGCCCTGTTCAAGGACGGTGAGACCTACACCATCGGCAGCATGACCGCACTGGCCATGCACACACCCGGCCACACGCCGGCCTGCATGACCCACGTGATCGGTAACGCCGCCTTCGTCGGCGACACCCTGTTCATGCCCGATGGCGGAACCGCCAGGGCAGACTTTCCCGGCGGCGACGCTGGCACGCTCTACGACAGTATCCAGCGCGTGCTGAGCCTGCCCGATGAGACTCGCCTGTTCATGTGCCACGACTACGGCCCCGGCGGGCGGGCGATTCAGTGGGAAACGACGGTCGGCGAGGAGAAGGCGACCAACATCCACGTCGGACAGGGAACGACCCGCGATGAGTTCATCCGCATGCGCACGGCCCGAGACGAGACCCTCGATGTGCCCAAGCTGATCCTGCCATCGCTGCAGGTCAATATCCGCGCCGGGCGTGTGCCCCAGGATGGCGACGGGCGACCGATGCTCAAGCTGCCGGTCAACCAGCTGTGACTGCCGAGGCCATCGCCATGGATATTCGACCCCTGAGCCACGCTGTCGCCGTATCGCCGCAGCTTCAGCCGGAAGACCTCGAAGCGGCCCGAGCGCGAGGGTTTCGCTCGATCCTTTGCAATCGACCCGATCAGGAGGAGCCGGGCCAGCCGCCCTTCGAGGTGTTGGCACAGGCGGCTGACGCCGCCGGTCTGGTCGCGCGCTATCAACCGATCAGGCCGGGCCAGATCGGCCCGGCGGACGTGGCAGAATTTCAGCGGTCCCTGGCCGAGCTGCCCGGGCCCGTGCTCGCCTACTGCCGAACCGGCACGCGCTGTGCGACGCTGTGGGCGAGGGCGCAGACAGAGGCGCGCTCGATGACCCGGCCGGAAGTGCTGCAGGCCACGCGCAACGCGGGCTACGAGCTCCAGGGCCTCTGATCCGTCGCCCCTTTCCGGGCCGGATGCGCCGCCTGGCGCCTCCGGCGGGGCGGTACACTGTCGCCCATGGAAAAAAGCGACTCATCGCTCCGCCCGGAAATCAGTCTTGTCGCGGCCATGAGCCGCGATCGGGTGATTGGCCAGGGTGGCCGGATGCCCTGGCATCTTCCGGCGGATCTCAAGCACTTCAAGGCCGTGACCCTGGGCCACCCGGTGGTCATGGGGCGACGAACCTTCGACTCGATCGGGCGAGCGCTGCCCGGCCGGCGCAACGTCGTGATCTCCCGCTCGAAGCCCGACTTGCCGGATGGCGTCGTGCTGGCGCATGGCCTCGACGAGGCACTCGAGGCCTGCGCCGGAGCCGAGCGGGTCATGGTGATCGGCGGCGGCGAGATCTATGCCCAGGCGATGCCCCTTGCCGACTGCCTGGAACTGACCCTGATCGATGCGGCGATCGACGGTGACACCCACTTCCCCGAGATCGCTCTGCGGGAGTGGGCGCTTCGCCGCATGCAATCGCGGCCCGCCGATGAGCGCAACCAGTACGATCTCCGCTTCGTCCGCCTGAGCCGAGCATGAGTCGATCGTCGACGGGAGCCGCGGCCTGGCGAGCGAAGCGGCGAGTCACGCTCATCGGCATTGCGACCAACCTGGTCCTGGCGACGGGCAAGATCATCGGCGGTGTCCTTGGCCAATCCCAGGCGCTGATCGCCGACGGCATCCATTCGGTCTCCGACATGGCCAGCGACGGTCTGGTCCTGCTGGCGGCCCGCTGGGGGTCCCTGTCGGCCGATCATAATCATCCCTATGGCCACGCCCGCATCGAAACCGCGGCGACGGCGATAATCGGCGTCATGCTGCTCGTCGTGGCGGCCGGATTTGCCATCGATTCGATCCAGCGACTGGTCGGCGACGAAGCGCTGCAGGTCCCTGGCCGCCTGGCCCTGGTGGCGGCGATGATTTCGGTGCTGCTCAACGAGGCCCTGTTCCGCTACACGCTCCACGTCGGTCGAGAAACGGGATCGCAATTGATCCAGGCCAACGCCTGGCATTCGCGCTCGGATGCCCTGTCCTCGCTGGTGGTGATCGTCGGCGTCCTCGGTGCGATGGCGGGCGTGCTCTGGCTGGATCTGGTGGCCGCCGTCATCGTGGCCTTCATGGTCGGACAGATGGGCTGGGCCTTTCTGGCGGCATCCATCATGGAGCTGGTCGACACGGGTTTGACCGAGGAGCGCAAGGCAGACCTGAACGCCCTGATCGAGTCGGCGCCTGGCGTTCGCGGGCACCAGCAGCTCAGAACCCGGCAGATGGGCGGGCGGGTGCTGATGGATGTGGAAGTTCTTCTTGACCCGGACCTCAGCCTCGCCCGCGCCGATGCCATCGTGCGGGCGCTGGAGCAGCAGTTGCTGGAGGAGATCAGCGAACTCGAGGACGTGGTGGTCCGAATGCGGCCGGGGCGTTGATCGGCGCCCGGAGTTGCTGCAGGCCAGCTCATCGTTACAATGCGCAGCTCTGCACGCCGTCATAACGCACAATGAAACGCCAGATCTTCATCGGGGACGTCCAGGGTTGCGCGCCTGCACTCGAGCGCCTGCTCGACAAGCTCAATTTCGATCCGGCCGCGGATCGCCTTCGATTCGCCGGCGATCTCGTCAACCGGGGCGGCAAGTCGCTGAAGACCCTGCGCCTGATTCATTCCCTGGGTGGGTCGGCGATGACAGTGCTCGGCAACCACGACCTGCACCTGCTGGCCTTCGCTCAAGCCTATCCCAAGGTCAAGAAGCGCAACAAGGAGTTCGAAGCGATCCTTCGGGCCGAGGATGGCCCGATGCTCCTCGACTGGCTCCGGGGACAGCCCCTGTTCTGGAAGAGCGAGAAGAAGCGCCTGGCGATGGTCCACGCGGGCATCGACCCGCGCTGGGGGCCGGCCCAGGCCGCCGATCATGCCGCCGAGGTCGCCCGCGCCCTGGCCAAGTATCCCGAGACCTTCTTCGAGCACATGTACGGCGACCGGCCGCGGCGCTGGAAGCCGACCCAGTCGGTGCAGGCCCGCCTGCGCTGCATCACCAACGTGATGACCCGGATGCGCTTCTGCGACCGGAAGGGCCGGCTGGATTTCAGCGCCAAGGGCAGCCTCAAGTCCGCGCCGAAGGGTTTCCGCCCCTGGTTCGATTTCCTCCACCCCGACTGGGCCGGCTGGACGCTCGTCTTCGGCCACTGGTCGATGCTCGGCGTGTTTCAGAACGACCGGGTGGTCGGCCTGGACTCGGGCTGTGTCTGGGGCGGTGCCCTGACCGCCCTGGTGATCCATCCGGACCAGGACGCCAGCAGCCGGATGCTGGTCTCCGTCGACTGCGACTAGGCGCTGGCCATCGCCTCGGCGGATCGTTGCGACTCCGCCTTAGCCCGAAGACAAGCTTGCGATGACCGATTCGATGCCAGGTCGCTGGCCGGTCCAGATCTCGAAGGCCAGCGCGGCCTGGCCGACGAGCATGCCGAGGCCGTCGTGGCAGGGCAGGTCGAAGGCGTCGGCCCAGCGGCGCAGGCCGCCGTGGGCCGGGCCGTAGTTGAGATCATAGAGCCAGGCATTGCGGGCCAGCCAGCCTCGGCGTAGCGGCGGCAGCTGGCCCGCGTGGCCGGCGCTCGTGGCCTGGATCAGAACGTCGAAGTCCCTGAGCGAGCCCGCTGATTCGTCCAGCCCGCCGCCGTCGATGGGGCCGAGGTGGGCGAAACGCTCGGCCAGTTCTACCGCACGCGCCGCCGTGCGGTTGACGACCATGACCTCGGCCGGTTCGGCGGCCAGCAGGGGATCGAGGATGCCTGCCGTGGCGCCCCCCGCCCCCAGAATCAGGACGCGTCTTCCGCTGATCGGAATCGCCAGGCGCTCGAGGTCGAGCATCAGACCGGCGCCGTCCGTGTTGTGCCCGGACCAAGCGCCGTCCTGCCGGCGCAGGGTGTTCACGGCGCGGGCGCGGCGGGCCGCGGCGTCGATCGTCCGGCACAGGCGGATGCCGGCACCTTTCAGGGGCACGGTCAGATTGACGCCGACCAGGCCAGCCTCGGCCAGCGCCTTCAGGCGATCAGGAAGTTCGTCGAGGGGTGTCAGGACCCGCGTGTAGTCGACGTCGAGCCCCAGCTGTTGCCCGAAGGCGGTGTGGATCGCCGGCGAGAGGCTGTGCTCGATCGGGTCCCCGAGAACGGCGAACTTCAAGGCCTGAGCCATGACTCAGGCCGCAGCGCGCAGCTGCCGGGCGACGTCGATGGCCGCGTAGGTGAGGATGGCGTCGGCGCCGGCGCGCTTGATGGCCAGCAGGGATTCCAGCATCACCGCATCGCCGTCGAGCCAGCCGTTCGCGGCGGCCGCCTTGAGCATCGCGTATTCGCCGGAGACCTGGTAGGCCAGGGTCGGTACGCCGAAACGGTCCTTGACCCGCCGGACGATATCCAGATAGGGCATGGCGGGTTTGATCATCACCATGTCGGCACCTTCGTCGAGGTCCAGGCCGACTTCAAGCAGCGCCTCGTCGCTGTTGCCCGGATCCATCTGGAAGGTTTCCTTCCCCGATTTTCCCAGCGCCGAGGCCGAGCCCACTGCATCGCGGAACGGGCCGTAGAAGGCCGAGGCGTACTTCGCCGCATAGCTCAGGATCTGCGTGTTGACGTAACACTCCTCTTCGAGGGCGCGGCGAATCGCCCGAACGCGACCGTCCATCATGTCCGAGGGCGCGACGATGTCGGCCCCGGCCTTGGCGTGGCTCAGCGCCTGGCGGACGAGGGCATCCACGGTCTCGTCATTGAGCACGTAGCCCTGCTCGTCGATCAGACCGTCGAGGCCGTGGCTGGTGTAGGGATCCAGGGCCACGTCGGTGATCACGCCGAGCTCGGGGAAGCGGTGCTTCAGCGCTCGCACGCGAGTCTGGATCAGTCCATCGTGGCGCCAGGCCTCGTTCGCCGCCTCGCTCTTGTTTTCCTTGGCAATGACGGGAAACAGGGCGATCGCCGGAATGCCGAGTTCGAGACAGGTCTCGGCGGTCTGGAACAGATCGCTCTCGCCGAGTCGTTCGATGCCGGGCATGGAGGGGATGGCCTCGCGCCCGCTGTCCGCGTCGGTGACGAAGACCGGATAGATCAGATCGTCCGCATGCAGGCGATGCTCGCGAACCAGTCGACGTGAAAAGTCGTGGGCGCGGCGTCGGCGCGGGCGTTGCAGGGGGAAGCTCACGGTTCGGGTTCCTGTTCGGGACAGGGCCGAAGTATATCGCGCCGGGTCACAATCCCGACACCGGGACAGGGTCAGGCGGGGTCGCGGTCCAGTCCCCAGTCGGGCTGTCGGCGCCGGGCCCGTTGAATGAATCGTTCGGGGGCCAGGGCCTCGATGAGCTCGGGCTCGAGGCTGGGAGGGAGGCCGCTGATCTGGTCGGCCAGAAGATCAGCGGTCAGCGGTGTGTGGGTCAGGCCGCGCGAGCCGTGGGCAATGTTCAGATAGGCGCCGTCAAGGAAGCCATGCGGGCGCGTGGTCGGGTCCGGCAGCCGCCCGGCCTGGGGCAGGAAGTCCGGGCTCTGGCAGCGAACCCCGACGCGCGAGGCGAGAAGCTCGATCTGCCCGGCGCCAAGGGCCTCCCAGCGATCGGGCAGGAACTCTCGCAGCTGCGCCAGGTTGGTCTCATCATCGGCCGGGTCCAGGCCGTGATCGGGTCGCTTCAGGTCATAGCTGGCACCGACGCAGTGGCGGCCGGCGAGTACCGGCGTCAGATAGCCTCCGTGGCAGATGGCCTGCGACCAGGCCGTGCTGGCGGGGGTGGGCAGGCACTCGCTGACCTGGCCGCGGATCCGCTTGATGAACAGCCAGTCGAGGGGGGCGATCCCCGCGCTGTGGTGGGCCAGGCAGAGCACCGTCGCATCGGCGACCAGCAGTCGTCCATCACCGAGTCTCAGCTGCCCTGCCTCGCCGAGCGACTCGACCTCGCCGGTGGCGATCGTGATTGCAGGATGGTCCAGCAGGCGATGCACCCAGCGCGGGGGGCTGAGGTAGCCGCCGCCCTTCAGCACGAAGGCACCGTCGCCGTGTCGACTCAGCAAGTCCGCCGGCCAGGCGCCGCTGTCGATCGCCTGCTCGAGCTTCTGGCGGTGTTTTTCCGAGGTCGGGTACTGGATGACATCGTTCAGTCGGCCGTCTTCAGGGACCGCCGGAAAGCGCTGCCGCCGGAGCCAGTCCTGCGCCCGAACGAAGGCGGTCTGGTAGAAGCGATTCTGCGACGTCAGGTGCGCGCTCGGAGTGGTGTAGAGCACGCCGGCGGAATTGCCTGATGCGCCGCTGGCCGGGCCCTGGCGGTCGATCACCTCCACTTGCCAGCCGCGCTCGGCCAGGGCCCGGGCCGCGGTGGCACCCGCCAGGCCAGCGCCGGCGACCAGGGCCCGGCCGCGGCGCAGCGTCGCCGGTCGGTTTTCGCCAGGCCATTGGCCGGCCAAGCGCTCGCGCTTGGCGGCAAAACCGGGGACCCTGCGCACGGCGAACCCCGCCGCTTCGAGGCCGCGCCTGACGCGCCCGGCCGCGGTAAAGGTGCTGAAGGTGGCGCCGGGCCGTGAGCATCGGGCCATGGCGGCGAAGAGTTCATCGCTCCACATCGACGGATTGCAGGCGGGAGCGAAACCGTCCAGAAACCAGGCGTCGATCCGACGGTCGAGTCTTCGCCAGATCGCCTCGGCGTCTCCCAGCATCAGCACCAGATCGACGCGATCACTCAGGACCAGGCGGTGAAATCCCGGGACCGGGGCGGGGTAGTGATCGATCAACGCCTGGCACCAGGGCGACAGGTCGGAAAGCGCAGCGAGCGCCTGGCGCAGATCGCTGCGGCTCAAGGGATACTTTTCTGCCGAGAAGATGCGCAGGCGGCCGTTCGAGGGGGCGTGGCGATGGAAGCAGTCCGCGGCCAGCAGGGCGTTGAGGCCGGACCCGAAACCCAGCTCGCCGACGACAAAGCACTGATCCGCTTTCAGCGCCTCGAAGCGCGGCGCGAGGGCGTTACCATCGATGAATAGGGCCTGGCTCTCCTCCCGCCCCTGACCCGGCATGGAGTAGCTGTCGCCGAAGGCGCGCGAGCGCAGGCTGCCGTCTTCGCAGTCCACTGCGGCGACCTGGATGGGATCGGCGGTTCGGGTCACGAGGAGGCCATCACGGCGGTCAGATCAATGGCCGACGGCGGGGCAGCGCCAGAACCCGTGAAGGCGCCCGCGGCCGCGCCGACACGTAAATGATATATCATACGCTTTTACTCGCATCGAACTCTGCCATGGCTGCCGTCATCAAGACCACTCCGCAAGAGGCCCGCGCCGGCTCCACCCTGGACCGCCTCGGTATCGCTGTTTCTGCATTCTGCCTGATTCAGTGCCTTGCCCTGCCGCTGCTGGTATTGATTTCGCCGCTCACCTCTCTGGGTCTGCTCGGTCACGAGGCATTCCACCTGCTGCTGCTGCTGGTGGTCGTCCCGGTCAGTGCCGGCGCGTTTTTCCTGGGCTACCGATCCCACCATAACCGCAGCATGCTCCTCCCCGGCCTGTCCGGTCTGGCGATCGTGGCCTTTGCGGCGGTGTTTGGCCACGACGTTCTGGGCGACCTGGGCAGCGCCCTGGTGACGTCCTTCGGCGGCCTGCTGCTGATTACCGGGCACTGGATCAACCTGCGCCAGCGCCGTCGATACCTTCTCTGCCAGCGCTAGGCCGACGGTGGGGCGGTGATCGCGCCGTCTGCCGTCAGGGTGTACCATGCGGCGCAGGATTTCATGCTGATCGATCGCCATGGCCACCTCCTTTTCCAGCTTCCGTGATTTCTACCCCTACTACCTGAGCGAGCACAGCGACCGCCGCTGTCGCCTGCTGCATTTCATCGGCTCGCTGCTCGTCCTCGTCGCGCTGGTCCTGGGGGTCGTGACCTCCCCCTGGTGGTTCCTGGCCATGCCTCTGTTCGGCTACGGCTTTGCCTGGATCGGTCACTTCGCCTTCGAAAAGAACCGCCCGGCGACCTTCAAGCATCCGGTTTACAGCCTGATCGGCGACTGGGTGATGTTCGCCGATATCCTGCGCGGCCGCGTCAAGCTCTGAGCGGTCCCCTCACCCCTCGCTCGAGGGTCCCGAACGCGTCGGATTATTGCTAGAATCGCAGGCGTTTCCGGTGCTCGCCGTGCCGGGCGACTGAACTTCAACAGGGAAGCAAGAATGAGCGATATTCCGTCTGAACTGCGCTACAGCGAAAGCCACGAATGGGTGGGTGAAGAGGACGAGGGCGTGGTCCGCGTCGGTATTACCGATCATGCTCAGGCTCAGCTCGGTGATCTGGTCTTTGTCGAATTGCCCGAGGTCGGAAGCTCGGTTGGCCAGGGCGATGCCTGCGCCGTCGTCGAATCGGTCAAGGCCGCTTCCGATATCTACAGCCCCGTGTCCGGTGAGGTCGTTGAGGTCAACGAATCGCTGATCGATTCACCGGAAACCGTCAACACCGAGCCTTACGGCGACGGCTGGTTGTTTGCCGTCAAGCTCGAAGATGCGGACGAACTCGAGGGCTTGATGGATCACGACGCCTACGAAGAACACATCGAAGACTGAATCCGGGAGCGACCGCCGGCCAGCTTGTCGGCGGCGCGGATCGGTTCGGGCAGGCGATAGCGTGGGGCCGCTTCCAGGGTCAACGCCACGGCCCGCGTCAGGCTGATGCCGTGCCCGATGGAGACGAAGACCGGCTTGACCTTGCTGCGGGTCCGGAGCACGGTTCCGAGGCGCTCGCTTCCATCCATCAGGGCGGCTTGCCCACCCCGCTCTTCGCCAGGCAGATCGTGGTGTCCGCATAAGCGTGACTTGCCCACGCCGATCGTCCGCAGCCCCCGTTTCACGCCGAGATGGCAGGCGATCCCGAAGCGCCGGGGATGGGCGATTCCCTGGCCGTCGCAGAAGACCAGGTCCGGCTCGCGCCGCAGGGCGTCAAGCGCTGCCTCGATCGCCGGCAGTTCCCTGAACGAGAGCAAGCCCGGTATGTAGGGGAGTTCCGTGGGCCGCTCGACCACGGCCTGATCGACGGTTTCCAGGCTGGGCCAACGCATCAGTACCGCAGCGCCTCGGGTGATCTCGCCGCCTCGGGGGAAGGCGGCGTCGACGCCGGCAACCCACTGGATCGAAGCAGCGGCGGGGTCTCGAGCGACGACGGCACCGGCCAGGCGGCGCTGCTCGGCGATCAGCTGGCGGGTGAGACCGGCCGGCGCACGCACTCGAGGGTTCCTGGCGAGAAATTCCTGCGGCGTTCAGTAGCTCAGGCCGAAGCGCCGATAGACGAAGGCCATGAGCCAGGCCGGGCCAATCATCAGAAAGACCAGATCCTTGAAAAATGACGGCTTCTTGCCCTCGATCTTATGGCCGATGAACTGGCCGATCCAGGCCACGACGAAGACGGCGAGAGCGACCTGCCAGAGGGGCAGGGCCAGCTGCTGTTCGACGAGCAGACAGAGCCCCAGGCAGAGCAGCAGGAACAGCCCGATGCCGACGGACAGGCGGGGTGAGAGACTGATGTAGTAGAGCTGGGCAGCGACGGCGGTGACCACAGCCCAGTTCAGCCCCTCGACCGGCGAGGGAATCGACCAGATCAGGGCAACGACGCTCCAGACGATCGCTGGCACGCAGATCCAGTGAATCAGCTTGTTGGTGGCGTTCTGATGGCTCTCGCCGTACTCGCTCAACCAGGCCTCGACAGCTCGCATGGGCGCGCTCCTTTGAACACTTGCTTCCAGGAGCGGATCATAGCGGATCAGCCGGGACGATCAAAGATGTCCCGCCAGGCCCGCTCGATCGCGTCGTTGATGGAGACGAGATCGGCCGGCGTCTCGTCGCGACTCAGCCACTGCAGGTGGCGCGCCGCCAGCAGAGTCTCCCAGGGTTCGGCCAGCGCCTCCGCCAGCGAGGGGTCGAGCCAGCCAGAGCGAGACAGGTGCCGCAGAAGCTCACCAGGGCGGCGATGATCGATCAGTCCAGGGTGCTTGCCCGCCAGGCAAAGCACGCCGCATTCGGCGATGAACTGCAGGTCGGTCAGGAGGGATTTGATCGGGGTTTCCTGGCGCTCGGCCTTCTGGCGCTCGCGCATGGTCGCCAGGCTGCGGCGCACCAGATCGTTGTCCCTCTCGCTTTCCAGCACCTCGGCCCGAATCGCCGAAAAGGCGTCCGCGATGGCCGGATCGCCAGCGACCCAGCGGGCCCGAATGAGCGCCTGATGTTCCCAGGTCTCGGCCTCGTCGAGCTGGTAGCGGCGAAAGTTCTCGAGGCTGGAGACCAGGGTGCCGGCGCCACCATTGGGGCGTAGCCGCGTGTCGATTTCGAACAGCCGGCCGCCGGGCAGGGGCAGCTGCATGTAGCTGATGAGTCGCTGCGCCGTGCGCATCGGCGCCTGATTGCCGTGGTGAAGAAAGACCAGGTCCAGATCGGAATCGAAGTGAAGCAGGCCCGCGCCGAGATTACCGTAGGCAATGACCGCAAGGCAGCGCTGTTCAGGCTCGATCAATTCGAGGATGCGCTCGATGCAGATCGAAGCCACGTGGGACAGTTGATCGGCGGCCTGGACGGCGTTGAACACGCCGTCCATCTCGGCCAGCCCGGTCCGGAGAAACCCGGCCTGGCGCCAACGCCCCAGGGCGAAGAGGCTGGCCTCCGGGTCGCCGGGATCCATTCTTGGGGGGTCGGGCAGGGTCAGGCCGTGGACCGGGTCGAGGAGGTCGTCGAGGAGCTGAGGGGAGGTCACGATCCACTCGGCCAGGCGCCCGCTGAAACGAAAGGCCTCGACGAGGCGCTTCAGCGTGGCGGGCCGCTCGTAGAGCAAGGCGAGGTAGGCCGAGCGCTGGCTGATCTGTTCGATCAGGTGAAGCAGATCGGGCAGGCCGGTCTCGGGTTGCTCGTGCCGGATGATCTCGGACAGCAGGCTGGGCATCAGGCGGCCGAGGCGTGCCCGACCCTCGGCGCTGACGGATCGGTGACCGATACGCCGGGCCAGGCCCTTGAGCTGGTCGGCGGCTGCGGCGGGATCATGGAAACCGGCGGCCTGCAGGTGATCCTCGATCGTATCGTCCGGTGGCCAGAGGACGCTGGCCTTTGAGTCGACAACGCAGTGATCGCCGAGGCGTGCGCTGAACTGGGCGCGGACGCGCGCCCGGTGCTCGTCGAGCTCGTCGCTCAGCGCGGTCCAATCGGCCGCGCCCATGACCCGCACGAGGGCATCGCGCTCCTCGACCCGATCGGGCAGATGGTGCGTTCCCTGGCCGCTGGTCGCCTGGAGGCGGTTCTCGAGGATGCGCAGGAACTCATAGGCTGTCTCCATCTCGCGCTGGCTGTCGGCGTCGAAGACCTGGGCCTGACGGAGGGCGCGCAGGGCCGGCTGAAAACCGGCGACCTGCAGCGAGCGATCCCGACCGCCGCGAAGGATCTGCTGGCTCTGGACGAGAAACTCGAGCTCCCGGATGCCGCCGGGGCCGCGCTTGATGTCGTCGCGACGCGAATCCTGCCGGCTCTTGATCTCGATCTGATCGTGAAGCTCGCGCAGGCTCTGGAAGATGCCGTAGTCGAGGTAGCGGCGGAAGATGAAGGGGCGCAGCGTTTCGATCAGGGTCTGCGCCGTCGCCGTGTCGCCTCCGACCGGGCTGGCTTTCATCCAGGCATAGCGCTCCCAGGCCCGACCCTCGTTCAGGAAATACTGCTCGATGGCGCCGAGGGACCAGACCAGGGCCCCGGCCGATCCGAAGGGTCGCAGCCGCGTGTCCACGACCCAGGCTCGGCCGTCGGCCGTCACCGCATCGAGGAGGCGGATCAACTCCAGGGCGACCCGCTTCAGGTAGGTCGCCGAGTCGAGGGCGCGGCGGCCGTCGCTCCTGCCGCTGCCGCGATGGATGAAGACCAGGTCGATGTCGGAATTGAAGTTCAGCTCGTGACCGCCCAGCTTGCCGAGGCCGATGACGGACAGGTCGATGCGCTCGCCCTCCGAGTCTCGCAGAACCCCGAAATCCGATTCGATCCGCCGCGTCGCCGACAGCAGGGCCAGGTCGATGCAGTCGCGCGCCAGGCTGGAGAGGGACTGGCCGGTCTCCTCGGCGCTGGCCTGGCCGCTGAGGTCTCGCCAGAGGATATGCAGCGAGCCGAGCTGGCGATGGCGGCGAATCGCGGCTTCCGGCCGGGCTTGAAGCATCTCGGCGTCGGGCCGCACCGGGGGGCGTTCGGGCGAGGGTGCGTCGGGCCAGCGCCGCTGCACCTCATCGGCGTAGCGACTGACCCGCGCCAGTTCGGCGGCGTCGATGTCGATCGGACGTTTCATGTCCCAAGCTTAGCGGAGCGGTCGTCCGGGTGCCGAGCCATCTCGGGTCCTTCGCGTTGCCGGAGGCAAAGAAAAACCCCGACCAGGGGCCGGGGTTTTTCGTTTGTCGGACGGCCCCCCGAAGAGGGCCTGGATGACGGGCTGCTTACATCATGCCGCCCATGCCACCCATACCGCCCATGCCGCCCATATCCGGGGCGCCGCCTTCATCCTTCTGCGGAATCTCGGCGATTGCGGCTTCGGTGGTGATCATCAGACCGGCCACGGATGACGCGTTCTGCAGGGCAGAGCGGGTCACCTTGGTCGGGTCGAGGATGCCGGCTTCGATCATGTCGACATACTCGCCGGTGGCCGCGTTGTAGCCGAAGTTGCCGCTGCCCTCGGCCACCTTGGCCAGGACCACGGACGGCTCACCGCCGGCGTTGGAGACGATCTTGCGCAGCGGCTCTTCCATGGCGCGCAGGGCAATCTTGATGCCGACGTTCTGCTCTTCGTTGTCGCCCTTGAGATCGCGGATGGCGTTGAGCGCGCGAACCAGAGCAGTACCACCGCCCGGAACGACGCCTTCTTCCACCGCGGCACGAGTCGCGTGCAGCGCGTCTTCGACGCGAGCCTTCTTCTCCTTCATCTCGACTTCGGTTGCCGCGCCGACCTTGATCACGGCGACACCACCGGCCAGCTTGGCCACGCGTTCCTGCAGCTTTTCACGATCGTAGTCAGACGTGGCGTCTTCGATCTGAGCGCGGATCTGACCGACCCGTCCTTCGATGGCTGAGGCTTCGCCGGCACCGTCGATGATCGTGGTGTTCTCCTTCGAGATCTGGACCTTCTTGGCTGAGCCCAGCGAGTCGATATCAGCCTTCTCCAGGCTCAGGCCGATGTCTTCGCTGATGACCTGGCCGCCGGTCAGAATCGCCATGTCTTCGAGCATCGCCTTGCGACGATCGCCGAAGCCCGGTGCCTTGACGGCGGCGACCTTGACGATGCCGCGCAGGTTGTTGACGACCAGCGTGGCCAGGGCCTCGCCTTCGATGTCCTCGGAGACGATCAGCAGGCTGCGACCGGCCTTTGCCACGGCCTCAAGCACCGGCAGAAGGTCGCGAACGTTCGAGATCTTCTTGTCGTGGAGCAGGATGTAGGGGTTTTCGAGATCGACCTGCATGGTCTGCTGGTCGGTGACGAAGTAGGGCGACAGGTAGCCGCGGTCGAACTGCATGCCCTCGACGACGTCCAGCTCGTTTTCCAGCGACTGGCCTTCCTCGACGGTGATGACGCCTTCCTTGCCGACCTTGTCCATCGCGTGGGCGATGATCTTGCCGATCTCGTCATCGGAGTTGGCCGAGATCGTGCCGACCTGGGCGATGGCCTTGTCGTCGGTGCACGGCGTGGAGATTTTCTGCAGCTCGGCGACAGCGGCCTTGGTGGCCTTGTCCATGCCGCGCTTCAGATCCATCGGGTTCATGCCGGCGGCCACGGACTTCAGACCTTCGCGCAGCATCGCTGCGGCGAGGACGGTCGCCGTCGTGGTGCCGTCACCGGCCGCGTCAGAGGTCTGGGAAGCAACTTCCTTGACCATCTGCGCACCCATGTTCTCGAACTTGTCTTCCAGCTCGATTTCCTTGGCGACGGAGACACCGTCCTTGGTGACGGTGGGGGCGCCGAAGCTCTTTTCGAGGACGACGTTACGGCCTTTCGGGCCGAGGGTCACGCTGACCGCGCGGGCCAGGGTGTTGACGCCTGTCAGTATCTTGTTGCGGGCGTCTTCGGAAAAACGGACTTCTTTGGCACTCATTGCTAGATTCCTTAATATTTCAATGCGTCAAACGATGAGACGAAGGGCGGATCAGGACTCGATAACGGCCATGATGTCGTCTTCGCGCATCACCAGCAGCTCTTCTCCGCCGACCTTGACCTCGGTGCCGGAGTACTTGCCGAACAGCACCGTGTCGCCCGGCTTGACGTCCAGCGCGCGCTGCTCGCCGTTGTCGAGGACCTTGCCGTTACCGACGGCTTTGACTTCGCCACGAATGGGCTTTTCGGCGGCCGAATCGGGAATGACGATGCCGCCCGGAGAGGTGCGTTCTTCTTCAACGCGCTTGACGATCACGCGATCATGCAAGGGACGCAGGTTCATGGGTATTCTCCCTTCTCAAAACTGTTTGAAAGTGATGGCAAACCCGGCACGATGGCGCGGCCTCAGGCCGCTGGTCGTCCGGAAATTCTGCTCGGGCGGACGGAACCGATGACGGTCAAGGACCGACCCTCGACGCCGTCCGCCGATACGCAAGCCGTAATGGAGCCCAGTCCAGGCCATTTCAAGAGCATCCTGCGAAAATCGTCCGGAGCCTTGATCGTGATCAGCTACTCTTGATGGGCTGAGCGGGGCCCTGGGACCGTCGCAGCGGGGTGGCGCTTGCTGGGCGTGCTAGGGCAGGTGAAGCGGACAGGATCGTCCTTAGGAGGTGTGGATGGCAATGCAACTTGCGCTGGTGATGACAACTTGCGAGACCGTTGACCAGGCGGAACGTCTTGGACGCCTGCTGGTCGAAGAACGCCTGGCGGCCTGCGTTGCGATCGGCCCGGGCCAGCGAAGCATTTTTCCCTGGGAAGGACGGATAGCAGTGGAGGACGAGGTGCCCCTGATGATCAAGACCGCGCCCGAGCGCGTCGATCAACTGAAACAGGCCATCGAGGCGCACCATCCCTACGACGTCCCCGAGTGTCTGGTGCTGTCGATCGATGACGGTCTGGATGCCTATGCGGCATGGGCTCGAGACTGGCTGCGGGTCGAGAGCTGACGAATTGGAGCGAGCGGTGAGAAAACGATTGGGAGCGGGTCTGCTGGCCCTTGCGGCGCTGTGGTTGCCCCCGGTGATGGCGCAGATTTCGCCCGATGACCTTCTGCCCGTGGAGGATGCATTCAGCCTCTCGGCCGCGGGCGGACAGGCCGAGGTCGAGCTCCGCTTCACGATTGCCGAGGGTTACTACCTCTACCGTCACGCCTTTCGCTTCGAGGCCACGTCCGACGAGGTGGTCCTCGGAGCGCCCGGAATCCCCGACGGTGAGCGCGGTTTCGACGACTTCTTCGGCGAAATCGAGTCTTACCGTGATGGCGTGACCATCACCCTGCCCGTCACCTCCCCGATCGAGGGGGGCGCGGCCGAGGTGGAGGTCGCCGTCCGCTTCCAGGGCTGCGCCGACCTCGGCGTGTGCTATCCGCCGCATCGCCAGGTGGTCAGCGCCGTGGTCGAGGCTGCAGCGCCGCCCCGGGCGGGCCGGTCCTCCACCGGTGGCCTCGATGCGCTGCTCGGGTTGCCGGCTGCCACGGGTTCGGGCTGGAACGACTCGGCGGGCGCCCTGCCGGAAGAGGAGGCCTTCGAGTTCGAGGCGATCGCCATCGACCCGACCACGATTCTGGTGCGATTGACCTCAGCGCCGGCCTATTACCTCTACCGGCACACGATCGATTTCGAGATCCCGGCCAGCGAGATTCGGGTGGCGGGCATGGAACTGCCGGAGGCGCGGGCGATTCGTGACGAGTACTTCGGCGACACGGAGGTCTACTACGACCAGATCGAGATCCCCGTTCGCCTCGAGCGTCCTGCCGGCCCCGAGCAGCGCGTCGAGCTGGTGGCCGCGTTCCAGGGTTGCCTGACCGACGGGATCTGCTATCCGCCGATGACCCGCTCGCTCGAGGTCATGCTGCCGTCGGCGACGGCCGATGACGTCGCCGTGACGCTGGGCGAGATGGCGCCCCCGGTTCCGGCTGCGGCGTCCGCGCCGGCCTCGGTCAGTGAACAGGATGAGCTTGCCGGCCTGCTCGGCGGCTCCCCCCTGATCGCCCTGCCGCTGTTCTTTGTCGCGGGAATCCTGCTGGCCTTCACGCCCTGCGTTTTTCCCATGGTGCCGATCCTGTCCGGTCTGATCGCCGGCGCCGGTGATGGCATGACCACCGCCAAGGCCTTCCGACTCTCGCTGGTCTACGTGCTGGCCATGGCGCTGGTCTACACCGGCTTCGGCGTTGTTGCCGGCGTCTTCGGCCAGAATCTTCAGGCGATCTTCCAGCATCCCTGGGTGCTTTCGGCCTTCGCCATCCTGTTCGTGCTCCTGTCCCTGTCCATGTTCGGCTTCTACGAGCTGCAGATCCCCGCGTCGATCCAAACGCGATTGAACGCCCTGTCCAACCGCGCTGAGGGCGGGACGCTCCTGGGAGCGGCGATCATGGGTGCGCTGTCGGCGCTGGTCGTCGGCCCCTGCGTTGCCGCGCCCCTGATGGGGGCACTGATTTATATCGGTCAGACCGGAGATGCCGTCCTGGGCGGCGCAGCGCTGTTTTCGATGGCGATCGGAATGGGCGTGCCGCTGATGATCTGGGGGACCTCGGCGGGTGGACTGCTGCCGCGTGCCGGCGTGTGGATGGTCGCGGTCAAGGCCGTGTTCGGTGTGGGTTTGCTGGCCCTGGCGATCTGGATGCTGGAGCGGGTCCTGCCTGGCGCCGTGATCATGCTGCTCTGGGGTGCGCTGGCGATTGCCTGCGCCATGTATCTGCTCAGCGCCTCGAGGGGCGAGCAGACCCTCGGTGGCTGGCAGAAGCTCTGGCGTGGCCTGGGCGCGATGCTGCTGATCATCGGTGCCATCCAGTTTGTCGGCGCCCTGTCCGGTGGTCAGGACTGGCTGCGACCACTGCATCATCTGCAGCCGACCAGCGGTGGCGCCATGACCACGCCGGCCCCACCCGCCTTCGAGCGCATCGACAGCCTCGATCAGCTCCAGGCGCGCATCGCCGACAGCTCGCGCCCGGTCTTTCTCGACTTCTACGCCGACTGGTGCGTGGACTGCGTGCGCATGGAACGACGCACCTTCCCCGACCCGGCGGTGGCCGAGCGCATGCAGGCGCTGACCCTGCTCAAGGTCGATGTCACCGATTACAACGACGAGCATCGCTCGATCCTCGGCCATTTCGGCCTCATCGGGCCGCCGGCTTACCTCTTCTTCGACAGCGGCGACGAGCTGCGCGCCCTGCGCACCTTCGGCTTCATGCCGCCGCCGGAGTTCACGGCGCTCCTTGATCGGGTTCTTCAATGAAGCGCTGGCTTCTCTATGGATCCGTCGCCCTCGGCGGCCTGACGCTCGGCGTTGTCATGGCCTGGTTGACGCGGGATGAGGTGCCGTCTCCGGGCACGACGGGGGCGCAGATCGGTGATCCACGGCCGCCCTTCCGTCACGCGGCCGTGGACGGACGATTCGTGTCCGCGGCGGATTTCGATGGTCAGGCCCTGCTCGTCAACTTCTGGGCGACCTGGTGCGCGCCCTGTCGGCGAGAGATGCCCCTGCTCGATGAGGTCGCCAAGGCCCATGTCGATAGGCTGAATGTGGTTGGCATCGCCATCGACGAGCCCGGTCCGGTCGTGGAGTTCGTGGAGTCCCTCGGGATCTCCTATCCGATTCTGGTCGGCTCGACCGACGTCCTCGCCACCCAGCGCGCCTGGGGCAATTCGGCCGGCGCCTTGCCCTACACGGTGCTCGTGGACGCCGCGGGCATCATCCGCTGGCGCCACCTCGGCGAGGTGACGCCCGAGATGCTCGAGCCGGTGCTCTCGGAGTGGGTCATCGAATAGGGAGAGGGCTTCGAAAGTCGGCGATCAGGACGCGATCTTCTCCGAACGTGTGGACAATTCCTGCAAAGTCATGCACACTCGACGGTCTTTGACCCGATTTGAATCGCATGACCTCGATCCTGGTGCTGCATGGGCCCAATCTGAACCTGCTGGGACGGCGTGAGCCGTCGATCTACGGCAGCACCACCCTGGACGAAATCAACGCCCGTATGGCGCGTTTCGCGGCCTCGGCGAATATGGACTTCAGCGCTTTTCAATCGAACGCTGAGCACGAACTGGTCGAGCGGGTTCAGGCAGCAGCCGACGACGGGACGGACTGGATTCTGATCAATCCCGCGGCGTTCACCCACACCTCCGTTGCCCTGCGCGATGCCCTTGCTGCCGTCGACCTGCCGTTCATCGAGATTCATTTGAGCAACCTGGCGCGGCGTGAGCCGTTTCGCCATCACTCGTATCTGTCCGATCTCGCCGTGGGCACGATCTGCGGATTCGGGGCGGATTCCTATTTGCTGGCGCTGCAGGCGGTTGCTCATCGCACCAGCACCTGACCACCAGATTGCCTGTTGGGGTAGACAGACTTATGGATTTGAGAAAAATAAAGAAACTGATCGAGCTGCTCGAAGAATCCGAGCTGGCCGAGATCGAGATTCACGAGGGCGAGGAGTCGGTGCGTTTGATTCGCTCCCATCCGCAGCCCGCGCCCCCTCAGATGCTCCAGCTGCCGGCAGGCGCGCTGGCCGCCGCGCCTCCGAGTCCGCCAGCCGCCGGGGGGGCATCGTCTGCTTCCGCTGACTCGGCGCCAGCCGACAGTCGCTCGGACCTGCCCGAGGGCGAGATCGTTCGCTCACCCATGGTCGGCACCTTCTACTCGGCACCGAATCCCGATTCGCCCGCCTTCGTCAAGGAAGGAGGCTCGGTTGCTGTCGGGGACACGCTGTGCCTGATCGAGGCGATGAAAATGTTCAATCAGATTGAATCCGAGGTGGCCGGCAAGGTGGTGGGCGTCCTGGTCGAAGATGGCCAGCCTGTTGAATTCGACGAGCCCCTGTTCGTGATTCAGAAGGGTTGATATGGCCGCTTTCAAGAAAATTCTGATCGCCAACCGGGGCGAGATTGCCCTGCGCGTGCTGCGCGCCTGTCAGGCCATGAACATCCGCACGGTCGCCGTGCATTCCACCGTCGATCGCAATCTCAAGCACGTCGGGATGGCCGATGAGTCCGTCTGCATCGGACCGGCGCCCGCCGGACAGAGCTACCTGAATGTACCGGCCATCATTGCCGCCATGGAAGTGACCGACGCCGAAGCGGTCCATCCCGGCTACGGCTTTCTGGCCGAGAACGCGGATTTCGCCGAGCGAGTCGAGGAGTCCGGCTTCACCTTTATCGGTCCGAAGGCCGAAACGATCCGCCTGATGGGCGACAAGGTCTCGGCGATCAACGCGATGCGCCAGGCCGGGGTACCTTGTGTGCCTGGCTCCAACGGCCCCCTCGATGACGATGAGAAACGGTCGGCTCGCCTGGCCGCCGAGATCGGCTTTCCGGTGCTGATCAAGGCCGCGGCCGGTGGTGGGGGGCGCGGGATGCGCGTCGTCGAAGACCCGGACGACCTGATCAAATCGATTGCGCTGACGCGGCAGGAGGCGGCAACCGGCTTCGGCGACGACACGGTCTACATGGAGAAATTCCTGACCAACCCCCGCCACATCGAAATCCAGGTGCTTGCCGATGCTCACGGCAACGCGGTCCACCTCGGCGAACGCGACTGCTCCATGCAGCGTCGCCACCAGAAGGTCATCGAAGAGGCGCCGGCGCCCGGCATCTCACCCGAACAGCGTGAAGCGATCGGGACGATCTGCACCGATGCCTGCCGCCGGATCGGCTACCGGGGCGCGGGCACCTTCGAATTCCTCTTCGAGAACGGGGAGTTCTATTTCATCGAGATGAACACCCGGATCCAGGTCGAGCACCCGGTTACCGAGTGCATTACCGGCCTCGATCTCATTCGTGCCCAGATCCTGGCGGCCGCGGGCCAGCCGCTGCCCTTCGATCAGTCCGACGTGATCATCAACGGTCACGCCATCGAGTGTCGAATCAATGCCGAAGACCCGGAAAAATTCATTCCCCAGCCCGGTCAGGTGGACTCCTTCCACGCCCCGGGCGGACCGGGCATCCGCGTCGACTCGCACATCTACGATGGCTACATGATTCCGCCGAACTACGATTCGATGATCGGAAAGCTGATTGCCCATGGAGAGACTCGGGAGGCCGCGCTGGCCCGCATGCGGGTCGCACTCGATGAGATGGTGCTCGGCGGCGTGGTGAGCAATATCGCGCTGCACCAGCGCCTGATCCGGGATTCGGGATTCATCGAAGGCGGAACCAATATCCACTACCTCGAGAAGCTCCTCAAGCCCTGAGTCAAGGCCGGAAAATCTGGTCGACACGACGCAGCCAGGACAGAGCATCAGGAACGCCTGGGCTCGTCCCTGCCGCTGAGCGGCTTTGCGATAAAAGGGTTCTGGCTTCCGGCACGCCGATCTTGCCCGGGCGCGCCGTTCCTTAAGTGGTCAGGGGCAGGGCGCCGAAGGCGGCGTGGGCAACGAGGTGGGCCAGGCGGTCGAGGTCGGGAATGTAGGCTTCCGTATTGTCGACAATCACCTTACCGGCCACCGCAATCGGTTTGGTCTGCAGTGGGATTTCCGTCACGTTCTCCGGTGTGATCGTCGTCAGCCGCGGAAAGCCCTGAGCCAGGATGGCGATGTAGGGCATCCGTTCATTGTCGATCAGCGTTTTCGTGATGCACAGGCGGGCGTTGCTGACCGGTTCGACGTCACTGCTTTCGGTCAGCGATGCGAAGCTGATCAGCGGCACCTGCCACCCGCGCCAGAGGAAGGTACCCAGGAGCCAGTCCGGACCGTCGGACACCTGGTCGGGTGAGGCGTAGCCCACCACCTCAGCCACTGTCGCGTTCGGGATCAGGAGATGAGCGCCGGCCAGAGGCACCATCACGCTTCGAATTTCGGTGTCGGCCATCGCTTGCTTATCCTTCTGTCGGGGCCATGTTCAGGAGGTCGAAGACATGCTGAACCAGCTCGGCTTCCTGGTAGGGCTTGGCCAGATAGTCGTTGACGCCGATCTCCCGTGCCCGCTGACGATGTTTTTCGCCGCTTCGCGAGGTGATCATCATCATCGGGACGTCCTTCAGCCGGGGATCATTCCGTACGTGCGTCGCCAGCTCGTAGCCGTCCATCCGGGGCATCTCGATATCGAGGAGCATGAGATCGGGCACGCGGTCGAAGAGTGCTTCGACGGCGTCGAGGCCATCGCGCGCCGTGACCACTTCCAGGCCCCGGTTTTCGAGGACGCGGGCCGTGACTCGGCGCATGGTGATCGAGTCGTCGACCACCATCACCAGCGGCGTGCGTTTCACTTCTTCGGCTTCCTCGGCTTCGAGGATGTCGCCACGTCCAGGCAGAATATCCTCGGCGAAGGCGCGCCGAATCAGCGGGCCGATATCCAGAATCGGCACCACCTGGCCGTCGCCGGTGATGGTGCCGCCGAGGATGCCGACGATGGAACTGATCTGCGGTCCGACCGGCTTGATGACGATTTCGCGATGGCCAAGCAGGTCGCTGACTCGAAGGGCGGCTCGCTCGTCGCCGGCCTCGACCATCAGCAGGGACAGGGTGCCGGTGCTCTGCTCCTCCGAGGGGAAATCAAGCTGTGGTTCCAGCTCCAGCAGCGGATAGGATTCGCCGGCATATTGCTGTGCCGGCTCCGGATCCTCGATGGCGCGTGACCATTCCTGCGCCAGGATGCGGGTCACGCCGCGAACCGACTGAAGCGGAATCGCGAACTGGCGGTCCGCGGCGCGGACCATGATCGCCTGCATGACCGTGAGGGACAGGGGAATGCGGATCGTGAAAAGCGCGCCCTGACCGGGGTTTGATTGAGCGCTGACGCTGCCGCCGATCTGGCGTACTTCGTTGGCGACGACGTCCATGCCGATGCCGCGACCGGACAGTTCGCTGACCTGCTCGGCGGTCGAAAAGCCCGAGTGGAAGATCATCTGCGTCAGCGTGCTTTCATCGACATCGTCGTCATCGATCAGTCCCCGCTCGATGGCCCGCGCCTTGATCTTGTCCAGGTTCAGGCCAGCGCCGTCGTCACTGATGCGCATCACCAGCTCGGTGGCTTCGCGGGAGACATCGACGCGGATCGTGCCCGTTGCCGGCTTGCCGGCCGCGAGGCGATCGTCTGGCGTTTCGATGCCGTGGCTGATGGCATTTCGCAGGAGATGCTCGATCGGTGCCGTGATGCGCTCGAGGACGTTCCGATCCAGTTCACCCTCACCGGCCAGTTCGACGTCAAGCTGGGCCTTCTTGCCTACTTCGCGCGCGGCATTTCGAACGACGCGACGGAAGCGGGGCAGCAGGGTGTTGAAGGAGACCATCCTGGCCTGCATCAGTCCTTCCTGCAGTTCCGTGTTGACGCGCGACTGCTGCATCAGCAGGGTTTCGGACTGGCGCGTCGCGTCGTCGAGGATGCCCGTGAGCGAGGTCAGGTCATTGACCGACTCGGCCAGGCCACGCGAGAGCTGCTGGATCGTCGAGTAGCGATCGAGCTCCAGCGGATCGAACTCTTCTTCCGCCGGCCCGTGCTCACGTTCATAGCGGGCAAGAATCTGGGCTTCGGTTTCGAGTTCGAGCTTGCGCAGCTGATCGCGCAGGCGAATGACCGTCTCGTCGACCTCGCCGACGTTGTTTCTGAAAACGCTGATCTGCTGCTCCAGACGGGAGCGGAAGATCGAGATCTCACCCGCGTAGTTGACCAGTTCATCGACCAGGCTCGACGGCACGCGCAGATTTTCACCACGTGCGACGGTCTCCTCAGCGGCCTCCTTCCTGTCCGTGGGCGTCTCCGCCGTGAACTGCGGCAGCTCGACCGCCTCTTCGAATTCGTCGGCGAATTCCTCGGCCTGATCGGCAAACAGCTCGTCGATCGAGCGCATTGGCATCGCCTGGCGCTGCGTCACCGCATCGATCATCAGGTTCAGATGATCGCAGCCGGCCTCGAGGGCGTCGATGCGCTCGCGCGTCGTGTCCTTCAGTCCCGCCGCAATCCCCTCGAGCAGCTCTTCCATCACGTGGGCGACCTGACCGATCGGGTTCAGGCCGACCATTCGTGACGACCCCTTGATCGTGTGGAGGTCGCGCTGGAGGGCGGTGACCAGGCTCTTGTCGTCGGGGTTCTCGCGCCACTGCTGCAGGACACCGTCGGAATGCTCGAGCAGCTCCTGTCCTTCCTCGAGGAAGGCCTCCAGCAGGTCCTCGTTCAGCTCCGAATAGTCGACGGCAATGAGGTTGGCATCCTGCTCCTCGACGGGCTCCGTGGCCGGAGTGGCCTCCTCGTCCTGCGCCGACGACTCGTCCGCTTCGTCGAGGTGATGATCGGAGGCGACGGCCTCGTCGTCTTGCTCGTTCTCGGCGGCTTCCTGGGCCGCCAGTGCCTGACGTTCCCAGTCCGGCAGCGACTCGTCGGCGTCGGTCTGGGACTCGGACTCGGCCACGTCCATGACGTCTTCGTCGCGCTCATCCTCGTCTTCGACGTCGAGGACCGCTTCCTCTTCGATCGCTTCTTCGTCCAGCGCCAGGTCGTCGGTCGCCTCGGCGACCTCGTCCGTCTCCTCGAGTTCGGAGGCGTCGCCCTCATCGATCTCGGAGAGCGCTTCGTCGGCCTCGTCGGCCTCGTCGGCCTCGGCGAGGTCCGCCGTCGTGGCGTCCGTGTCTTCAAGCACCGGCGCTGCGGATTCGCTGTCCTCGAGCTCGACCTCGTCGATCTCTTCCAGATCCTCGATCTCGGCGTCTGTGTCGGTCGCGTCGGCCTCGGCTGCTTCCGCCTCGAGGCCGTCGCCGTCTGCGGCCAGCTCTTCGTCATCGATTTCGAAGAAATCGATCGTGTCCTCACTGTCTGCGGGCTCGACGTCGGAGGTCAGCGCCGGTTCGTCGCTGGCCTGCTCGGCGGAGACCGGGGCCTGCTCGCCGGTGCGATCGCGATGCGCCTGACTGTGCAGATCGCGTAGCTCAGCGGCCACGGCAGCGGTGTTGAAGACCTCCGAGTCGACGGTTTCGCCCTGCAGGCGATGGAGCCGATGACGGAACAACTCCGCGCAATGGGCCATCGCCTCCATGCCGGCCGAGGACGGCGCGGAATGGGTCAGGGACAGTTCTTCGAGGTAGGCCTCCAGAATCTGTGCCGTTTCGGTCTCGTCGCCGATCGACGCCAGGCGCATGGTGCCCTTCATCGTGTGGACGATGCGAACCATGCCCTCGTCGATTTCCGGTGTATGGCCGGATTCCTGGCTGTCGTGGAGCCAGTGCTCCAGGGCTTCCAGATTTTCTGAAAGCTCCTTGATCATCAGCTCGATCAGCGTGTCGTCGAGCCCTTCGAGCTCCGGTGGCAAGGCCGCGCGTGAGGCCGCATGCTCGTCGGTGGTCTGCCCTGAATCGAGCTCTGCCTCGGAGCGACCCTCGGTGACGGCTTCGGCACGTGCGGCAATCCTCTGGCAGCTTGCTTCATCCAACTCTGCCTCGCCCTGGCCGGTCAGGCGGGCGCGCAGGCTGGGCAGCGCCGCCACGGCGTCGGCCACGATCGAGGTCACGCTCGGATTCGCTTCGAGCTGACCATCAAGGACGTGATTGAGCATGCCCTCGATCTGCCATGCGAATTCGCCGATCTCGGTGGCCCCGGCCATGCGGCCGGATCCCTTGAGCGAGTGGAATGAACGGCGCAAGGTCCGCGTCCGCTCCTCGTCTCCCGGATGATCCTGCCACTCGGGCACGATGTCCTGGAGCGAGGCCAGCTCCTGATCGAACTCTTCGATGAAAATTTCAACGATGTCGAAATCGTCGAAGCCCGATCCGCCGTCGTCGGCTGTCGGGGTGGTGTCGGCGGTGACCTGCTCCGTCGCGCCGGACGTGTCGTCTTCGGCCGTCAGTTCATCCAGCTCGAATTCGAGGTCGGTCCGCTCCTCATCGGCGTCAGCCGGCTCACCGGTCTCCGTCGCCGGTTCGAAGTCATCCGTGTCGATCGACAGATCGTCACCGTCGGCGGCGATCGGGTCGCCTTCTGCCTCGATCTCCTCGCTGGTCGTCTCGGCGAGGTCGGGTTGTTCGCCAAGGGCTTCGTCGAATTCGTGGTCGAATTCGTCGTCGTGCTGGTCGTCGAGCTGCTCGCCGAGCGACAGGTCAGCCGCCTCATCGGCCTGTTCGTTGGCGTCGGTCTCGACCGAAGCGCTGTCGTCGCCGTCGATATAACCCAGCGCGCTCAGATGCTGGCGGGCAGAGTCCAGGTAGCGACGGCCGCGTTCATCTCTCAGGGTGAGGCTCTCGAGATAGAATTCGGTGGTTGTCAGTGTTTCAGCCAGCGCTTCGAGGGCGACGGGGTCGCGCTCGTCTCGGTCGGGCGAGAGGTGGTCGACGGCGACTCGCGAGGCCGCACCGAGCATCATGGCGGCATCGGGCAGATTGGCCATCTGAAGAGCCCCGGCAATGCGGTCAAGGATGGTCACGGCTTCGTCGAGAGCGCCGTCGTCCGCCTTGCCTCGGTTGATGGCGTCGAGCAAGTGCTTGGCGTGGGCCAGATCCTCCAGCGCTTCCTTGACCAGTTGCTTGACGACGCGCCGTTGCTCTGACGGCGGCAGCAGCGTCGCATCGCCCCCGTCGTCCGCTCCGTCCTGGTCAGCGCCGTCGCTGGCAAGCCCGAAGCTCTCTTCGAGTTGTGATTCGACCACCAGCAGCTCGCGCGCCACTCTCAGCAGGGCAGGGTCATCGAACTCGTTCCCCAGCTCGGATAGTTTGCTTGCCTGGCCCTTCACGCGGTTGGACAAATGATCCAGGCCCAGCATCGCGAGGCTCTCGCCGACCGACTCCAGCAGGGCGGTCTGCTGGGCCATGACTTCCGGGTCGTTGTCCTGCTCGAGCTGGGTTCCCAGCGCTTCCTTGATCCGGGCAAGATCCTCCCGGGCCGCTTTGGTAACGGCAGCGAAAAGGGAGCGATTTCGCCCGGCCAGGAATACCTTTGCTCGCGCGAGCTGATCGGGGACGTGATCGGCCAGATTGAAGGCCTCGTGAACGTCCGAGGCCAACGGTGTTTCGGCCTGGGACAGCGCGATCTGGAACAGCAGGCTGCGGCACAGGTCGTTCGCTTTGTCCGTCAGCGCGGGATCGTCGGCCGCATCCTTCGACTGACGGTTTGTCTGGTCGGCGAAGGCCTTCAGCGTGACGTCCGTCCTTGCGAGCAGTCGAGTGATGTTCGGCCCGCCGGTGACATGCTGCTCGCTCATCGCCTCGCACAGCGCCGCGACGGCCCAGCCGATTCGACGCAGGGCGGACGGTGCATGGGCGGAATCGCGAATCTTGAGCGCAACGGTCGCCAGGGTTTCGATCGCTTCGGCATCCTGGTTGTTGATCAGAAAGCCGCGCAGCGCGTGCTGATAGTCCCGCCGCAATTCCGAGGGGCTGGCGTCGTTCTTGCTTTCCGGCAGCTCGACCTGATCGACGTCGGGACGGAAGAAGCTGGCTTCGTCGAGGGCCGGCTGGCCGGCGGAGCTGCGCAGGTCATTGATCGTCGGCAGAACGACGACCGGGGAGTCGCTCTGGGCGCTCTCGAGGTAATCGAGGTAATCCGGAAGGATCGCCGTGGCTTCCAGAACGCGCGAAATCGTTTCGTCCTCGTCGCTGGCATCCCCTGATTTCAAGGCTTCCAGCGCCATGCCCATGGCCTCGGCGATCAACTGACCGCTCTTGAACTCCATGACGGCGAGCGAACCGGCGACCTTCTCACAGGCGTCGATCGCCTCGTCGAGATCGTGTTCCTGGCGCTCCCGGTCTTCGTCACCGAAGCGCTCGATGGCCTGGCGGACCTCTTCGAAAAGCTCGTCAAGCAGCGGACGGGTCCACTGCAGCGATTGCTTGCTGATGTGACTGCTGGTCATGTCAACAGCCCAGCGCGCTGGTCGTTGTGAAAGCCACGCATGCGTTACTGACCTCTTTGCCCGAATTCATTAAGCCGTGTCCCCAATGCGTCAATGACACTGCGCCTTAGCTGTTGTCTTCCGGCAGCGTGAAGTCGGACACCGAATCCCGGAGATCGCGGACGAGTTCAGCCAGGTTGGCCACGGATTTCGCGGTCTCACCCGTGCCTTCGGTGGTCTGCACCGAGATGTCGCGAATGCTGTTCATCAGCTGCGCGATCTTGGTCGCGTTCTTCGACTCGTCCTGGGCCTGCCGGGAGATGTTCTGAATCAGCCCGGCGAGGTCGTTTGAAACGGTTTCGATCGACTCGAGGGCTTCACCCGCATCCTCCGCCAGTCGGGCCCCGGACACCACCTGCGTCGTGGTCTGCTCCATGGAGTTGACCGCTTCGGCCGTATCCGCCTGAATGGTCTGGACCAGGGCTTCGATTCGCCGCGTGGCGTTGGTGGCGCGTTCAGCGAGTCGCTGGACTTCGTCGGCAACGACCGCGAAGCCGCGACCGGCGCCGCCGGCCGATGCCGCCTGAATGGCGGCGTTCAGCGCGAGGACGTTGGTCTGTTCCGAAATGCCGTTGATCAGCTCGACGATGTCGCCGATCTCCTGGGATGACTCACCCAGGCGTTTGATTCGCTTCGAGGTCTCCTGGATCTGGTCGCGAATATTGTCCATGCCCGAGATGGTCTGGCGGACCATGTCGGCGCCGCGGTTGGCGATCTCGACGGAGTTCTGAGCGACGTCGGCAGACTCGCTCGAGCGCTGCGCCATGTCGTCGAAGGAGCGCGCCATTTCGTTGATCGTGTCGGTGGCTTCGCGAATCTCGCGGGCCTGGTGCTCGGAGGCCTCGGCCAGCTGCATGGTGGTCGCGCGCGTTTCCTGGGCCTGCGCCGCCACCTGCTGGGCCGTGTTGTTGACGCCGGAGACGAGGTCACGGAGCGCTTCGACCGCGTAGTTGACCGAGTCGGCGATGGCGCCCGTCACGTCCTCGGTGACCGTTGCCTGCACCGTCAGGTCACCGTCGGCAAGCGAGCTCATTTCGTCGAGGAGGCGCAGAATGGCGTCCTGGTTTCTCTGGTTGACCTCGGTGGTCGCGCGAGCGCGCTTGCGCTGGGCGAGGTAGGCGCCGAAGCCGATGGCGGCAAGGATGGCCAGGGCACCGCCGGCCAGGATCAGGCCAGCCAGCAGCGACGGCCAGAGCTGGCCTTCGCCGAGCTGCGAGTAGCTGCGTGCGAGCACCTGCGCCTGATCCGTGAGGTCTTCGGCGTCGAGGAAGATTTCATCAGCCGCTTCGCGCACCTCGAAGAGATCGGTGGACGCGGTCAGGATCGTGTCCACGTCGAGGCGGATTTCCTCGAAGATCGGCATGACATTGGCCAGCGCTTCGAGGACGCGCGTGTTGCGTGCAGCCGCGAGATTCAGCGCTTCATCGCCGTTGATCAATCCCTGCAGGACGCGGTCGAAGAGGGCCGCATCGGCCCGAAAGGCGTCGGCCGCGGTGATGGCGCCGGCACCGCCCGCAAGGATGTCGCCGACGCGACGCAGCATGCGGTCCGCGAGCACCAGCTGACGGCTGGCCACGTAGATCTGCACCGACGGCGATCCGGTTTCGATCATTCGTCGCACCACTTCATCGGACTGAGCCTGAAGCTGCGGAATGTTGTCGGAAAAGGCGACGGAACTGTCGGCAAGTTCGATCACCAGGTCGGTGCGATCAAGGATGCCGGAGCTGAATTCGTTGATTTCGTTCCAGGTGTCTTCGAGCGTGGCCAGCTCGACATCCACCTGGGGTGGTGATGGCGGCAGGCCGGTCTCGGGGTTGCCGTTGCGGAGCTGGTCGATCGCAGTGTCGATGCTCTCGCGCGTCTCACGCAGCTCATCGAAGGCATCGAAGTTTCCGACGGCCGATTCACCGGCGGCTTTCGCCAGCTGCTGGGCCCGGACCTGAATATCGGTGGTCAGCGCGAGGTATTCGGTCTGCTGCTGGTTGCGCTGGTTGAGCAGGTAGAAGTTGAATGCCACCAGGCCCAGAAGGGCAACCAGCAGGATGAACAGCAGTGCCTGTGGCGTCGACAGTCGCTGCTCGGTTGATTGCGTGCCCACACTACTCATGCCATCACCTCATTTGTTCTCATTCGAATTCCTGACTCGTCCAAGATTTGATCGTCCGGGGACTCCCTGTCGGCGCGACGTTGGAGCGCGCAGCATCCCCGAGAATTAATCGGCCGCGCCGCACTGCGGCCGGCCCCACCGCACGGAGCAGCCGATGTTTCCGGCTGCCGATTCGCTTCAGCGCAGTCGCCGTGCCGACGCGCCGACGATCGCGCGCTATTGCTCGCGTGAACCGTTCATGAAATCCATCCGACGCTGCAGCTCGTCGATACGGAATACCCCCCAGTTCTGTTCTGCGCTGGGAAAATTCTGATGCACCAGACCGTTCAGGACCGTGTCCTTCCACTGTGGGTCATCTTCGAGGTCGTCCGTATGAAAGTGACGCTGGCCGAACACTTCATCGACGACGAGGCCTGCCAGGCGTCCCTGCAGCTTGGTCAGGATCAACCGCGTTCTTGCGGTCACGGGAGTCCGGCTGCCGAACAGGAACCAGCCGAGATCCGAGACGGGCGCCAGGTTGCCGCGCACGTTGGCCAGGCCGAGAAGCCACTCCTTGGTGCCCGGCACCGGGTAGCAGGGCGGGAAGGCGATGATTTCTTCGACCTGATCGATACGGCAGGTCAGGCGATGCTCGCCCAGGCGGAAAACGACGCCGTCCCAGTTGCTGATCTGCTGCTGCCGACCCGCATCGCCGACATCGTGTCCCAGGCTGCGCTGCTCGTAGTCGCCCAGCAGCTTGAACAGGTTGCTACTGTTGCCGGCTTCTGATTCGAAGTGCTGCTCCCCTTGCATGATCCCTCGCGACGTCCTTTTGCTCTATGACGCCGGCGTCAAGCCGACTCTGCAGGATTGATCTGTTCGCGCACGGCGGCCAGAAGCTCGTCGCGCGTGAACGGTTTGGTCAAGTATTGATCCGACCCGACGATGCGGCCGCGAGCCTTGTCGAACAGGCCATCCTTGCTGGTCAACATCACCACGGGAACGCTCTGGAACTTCGCGTTGTTCTTGATGATGGCGCAGGTCTGGTAACCATCGAGGCGCGGCATCATGATGTCGACGAAGATCAGGTCGGGCTCGTGCTTGTGGATCAAGGCCAATGCCTCGAAGCCATCGTTGGCGGTGATGACTTCGCATCCCTCTCGACTGAGCATGGTTTCGGCGGACCGACGAATCGTTCGACTGTCATCGATCAACATAATCTTGAGGCCACTCAGGCTCACGCGGCGTTACTCCTTGATGAATACCTTCCTCTGAACTCTTCGATCCTCGAGCGGCCCAATGTCGTGCGGGCAGGGCTCCAGGGCCGATAGCGACCTAGGTTAGTCGATCTTGGGCGGTTTTGCCAATCCAGTAGAATAGATCATCTCAAGCCTCCGTCATTTAAGGTTTTTTGCAGCTTGAAACTGAGACATAATCCTCATTTTTCGGGGTTTACTTCCCACCGATCAGCGACGGCCTGAAGCTCATGCGCAAGAATCTCATCGTCGTCATGGACGACATCGCAGCGATTACCGTTGCCAAGGACACCAGCTTTGCCATGCTCCTCGAGGGGCAGCGCCGCGGCTATCGTGTCCATTACCTGAACGAGGACGCGTTGTCGCTGGCGGGCCATCTGACCCGCGCCAGGATGCATCCAGTGACGGTGCGTGATGATCCGGAAGACTGGTTCGAGCTCGGCGAGTCGATCGAGCGAGTCCTCGGGGAGGACGACCTGATCCTGATGCGGGCCGACCCGCCCGTCGACGAGCGCTACGTCTTTGCAACCTACCTGCTCGATTGCGCCCAGGCGAACGGCGCCCTTGTGGTCAACCGTCCGAGTGCGCTGCGCGACTTCAACGAAAAGCTGGCCATCACCCGATTTCCCGATCTGATGCCGGAAACGCGGGTCAGCGCGAGTGCCGCCGAGCTCAAGGCTTTCGTCGCCGCTCATGGGCGAGCCGTGCTCAAGCCGCTGGACGGCATGGGCGGCAAGAGCATCTTTCTGGCGTCGCGCGACGAACCCAACCTGAATGTGATCATCGAGACCCTGACCGACGGCGGCACCAAGCTTGCGATTGCCCAGCAGTTCCTTCCCGCGATCGAGGATGGCGACAAGCGAATCCTGATCGTCCACGGCCAGGTTGTCCCCTATCTCCTGGCCCGCATACCGACCGGCGATGATTTCCGCGGCAACCTGGCCAAGGGCGGGCGCGGCGAGGGCCGACCCCTGAGCGCCTCGGATTTCGACATCGCCCGGGCCGTCGCGCCGGTTCTTCTGGACAACGGGATCGAGTTCGCGGGCCTTGATGTCATCGGCGACCGGCTGACCGAAGTCAACGTCACCAGCCCGACCTGCGTCCGCGAGCTCGACCGCGAGTTCGGCTTGAATATCATCTCCGACCTGTTCGATGCCATCGATCCATGAGTTCGGCCTGGCGCTTGAATTCCCCCTCGGACTCGCTGGTGCTGGCGCTGGCGGTCGCCATCGGCATGCACGTGGCGGCGATCGGTCTCATTCACTTCGACGTCCTGACCGGTCGCCCGGACAAGGTGCCGACGAGCCTGGATGTCATCCTCGTCCAATGGGCCAATGAGACGCCGCCCGACGAGGCGGACTTTCTTGCCCAGGCGGCGCAACAGGGCGGGGGCGACAGTCCTGACCTGAAGCGGCCCGCCGAGCCCCTGATGTCCGGTCAGACCGAGCCCGATCAGGAGCCCGAGCCGATGGAGCAGCCGGCCGAGGCCGAGACGATGGAGCGCCAGCCGGCGGAACTGGTGGCGCGATCCTCCGACGACGGGCCCGTCCAGCGGGTCGTGACCGAAGACACGGCGCGACTCGATTCTGCGACGTCGCAGGCGTTGATCGAGCAGTCGCTGGCCGTGGCCCGCGCATCGCCGAATCGCCTGGCCGAGGCGCAGGACTTTCCCGAGCGGCGACGACGCAAATTCATCTCTGCCAACACCCAGGAGCATATGTATGCGACCTACATGCGGTCCTGGGTGGCCAAGGTCGAGCGCGTCGGGAATCTCAACTACCCCGAGCAGGCGCGGCGAATGAACCTGGATGGTGCCCTCGTGCTCAGCGTTGACCTCCTGAGCGACGGCAGCGTTGAACAGATCCGGGTGCTGCGCTCGTCCGGCTACGACATCCTCGACGAAGCGGCGGTCCGGATCGTCCGCCTGTCCTCGCCCTTTGCGCCTCTGCCGGAGGACATCAGCCAGGACGTGGACGTGCTGACCATCACCCGCACGTGGCAGTTCTCCTCCCAGTCGGGGCTCTATTGAGCGCCGGGGCGGGTGGTAAACTAGCTCCGTGAGCTACCTAGAACACCAATTCCTCATTGCGATGCCGGGCATGGAAGACCCCAACTTTGCCCGCGGCGTGACCCTCCTGTGCCAGCACAACGATGAGGGCGCCCTGGGAATCACGATCAATCGGCCCTCGGAGATTACCCTGGCCGATGTCTTCGATCAGATCGGCATCGAATCCAGTGGCGAGCGCGCGCGCGATATCCCGGTGTACGAAGGCGGCCCCGTTCACCCCGAGCGCGGCTTCGTGCTTCATTCCGGCCCGCCGGTCTGGGAATCGAGCATGCGCGTCGGTCCGGGAATCTCGGTGACCACGTCGCGCGACATCCTCGAGGCGATCGCCGCTGACAAGGGGCCGGAAAAATTCCTGATGGCGCTGGGTTATGCGGGATGGGACGCGGGCCAGCTCGAAGACGAAATGCGTGACAATGCCTGGCTCAACGTCATGGCCAAGGCCGACATCCTCTTCGACCTGCCCGTCGAGCAACGCTGGGCGGAAGCCGTCGAAAGCCTGGGCATTCAAGTCGACTCGCTGCAGCCCGCCGGTGGCCATGCCTGAGACAGAATCCGGCCCCTGGCTGGCGCTGGATTACGGCGAGCGCTGTGTCGGAGTCGCCATGGCGCATCCAATGACCGGCACGGCTCGGCCGCTGGCCCCGCTTCCCCACCACTCTTCCGACCAGCTCAGCGCCGCGATCGCTCGGCTGATCCGCGAATGGCGACCCAGCGAGATCATCGTCGGTCTGCCCCTGGCCAGGGACGGCGAAGAGTCGCCCATGAGCCGCCGCGTTCGGCGTTTCGCTCGGACCCTGGCCGAGGCCAATCCGCAGCTCAGCGTGGAACTTCAGGATGAGCGCATGACCAGCGAAACGGCGGCACGCCAGTTCGCTGATCGCCGCCGGGCGGGGCGGGCGCGCCGCAAGGATGCGGCCAGCCTCGACAGTCAGGCAGCGGCCGTTATTCTCGATGCCTGGATGCGTGACTGTGGAAAACTCTGACCCTCGCCTCCGCCACTTTCTCAGCATCGACGACCTGTCCCTCGATGAGCTTCGGGGCTTGATCGATCGCACGCTGGCCCTCGCCCGCGGTGCGAGGGCACAGCAGGCCGATTGCCGCGTGGCCAATCTTTTCTTCGAGGCCAGCACGCGAACGCGCGTGTCCTTCGAGCTCGCCGCCCAGGCTCTCGGGGCCCGAGTGATCAATATCGAGGCGGCGCGGTCGTCGACGACCAAGGGCGAGTCGCTCCTCGATACCTGTTCGACGCTGGCCGCGATGGGCATCGACCTGCTGGTCCTGCGCCATCCGGAAACGGGCGCCGCCCGGCGACTGGCCGGCGCGCTTCACGCTCCCACCCAACTGGTCAACGCCGGTGATGGCGACGGTGAACACCCCAGCCAGGCCCTGCTGGATGCCGCAACCCTCCAGGCCGCCGGCCTCGACTGGCCGAACGCCACCGTGGCCATCATCGGCGATCTGCGCCACTCGCGCGTTGCCCGGTCCGGTTTGCAGTGCTTTCAGCGCCTGGGGGTGGGCCGGATTCGACTGGCCGGCCCCGAGTCCATGCTGCCGGACTGGGACCTGGGCCCTCGGGTGGAGCGGGTGGCCAGCCTGCGCGCCGCCGTGCATGAGGCCGACGCGATCATGATGTTGCGGGTCCAGCACGAGCGCATTGACAAGACGATCTGGCCCGAACCTCAAAGCTATGCCCGGGACTGGTGCCTGCGCTCGGAACACCTGGCCGCAGCGCGACCCGGTTGCCGAGTACTGCATCCCGGGCCGATCAATCGCGGCATGGAAATTCACTCCGACGTGGCCGACGGCGACCAGTCCCTGATCCTCGAGCAGGTTCGCATGGGCGTGTTTGCGCGAACCGCGATCTTCGAGTGGCTACGGGACCAGAGGACCACATGACGACCCAGGATTCGAGCGAGCGCCATCGCCGCGTTCGAAGCTTCGTTCGGCGACCGGGGCGGTTGACGCCAGCGCAGGAGAAGGCGCTGCGGGAGCTGCTGCCGAAATACGAGATGCCTGCCGACTGCGGCAGGGTGGGCGGTCTGTTCCAGCGCGATCAGCCCCTGGTCGTCGAGATCGGCTGCGGCAACGGTCAGGCCCTGGCCTTCATGGCCGGCAACGAGCCGCACTTCAACTTTCTGGGGATCGAAATTCACGAGCCCGGCGTCGGCCGGCTCCTGCGGTCAATCGAAGCCGCCGAGCTCGATAACGTCCGCGTCGCCGTTCGCGATGCGGTCGAGGTCCTCGAGCAGGCGATCCCGACGGCCAGCCTCGAGCAGGTCAGAATCTATTTCCCGGACCCCTGGCCGAAGAAGCGCCACCACAAGCGTCGCCTGATTCAGCCGCCGTTTCTCGAGCTCATTGCTCAGCGCCTTCGCGACGGCGGCCTGCTGCACCTGGCGACGGACTGGATGCCCTACGCCGAGTGGATGCTCGAAGCCATCAGCGAGGTGCCGGACTTCCGTCTCCTCGGCGATCCCTACATGCCACGGCCCGACTGGCGACCGCAGACCCACTTCGAGCGCCGCGGCGAGCGGCGGGGGCACCGGATCGTCGACCTCGTCCTCGAACGCGGTCCGCGCTGAAACCTGAACATGCTCGGGCGCGCCACGGCCGCGCCGCGGTCCAGAGCCGGTCCGCTGCCCAATCCACAAGTGATCGGTTAAGGTAGTACCCGCCTTAAAGACAATCAAGGTCGACCGCCCGACATGGAAGCCAGCCTGACGCTCAGTAGCGACATGATCCTCGTGCTCATGTTGCTCGGTCTGACCGTCGTTCTGTTTGCCTTCGAGGTCGTGCGTATCGATATCGCGGCGATCTCGATCATGGTGCTGATCGGACTGCTCGGGCTGGTGCCTGGCGAAGAACTCTTCAATGGCTTTGCCTCGAATGCGGTCATTTCCGTGATCGCCGTCATGATCATCGGCGCCGGCCTCGATCGGACCGGCGTCATGAATGTGGTCGCCAATTTCATCGTCAAGCTCGGCGGTCGCTCGGAGTCGCGCATCATGACCATGGTGTCATCCACCGTGGGCGTCACCTCTGGCTTCATGCAGAACACGGGCGCGACGGCGCTGTTCCTGCCGGTGGTCAGCCGGATCTCGGCTCGCCTCGACCTGCCCCTGCCGCGCCTCCTGATGCCCATGGGCTTCTGTGCCATCGTCGGCGGGACGATCACCATGGTCGGATCATCGCCGCTGATCCTGCTCAATGACCTGATCCTGACCTCCAACCGCTCGCTGCCACCGGGTGCCGAGGCGCTGCAGCCCTTCGAGCTGTTCGACGTCACGCCGATCGGCCTGGCCCTGCTGGCCGCGAGCCTGCTCTATTTTCTGTTCCTCGGCGCACTGCTGCTGCCGAAGACCGACGGCAAGCGGGCCGCCTCGCCGGGGCGGACCAAGAATTACTTTGCCGAGGTCTATGGCATTCAGGGCGATGTCTACGAGATGCTGGTGACCGTGGACTCCCCGCTCGTCGGTATGCGGATTTCGGAGGCAGAAAAGCTCGACGGTGCACCGCTGTTTCTGGCGATCCAGAACACGGACAAGCCCAGGCTGGCGCCGCCGGCCGACGAGATGATCTGGGTCGGCACCGTGCTCGGCGTGATGGGAACGCGGGACCGCGTTGGCGAATTCGCGCTGAGCCAGCAGCTTCGTCTCCAGCCCCGGCTCAAGACCTTCGGGGCGCTCTTCAACCCGACCCGGGCCGGGATTTCCGAGGTCGTCATTCCCCCGGGCTCGAACCTGATCGGCCAGACCATTGCCGAAGCCCGCCTGCGATCGCGGATGGGGATTTCGGTGCTCGCCATCAATCGCCGCGGCGACATCGTCGTCGAGGGCCTGCGTGAGGAGACGCTGCAATCCGGGGATTGCCTGGTCAGCCATTCGACCTGGCGCGATCTCGCCAACGTCGCCCGCGACAAGGACCTGATCGTTGCGACCGATATTCCGAAGGAAGAGCAGCGTCCGCAGAAAGTCGGCTTCGCGCTGGTCTTCTTTCTCCTGTCGATGGGTCTGATCCTGTTCACGGACTTCAGGCTCTCGATCGCCCTGTTGACCGGTGCCATCGGCATGGTCCTGACCGGCGTGCTCAGCATCGACGAGGCTTACCAGTCGGTCAGCTGGAAGACCGTGTTCCTGATGGCCAGCCTGATTCCCTTGGGCATCGCGATGGAGGTCACCGCAACGGCAGCCTGGATCGCCGAGCAGGCGCTGGGCCTGGTCGGCGGCCTGCCGGAAATTGCCATGCAGATCCTGCTCGTTCTGCTGGCGACGGGGTTTACCCTGGTCATGTCCAACGTGGGTGCGACGGTGTTGCTCGTGCCGATTGCCATCAACCTGGCGCTGGCGACGGGGGCCAGTCCGGCCATGTACGCCCTGATCGTGGGCCTTGCCACGTCGAACGCCTTCATCCTGCCGACGCACCCGGTCAACGCCCTCATCATGGGGCCCGGCGGCTACAAGGTGAAGGACTTCGTTCGCGTCGGCGGCCTGATGAGCCTCCTGTTCATGGTCGTGATGTTGGCCATGGTGAATCTGATTTTCTGAATCCGCGGCGGCGCGGCGATGGGTCAATCGGAGCCCGACACCACGTGAACCTCCATGCCGTCCTCGGCGAGCGTGACCGCGGTCAGTGCGGCGTTCTTGCAGGGGCCGGATAGGCATCGTCCCTCGTTGGCTTCGAAGACGGCGCCATGGGCGGCGCAGACCAGGTGGCCTTCGCGATCCTTGAGAAACTGGTCAGGCGCCCAGTTCAGTGGTCGCCCCTGGTGGGGGCAGACGTTGAGCCAGGCCCGTGCTTCGCCCTCATGGCGCGTTGCCACCAGAAATCGACGCTGACCCCCGATCTCGGTCGTCAGCTCGATGAACTCCCCGTCGAGGAGCTTTTCGGAGCGGCAAAGGAACTTGCGGTCAGCCAAGGAGTCTGCCTCAGTATGAATAGAAGAAATCCGTGGACGCAATTTTACCAGCCGCCGCAGCATCCCCTCGCTCGTTTCGGCCTGGTGCTGCTGGGAATCGCCATTCTGGCCCTGAGTTTCATGCTCGGATTGGTCTTTCTCGCCGTGGCAGCGGGGCTGGCGATCATCGGTGGAATCGCGCTCACCGTCCGTCGCTGGCTGGGCCTGGGTCCATCGAGGTCTGGAAGCGATCAGACCATCGATGTCGAATACCGGGTCATTCGCCGCGATCGCGATCGCTGATCGGCTGAATCCGTCCCGCCGACAAGGCCCCGGACAGCGCTGTTCAGCGGCGCCCTAAAGAACCAGAGTCATCACCAGGAACAGGGCGAGTACCGCGGCCATCCACAGGGCCGTGTGTCCCATGGGCGCGCGACTCGAGAAGTAGCGGTAAGTGCCCCCCTTGAAGCCGCGGATCAGGAACGAACCCGCCCCGAGCACCAGCTTGCTGGCCGCATGGCCCGCGGCCGTCAGGCCTTGATCGACCTTGCCGGCCAGGGCCGGTATCGCACGACGATAGATCCAGTCGATGTCGAGGCTGATCGTTTCTGTCCGCTTCATCAGGGGCAGCAGCACGAAGAACGCCAGGCCGGCGAAGAGCAGGAGCTGCAGCTGCGTCACCACGTGCTCGGCCGTGTAGGGTTCGTAGTCGACGGGGTAGGGCAGCAGGCCGTAGAGCAGGTTCGGGAACAGGCCGATCACGATGCAGGCGGCGGCGAAAAGAACCATGGCCACGCGCATGTTCCACGGCGCTTCGGGCGGTCGCAGGCCCGAGTCCTTCTGGAAGAACACGAACCAGGGAAACTTGATGCCCGCGTGGAGAAACACACCCGCCGACGCGGCGATCAGCAGGAACCAGACAAGGCCGAGGTGTTCATAGCCGGCCGCCGAGGAGATCATCGACTTCGACACGAAGCCCGAGGTGAACGGGAAGGCGGAGATCGCCAGTGCCCCGATGATGCCGCAGACCGTCGTCAGTGGCATCGTGCGGAACAGGCCGCCGAGCTCCGAGCATTTGCGGACCCCGGTCTGGTACAGGACCGCTCCGGCGCTCATGAACAGCAGGGCCTTGTAGATGATGTGACTGAAGGCATGTGCCGCCGCGCCGTTCAGCGCCAGCTCGGTACCGATGCCGACGGCGGTGACCATGAATCCCACCTGGTTGACGATCGAGTAGCTCAGGATGCGCCGCATGTCGTTTTCCAGCAGCGCGAAAATGATGCCGTAAAAGATCATGAACAGGCCGATCCACACCAGCAGGGGCTGACCGGGAAAGAGCAGGATCAGGGCCAGCACGGAGGTTTTGGTGGTGAAGGCCGAGAGGAAAACACCGCCCATCGGGCTGGATTCCGGGTAGGCGTCAGCCAGCCAGGCGCTGATCGGCGGCGCCGCCGCGTTGATCAGCACCCCGATGAAGACCATCCAGGTGGCAAAGGACTCGAGGGTCAGGGCCTGGATTTCCAGCGACCCGGTGGCAACGTAGATGCCCTCGATGCCGATCTTCAGGATCAGGCCGCCGGTCAGGTGGACGATGGCGTAGCGGATGCCGGCTGCGCGGGCCGTCTCGGTGCCGCCGCACCAGACCACCACGGTGGAGAACAGGGCCATCAGCTCCCAGAAGATGAACAGGGTGATCAGGTCGCCGGCAAAGCTGACGCCGATCGCACCGGCCGCGTAAATCATCGCTGCCGACAGCTCGTACCACTTCGACTGGCGGAAGGCGAAGAGCACGCCGCCGAAGGCCATCAGCGCGAAGACGGTCGCAAACATCCGTCGAAGGGCGCTGCCTTCGACCAGCTCGATCTGATAGCCGAGGAAGGTGGTGGTCAGCTGCACCCCGTCGGGCACCTGCCAGATCGCATAGAGCGTGACCAGCGGCGCCAGCAGCGCGAAGACCGGGCGCATGGACGGCCGCGCCAGCGCCACGAGCACCGCGCCGGTGATCAGGATGAAGGCCGGCGGCATGACAAATTCAAACATCGTCGTTCTGCTCGTCCTGATCCATCACGCTGGGCGCCAGCTGCGTCGGCCGGATGTAGTAATCATCGCGGCGCTTGAGGACCCAGCCCAGCACCTTTGCAAACAACACCATCGCGACACAGCTCAGGAAGCCGAAGCCTGCGTAGAAGCCGGGCCAGCCGTCCACCCCGAAGTGGGCGTGCACCGGGATCCAGATCTGGGCGATCACGGTCAAGGCCAGGATGACGCCGGAAATCCACCACAGGGCGCGGATGGTCCTGGGTTGGACCAGCCAGTGGCTGGCGCCGTCTCGAATCGCCTGCTCGCGCTCGGGGGTCATGGGGCCACCTCCAGGATGCGGGTTTCAAGATCGACCAGCGGGCCGTTGAAGGCGAAGAAGGCAAAGACCAGCAGTGCCGTCGTCGTCAGCGCGGCGACCATCGGCCAGGGGGCCTCACCGTGATTGATCTTCGGTGCCTCGGTCTCGGGCGTGAAGAAGGCCCGGAAGATGATCGGGAGGAAATACGCCGCGTTCAGCCCCGTGGACAACATCAGAACCGTCAGGGTGAAGTAGCTCTCCACCTGGAAGGCGCCAGCGATGATGTACCACTTGGAGACGAAGCCGGCGGTCGGCGGCACACCGATCATGGACAGCGCCCCGATGGTGAACGCCGTCATGGTGATCGGCATGCGCAGGCCGATGCCGCGCAGCTCGTCGATGCGGGTCTTCTTCGACGCGATGTAAATCGCGCCGGCGCAGAAGAACAGGGTGATCTTGCCGAAGGCATGGGCAACGATATGGATTGCGGCCCCGATCTCGGAAAAGGGTGCCAGCACGAGCGCGGCCATGACCACGTAGCTGAGCTGGCCGATCGTCGAGTAGGCCAGCATCTTCTTGATTTCGACCTGCTTCAGGGCGATGACCGAGGCGGCAACCACCGTAAAGCCGGCCAGGTAGACCAGATAGACCTCGAGCGGGACGGTGGCCAGGAAGTCGACGCCGAAGATGTAGATCACGACCTTGGTGATGGTGAACACGCCGGCCTTGACCACGGCGACGGCGTGGAGCAGGGCCGAGACCGGCGTCGGTGCCACCATCGCCGCGGGCAGCCAGCGGTGCATCGGCATGACCGCGGCCTTGCCGACGCCCAGGACGAACAGGCCGAGAAGGATCGCAGCAGCACCCGTGCTGATGTTTCCTTCGAGGATGCCGCCGGGAGTGAAGTCGAGGGTGCCGGCGACGGTCCAGGTCCAGATCAGCGCCGGCAGCAGCAGGCCGATGGAGGTGAACAGCAGCACGCCGAGGTAGGTGCGGCCCCCGGCCTGAGCCTTGGCGTTACGGTTGTGGGTGACCAGGGGCCAGGTGCTGATCGTCAGCACCTCGTAGAAGATGAACAGGGTGAGCAGGTTGCCGGCCATGGCAACGCCCATGGCGCCGCTGATCGCAATGGCGAAGAAGACATAGAAGCTCGTCTGGTGCGGCTCCTTGTTGCCCCGCATGTAGCCGATCGCATAGACCGATGTCACGAACCACAGCATCGAGGCCAGCAGGGCAAACATCAGGCCCAGGGGCTCGACGTTGAACATGATGCTCAGGCCCGGCAGCGGTTCGGCGACGGTCAGGGCCAGGGTCTCGCGATCGAGAATCGGCCCGATCATCTGGGCGACGAGGGCGAACAGACAGGCCGCCGTGGTCAGCGTGACCGCTTCACGCAGGTTGGGCCAGCGGCCTGCCAGAGCCAGCAGAACCGCCCCGATCAGGGGAGTCAGGATGATCGCCGGTATCAGCACCGAGGGGCTCATGGGCTCGCTCCGATCAGGACGTTGGCGCCCGCGCTCGCGATGTCCAGCGTCAGGCGCGTGTCGATGCCGAAGTAATAGGTGGCAAAGACCAGTACGTACATCGGAATCAGGAGGCCGGCACGGGCCTCGCGCACGGGCGCCCGACCCTCGGGAGCCGGCTGGATCCAGGCGGCTTCGGCGACCTTGCCGATGTAGATGACGGCCAACAGGGAGCCGATGAGGATGACGACGACCGCCAGCCACAGGTCCTGTTCGATGGCGGCCTGGATCAGGACCCACTTGCTGATGAAGCCGGCGGTCAGCGGCACGCCGATCAGGCCGAGGCCCGCGAGCACGAAGGCCAGCATGGTCAGGGGCATTTCACGGCCGAGGCCCCGGAAGGCGGAAATCCGCGCCGAGCCGGTCTGATAGACGACGATGCAGACGCACATGAACAGCGCCGCCTTGATGACCGCATGGTTGAACAGGTGAACCAGACCCGAGGTCAGGCCCGTCACCGACAGCAGGCTGATGCCGAGGATGATGTAGCCGATCTGGGCCACGCTCGAATAGGCGAGCAGGCGCTTGAGGTTGTCCTGCTGGATGGCCCAGAGCGAGGGCAGCAGGATGCCGAACAGACCGAGGATGAAGAAGATCTCCGCGTACGGCATGGCGGTGGCAAAACCGACGCCGAAGACGGTAAAGACCAGGCGGAGCAGGGCGTAGACCGCCACCTTGGTGGCCGTGGACGACAGGAAGACGGTGATCGCTGACGGGGCATTGGCATAGGCCCCGGGGAGCCAGCGGTGGAGCGGGAAAAGCGCCAGCTTGATGCCGATGCCAACCACGATGAACGCGAAACCGGCCTGGACCGCCCGCGTGTCGGCGACTGCAGGCAGGCGTTCGGACAGGTCGACCATGTTCAGGGTGCCGGTCATGATGTAGAGCATGCCGACGCCGATCAGATAGAAGGTCGCCCCCAGGGTGCCCAGGATCAGGTAGCGAAACGCCGAAAGGGGCGCCGTCTTGGGGCGGCCCATGGCGACCAGGGCATAGGTCGACAGGGACGAGATTTCCAGGAACACGAACAGATTGAAGGCGTCGCCGGTCAGGGTGATGCCCATCAGGCCGGAGAAGGCCAGCAGGAAGAGGGCATAGAACAGACCCTGGCGCTCCGGGATCTCCTGATTGACGCTGATCCGGGCCCAGGGCAGGATCACCGCCGCCATCAGGCTGACGAGGAGACCGATGAAGGCGTTGACCGCATCGACGCGGAACTCGATGCCGATCGGCGGCGGCCAGTTGCCAAAGGCGTAGCGCAGGGGCTCGTCGACGGCGGCCGGCAGCACCTGTGCCATGACCAGGGCCGACAGGACGGCGGCCGTCATCGCCGTCAACCACGGCAGGAACCGGCCAGGGAGCAGGGCGCAGATCGGAGCGGCGATCAGGGGCAGCAGCACGCCGAACGGCATCATCTCGGTGATGGTCATGTGCTCGTCTCGTCGTCGCTGTCGTCTTCGTTGAGAAGGTCGTCTTCGATCGAGCCGAAGTTCTCATGGATACGAACGGCCAGCGCCAATCCCACCGCCGTGGTCGCGATGCCGACGACGATGGCGGTCAGGATCAGGACGTGGGGTAAGGGATTGGAATAGATCTCCGTGCCTTCGCGGTAGATCGGTGTCGAGCCGCCGAGAATCTTCCCGGCGGAAATGAACATGATGAAGGCCGAGGTCTGGAACAGGTTCAGGCCGATGATCTTCTTGGCCATGTTGCCGCGCGAGACGACGGTGTAGAAACCGATCATCATGAGCACGACCACGATCCAGTAGTTGTAGAGACCCAGCCAGCCCATCAGTCCTGCTCCTCGGTCTCCATCGAATCCGATCGACGCTGTACGAACATGGTGAAGATCAGCATCGTGACCGTCGATACGGTGATGCCGATGCCGAGCTCGACGGTCACGATGCCGAACTGCTGAGCATATTGCGGGTCGTCGAGGAGCGGCCTGTAGTCGAGAAAATGCCCGCCCAGCATGACGCCGGCGACACCGACGGCGGCGTAGATGAGCACGCCGACGAGCATCAGGACATACATCGCCCGCTCGGGCACGATCTCCAGGGCTGCATCCAGGCCGTAGATCAGGGCAAACAGGATCCAGGCCGCGGCAAACACGACGCCGGCCTGAAAGCCGCCGCCGGGCGAATATTCACCGTGGAACTGGATATAGAGTGCGAAGAGCATGATCAGTGGGATCAGGAACCTCGCGACGACGCGAAGGATGCCGTTGTTTCTCATGCCGGGCGCCTCATGGGTTCTGTGACTCCCGCGGTTTCGACTTCGGCCGGGGCTTCCGACGTCGGCCGCCAAGCAGGGCATAGACGGCCAGGCCGGCGGTCAGGATGACGAAGCCTTCGCCCATGGTGTCGATGGATCGGTAGCTGGCCAGAACCGCAGCGACCATATTGGGAATGCCCATGTCGTTGTAGGTTTCATTGACGTAATAGGGCCCGACGTGGGTCTGGACCGGGTTGTCGGGGTTGCCGAACTCCGGAAAATCCAGGGTCGCGTAGATCAGCACCGAGCCAGTCAGGGCGACCACGGCCAGGGCCGGCCAGTTCGGACGAGGGGCGTCGGCTTCGTGGCGCGGTACGAGGGCCAGCAGGGCCAGCATCAGGATCGTCGAGATGCCCGCGCCCACGGCGGCTTCGGTCAGCGCCACGTCGCCGGCGTCGAGCACGGCGAACAGTGCTGCCGACAGCAGCGAGTAGATGGCGAACAGCATCGCTGAGGTGAACAGGTCCTTGCTGCGCACCACGGCGACCGCGATGACGACCAGGAAGCTGAGCAGACCGATGTCGATCAGGAATTCGATGACGGCCTCTCCTTGTCAGCGGCGTCGTTCGCGTCGTCGATCTGTGGCGTGACGCCATCGACGAGTGCCGAGCGAGCCAGGGCGTGGCTGGCAGTGGGCGCGGTGAACATCAGGAACAGCAGGATCAGCGCGAGCTTGATCGTGAGTATGCTCAGGCCGGCCTGAATGATCAGGCCCAGAATGATCAGCAGTGCGCAGAGGGTGTCGGTCACGCCCGCGGCGTGCAGGCGCGCATAGAAATCCGGAAACCGGATGAGCCCGAGCCCGCCCATGACGCCGACGGCCCCGCCGGTCAGCAGGAGAACCCAGGACAGGATGTCGAGCGCCGTCTCAGCCATCGGTGATGTCCCCCTCGCCAGCGCCCCCCAGATCACCCATCTTGACCAGCTTCAGGACCGCGACGATCGCGATGAAGTTGATCAGGGCATAGACCAGGGCCACGTCGACGAGATCGGAGTGGCCCTTGAGCAGGCTGATGAGCGCCACGACCAGCACCGTCTTGGTGCCGAAAACGTTGACCGCGAGTATTCGATCGTAGATCGTCGGGCCCTTCAGGGCACGGATCAAGGCCAGCATCATGGTGACGAAGACCAGCAGGGTGGTCAGTACCAGCACCGTATCCATGACGATTAGGGGTTTCCCTGCCGGGCGGATTCCAGCCAGCTGATCTTGTCGGCCATTCGACCCGACTGCAGATCTCGGGCCGAGCCTGCGTCGAGAACGTGGACCGTCATTTCCTGCCGCTCCAGCAGGAGCGTGACGGTGCCGGGCGTCAGGGTGCAGGAATTGGCGTAGGTGACCTTGGCCACGGCGTTTTCGTGCGGCACGGGGATGGTCAGGATGCGCGGGCTGATCTTGTCAGGGGTCAGGGCCAGGCGCATGACGGTGATATTGGCCTTGATGATCTCACCGACGAGCCAGAGCCAGTACAGGGGCAGACGCCAGGAGTAGAGCACCGGGTTGTGCTCCACGCCGACCACGTCCATTCGCCGCGATAGCCAGACCACGAGGACGACGGACGCCGCGCCCAGGGCGATGATCTGTGGCTTGTAGACGCCGGAGATCGACAGCCACAGGATGCCCAGGAGAATGCCGAGTGATATCAAGTAACGCATAGGGCGGCAATAGTACCAAGCCGGGGGATTTTTTCCACAACTTTCGGACTCGCCTCGACCGAGTAAATCACCTTGAGGCACAATGGTCGCGGTGGCCTTCGATTGTCACTGCGACTTGTTCATAAAGCACGAGAGACGCTTGCCTTGACCACCGATATTGCCGTCAATGCCGCAGAGCTGGCCGACCTCGCTGCCCTGATTCGGGCGCCGAATTCTCTGCTTGTCATCGAGAGCCACGATGAGCTCCACGCCCTCAATCTATTTACGGAACTTCGCCGGCAGACGCACCGACCGCTGCTGAAATGGACAGCCTCGCAGGGGCTCGTGTGGCTGGATCGAAACCAGACCCTCAGCGACGAATTTCGCGACCCGGAGAAAGCGCTGAACCAGCTGGCCAATCGCCGCGACCGGGCCATCGTGCTGTTGATGGATTTTCACCCCTACCTGACCGATCCTGTCGTTGTTCGCCGCCTGCGCGAGCTGGCCCGGCCGTCGCCAGGCCTGCAGGCCCCCACCCTCGTACTGATCAGCCCACAGCTCTCGCTGCCGGCCGAATTGAATCGCCTGGCGCTTCGCTTCGAACTGCATCCCCCGGACCGGGACACGCTGGAGCAGCTGATTCGCGCCGAGGCCCAGCGCTGGGGTCGGCAGCGCGGCCAGGATCCGGCCCGAACCTGCGAGAAGACCCTGATGCGACTCGTCGATAATCTCGTCGGGCTGACCATGAAGGATGCGCGCCGCCTGGCAAGCAACGCAATCTTCGATGATGGCGTCCTCGACCATCGTGATCTGAACGCCATCATGCAGGCGAAATTCGAGCTGCTGAATCCCGACGGCATCTTGAGCTTCGAGCTCGAGACGGCGCGCTTTGCGGATGTGGCGGGGATGCCGCGCCTGAAGCGTTGGCTGACCCTGCGGGCCGAGGTGTTCCGCGCCGCCGAACCGCCGCCGGGCCTGGACCCGCCGCGCGGAATGCTGCTGCTGGGCGTGCAGGGCTGCGGCAAGTCCCTGGCCGCTCGTGCGGCCGCCGGCCTGTTCGGAGTGCCGCTGCTGCACATGGATTTCGGCGCCCTTTTCAATCGCTACCACGGAGAAAGCGAGCGCAACCTGCGCGAGTCGCTGGATGCGGCCGAGCAGATGGCGCCCTGCGTCATGTGGATCGATGAAATCGAAAAGGGTCTGGCGACCTCCGACAGCGATGGCGGCACCTCCAAGCGCATGCTCGGCACCTTTCTGACCTGGCTGTCCGAGCATCGCTCGAGGGTGTTCGTGGCCGCCACGGCCAACGACATCAGCAGCCTGCCGCCGGAGCTGGTCCGCAAGGGCCGCTTCGATGAAATCTTCTTCGTCGACCTGCCGGGCCCGAGCACGCGCGAAGTGATCCTGGCGATCCACCTCAAGCGCCGCGGGGTCGACCCCGATGCCCTGCCTCTGGCGAAGCTGGCAAAGGTGACGCGTGGCTTTTCCGGCGCCGAGCTCGAACACCTGGTGGTCAGTGCGCTCTATCTGGCCCACTCGGAGCGACAGGCACTCAACGCACGTCACCTTGCGCAGGAGATCAAGGCGACTCGGCCGCTGTCGGTCATGCGGGCCGAAGAGATCGAAGCGCTCAGGGCCTGGGCCAAGGAGCGGGCCGTGCCGGCATGAAAGGCCGATGATGCATCCGCGATCGGCCTGCGTTAGAATGTTTATCTTTCTATCCCGATCAAAAGATAAGCTACCAACATGCGAGCGCACCTATTCACTTCAGAGTCCGTGTCCGAGGGTCACCCGGACAAGCTGGCCGATCAGGTCTCCGACGCCATCCTCGATGCCATCCTGACCCAGGATCCGCAGGCTCGCGTTGCCTGCGAGACATTCATCAAGACCGGCGCGGTCGTCGTCGGCGGCGAAATCACGACCTCCGCCTGGGTCGACCTCGAAGACCTTATCCGCCAGGTCGTCGTCGACGTCGGCTACGACTCGTCGCGCGTTGGCTTCGACGGTCATACCTGCTCGGTCATCAACATGATCGGCAAGCAGTCCCCCGACATCGCCCAGGGGGTCGACCGGGAATTGCCGGAAAATCAGGGCGCGGGCGATCAGGGCCTGATGTTCGGCTACGCGTCGAACGAGACCGAGGAGCTGATGCCGGCGCCGATCTATTACGCGCATCGGCTCGTCGAGCGACAGACCCGGCTGCGCAAGCAGGCCGACAATCCCCTGGCCTGGCTGCGCCCGG